>CAKTGQ010000004.1 GCA_934561555.1 uncultured Faecalibacterium sp. | reverse complement strand
CTATGTTGCTCAGATGGTAGCTGCATGATATGGATATTCTTTGAGTTTTATCTGTCAACTGATATTGACAATATCACCTCTGCCCGATTTGTCTGGATTCCTTTCAGGGAGCAAAGGGCGTTCATGTCCGGCGCGCAGACCCCAAGCAGAAAATCAAGGACGTCTGCACCTACTGCCAGATTCGCTACGGTTTCGATTATTATGTACAGCCCGACAAGAACGCTGGGCAGTATGTGAAGCGAGGCCATTTCGATGATGAATCTGAGTGCGCTTAAAATCGACCCGGAGTTTCAGGGCAAGATCCCGCCCCTGAATTTTGAAGAAGAACAACAGCTTGAGCAGAACATTCTCCACGAAGGACGGCTGCTGAATCCGCTCATCATCTGGAATGGCTTTATTTTGGACGGACACACCCGCTACCGCATCCTGCGGAAGCATCCGTTCATTGCCTTTCAGATACAGGAAATCAAGCTGGACAATCGCTATGCGGCTCTTTCGTGGATCTGCCAGAACCAGCTTGGGCGCAGAAATCTTGACCCGGAGCGGAAGAAGTTCCTGATGGGTAAGCTGTACGAATCCGAAAAGCTGGCACGGGGCGGCTCCAAAGAGCGGGCACACGATGAGAACGGACGGTTCACCTCAATGGTTCAAAATGATCCATTGAGGGCAAAGCAGCTCTCCACCTGTGAGCGCATTGCCGCACAAAACGGCGTTGGGGCGGCTACCGTAAAGAGAGCAGAGAAGTATGCCAAAGGCGTAGACGCAGCGGAAGATGCAGTTCCCGGTGCAAGAGAGGATATCCTGACTGGACGCATCAAAGCAACGGATGCGGAGATTACCGCCTTGGCAAAAACATCAAAGGCAGAAATCGCTGCGGCCCTCGCAGAATTGCGGAAGCCAAAGCAGGAACGTCAGCCCCGAAAAGCGGAAACAACTTCTTCAAAACAAACGCTTTCTGAAATCAGCAAAACCATCCAAGGGCATCAACGCCAGCTCACCGAAGAAGAAAAAGCCACGCTGAAAACATCCATTGAAAACCGCTATCAGGAACGAGCCGTTGCAAACGGCTCCCTGATGATGTGCGAAGTGCAGGGTGCCAAAGAGGACTTCATTCGCCGCTGGAATACGATTTTCAAAGAATACCCGGATGTTTTTGAAGATTCGGACTGCCGCAAGATCATTCACGACTTGACCGAAGATGCTGTGCAGTATCTTCTGAAAATAAAGGAGAAAACGCTATGATGCTTTCTAACCTGAACCTTTCCAGCTTGCCGGAGTGCAACTTCGAGGTGCGGTACGTTGACAGCGTTCTGCTGAACCCCTGCGCCGAATACCAGCGGCTGCTCCGCATGGGCAAGGTTGCACGGATCGCAGCAAACTTTTCGGAGTACATCGCCAATGAGCCGAAGGTCAGCTACCGGGATGGCCGCTACTTCGTCTTTGATGGTCAGAACACCATTGAGGCACGGAAAACGTGCAACGATGGGCGTGACCTCCCGATTCGCTGCAAGGTCTTCTACGGCCTTTCCAAAGAGCATGAAGCTCTGCTGTTTGCTGTGCAGACGGGAATTTCCAGCGAACTGACCGCGGGTGAACAGCTTCGTGCCAAACTGGTGGCACACGAAGAAAACGCCTGCGATTTTGTTTCGGTAACGGAGGATACAGGTGTCCGCTTTGCACTGGATGGGATTCGCGCTCCATGGAAAATCTACTGCATCCGTTCGGCCTACTACATCTACAAGAGCTACGGCACAGCCCTTTACCATGAAATGCTGAGTGTTCTCGTAGATGCGTGGGGCGGCGATTCTGATTCCTTCCTGTCGGGCATCCTGCATGGCATGGCTCGTTTTCTGGCTCTGTATCAGGGCGAATACAGCCGGGAACGGCTGATTCTCCGGCTGCGCACAGTGCATCCCAAGACCATCACCCGGCTGGCACAGAACGGCACTGGCAACGTGGCGGACCGCCACATGAAACAGATCCTGTCCATTTACAACGGTGCTGGTCGTGCCCACAGTCTGCCTTGCAAGCGGTGATGAGCATGATCCCAGTCAACCGAAAGTTTCTGCGTGGTGATATTTACTACGCCAATCTGGAGCCGCACCTTGGCTCCGAGCAGGGCGGTATCCGCCCGGTGGTCGTGGTGCAGAACAACACCGCAAACTGCTATTCGCCCAATCTCATTGTTGCGCCTGTCACATCCAATATCGGAAAGAAGCCCGATCACCAATCCCACGTTCTTGTGGGCGGTAATCGGGCTTTTGTGCAGCCTTCTATGATTTTGGCAGAATCTGTCCAGACCATCAGCAAGGGACGGCTGATCCGCCCGATGGGGCGGTTGAGCATCCCGGAACTCATTCGGCTTAATTATGCGCTGCTGTATCAGCTCGATTTGAACGAATGGGTATGGAGAAAGGAGGCCTATGAACGCTATCTGCGATACCACCGCTAAATCGGAAACTATTTCCGTCAAAGGCTGCAAGGTCAAGATCACCTATGCGTCTGCGGATACGGACTGTCTGGATGCGATCCAGAAACTGCTGCAAACCACCATCCTGCGCACGGCAGGGCACACCGCTGCCTGACATCCTTGTGTTCCTTGAATGCGTGAGATAAGATAAAATCGAACTGAACCTTGAAAACAAAATATGGACGAAACACGTTTGATTTTTTCCTTTCTCACTCAAAGAAAGAGAGATTGAAATGAAAAAACGTGTCTATACCTTATACCGTGTTTCGACCAAAGGACAAGTCGAAAAGGACGACATTCCCATGCAGAAAGAAGCCTGCCGCAACTTTGCAGAAAGTCAGGGCTGGGAGATCGTCAAGGAATTTTCCGAGAAAGGCGTTTCTGGCTTCAAGAAATCTGCCAAAGAGCGTGACGAACTCCAGAAAATCCAACAGGCCGCGATGGAGGGCAAGTTTGACATTCTGCTGGTGTTCATGTTTGACCGTCTCGGTCGCCGTGACGATGAAACACCCTTTATCGTGGAGTGGTTCACGAAGCAGGGCATCGAGGTCTGGAGCGTAAACGAAGGACAGCAGCGGTTCGACACCCATGTGGACAAGCTGATGAACTACATCCGCTACTGGCAGGCATCCGGCGAGAGTTTGAAAACCTCTGTCCGTACCCGGACAAGGCTGGAACAGCTCACCGGGGAAGGCCACTATACAGGCGGCACCGTGCCTTACGGCTATAAGCGTGTCCGGCTTGGCCGGGTAAATAAGAAGAATCAGGAGGTCTGCGATCTTGTGATTGATGAAGCGGAAGCTGAGATCGTCCGGCTGATCTTTCACAAGTATGTTTATGAGGGCTACGGCGCACAGAAGTTGAGCCACTATCTTTATGAACAGGGAGTCGTAGGACGGAACAACAAAAACATTCCCAACACCAGCATCGTTCGGATGATCAAGAACAAAGGATACACGGGATACCTCATCAACGGTGCGGTGGAGACGGAGTGTCCGCAGCTCCGCATCATCGAACCAGAGCTGTTCGAGCAGGCACAGGAACTGCGGCAGGCACGCACCTGTGAGCGTGGCGGCACTTCACTGGGCACCAGTTCCAAAGCCCTGTTGACCGGGCTGGTTTACTGCGGTCACTGCGGCAACCGCTTGAGCCTGACCAGCAGCGGACGGACACACACCTACGCCGATGGGCATACGGTGAAAGAAGTCCGGCCCCGGTATAGCTGCTTTTATAAGATCCGGCATCCGGGTGACTGCGATGGGCAGTCCGGCTATGGTGTTTCTAAGCTGGATTCCATTGTGGAAGAAGTTGTCCGGCAGATCTTCGCACAGTTCCGCGAGGTTTCCCGGAAGAAGCTGCTGGAATCGGTCAAGACCAACGATGCCGCTCGTATCCAGAAGAAGGTCAAGAAACTCCAGAAAGACTTGGAAAGCAAGCAGAAAGAACTGGACGACCTGAAAGCCGAAACCATCCTCGTCATCCGGGGCGTGAGTGCCTTGGACAAAGAACTGCTGGGCACACTGGTGGCCGAGGCAAGAGAGGCTTTGGAAACTCTGGAAAAGCAGCTTGTTCAGGCGCAGGAAGAATACGAAGAAGCCACCAAAACGGCAAAGCGCAGTAACTACATCTGCAATGAACTTCTTACATGGGCGGATGTGTATGACACTGCCAACCACGATGAACGGCGCGCCATCTTGCAGCAGTTCATTAAGGAGATTCGCGTCCGAAAAGACTATGAAATCTCGATCACCCTGAACGCCAGCTTCAATCAAGTGGAGCAGCTCAAGGCTGTATCGACCTACGATGGTGCGGAAATTTTTGAAGAAATTTCCGAAAAGGGGGCATAAAAGCGATGCGCTTGCCCGCAGCACTGTGTAAAATTCAAAGAAAGAAGCGTGAAACCGATGGATTTTCAAAAAGTACATTTATGACCCCGCCCGGTTCGCATCCGACTTCAGGGTTCGGAACCCGGCACGGTCAGCCAAGTTTTTTTTAGACATAAAAAACGCCGCATCGTACAAAACGATGCGGCAAATTGGTGGACCTAGAGGGATTCGAACCCTTGACCTCTCGGATGCGAACCGAACGCTCTCCCAGCTGAGCTATAGGCCCATATTTAGGGGCGTGACTCGGTTGGGCGACCAACCGACATACTCCCCATTTGAATGCCCACAACTCTGTGGGGCACAAAAGCGATACTCTTGCACTCCCAGCTGAGCTATAGGCCCATATCGATGACGCTGATAGTGTACCGCGTTTTGGGGCGTTTGTCAAGCAATTTCGGAGAGCGTGAGCGGGGAACTTACAATCGACCAAGCTGCCAGAAGGCTACGGCGCTGGCAGCGGCTACGTTGAGGGAATCCACCCCATGGGACATGGGGATCTTTACGGTGTAATCGCAGGCGGCGATAGTGCTGCCCGCCAGACCATCGCCCTCGGTGCCCAGCACGATGGCAAGCTTTGGCTCAGCAGCAAGAGCGGCATCGTCGATACTGACCGAGCGGTCACTCAGCGCCATGGCGGCGGTCTTGAAGCCCAGCGCGTGGAGCTGAGCGCTGCCGTTTTCCGGCCAGTCGGCAGGGCAGGTGCCGATTTGTGCCCACGGCACTTGAAACACGGTGCCCATGCTCACCCGCACCGCGCGGCGGCACAGCGGGTCGCAGCAGGAGGGGGTAATGAGCACGGCGTCCATGTTCAGCGCGGCAGCGCTGCGGAAGATAGCACCCACGTTGGTGGAATCCACAATGCCCTCCAGTACAGCTACCCGGCGGGCGTGGGCGCACACCTGTTCCACCGTGCGGGGCGCAGGGCGGCGGAAGGCGCACAAAACGCCCCGGGTCAGCGCAAAGCCGGTGAGCTGTGCCAGCAGCTCCCGGTCGGCGGTATACACCGGCACATCGCCGCAGCGGGTCAAGATCTCCTGTGCCGGGCCGGTGATCTGCTTGCGCTCCATCAGCAGGGAAAGGGGCTGGTATCCAGCGTCCAGCGCCCGGGCGATCACCTTGGGGCTTTCGGCAATAAAGATGCCCTTCTCCGGCTCCAGCCGGTTACGCAGCTGCGCCTGCGTGAGCCGGGCGTAGATGTCCAGCTCTGGGGCGGTAAGGTCGGTGATCTCGTGAATGACAGGCATGGAAACGCTCCTTTGAAATGAAGTTTTTTCTATTGTAGCACAAGCCGGGACAGAATGCAAAAATCCCTGCTGCACACAGCGCACAGCAGGGATTTGAATGCAATACTTACTCAGAGCGCAGCGCCTTAACGGGGTTGCTCTTTGCGGCGCTGCGGGCAGGGATCACGCCGCCCAGCATGGTAAGCAGAGTGGCCAGAACGATCAGGATCAGTGCGGCCTGCGGCGGCAGCGATGCCACCACGTTCACATCGCCCGCGATGTGGTGGATGAGCATATTGCCGGGGATGAGCAGCAGCAGGCAGAGCACCACGCCCATCACGCCGGAGCACAGGCCGATGATGAAGGTCTCGGCATTGAACACCTGCGAGACGTTGTGCTTGGAAGCACCGATGGCGCGCAGAATGCCGATCTCCTTGCGGCGTTCCAGCACGCTGATATAGGTGATGACGCCGATCATGATGGAGGACACCACCAGCGAGATGGCCACAAAAGCTACCAGCACATTGCTGACCATGCCCACGATCTCGGTGACAGAGTTCATCAGAGTGCCCACCATGTCGGTATAGTGGATCACCTTGTCCTCCTCGCCCTGCTGCCGCATGGCGGCGTTATAGGCGTCCAGCTCGCTTACCACCTGCGCTTTGGTGTCAAAGCTGTTGGGGTAGATATAGATGCCATCGGGCTTTGCGTAGTCTACGTAGCCGATGTCGCTCAAAACCTTATCATAGCTGGAAGCGGAGGAGAGCAGGGTGTTTTTGATCATCTCGGTCAGGTCGGAGCCGGTCATGTTGATCTGAATGGCCTGCTGGAACACGGCGGGGTCGATCTTGAGTGCGCTTTCCACCTGTGTACTCAGCTGCGCAATGTTGCTCTGGATGGCCTGCGCGATCTTCTGCTCCAACCGCCCGGCCAGCTTCTGGATGGCGGGACCCATCTGCTCCTGCAGAGCGGCGGTGAGCTGGACCTGCAGCGCCTCGCTCAGCTGGACGGAGTAAGTCTCCATCACGGTCTGCAAATTCTGCTGGAGCGTATCGGCAAACTGTTCCTCCAGCCCGGAGGTATCCAGCAGGTCGCCCATGGATTCGTTCAGCAGCGTCTGGAAGGCCTCGGTTTTCATATAGGAGGAAAAGCCGATCTTGTCCAAATTCAGCAGGCCGTTGCTGATGATATAGCGCTTGTAGCCGTTCAGGATCTTTTTCATCAATGCCTGTAAGCCGTCCTGAGAGATATTCAGTTCTACGCCATCGAACAACTCGCTCATGTCCATCTCCATGTCCGGCAGCGGCAGCCCGCTGAGATCCAGCTTAAAGCTGGAAGGGTCGATGAGGGTGGCAAGGTCGAAGGAGCCATCGTTCAGGTCGAATGCGCCGTCAAGATCAAAGTGCAGGGCGCTGGTGTCGAACTGGAAAGCATCCTTGAGGGCGTCTGTGTCCACCGAGAACAGGGAGGCGATATCCAGCATACTGTTTCCGGCAGTATCGAAGGGCTCGCCGGTCAGCACATTGATGTCCGGGTCTGCCAGCTGCTGGCGCACGATCTCACTGTTGGCGGCCTGATCGATGACATAATAGGTCAAATCGTGCAGGTAGTCCAGACCGCTGTGCAGAATGGTGGAGGTGGCATCCGCCTTGGGCTGCACGATGCCGACAATGGTCAGCTCCTCACTGTCAGCCACCAGCTGCTGCATATAGGCTTCATCGTTCAGCTTGCTCAGCCAGACCTTGTGCTCGGTGTCGTAGACGTAGCAGTCGGCCTTGTTGACAAGTTTGAAGGTCATGCCAAGAAAATCGTCATAGGTATAGGTGCCGTAGTCCGTGGGCAGATCGATCTTCTGGTTCTGCGCATACTGCTGTAAAATTTTGTCCAACTCGGCCTGATCCCGCAGACCCATGGCGTACAGAGAATAGTCCGAAACGCTGCCGTCCGCGTTCAGGGTCAGCACCAGTTCGTTGTACTTTTCCGGCCAGCGACCTGCTTTAACATCGTACTGATCCTCGTACAGGGCAGGGGTCTCGGCCATTTCGCAGAACACATAGGGGCTGGACATGGAGGTCATGATGCTGGTCACCGAGGTGTTCTCACTGGCAATATCGGAGAAGGTGGTATCTGGGCTCAGCTTCTGCACGGTGCCGTCCGGGTTCTGACGGTAGATCAACGGAAGAGAGGAATAGGCGTATTCCACCGTGGCGTTGTCTCGGATGGTACAGGCGTCGCTGTCCAGATATTCTTTCAGCGAGCGCAGGTCGTTGCTGGTGGCACCGATGTTTAGCTGAGACAGCAGCTGGCTCACCGTGACCATGCCATCCGGCGCAGGCTCAGCACTGGACGAAACGCTGGTGTAGGTGTCCGGGTCCATCATGCTGGTCAGATCCAAGCCGGTGCTGCTGATCTGCAGCGGGTAGGCAGCCAGCGTGGATTTTTCCATGTTGCTGATATAGCGGCTCACACCGTTGGAAAGGGAAAGGATCAACGCAATGCCGATGATGCCAATGGAACCGGCAAAGGCGGTGAGCAGGGTGCGCGCTTTTTTGGTGAGC
The DNA here is from genome assembly GCA_934561555.1 of uncultured Faecalibacterium sp. Lineage (GTDB taxonomy): Bacteria > Bacillota > Clostridia > Oscillospirales > Ruminococcaceae > Faecalibacterium. The sequence continues at coordinate 142,761 of CAKTGQ010000004.1, read as the reverse complement.
AGATTGTTGAAGCTGAGGGAAAGGGAGGTGAGCAGGGACATGGAGGAGTGCCCCATGTTCCGGTGCACGGGGGCTGCGGCAGCTGCCTCGTCCTCGGGCTCGTAGGGCATGGTGTCGGAGCGGATCACGCCGTCCTTCAGCTTTACGATGCGGGTGGCGTAGCGTTCGGCCAGCTCCGGGTTGTGGGTGACCATGACCACCAGACGGTCCCGCGCCACTTCCTTGAGCAGCTCCATGACCTGGATGCTGGTCTCGCTGTCCAGTGCACCGGTGGGCTCGTCTGCCAGCAGGATGTCGGGGTTGTTCACCAGTGCGCGGGCAATGGCTACGCGCTGCATCTGCCCACCGGACATCTCGCTGGGGTGCTTGTGCAGCTGGTTGCCCAGCCCCACCTGCTCCAGCGCAGCGGCGGCACGGCGGCGGCGCTCGGCCTTGGAAACGCCCGAGATGGTCAGCGCCAGCTCCACGTTGCCCAGCACGGTCTGGTGGGGGATCAGGTTATAGCTCTGGAACACGAAACCGATGGTGTGGTTCCGGTAGGAGTCCCAGTCGCGGTCGGTGTATTTTTTGGTAGAGATGCCGTTGATGACCAGATCGCCGCTGTCGTAGCGATCCAGACCGCCGATGATGTTCAGCAGGGTGGTCTTGCCGGAGCCGCTGGGGCCCAGAATGGCCACGAATTCGTTGTCCCGCAGGTTCAGACTGACGTTGTTTAGTGCGTGCTGCACCAGCTCGCCGGTCTTGTATTCTTTGTTGATCTGTTTGAGCTTGAGCATAAATGTGCCTTTCCGGTACTGCGCCGCCGGGCGCTGCTGCCTGTGGTTTGAAAGTAGGAAACGGTTGCAGACAATATCCTACTTAGTTTAGCAAAAAAATGTGAAAAAACCGTGAAATCGTTCCGTGGGAATGTTGAAGCTGCGGCGCTTTTGCGTCCGGGCGGCGGTCTGGCGGAGAAGGACGGGACAAAAAAGAAAAGTGGGAAAAGATACCGGTTGAATTTGCAGACGGAACGTGCTATTCTAAAACAGACAGCGGCGCATAGAGCATGCCGTAGACAAAACGCCCGAAAATGCTCGGTTCAGACACTTCTTTAGGATTGTAACGGTTTCTCCTACTTTATACAATAGCAAATAAATGGATAAACAAGGTAAAAACATAGCCCTTGTAGTAAGGAGGAACTGAAATGGAACGCACATTTTCACCCATGATCCGGCAATATTCTGCCATTGATGGTCTGCAGCAGGCGTATACGCTGGTGTATGCCATGGAGGTAGAGGGCACACAGGGCTGTCGGTTGACCCTGTGCCGGGTAGGCAGCCGACAGCAAATGGTCAGCCAGCACGTTGCGGCAGAGCCGGAGTTCTGTTACCGGCTCCTGCGTTACTTGTGTGAAAATGGAGTTCAGCCGGAGCTCTGGCAGGATGCAGTCACAGACCTGACAGCTGCCGGGCTGGCAGGCGGGAAAGGCGGCGCATGGCGTGAACAGTGAGCGAACAGCCCAACTGCAAGTCGCCCTTGCAAGCTATGATCTGCGGGAGCTGCGTGTCCAGAAGCGCTATTTGCAGGAGCAGGGAACAGCTATCGTATGCACCTGCTTTTGCAGCGGCAAAAAACTGCTGGCGCAGCTGCAGCAGGGCGTCCGTTACGATGCCGTGGTGCTTTGCAGCGAGCTGACGGATCTGTCCGCAGAGCAATTTGTCCGGCAGCTATACCAGCTGAAGGAGCGGCCGACGCTGCTGGTACAGAGCCATGGCCGCAGCAACGGCACGGCGCTGCAAAAGATCCGCGAGGGGTACTACTGCGTAGAGGGCACCGAGATGAAAAAGCTGCTGTGGCAGCTTTACCGGATGCCCGGGCGGCAGAACCGGCAGCTGGAGCAGCGGTGCAGTCAGCTGTATGTAGCGTGGGGCATCCCGCAGGGGGATGTCAATGCCGGGTATCTTTCCTACGCGGTCGGCATCGTATGCAGTACCAGTCAGAAATTGGCGATCCGCAAGGAGATCTTGCAGGCGGTGAGCGAGCAGTTTGATACATCGGTCGCTGCCGTGGAAAGCGGCATCCGCCGGATGGTGGACCAGCTGGAGGAAAAGCCGACTCCTGCATGGCTGGCTTTTAAGGCCGATACAAGGCTGGGCAGCGGCAAGCCTACCACCGGCAAGCTGATCTACGCGGTCAGGGACGTTGTGCTGCGGCAAAAAGCGCCGCCCACCCGCCCGTAAGGCTTGCGCACGGCTGCGGCAGTTGGAACACTGCGGTGTTCCGTTGAAAAAATGGCATCGCCCGGGGAGGCAGAGCAATGGAGCAGCAAAGGACAGAAATGCGGTCTATCACCGCGGAGCAGCGCAAGCGGGTCGAGGAGACCTGCTTCCGCTCGCTGGCGTTGATTGGGCGCAACTGTGAATATCTGGAGCAGCATTTTGACACAACCGGTGCAGACGAGCCTACCCGGCAGGCGGTAGCGGATATCAACACCGCTGCCATGCAGCTGGACCGCACCCTCAGTGAGGCAATCACCTTGCTGGAATTTCTGCACGAGGAAGCAAAACCGCAGCTGTACCCCATTGATTTGTGTGAGCTTTTGCAGCAGGTGGCGGCGCAGTCTGATATGATCCGGGCGCAGCTTGGGGTGGACATCCGGCTGGACTACGGCGGGTGCACCACCTGCTGCGTAATGGCAGACCGCAGAGATGCGGAGCTGCTGTGCCTGCATCTGCTCTCCAATGCCCTGCGCGCCAGCCGGGAGGGCGGCTGCGTCTATATTGCGCTGCGCCGCACAGAAAGCGGCTGGCAGCTGACGGTCACAGACGATGGCTGCGGTCTGCCCGGCGAGGATGTGCAGGCAGCGCTGGAAAATCGCCGCAGCTTTCTGGGCGGGGCACAGCTAGGGCTGCTGCTCTGCCGAGAGTGCTGCCGCCGGATGGACTGGAGCTTACAGCTGGAATCTGCCCCCGAAAAAGGCACACAGGCTGTGGTGAGCATCCCGCAGTACGCAGGCGAAAGCCGCCCCGACGGCACGGTGGAGCTGCGCACTGACTCGGAGACCGAGCGGGAACAGCGCAAGTATCATCTGCGCGCCATGCTGGTGCGGGAGATGCGCACCATGCCGGAGCGCGGCGACCCGGACGAGGAACTTTAATAAGGTGGCAAAGCCGCTGCACAGTGTTTTGTGCGGCGGCTTTGTTATTTTGTGCCCGGTGCTTTTCTGCAAGCGCAAAGCATGGTATACTGAAAGCTGAAAACAAAAGCTTGGAGGAGCAACAATGACAAACAAGAAGCTGAACTACCCCGCAATTGCCAAGGAGGCGGCAGTCCTGACCGGAGCTGTCGCCATTATTGCAGCGGCGGTCTATTTTTTTCTGGTGCCCAGCCATACATCCGTCAGCAGTATATCCGGCCTTGGCATCGTACTTTCTAATTTTGTGCCGCTGCCGCTTTCGGCCATTACCATGGTGCTGAATACCGTGCTGCTCATCATCGGCTTTTTCACCTGCGGCAGGGAGTTTGGCGCAAAAACCGTGTATACCAGCATAATGCTGCCGGTGTTTCTGGGGCTTTTCGAGCGGTTGTTCCCGGATTTTGAATCTATGACCGGCAGTCAGGAGCTGGATGTGCTGTGCTACATTCTGGTGGTCAGTGTGGGTCTGAGCATCCTGTTCAACCGCAACGCATCCTCCGGCGGGCTGGATATCGTGGCAAAGATTATGAATAAGTACCTGCACATGGAGCTGGGCAAGGCCATGTCCCTTTCGGGAATGTGTGTGGCGCTCTCTGCCGCCCTTGTCTACGATAAAAAGACGGTGGTGCTGAGCATTCTTGGTACTTATTTCAACGGCATCGTGCTGGATCATTTCATCTTCGATAACAGCATCAAGCGCCGGGTGTGCATCATTACCGAAAAGGAGGAGGCGCTGCGACAGTTCATCATCAACGACCTGCACAGCGGTGCCACTATGTACGAGGCGATCGGTGCATACAACTTTGAAAAGCACAACGAGATCATTACCATCGTGGACAAAAGCGAGTATCAGAAACTGATGAATTTCATCAACCGCGAGGACCCCAAGGCCTTTGTTACTATCTATAATGTGTCCAGTATGCAGTATCAGCCCAAGCGCTGAGCGGCACAGGGAAAGGATGCAAAAGCCGTGACCGGGGCTTTTCCGCAGCGGAAAACCGTGGTAAAATAAGAAAAAACGGAAAGGGAACGACAGCCATGGACATCAGACTGGTTTGCAGCGATATTGACGGTACGCTGCTGCAATACGGCAAAAAAGAACTGGAGGGCGAGATCTTTGACCAGATCCGGGCGCTGCATCAGCTGGGCATCTGGTTCTGCCCGGCCTCTGGGCGGCAGTATACCAGCCTGCGCAAGCTCTTTGCACCGGTGGCGGACTGCTGTGTGTTTCTCTGTGAAAACGGCGGCACGATTTTCAAGGAAGAACAGTGCATCGCCAAAAATCCCATGCCCCGGGCGCTGGCGGAGGAGATCGCCAACGATATGTGGACGCGCAGCGAGGGGCAGGGCGAGGTGATGCTCTCCGGCCAGAACACCGCCTACCTGATGGAGCGCGGCCTTGGGATGCTGCAGCGGGTGCAGTTCGTGGGCAACCACTACCAGATCATCCACAGCCCTGCCGAGGTGCCGGAGGATATCACCAAGGTGTCGGTGTACCTGCACGAGGGCGTGGAGAACTATGTGGAGCGCTTTGTGCCCCGCTGGGAACAGGCCAACTGCGCCGTGGCGGGGCCGTATTGGATCGACACCACCCTTGCCAACAAGGGCATCGGGGTGCAGTGCGTGTGCCGCACCCTTGGCATCGACCCCGCACAGGTCATGGCTTTTGGCGATAACTACAACGACGAGACCATGCTGGACGTGGTGGGCGTGCCCTACATTATGGACAACGCCGCCGCCCCGCTGCGGGCAAAATACCAAAACCACACCCCCCGCCCGGAGGATGTACTGGCGCAGCTGCTGGCACAGCAGCCGTAAAGGGGGAGAGCCCATGGACCGCAAGGGATTGGAACAGCTCATTTTTGATACTTACAGCGTAGAGCCGGACTATCCGTGGATGGACACCCCGGAGTCGGCGGTGTTCCGCCACGCGGCAAACCGCAAGTGGTTTGCGCTTGTCACCACCGTGCCCAAAAGCAAGCTGGGTCTGCCCGGACAGCAGCCGGTGGATATCGTGAACCTGAAGTGCGACCCTATCCTTATCGGGTCCTTGCGGGCAGAGCCGGGCTTTTACCCGGCCTACCATATGAACAAGGAAAACTGGATCACCGCCGCGCTGGACGGCAGCGCCCCGGAGGATAAGCTCCGTCTGGTGCTGGACATGAGCTACACCGCTACCGCACCCAAGCTACGCAAAAAATAATTATATAGGGTAAACCCGGAAGGTCCCCAGACCTTCCGGGTTTACTAGTTTACAGGAAGAAAAAAGCTGCCCTCAAATAGAAGTCTATGTGCGGCAGACCTTTCCGGCGGTAGAAAAAAGTGGTAAAATAAGGGCGGGCGCTGCAATTGCTGCCCGCTCTCATTCGTATTCAGAGTAAAGGGACTGCATTTTACAAAAGGAGGCAGCTATGGCTATTTTTGAAAAGACCATCCGCAACCAGAACTTCGACACCCTGCTCCGCAAGCTGGAGCACGCCATCCCGGACAGCAGCTGGTCGGCAGAGCTGGAGGCCGGCAGCGACTTCAAGGAGGGCAGCGCCCGGTGCAGCGTGCGGGTGTTTGAGCGGTATAGCATGGTGGGCGGCAACCGTCTTAGCCTGACGCTGACCTTGTTCCAGAACGGGGACACGCCCATCCGGCTGTCGGCTATTGCAGCGGGCGGCAGTCAGGCAGTGTTCTTTAAAATGAACACCCTTGGTGAGGACGCTTTTCTGGAGGACGTAAAGCAGCTGCTGGAAGAAATTTTGGAGGGGTAAAATGTTTTATAGTGGGTTTGACGCGCTGTTCAGCATCCTGTTCCCGCTGGTATTTCTGGTGGTGCTGGGTATGATGCTGTTTACTGTGGTGAGCAACCTGCGCACATGGAGCAAAAATAATGCGTCCCCGCGCCTTACCGTCCCGGCTACTGTGGTGGCCAAGCGGATGAACGTTTCCCGCCATCATACGGACAATACGATGGCGCGTACGTTCACGACCTATTATGTTACCTTTCAGGTGGAAAGCGGTGACCGTATGGAACTTGAAGTAGATGGTTCGGGCTACGGAATGCTTGTAGAAGGCGACACCGGAAAGCTGAGCTTTCAGGGTACGCGCTATTTGGGGTTTGAACGAAATTAAACGCGCTGCTGCGCAGTGTTTTTGGAGAAATCGCAGAAGCTGTGATAAAAGTATTATTCTTTTATGAATTTTAGCACTCTGCGCTTGACAGTGCTAAAAAATCGTGTTATAACAGTGGCGTGCTCAGGAGGAAGGGCAAAAGGAGAGCCGCAAGGCTCCCCGGAAAGCCCTTTGCGAGGAGCTTCAAAACGTAATTTTATACCCGACCCGAACGCCGGGATTGGAGGTATGTTTTATGTTTATGCCGACTGTTTTTCATGAGAACCTGTTCGATGATCTCTTTGATCCGTTCTGGAACGAGGGTGCACTGGAGCGTGTGATGAACCGTGAGGCCCGCGACACCTTTGGTAAGCGCGGCGCAAACATGATGAAGACCGATGTCAAGCAGACGGACAACGGCTACGAAGTGGACGTTGACCTGCCGGGCTGCAAGAAAGAGGACGTTCAGATGGATCTGAACGACGGCTACCTGACCATTCAGGCCGTGCGCAGCCACTCTAACGATGAGAAGGACAACAAGGGCCGCTATGTGCGGCGCGAGACCTTCTCCGGCAGCTGCGCCCGCAGCTTTTATGTGGGCGAGGTGAAGAAGGAGGACATCCACGCAAAGTTCGAGGATGGCGTCCTGCACATCCAGCTGCCCGCTCCTCAGCAGACGAAGGCCCTACCTGAGAACCCGAACCTGATCGAGATCGAGTAAAATGCCGGTCGTGTGCGCCAAGGCATAACGTACATAGGATGCCCCCGGAGAGCTGTAAGGCCCTCCGGGGGCATTTTTTGTGTAACACCTTTGGGGAGTAGTGCCCTTGGCAGGCTCACAGGCTTTCTCATTGTGCTGAATACTTTAGGAATGGACTTTACGGCTCGGCTCTCCCTTTGGGAGAGCTGGCGCGGGAGCGCCTGAGAGGGCGTGCCCCTGAGGGTGGCGCGGCGGCGCACACGTCTGTTTTCCCCTCAAAGCTTTATTTTTCCACAATTTCGTGGTATCCTTATAAGGCGCACGCAATACAGGTCTGCGGCTGCACTGGCAGCGGCTGCGGACTGCGTGCGGCAAAAAAGAACGTATAGAAGGAAAAAAGGGGGATAAAAGTCATGGGCGAATTTGCCTTTCAGACTTTACGGGAAAGTATCACCTCTGCCATCAGGAGCAAGATCCTTACCGGAGAGCTGCAGCCGGGCACAAAGCTGGCAGAGCAGCGGCTTGCCGAGGAGTTCGGCTCCAGCCGGGCACCTATCCGGGAAGCGCTGCGGCAGCTGGAACAGGAGGGTATGGTCGAGTATTCGCGCAATGTGGGCTGCTCGGTGCGCCGGGTGAAACCGGAGGACGCCTACGAGATCTATCTGCTGCGGGCAAATCTGGAAATGACGGCGCTGCGCTACTTTAACTGCAAATTCCCGGACGAGGATCTGTGCACCCTGCGCGGCATTTTAGAAGAGATGCGCAATGTCCGGCCGGGGAATCTTTCAAAGATCGCGGAGAACGACAACCGCTTCCATGCGGTCATCGTGCAGCGGGCAGGGCTGCCAAGGCTGCTGAAATTCTGGAACGATCTGAACTACGGCAACCTGCTTGTTGGGGTGAGCAGCGGCTCTAACCACGAGATCCTTGCGCAGCGGCAGAACGGCATCCACACCAAGCTGTACGAGGTACTGGCAAGCGGCGACACCGAGGCTGCCTGCCGTGCCGTCTACGCCCACTACATGGAGCCCATGGAGCGGATGCGCAGCGCAAACAGCGCCGTACAGGCAGCGGACGAAACGGCAAAATAAAGGAGAATTTGGCTGACCGTCTAAATTTTGACCAATCATTTTATGGAAATTGCAGATTGTCTACAATCTGCAATTATGCTATACTATCAAAGTGATTGGTCGAGCGCTGCTATATTTTTGGTAAAAATTGCAAAATGTATGCGGAACCTCGGCCTTCTTACAGGAACTTCCGCCCTGTGTGGAGAAGAAAGAGAGGAATTGTCCGTATGTCTAACAAAGAAAAAGCCACCAAGATCTCGTGGCTTACCCTTGCCTTCATGGCCTTTTCTACGGTCTGGGGCTTCGGCAACATTACCAACGGCTTTGTGTACTTTAACGGTCCGCAGGTCATCTTCAGCTGGATCTTTATGTTTGTCCTGTACTTCATCCCCTATGCGCTGATGGTGGGTGAGCTGGGCTCTGCCTTTAAAAATGAGGGCGGCGGTGTCAGCTCCTGGCTGCACCAGACCACCAACGCCAAGCTGGCCTACTACGCCGGCTGGACCTACTGGGCCTGCCACATCACCTATATTGCCAGCAAGGGCAGCGGCTTTTTGAAGGCGCTGAGCTGGGCCGTTTTCCGCAATGCGGAGACCTACGATTCCTTCCCTACCCGCTACATCCAGCTGGCTACCTTCTGCATCTTGCTGCTGGGCTGCTACATTGCAAGCCTGGGTCTGAACCCCCTGAAAAAGCTGCTGACTGCCGCAGGCACCTGCACCTTCGTCATGTCTCTGCTGTACATCGTGATGATGTTCGCTGCCCCGGCCATCAACCCCACGGCAGAGTACGTCCACGCCAACCTGAGCTTCAGCAGTCTGATCCCCAACTTCAACGTCACCTACTTCACGTCTCTGTCCATTCTGGTGTTCGCTGTGGGCGGCTGCGAGAAGATCTCTCCCTACGTCAATAAGGTCGAGAACCCCAGCAAGGGCTTCCCCCGCGGCATGATCGCGCTGGCCGTCATGGTGGTCACCTGCGCCATTCTGGGCACGCTGGCCATGAGCCGTATGTTCGACCCCGCCGTCATCAACGCCAGCGCAGAGAGCTTCAACGCCTATGTCGCCAACAGTTCCTACTGGGCTTTCCAGAAGCTGGGTCAGTACTACCATGTGGGCGATCTGTTCATGATCATCTACGCCCTGTGCAACGTCATCAGCCAGCTCGCCGTGCTGATTTTGAGCATCGACGCACCGCTGCGTATGCTGCTGGATAACGAGCACACCAAGCAGTTCATCCCGAAGGCTCTGCACAAGGTCAACGCCCACGGTGTGCACAGCAACGGCATCAAGATGGTGGCTGTGCTGTCCGGCTCCATCATTCTGGCACAGTCCTTTGTGCCCGGTGCTGCTGCCGTTCTGCGTCAGCTGACCAAGCTGAACTCTGTGTGTATGCCCATGCGCTACCTGTGGGTGTTTGCCGCCTACATCGCCCTGCGCAATGCCTACGACACCATCCCCGCCGAGTACCGCTTTGTCAAGAATCAGGCCGTGGCCAAGTTCTTCGGCGGCTGGTGCTTTGCCGTTACCGCCGTGTGCTGCGTGCTGGGTATGTACGATAAGGACCCCTTCACCTTTGCACTGAACGTCATCACCCCCGTGGTGCTGACTGTGCTGGGATTCATTCTGCCTGCCCTTGCAAAGCGCGAGCAGACCGCTGCCAAAAAGTAACCTGAATATGCTTAAAAAGGGCCGGTCAGCACTGACCGGCTCTTTTCAGATACACCCAAGGAGGTTTATTTTATGATCGCATCTGAAGTCCGTGAAATGCTGTCCTTCATCGACGGCAACCCCACCGCATACCACACCACCGCCGCTGTGCGGGATATCCTGCTGAAGGCAGGTTTTGCCGAGCTGCTGGAAAGCCGCAAGTGGGCGCTGGAACCCGGCAAGGACTACTTTGTCTGCCGCAATGGCTCCAGCATCATCGCCTTCCGCATGGGCGACCAGCTGGAAAACTACAGCTTCAACGTTGCCGCCGCCCATACAGATTCTCCCTGCTTCCGCATCAAGGAAAACGCCGAGATCCACATGGGGCAGAACTACACCAAGCTGAACACCGAGGGCTACGGCGGCATGATCTGCGCCACATGGATGGACCGTCCGCTGTCTGTGGCAGGCCGTGTGCTGGTGCAGGAGAACGGTGCCATCGTTTCCCGTCTGGTGGCGCTGGACCGCGACCTGCTGATGATCCCCAGCGTTGCCATCCACATGAACCGCGAGGTCAACGATAAGGCTTCCTTCAACAAGCAGGTGGATATGCTGCCCGTGCTGGGCGGTGCCTGCGAGGAGGGCGCACTGAAAAAGCTGATCGCAGAGGAGCTGAAAGTGTCCGAGGAGCAGATCCTTGGCAGCGACCTGTTCCTCTATGTGCGGGAAAAGGCCACCGTCTGGGGCTGCAACGAGGAGTTCATCTCCTGCGGCCGTCTGGACGACCAGCAGTGCGTTTACGGCATCCTGAAGGGTCTGCTGACCGCCAAGAACGCCCGCTCCATCGGCGTGGCAGCCTTCTTTGATAATGAGGAAGTGGGCTCCGGCACCAAGCAGGGCGCAGCCTCCACCTTCCTGTACGATGTGCTGCACCGTATTGCCCAGAGCCTTGGCGGCAACGACGAGGACTTCCACCGTGCGGTGGCTTCCAGCTTTATGGTCAGCGCCGACAACGCCCACGCCGTGCACCCCAACCACCCGGAGCACACCGATGTGAACAACTGCACCTACATGAACAAGGGCGTGGTCATCAAGACCCACGCCGGCCAGAAGTACACCAGCGACGGCATGAGCGTTGCCGCTGCCCGGGAGCTGGCTGCCCGCGCCGGTGTGCCGCTGCAGTACTTTGCAAACCGTTCCGATAAGGTAGGCGGCAGCACGCTGGGCAATCTGGCCATGGCACAGGTGTCCATGAACTGTGTGGACATCGGTCTGCCCCAGCTGGCCATGCACTCCTGCTACGAGACCGCCGGTGCAGAGGACACCCTCTCGCTCATCAAGCTGATGCAGGAGCTGTACAGCAGCCACTTTGAAGAGACTGCTTTCGGCACCCTTTCCATCAGCAAGTAAACGGATAAAAGCATAAAAAGGACTGCTGTGCGCTGTTTTGCACGGCAGTCCTTTTTGCATAAAATTTGATTTTCCATAGCCGGTTAAGCCCGGATATAGAAATCCAACGGTAGTTGTGGTAAAATAAGGCATCCGGGAGCGCCGGGCGCTCCGCTGCAACATGAAAAATGGAGGTTTTCTATGAAAAAGACCTATCGCTCGCTCTTTTGCCTGCTTGCAGTGCTGCTGCTCAGCGTCAGCGTGCTGCCCTCTGCTTCGGCGCTGTTTTCCCAGAAGCTCTACTATTATGGTGTAGTAGAGGGCGTCAGCCGCACCGTGGAAGGCAAGGTGGAGTCCATTCTGGTGACTGCGGAAGAGCAGGAGACCTACCAGATGATCGTCACCGACAGCACTGTCTGGCAGGATCATGACGAAAAGACCACCTCCGACCCCGCTACCCTTGCGGTAGGCGAGCAGATCTGCGTGGTGCACGACCCGGCTGTGATGATGTCGCTGCCGCCGCAGTCGGTGGCATATACCGTCATCCGCAACTTCCCCGCAGGTACGGATCTGGAACAGGAAGCCCGGGATACTGCCTGCCCGGTGAAGAAGTTCTTTGCCGACACCCGCAAGGCCATCTCGGACTGGTTCTACCAGACCATGCCCATCTGAGCGTAACGTTCCTTCTATAACGCAAAAAACTGCTGCCCCGCACCGGATGCAAGAACATCCGTGCAAAGGGGCAGCAGTTTTTTTATGCAAGGTTATGCGGCGCTTTGCGGCAAAAACGCTGTATACCGCTATTTATTTTCGGGGGGGGGTAACGCGGAAGCGTTTCACCACCTGTTCCAGTGCGCTGATGTCCACAGGCTTGGACAGATGCTCGTCCATGCCGGCTTCCTTGCTCTTTTGCATATCCTCAAGGAAGGCGTTTGCGGTCATGGCTAGGATGGGGATCGTTCTGCCCAGCGGGTTTTCGCTGCTGCGGATGCGGCGGGTGGCTTCTAAGCCGTCCATTACCGGCATCTGGATATCCATCAGGATCATGTCATAATCGCCGGATTTGACGCTGGCAAAGGCATCCACGATCTCCTGCCCGTTGGAGCAGATGGTGCAGCTTGCGCCTTTTGTTTCCAGCAGCATCTGCAAGATCTCGGCGTTGATGGCGTTATCCTCGGCACAGAGGAACTTCATGCCGGACAGGGGAGAGGCAGCCTCGACCTCCTCCGGGAGTGCCTGCGCCTGTTGTGCCGTGTCTGCCTCGGTATCGATGGGGAATTCCAGCACCACTTCAAAGCGGGTGCCCTTGCCGGTGGCGCTCTCCACGCTGATGGAGCCGCCCATCAGGTCCACGACACTCTTGGTAATCGCCATGCCAAGGCCGGTGCCCTGCACCTTGTTGGTGCCGGATTTTTCCTCGCGGGTAAAGGGCTCAAAAAGGGTCTTTTGGAAAGCTTCGCTCATGCCGATACCGTCATCCTGCACCACAAAGCGGTATCGGGCGTAGTGCTCGTTCCGGGGCAGCTCCTCTACCTCCAACCGGATGTGCCCGCCCTTGGGCGTATACTTGACCGCGTTGGAGAGAATGTTCATCAGCACCTGATTCAAACGGTTGGGGTCGCCCAGCACATTTTCGTGCTGCATATCGGTTTTTACCGTAAAGGTCTGGCTGCGCTGGCCTGCCTGCTGACGGATGATGCTGTCCAGCTGGCTGACCTGCTGGGGCAGGTTCATTTTCTCGATGTTCAGGGTGGTCTTGCCGCTCTCGATGCGGCTCATATCCAGAATATCGTTGATGATGCCCAGCAGCAGCTGACCGGAATTTTCCAGCTTGCCCAGATGCTCGGCAAGCTTTTCCGGCTCGTGCAGCTCGTTTTTCATCAGGGTGGTAATGCCGATAATGGCGTTCATGGGGGTGCGAATATCGTGGCTCATGTTGGAAAGGAAGTCCGTCTTGGCCTTGCTGGCGCGCTCGGCGGATTGCAGCGCCTCGGCGGCAACATCCTGCGCCCGCTGCATCTCGTCGTTTGCCTGCGTCAGCTGGATATTATACTGTTCCAGACGGAGGTTCGCTTCTTTTTCGGCCTGCAGCTCCCGCTGCTGCTTTTCCCGCAGGAAGATCCAGCCAGCAAAAACTGTCGTGATGGAGAACACCGTTGCAAAGCCTACAATAATGGCCATGACGATGCTGACCAGCTTTTGGGTGTTCACGGCCACATATTCTGCCGGGACAAGGAAGGCCAGCGTCCACTGGGCATTTTCCAACTGCTTCAGGGCGTAGAAATACTCGGTCCCGTCCAGCACGGCGTTGGAATAACAGGAGCCTGTGCGGGCAAGCCGCTCCTTTGCCACTGCAAAGGAAGAGCCGTGCAGATAGGACATCCGGGAGAGCACGGTGTATACGTTGTGCCCCTTCAGCAGCTCGGTATCATTGGCGTTGAACAGCTTGAAGCCATCGTTATCCAGCACATAGACGCTGTTGTTATTTTCGTAGGCGTCGCAGCGGAAATAATCGTTCAACTGGGTCATGCTCTGGGAGATGCCAAAATAGCGCAGGGTGATCTCTTTTTCTCCGCTTTGCAGTGTGATGGGGGTGGAAAGCTGCTGCAGGAACACCATCCGGGAGTCGTCCACGGTCAGCGCGTTGGAAACATAGCTGACCCGCTCCGGTGCACTTTCCAGATAGGTCATTTCCCGCAGCAGACCCATGCTGCCATACTCGGTATAATAACGCCCGCTGGAGTCCACGGCAACCAGTTCAAGCTGGTTTTCATGGTAATTGGCAAGCTCGGACAGCTTGCTCAGATAGCGGTAGAACTCGGTATCGGTCTTTAGTGGGGTGTAGTACAAATAATTGCACTGTACATCCACGATATCCCAGTGGTTATCAATCACATCCTCCAGATTGCGGAACATCTGGTGGGTGACCTCCTCCATCTGGCTCAGCCGCTCGTGGTAGACAAGGTTCTGGATGTAGGTCTGGCTCATGACAAAAAGGGTCAGGATCAACACGATGCTGACAAAGCCGAAGCCCCCAAGCAGCTTTTTATAGAGTTTGTTGTTCACATCCAGTATCTCCTGTCCGTTTTGTTTTCAGATGCACCTTAGCTCCATGCGGTATCTGCCCGGCTGATGGTGGTGTATGCGCCAAAGAAAGCCTTTGCGGCGTCCATGCCCACCACGCCGCTGTCTGTTACTGTTGCTTCGGCAGCCAGCTGGTCGCTCACACCGCAGATGGCAACCTGATAGGTCTTGCCTACTTCCGGCTGCACCGGGCTTACCAGCACATAGGGGTAGCCCTTGCCGTTGCCGTAGGCATCGTAGCCGGAAGCAAGCAGGTCGCTGATCTGCTGCCCGGTCAGGCTAACAGTCTGGATAGTGCGGTTCCAGCCGGTGGGCAGGATGACCGAAAGGTCGTAATCCGTAATGCCCTTGGCGTACAGCTTGGCAGATACGCCGTGGTGGTTCTGGTTGGTAGGGTTGCCGGGAATCCATGTGCTTAGCGAGACCAGCGCAAGGTCGCTGCCGGTAGCCTGTGCAAAGCAGCGGCCTACCAGCATAGCGCAATCCTGCTGTGATAACTCCTCGGTGACGGTGGTGATGGTATCTGGGGTGTTGTTCACCACACTATCCTGATCCTCGTCCAGCTGACGGATCACATCCTCCATGGTGGCATTGCCCTTCATGAAGTCCAGCATCTTGTTGCCGGTGGTTACAACGGTGTTTTCCCAGCCGGAATAGATAAAGGGCGCGGTGTTGCCTGCGTTCAGGGCGTTGGCAATATCGGCATAATAGGTGTTGTCCGCTTTTGCGTCCTTGAAGGGCAGCAGGCTGCTTTTCAGCGTCGATGCGGGCTGCAGAGCGCTGGTACCCGCAACGGTGGAGAGGACGCGCATCACCTTGAGCGCGTCCTCCAGCTTCTGGGGGTTCTGCTCCAGCTTTTTGTTCAGACCGTAGAAACGGTTCACATTCAGCACAAAAACGTTCTGGGTGCCGTCCTCCGAGAGAAACGGCATCAGACCGAATTTATTGGCGTTGCCGTCTGCCTCCACGATGCCGTTGGTGTTGCCGATCAAAAACAGGGTGTTGCCCTCGGCCATTTTCTGCCGGGTCACACTGTCGTCAATAGCATCGCCGGAGCCGTTCAGCATCCCGATGTCCTTCCACTTCTGGACGTATGCCATCGCCTGCATCATGCCGGGGGTGTTGCTGACGTTTGCCTTGCCGGAAAGATAATCCTTCTGCCACAGCTTGCCGTCCAGCGTGCCGAGGAAATCGGCGTCTGCAATGTTGCACAGATACTGGAAACCGTAGCCCGGGTACTGGATCTGCGGCAGACAGAGATCGACCCTCGCCTCCTTGGCTTTTGCAGCCAGCACTTCCAGCTCGGCAAAGGAATTGGGCAGCTCCCAGCCGTATTTTTGCAGCAGGGTCTTGTTGTAGGTGATACCGTAGCAGTTGTAGGTCGAGGGCAGCAGGTAGATGGCGCCGTTATCAAATACATCCTGCAAGCGGGATTCCACATAGTTGTCGGTAAAATCGTAACCGGAAAGGTCCAACAGCTTGTCGGAGACTAGATCGATCCGGGGGTCGTAGTACGTCAAGGTGCAGACGTCCGGCAGGTCGCCCGCCGCAAACATATTCTGCAAACAGGTGGTGGTATTATCACCGCTGTACGGCACGATCTCAACATTCACCTCCGGGTAAACGTTGTGCACCTGCTCAATAAAGGCTTCTACCTCCTTATAAGGTGCCATAAAGGTGACGGCTTCGTGCACATTGTCTTTTTTAATCGTTTCGGTCTTACCGCCGCCGCAGGCGGTCAGCGCTGCCGTTGCCGCAGTAATGCTGCAAACCTGCAAAAACGAGCGGCGGGAGATCTTTTTCATCATACAATATACCTTCCTCACGGTTTGGTTGTTCTTACACACCCCACAGGAACTCCCACGCTCGCGGCCTGTCCGCACTGGGCATACGCCGATTTTCCCATAAAATGACAGTCTTATTGTACCATCGTAACAAAAGCGTTTCAAGCTGTTTCTGAAGGATTTTGCGTGGAAAAGGGCGAAAAACCGCGTGCTTTGCAGGGGCTTGGCTTTTGCACGGCATAAAAATACCCCTGATACCGGAGAAGGGTATCAGGGGAAAGCGGTATTTCCGGGCACGCGGTTTTATTGCAGAGGTTCTTTTGCGCGCAGACGCCGACAGGCATCCTCTTTTACAAGCTCGATGACCACCGCCGTCAGGGGGATGAAGAAGATGATGCCGATGATGCCAAACAGGTCTCCGCCGATCATGGCGGCTACAAGGGTGTACAGCGGCGAAAGCCCCACGGACTTTCCCACCACACGGGGATAGATGAACTGGTTTTCAATAAACTGCACGGCAAGGTACACGATCAGGCAGCGCACCGCCAGCACAGGGTCTACCAACAGCACAAGGAACACACTGACCACGCAGGAGATCAGCGCACCCACATAGGGGATGATGGCACAGATGGCGGTAAGCACGCCCACCAGACTGCCGTAGGGGATCTTGAAAACGGAAAATGCAAGAGCCATCAGAACGCCAAGGATCACCGCCTCACTGCATTGTCCCGTCAGAAAATTTGCAAAGGACTGCCGGAACAGCCGGCAGAACTTCAGCACCCCGGCGGCGTGGTCGGGCTTCAGGTAGGCGCACACCAGCGTGCGGGCGTGGTGGCTAAGGCTTTCCGTCCCAAGGGACATATAGACGGAGATGATCAGCGCAAACGAGGCGGTGACTACGATGTTCACCGTGGCAGAGACAGCCCCTACCGCATTGACCAGCACGGTGTCGATGCTTGCGGTTACCTTGTGCAGCAGCTGCTCCCAGTTGATGCCCTCCAGCCAGCTCATCAGCCAGCCCATGTCGGCATCCTGTGCGTTGAGATAGGCGGTCCAGCGTGGAATATTGGCCTCGATCTGCACATACAGGCTGTGGAAGGACTGCACCAGCTCCGGGATCAGCAGGGTCAGCGCCAATACTAGCACCAGCACAACGCCCAGCAGGGTGATGAAAAAGCTGAGAAGGTGGATGGCTTTCGCCGAGGGCTGCTTTTTTGCCTTGCCGAACAGACGGTTCAGCCGCTTTTCCAGCCCGGTCATGGGCACGTTGATAAAAAGCGCCAGAATGCCGCCCGCCAGAATGGGCAGTGCCAGATCTATCAGCCTTGCGGCAAAGGCCAGAACGTCAGAAAGCCGCAGCAGCGCTACAAAAAGCGTTACCCCTGCCACGGTAACGAGCAGAGATTGTTTTGTTTTTGGTTCCATGAAAAAGTTCCTTTCCCGGAAGATTGTGGCCGCAGGCAGCAAAAAGACCGCCTGCTGGCTCTTTTTCGTATTGTAATCGGAAGAAAAGAGCTTGTCAAGACGAGGGAAAAGGAAAACGGGACCTTATAAAAGCGGTTTGCGAGAATGCAGGCGGAAGCTTTTCAGTTGGGGAAAAGCGTGGTATACTTGTGCAGAGCAAATTAAAAAAATTGAGAGAAACACAGCTCGGAAGGAAAGAGATCATGTCAAAAGATGAATATCTGATCACAGATGCGCCGCTGAAAGCGCTGACGGTTTTTGCAATGCCAATGATCCTTGGCAGCTTTTTTCAGCAGGTCTATAATATGGCGGACTCCATCATAGTCGGCCAGTTTGTCGGTTCCTCGGCACTGGCGGCTGTTGGTGCCTGTGCGGCGCTGACCAATGTTTTTATCTGTGTGGCGCTGGGCGCCGGTGTGGGTGCCGGTGTGCTGGTAAGCCGCTATTTTGGTGCCAAAAATTATGGAAAAATGAAAACAATCGTGTCAACGTCTTTAATCAGCTTTCTGGTTTTGAGCGTTGTCCTTGGCGTTTTTGGCTTCTGTACTTCCCATGCTATGATGAGCGGCTTGCAGACCCCCGCCGACATTCTGGAGGACGCGGTGCTGTATCTGCGGGTCTATTTTGTGGGCTTCCCGTTTTTGTTCATGTACAACATTCTTTCCACCATGTTTACCTCCATTGGGGAGTCCAGAATTCCGCTGGGTCTGCTGATCTTTTCCTCCATTCTGAATATTTTTATGGATCTCTGGATGGTGGCGGGGCTTGGCTTGGGGGTGTTTGGCGCAGCCCTTGCCACGTTGATCGCACAGGGCATTTCTGCGGTCTTTTCGTTTTTGATCTTCCTGCACCGGATGCGGCAATATAAAAGCCCCTTTAAAAAGTTCGACCGGCAGGAGCTGGCTTCCATGCTGCGCATTGCGGTGCCTTCGGTCTTGCAGCAGTCCACCGTGTCCATCGGCATGATGATTGTGCAGGCGGTGGTAAACCCCTTCGGCACACAGGCACTTGCAGGCTATTCGGCAACGATGCGGGTGGAAAATGTTTTCTCGCTGATCTTTGTATCCATTGGCAATGCGGTCTCGCCCTATATCTCCCAGAATCTTGGCGCAAAGAAGATCGACCGCCTCAAAAAAGGCTACCACGCTGCACTGGTGCTGGATCTGTGCTTTGCGGTCATTGCGTTTGCGGTCATTGAAACCCTGCACACCCAGATCTCCTCGCTGTTCCTGGGCAAGGACGGAACGGCGCTGGCCTATCAGGTGTCCGGTGATTACATGCGGTGGCTCGGTTACTTCTTCATCTTCATGGGCATCAAGATGGCGACCGACGGCGTGCTGCGCGGGCTTGGGGTCATGCGTCCGTTCCTTATTGCCAATATGGTAAACCTTGCCATTCGCCTGTCCGTTGCCCTGCTCTGTGCACCGCGCTTTGGCATTGCCTTTGTCTGGCTTGCCGTCCCGGCAGGGTGGCTTGCAAACTTTCTGGTCTCCTATGCGGCGCTCAGAAGATCGTGGCCGACGGAGAATGCAGCGGCACCTCAATAATTTTGCGTAGCGCGGGAGCAGCGGACTTGTTAAATAATCTACTTATATCAAAAACCTTGTATCCAATAATGTCCTGTGGTATGCTGGAGCGGTAATGCAAAAAGAGGAGGATCTTGGAGATGTTACAGTTCCCGCGCGAAGATTACCGGCTGCATGTGGGCTGGCGCACCATCAAAACGGCGATAACGGCTATGCTGGTGGCGGTCGTCTACTGCCTGCTGGAGCGCAACCCGGCGTTTGCCTGCATCGGTGTCATTTTCGGCCTTGGCACTGATATGCCGGACTCGATCAAAAACGGCGGCAACCGTCTGTTCGGCACCCTTATCGGCGGCTTGCTGGCCATTGCGGTGTTTTGGGTGTATCTGCGGTTTTACCCGCAGGGCGGCCATAGTATGTTATTGGCGCTGCTGCTGGGTGGGGCCATCGTGGTGCTGATTTTGCTGTGCCAGTATTTCTGGCCAGGCGGCGTGCAGCCCGGCGGTGTGGTGCTTTGCATCGTGCTGTTCAGCACGCCGGTGGAGACCTACGTTGCCTACTCCCTCAACCGCATCTTTGATACGGCGGTGGGCGTCATCGTGGCGCTGCTGGTCAATTATTTCCTGCCGCGGGAGCGGGTGGTGGCTTGCTGGGAAAAGTTCAAGGGGCTTTTCCGTCCGGTGGAACATTCCTGATAGACACCGCACTGCGGCGTTTTTACAAAATAGCAAAGGGGCTGCTGCACAGTGAGAGCGATGTGCGGCAGCCCCTTTTTCTGTGCCCGCCCCAATCTGTTGCAGCGGTTTACTTTTGGCAGGAGAAATGCTATGATACCCATAGAAAAAGCAAGGAGGAACTACGATGGGCATTGCAGGGAACGAATGGGGCTTTCAGGTGGGCACACTGCCCAAAGGTGCGCTGGATAAGATCAGCGATGTGCCGGGGGTGACGGTAGGGCACTGCACCTTGGCAGACGGCGTGGTGCAGACCGGCGTAACGGCGCTGCTGCCCCACCAAGGGGACGTGTTCCACGAAAAAGTGCTGGCGGCCAGCTATGTCATCAACGGCTTTGGCAAGACCACAGGTCTTGTGCAGATCGACGAGCTGGGCACGCTGGAAACGCCCATCCTGTTTACCAACACCCTCAGTGTGGGCACGGCGCAGACCGCGCTGGTGAAGTATATGCTGGAGAAAAACCCCGACATCTGCGAGACCACCGGCAGCGTGAACCCGGTGGTCTGCGAGTGCAACGACTGCGGCCTGAACGACATCCGGGGGCTTCATGTGACCGAGCAGCACGTCTTTGCCGCGCTGGCAGACTGCAAGGCAGACTTTGCCGAGGGTGCCGTAGGTGCCGGGCGAGGGATGCGCTGCCATGGCCTGAAAGGCGGCATCGGCTCTGCCTCCCGGGTGGTGGAGCTGGACGGCAAGCCCTATACCATGGGCGCACTGGTGCTTTCCAACCACGCACTGTTCGATGATCTCGTCGTGGCGGGCACGCCCATCCGTACGCTGCTGAGCGACAGCATCCCGCCCCACGAGGATAAGGGCTCCATTATCACGGTGCTGGCCACGGATATCCCCCTGAGCGAGCGGCAGCTGCGGCGGCTGTGCCGCCGGGCGCTGGTGGGGCTTTCCCGCACCGGGTCCTACTGCGGCAACGGCAGCGGCGAGATCGTCATCGCCTTCACCACTGCTAACCGAATGCCGCATTACTCGGAGAAAGCCCTGCTGCCCATGACCCTGCTCCACGATGACGCCATCAACCCCCTGTTCCGGGCGGTGGCAGAGTGCGTGGAGGAAAGCGTTCTCAGCAGCCTGCTCCACGCCGAGACGGTTACCGGCAACCACGGACGTACCTTCCACAGCCTGACGGAGCTTTTGAAAAACCGCGCCTGAAGCGCCGCAATATAGAAAAAAGCCCCGCATCCGGTGCGGGGCTTTTGCTTTGCTCAATAGCGGCGGTGGATCTTTTTGGTTGGCTTGCGGCGGTTCCAGTTGGCGCACAGCAGCCACAGCCCGTAGATCAGGGCGGCGATCAGGCTGAGCACCAGCACCACTTTCAGGTACAGGCTGGTCAAGAACTCCTTCACCTTGTCCACTCCGAACAGCAGCGGGTTACGGGCTACGTCCTGTCCGGCAATCAGTTCCACCACGCCGATGGTCTCACCCGCCAGCTTCAGCTCCACTGTGCCCACTACATCGCCCTGCTGGATGGGCGCGCAGACGTAGTCCGGCAGATGGAAGTATTTCTGTGTGACGGTGCCGTCGCTGGTGGAGGGCAGCAGAGTCATCATGCTGTCGTTGGGGTACAGCTGCAAGGTGTCGGTATCGGAGGAATATTTGACCGGGATCTCTGCAATGGTCAGGTCGGTGTCCAGTGCAGCCTGAATGGAAAAGCTGTCGAACACCCAGTCCATCAGCTTGACCGTCTCGAACAGGGCAGGGCGGCGGTTGGCGTAGCCAAGGGTATCGCAGCTGTCGGGGCTTTCCATCACACAGAAGATATAGGTAGCACCGTCCTTGTTGCCCCACGAAACATAGCTCTGGGTGCCGGTATCATTTTTAAAGGCGGTCACGCTGCACATACCGCCCTGCATGGCGCTGCGGTAGTAGCTGCCGCCGCTGCCTTTGCTCAGCGCCGCGTTCTGGCTGACCAGCACCGAGGAGGAACGGTGCTTCTCCTTGGCGGGCATGGTAAAGCTGGGCGCACCGGACACCTCCACAAAGGCATCAAAGCTCATCAGATAGCGCAAAATCAGGTACATGTCCACGGCGCAGGTGGTGTTGCCGCTGTCGATGCCGCAGGCGTCCGTCCATGTGCTGGCGGTAGTGCCGATGCGCTGGGACAGGGTATTCATCTGCGCCACCCAGCCGTCCAGATCCCCGCCGGAAAGGGTGTACGCCACACCCATGGCCGCCTCGTTTGCGTTGCGGGTAAGCATGGCATACATGGCCTCGCGGTAGGTGAAAGTCTCGTTGGAGCGCATATCCGCGTTGTTGGTGTTGTAAACATAGTCCGAGATGGCAAAGGGCATCTGGAAGGTGCTGTCCAGCTGGTCGGCGTAGTTGGTCAGCAGCACGGCAAGGGTCATATATTTGGTCAGACCGCCGGCAGATACCTGCTTTGTGCTGTCCTTATCATAGACGATGATGTTGGTATCGGTGTTCACGATATAGGCGCTTGCAGCCTGCACCTGATACACCGGGCTGGGGTCGAACATGGCTCCGGCGGGCAGCACAAGGCAGCTGAGCAGGAATACAAATGAGAGAACCAGTGCAAAAATACGTTTCATGTGGACAATTCCTTTAAAAAGCGATAAAATATACGAGATACGGCTGCGCTGTGCGGCGCGCCGGAAGATCAAATTTGCAGCAAGTGTGCTGTGTTCTATAATAATAACAGGTTTGCCGGGGTGTTACAAGAGCCTTGCGGTGTTTTACACCGTTCTTTCGCTCCGGCAGGGAGGGCAGGAATGGTATATCTTACAGGGGACACCCACGGCGATATCCAGCGCTTCAAGCAGGGCAAGCTGCGCTGGCTGGGCAAAAAGGACACCGTGGTGGTGCTGGGGGATTTCGGCTTTGTGTGGGACGGCAGCGCCGCAGAGCGCAAGCGGCTGGACTGGCTGCGCAAGCGCCCCTACACGGTGCTGTTTCTGGACGGTAGCCACGAAAACTACGACCTGCTGGCGCAGTACCCGGAGACGGAGCTGTTCGGCGGCAGGGTGCAGAGCCTTGGCGGCAATGTGTACCATGTGTGCCGGGGCAGCGTGCTGGAGCTGGAGGGCAAGACCTATCTCTGCTTCGGCGGCGCGGAAAGTCAGGATAAGGACGACCGGGAGCCGGGCGTGAACTGGTGGAAGCAGGAGATGCCCAGTGACGAGGAGTACGACACCTGCCGCCGCAACTTAGAGGCGGTAGATTACAAGGTAGATTATGTGCTGACCCACGATGCACCAAGCAGATTTTTGGATTTTACCGCCCTTGCCCTTGGCGAGAGCAACCGTCTGCATTTGTTTCTGGATGAGGTATTGCTCAAGCTGACCTACGAAAAATGGTTTTTCGGCTGCTATCACAAGGATGTGCAGCTTTCCACCAAGAGCCGGTGCGTGTTCTGCGATGTCATCCCCATGGGTGAGCGGCGCACCGGGCTGTTCCACCGATAGGAGGGAATATGCAGGTCACAGTAAAACTTGCCACCCGAGAGGGCGCGGCGCACATCAGCGGCATTCTGGCAGGCTTTACTCTGCTGGCAAAGCGCGGGGAACTGACATTGCGGGTACAGGACGAGCGGCAGGGCAGTCCCATTGCCCGGGAAGCGCTGCTGGAAACCGAAATCGACGGCCGCACGGTGGTGTTCGACCTGATGGACGGCTACTTCTATAACGACCCTGCGGCGGTGCTGGCGCTGTTCTACCGGGCAGATGTGGTGTTCAAGCGCAGCTTTTCGGCGGAGAAGAACCGGCAGTTCCCGGACGATATCCCCGCAAAGCTGCGGCCATTGGGGCTGAACTACTACGTTACCTGTCCGGGCTCGCCGCTGGAAGCGGAGCGCAGCGCAAAAAGCCGCCTGAAGCAGTGGGCGCTTTCCACCCGGTGCTACCCGCAGGACTTTGAAGCCCGGCTGACCCGGGTGCGCAAAAAGCCGCGTATCCTTTTCCTGACCCGTCTGTGGGACCCGGAGGAGCCGGCGGTGCGGCAATACCCGGAACTGCAGGCAGAGTGGCGGCAGGTGAACGCAGACCGCATTGAGCTGTTGCACCGGCTGCAAAGCGCCTTCCCGGCGCAGTTCACCGGCGGCGTATCCGACAACGCCTGCGCCCGGCAGCTGTGCCCGGAACTGATCCTGCCGGACAAGCTGACCGGCAAGCGCGCCTATCTGCACCGGATGCAGCACACGGAGATCTGTGTGGCGTCTACCGGACTGCACGGCTCTACCGGCTGGAAACTGGCAGAGTATGTGGCGGCGGGGCGCGCCATCGTCACCGAGCCGCTGCGGTATACCTTGCCGGGCGGTTTTAAAGAGGGAAAAAACTACAAAACGTATACGTCCCCGGTACAGTGCGAGATGCAGCTGCGGCAGCTGCTGACAGACCCGGCGGCGATACTGGCTATGGCGCAGCACAATGCGGCGTATTATCAGGCGTGGCTGCGGCCGGAGCAGCAGGTGCGGCAGGCCTTGCGGCAGCTGGAAACGGGGAAAATATAAGGGGGAAAACGGGGTATGGAAGAACAAAAACGGCATAGCGGTTTTGAGATGATGCGCATCATCAGTATGGTAATGATTGTGCTGATGCACGGCATCGGACACGGCGGGCTGGGCAGTGCGGCACCGCAGGGGTCGGCGGCATTCTGGATCTACTGGCTGCTGTTTATTCTGGCGCGTGTATCCACCAACTGCTTTGTAATGCTTTCCGGCTATTACCTGTCGGAGCGCAAAGGGCCTGTCCGCGCCGGGCGGCTGTTCCGCATCGGGGCACAGGTGTGGTTTTATTCCATGCTCACCTTCTGCGTTGCGGTCAAGGCGGGGGCAGTGTCGCTTTCGACTGTTGCGTTGCTCCGGGCGCTTTTGCCCCTTACCTCCAACGGCTACTGGTTCGCCTCGGCCTATTTTCTGATGTACCTTTCGGTGCCGGCGCTGAACACGGTGGTGCAAAGCCTTGACAGGCGGCAGTACAAAACGCTGCTGGTGGTGGCACTGCTGCTGCAAAGCGTGTGGGGCACGCTGTTCTACTGGGCAACGGATGCGACCTTTGTGAATAACGGATACAGCTTTATCTGGTTTTACACTCTGTATTTTATTGCGGCTTATTTCCGCAAATACCGGGTGAGCGTGCCCAGTGGGCTGTGCATTCTGGCGTATCTGGCGGCTTCGGCGGCGGGACTTTTCAACCGGATGCTGGCGCTGCGGGTGGAAAACACCCTGCACCTGAACGGCTTTGTGAATACTGTCAACGGCTATCAGGCACTGGCTACGGTCATTGCCTCGGCAGCAATGTTTCTGCTGTTCCAGAATATCCGCATCCGCTCAGACTACTGGCGGCGCTGGGTGTTCCGGCTGGCACCGCTGTCCTTCGGGGTGTACCTGCTGCACGACAGCGATTTTACCCGGGTGCTGCTGTGGCAGCTGGTCGACCTGCCCCGGTTCGGCGGGGCACTGCTGCCCTCGCTGGCTTACCTGACCGGTGCGGTGCTGCTGATCGCCGTGGCGGGCTACGCGGTGGATGCCGTGTATCAGCGGCTCTACCGCCTGCTGCGCCTGCCCGTACTGGAAGAAAAGGTGGATGTTTTTGCAACCCGCATCCTGCAAAGGATCGTCGGGAGCAAAGAAGAATAATATCCTATCGTGGGTCGGAAGCCTGAGCGCTTCTGACCCGCTTTTTTATGCGTGAAGTCGCAGCAACAGATGCCGTTTACCGGCACGACCCCTCCTGTGAAAAAAGCGTATATCGCGGCCCGCAGGCCGCGATATACGCGAACTAAAAAAATATTTTTTCCGCTGAAGTTGCGCAAAGCAAAGCGGAGCGCACTTAAAATCGTCCTCAGTTCATCGGCCCGGCCTTGTCGAACATCTGCTGCACCTGCGCAGCCAGCAAAGCGTGCGCAGGGCTTTCCAGCAGCGGGTCGGCGGCAAGCAATGCAGCGGCTTCGCTCTGGGCGGCGTGTAGGGTGCGGGTATCGTTCATCAAATCGGCGATCTGTAAGGTGGGCAGACCGTGCTGACGGCTGCCGAAAAAGTCGCCGGGGCCGCGGGTCTCCAGGTCGTACTGCGCCACGGCAAAGCCGTCGGTGGTGGAGCAGAGAAATTTCAGTCGCTTCTGTACGGCCTCGCTGGTGTTGTCGCTGACAAGGAAGCACCAGCTCTCGGCGGCACCGCGTCCCACACGGCCGCGCAGCTGGTGCAGGGCGCTCAGACCGTAGCGCTCGGCGTTTTCGATCACCATCACGCTGGCGTTGGGCACGTCCACGCCCACCTCAATGACGGTGGTGGACACCAGTGCGTCCAGCCGTCCGGCCTTGAAATCCTCCATGACGGCGGCTTTTTCCTTGGGTTTCAGCTTGCCGTGCATCAGCCCCACCCGGCGGTCAGGCAGCAGTGCCTTGGCAATGTCCTCGTAGTAGGTCTTGACGGCGTTCAGCCCGCCGTCCGGCACATCCTCGATGGCGGGGCAGACCAGATACACCTGCCGCCCTTTGTCGATCTCGCTGTCCAGAAAGCGGTACAGGTCCTGCCGCCGCTTGCCGGTGATGCAGCGGGTCTTGACCGGGGTGCGCCCGGGGGGCAGCTCGTCCAGAATGGAAATGTCCAAGTCGCCGTAGATCAAAAGCCCCAGCGTGCGGGGGATGGGGGTGGCGCTCATGACCAGCAGGTGCGGGTTTGCGGCTTTTTCCGCCAGTGCACCGCGCTGACGCACCCCAAAGCGGTGCTGTTCGTCAATGACCGCCAGACCCAGCCGGGCAAACTCCACCCCTTCGCTCATCAGGGCGTGGGTGCCCACCACAAGGTCGGCTTCGTCATTGCGGATGGCGGCCAGCGTGGTGCGGCGGGCGGCAGCCTTCATGCCGCCGGTCAGCAGGGCGACCCGCATCCCGAAGGGGGCAAGCAGCCGGTTGAGCCCCTCGGCGTGCTGCGCGGCCAGAATTTCGGTAGGTGCCAGCAGCGCGGCCTGATATCCCGCCCGGATGCACGCCCAGATGGCGGCAGCTGCCACCAGCGTTTTGCCGCTGCCAACATCGCCCTGCAACAGGCGGTTCATGGCGGTCTCGCCCGCCATATCGTTTAAAATTTCCTCCACCGCGCGGCGCTGCGCCCCGGTGGGGGCAAAGGGCAGGCTCTGCCAGAAAGGGGCAGGGTCGGCGCGGCGCATGGGCGCGCCGGTGGCCGCAGCGCCCCGGCTGCGCATCCGTCCGATGCCCAATTGCAGTACCAGCAGTTCTTCGTAAATGAGCCGCCGCCGCGCCGCTGCAGCCTGTTCCTCGGTGGCAGGGCAGTGGATGGCGCGTACCGCCTCGGCCTTGGGCAGCAGACGGTATTTTTGCAGCATCTCCGGCGGCAGCGGGTCGGGCAGCAGCTCCGCATGGGGCAAAAGCTGCCGGATGCAGCGGGAGATGGCGCTGCTGGGTAGTCCCTCGGTCTGGGGGTAAACGGCTTCAAAGGGCGCGGCCTGGATCTGTTCAGCGGTGCGCACCTGCGGGTTGACCATCTGGCGGCGCAGCATCCCGCCGGTGACGATGCCCTGAAAATAGTATTCCTGCCCCAGCTGCAATTTTTGGGTGGCGTAGGGGTTGTTGAACCATGTGATCTCCAGACTGGCCACATCGTCCCCGGCAGTGATGCGCTCCATCCGCCGCCCGCCCGGCAGAATGCGCCCACCGGGCTTTGCAAACACTTCGGCCTTTACCACGCATTCGGTGTCGGCGGGGGCTTCCGCGATGGAGTAGGGTTTGGAAAAGTCGATGTACCGCCGGGGATAGTGGCACAGCAGGTCTGCCAGCGTCACGATGCCCAGCTTCTCGAACCGCTCTGCGGTCTTGGGTCCCACCCCTTTCAGGTAGCGTACCGGGGTGTCCGGCGTTAAGGTAGTGCGGTTTTCGGTGGGCATGGCGTTTCAACTCCCTTCCAAGTGTAGTATAGCCATTGTAACACGGACGGGGAACGGATGCAAATACTTTGCCTTTGCGCGGCAGCTGTGGTACACTGGTAGCACAGAGAAAGAGAGGAGAGATACCATGGAGATACGCAATGCAACACTGGATGACCTGCCCGCCATTGCCGCCGTGGAGGCGGCCTGTTTTCCGGCAGCGGAGGCTGCCACGGCAGAAGAATTTGCCGGGCGGCTGGCACACTATGCGGAGCATTTCTGGCTGCTGTTTGAGCAGGGGGAACTGGTGGCCTTTGTGGACGGCTTTTGCACCGACACGCCCGACCTGACCGATGAGATGTACGCAGATGCCGCCCTGCATGATGAAAACGGCGTATGGCAGATGATCTTTGGGGTGAACACCCTCCCGCGCTGCCGCCGCCGGGGCTATGCCGGGCTGCTGCTGCAAAGAGCCATTGCGGATGCCCGTGCGCAGGGGCGAAAGGGGCTTGTGCTGACCTGCAAGGAGAAACTTTTGCACTACTACGCAAAGTTCGGTTTTGTGAACGAGGGCGTTTCCGGCTCCACCCACGGCGGCGTGGTGTGGTACCAGATGCGGCTGGACATCTCATACGGGAACACCCTGCCGTCAGCTTCCGAAAATTGACGAACAATTCTCGATGCCTCGGAGAAGGCATCCTACATCACCGGCGTTGTGCTGAGTGTGGACGGCTTGGAAAGAGTCTAACGACCTTTTGACATTATCGGCACCATCGTCCTCAACGAGGCCATTGAGCAGATCAGCTTTCAGGCTGTGAAGGCGTAAGCCTTTGCCGCTGGCAAATAAAAGCATAGAATAACAAAAAAGTCTGAACTGGGGCATCAGCCACCGGTTCAGACTTTTTTCATACTATGAAACCACAGGCTGCTGCGGATAGCAGCGAGCGGTTCAGGTTGTTGTCAGCACTCGTCGTACTGTTTTTGCAGATATTGCAGGCACTGGACGGCGTTTTCCGGGGTGGTGTTCTCCAAGGTAGCGAACACATAGGGCTTCTGCTCCTTGGCGAACCGCAGAATGGTGCGGTAGTCGCCCATGCCGCCCTGCCCGGCACCGGTGGCAGCCAGCTGCCCGCCGGCATCCTGTCGCAAAAAGTCCTTGAAGTGGATCATGGCCACATCCTTGCCCAGCAGCTCGATGGCTTCGGCGAACACTTCCTCCCGCCGGTCTACGTTTTCCATGTTCAAAAGGTTCACCGGGTCCAGCAGAATTTGCAGATTGGGGCTGCCGATCTCGTCCAGCACGGTGCGGGCGCGGCGGGCGTCATACACGATATGCTTGACCACCGGCTCAATGGCAATGGTCACGCCGTATTGCTCGGCGCAGCGCACCACCGGCTTGAAGTTCTTGATAAAGGTGGCAAGGGCAGCATCGCTGCGGCACTCCGGGCAGAACTTGTACTCCGCGTTGGGTGCACCGGTCTCGGTACCCACCATGCCGCAGCCCAGCAGGCTTGCAAAGCGGATATGCGCATAGTACTTTTCCTGAATGGCGTGCAGGGCATCTGCATCCGGGTGTGCCAGATTCAGGTAGTTGCCCAGCACCGCAATGTCCAGCTCGTTTTTGTCGAACAGGCGGCGCAGATAGGCCGCGTAGCCGGGGGTGAGGGCAGAGGGGGTGTTGGGCACCTCCTTCAGAGATTTGCTCAGTGCCAGATGCACGCAGGAAAATCCCTTCTGGCGCACCAGCGGCAGCACCTGCTCAATGGGCAGCTTTTCCGCGTCGTGCAGACGCAGGCCAAATTGGATCATGGTAGGTTCCTCCTTTTGTTCCGGGGCGTGTTTTCTCTATTATACAACAAGATCCGCCATTCGCAAACACCCGGACAGAGAAAAAAGTGCAGGTTTTATGCTTCTTCGATCCGGCCATCCTGCATCCGCAGCACCCGGTCTGCCTGCGCTGCAAGCCCCTGGTCGTGGGTGACATACACTACGGTCTGGTGCTGCTGTGCGGCTGCCTCCCGCAGCAGGCGGAATACCTCCACGCTGTTCTGGTGGTCCAGGTTGCCGGTAGGCTCGTCTGCCAGCACGACCGCAGGGCGGGTGATCAGTGCCCGGGCAATGGCGGCGCGCTGCTGCTGCCCGCCGGAAAGCTGGGTGGGCTGGCGCTGCAGCAGCGCGGTCAGCCCCAGCTGCCGGGTAAGCAGGGCAAGGTATTCCTCGTCCGGCTCCCGTTTGTCCAGCAGCAGCGGCAGCAGGATGTTGTCCCGCACCGTATACTCCGGCAGCAGGTGGAAGGCCTGGAACACGAACCCCAGCCGCGTGCGGCGCAGCCGGGCAAGTGCGGCATCCGGCAGCGCATACAGATCCTGCCCTTCCAGCAGTACCTTGCCGCTGGTGGGGGCATCCAACCCGCCAAGTGCCTGTAGCAGGGTAGATTTGCCGCAGCCGCTGGCCCCGATGATGGCGGTAAACCTGCCCTGCTCAATCTCCACATCCACCCCGCGCAGGGCGTGGGTGGCACCGGCACCGGTGCCGTAGGTACGGGTCAAAGCCCGGCCTTCCAGTACGATCTCTCTCATCGTATTACACTCCTTTTTTCAGATTGTCCATGGGCTGGCTGCGTGCCAGCCGCTCCAGCGGGGCCAGCTGCAGCGCCAGCACGAACAGCAGATAACCTGCGCATACTGCAAGGTGCAGCGCCCAGGGATACTCCGATACGGCCATAGGCAGGGCCGCAAAGGTCAGGATGCGGCCGCTCTGGCGGGTGACCAGGCTGTGCCAGCTCCAGCGCCACAGGCCCCATACGGCCAGGTTGCCCAGCAAAAGCGCACCCAGCACCGCAAGCACGCCCTGCCGGATGCCGCAGTGCCGCAGCATGGCAGCCGAGGTGCCCTCTGCCTGAAAGATACCGATGCGCAGCCGCTGGTGCTGCCAGTACAGCCCGAACAGGTTCCACAGTAAAAACAGGGCCAGTGCAGCGCCCACCACCCCGGCGACTGCCCAGAAGAACGCGCCGGTGCTGCCTTCCTGATACATCCGGCTGGCAGTTTCGTAGCTGTTGGTGCGCAGTACGCCGCCCCGGCGGGTCACCAGCCCGGCAATGGATTTCTGGGTAGCGTAGCTGGCGTTGGCTTTCAGTTTCAGGTTGATGGCGGTATACCCGTAGGGCGTGCCGTATTCTTCTGCCCAGAGGGTGCGGCCCAGCGCCTGGCTGCAGTACAGCTGGTAGGCGCTGGGGGCACTGCCTGCAAAGGGCAGGCTGTCCATATCAATGCTTGCGATCACGCCGCCAATGGTCAGGGGCTTTTGGCTGCGTGCGCCGTCCAGGGTAGGGTACTCCAGCACTGCCGTGCAGCCCGCAAAGGGTGCGGCCTGCGTGCCCCACTGGGTCTGGCCGTTTTCGTCCAGTACAAAATCCGGCGCATACAGCAGCACGGCCTGCCCGCTGCGCAGTGCGTCCAGATCCACAGGGGTGCTGCACTGCGCAGCCAGCGCTTCCAGCTCTGCATCCGGCAATGCGGTGACAAGGGTGTTTACCGTGTCCGCATCCTGCATGGTAAACATGGTGTAGAGGCTGTCCTGGTGGGTATACAGTCCCCACAGGTCATGCGCCGTAAAGGCATCGCTGGAAAGGCCGCACAGATAGTTCATATCGGTGCGCATGGCGGCCTGCTGGACGTCCGGCAGGCGCAGCAGATCCTCCGCAAGGCCATCGGTCAGGGTGTTCTGCCCGGCGCTTACCTGCACCGCTGCCGAAGCCGCCGTGCGGCGGTAGGGCAGCAGCTTCCAGGTGCTCAGGAACACACAGCACAGCGCCAGCGTAAGCCCCAGCGCATTGAGCACCACCAGCCGCAGCGGCAGCGGCGTAAGCAGCCGCACACGGCGCTGTAATCTTACCTTTTTCTGGGGCAGATGGGTCAGCTTTTGCCCGGCCTGCCGCAGGGCAGGCAGCAAAAAGCCCAGCAGCACGGCCCCGGTGCCGGTAGCCCACGCCAGCGCCAGCTGTCCCCACGGCAGGCTGAGATAGCGCCCGTGCCCCTGCATGGCAAGGGTGGCGGCACACAGGCCGACCCCCAGCAGACTGCCGATCGGCAGGCAGAACAGCAGCAGAAAAACGGCTTCCCACAGGCACAGCGCCACGAGGGCGGTCTTTCCGGCACCGATCATACGCAGGGTGACAAGGCTCTGCTCCCGGCGGCGCAGCTGCAGGGTGCACAGCACGAGCACCGCGCACAGGGTCAGCAGGGCACAGCCGCCCATAAAGGCCCAGCTGCCGCTCCGGGTCAGATCCGCTTCCGGATAGGCGTAGGTGTTGCGCACCCAGGTGGGATCCTGGCTGCCGTCTATATAAGGAGCCAGCGGCACGGCACCAGCATAGCAGCACAGCAGCTGCACTTTGCTGTCCCAGCTTTGGGGCAGGCTGTCGGCGGTGACCAGCGCATCCACCGGCAGGTTGCTGCCCACCGCCCAGTAGGCATCGTAGGAGGGCAGCACCCCGCACAGGGTAAATTGCAGCAGGACCGGCGCATCGTCCCCGTGCACCGCCTGCAGGGTCACGGTCTGCCCCAGCTCATAGGAGGCTCCGATGCTGTCCAGCACCGAGGTAGTCAGCGCTGCCTCTCCGGCGGTGCCGGGCAGCCGTCCGCTGAGCAGCTGCAGCTGCCCACAGGCGAGATATCCCTCGTCCACAGTGCCCAGCGCGCCAAAGGCAAGCCCCTTGTCGTTGACAAGGGCCGCATACTGCGCCGCACGCCCCACCGCAGCGGGGGCTGTCTGCTGCACAAAGGCATCGGCATCTGCGGCGGTCAGGTCGTAACGGGCAAGCTGCCAGGCACCGTAAAGCTCCTGGCGCTGCGCCTCCATGGCGCGGCTGCCGCTCTGCTGATAACAAAGCACCGCCGTAAGCAGCGCAAACACTGCCGCCAACACGCAGAGCATCATAGCGGTATCGCGGCGGCGGCCTTTCAGCCCGCGCCAGGCGATGGTTCCCAAAGAGTGACGCATTCCATTTTCCCTCCTGTTAGTTGTTGTTGCCTGCATTATACTACTTTTTTTTTACAAAGACAATATTTTTGCGGCATCTTGCACAAATTTTACGAAAAAAGTCGTTCTTTGCGCAGGAAGGAGCCTGTGTTCGGCACAAAAAAATCCCCGGACCCAAATGGATCCAGGGAGCAGCCCCCAGACAGCACAAAAGCCCGCCAGACTATCAAGTCGGACAGGCTTTTTCTTTTGCATGATGGAACCGGAAACCGCCCGGCGGTGATCAGACAAGATGCAACTGCTCTTTCAAAGCCTGTTGCAGCACCCGGGAGAAGTTGACCCCCTGCGCCATTGCGGCATCATTCAGCCACGCCGGAATAGAGAGGGTTTTCTTGACAGACTTTTCAAAATGCTTTTTGGCATACTCTGCCACATCCACAGAAACCACATTCACGATTGCTTCACCCACCGGCATATCCGGGTCAAGTTCTTTGGACACGGCCACCGGGTCAACATCCGCCAGCTTAGACGGCGCAGGGATTGCATCCCCATCCCGCTGTGCGGTATACAGATAGCTTGCAAGGCATTCCACAGCCATTTGCATAGCGTCCTCAAAGCTATCACCCTGCGTTGCAAGGTAATTCAAATCCGGGAAGATCACCGAATAGCCGTCATTCTCTTTGTAGAAACAGGCTGGATACATAGACAACATACTCATGCCCCCTAACGTGTTTGGAGAAAGGGCAAGGGCTTATTTAAGCCCCGCCTGTCTCCGAATAGATAACTCCGTTCGTCTGTCAAGCTCTTTGCCCTTGTGGAAAGGGATAGTAACCTTGCCTTCTTTTGTCGGGTGTACATACTGCCTGTGCGAGCCGTTTTGCTCTTTGAACACCCAGCCGTCTGCAAGGATTATCTTTTCCATCTCGCGCGGTTTTAATGGCATCGCCGTCAACTTCTTACAGGTATAGTATATCATTTTATACGTATTGCGTCAATACGTAATTAAAATATTTCATCCTATCACCGTTGTTTCACGGTGGTATCCATACCCAATAGCGGACAGACAGACCGGTATGCGCTGCACTCGTCCTTGTGATGGGAAAGCCCCTGTCGGACACCATCCGGCACGCGCAGCAGCCACACCCAGACCGACCGCAAACCTCGCAGCCTGAACCGCCCCGCCCACGCCGCCGGGCATCCAGCACAAGGCACTCCGACAAGGCATTTTTTGAGCAATAAGGCACAAACAAGGCACATTCTGATAGATTTGCAACGCATACAAAAGCAAAAATCCCACGATACACGCCGCCATTCTAGCGGTATATCGCAGGATTTTTCTTGGAGCTGGTGACAGGAGTTGAACCTGCAACCCACTGATTACAAATCAGTTGCGCTGCCATTGCGCCACACCAGCAAAGATTACTAAGATAGTATAACACAGGCACGGCCATTTGGCAAGGATTGTTTTTTGCAGGGGGATAATAATGCCGGAAAACAGACAAAAATAATAGAAAACAATACACAAGTATAAAAATATGCTACAATTTTAAACAATTTTACATTGCAAATTTTTTGACGATGTGCTATGCTGAAATGCAGAGAAACGCCGCCGGAAAGGCGGCTGCAAACAGATTTGGAGGATTTGTATTATGGCTGACCGCATTGTTCTGAATACCATCTCCTACCACGGCCACGGTGCCATCGAGAACATTGTTCCCGAGCTGACCGCCCGCGGCTACAAGAAGGCTTTCGTCTGCTCCGACCCCGACCTGATCAAGTTTGGCGTTACCAAAAAGGTCACCGACCTGCTGGATGCTGCAAACTTTGCCTACGCTGTTTACAGCGAGATCAAGCCCAACCCCACCATCGCCAACGTGCAGGACGGCGTGGCTGCCTTCAAGGCTGCCGAGGCTGACTGCATCGTGACCATCGGCGGCGGCTCCTCCATGGATACCGCAAAGGCCATCGGCATCATCATCAATAACCCCGAGTTTGCGGATGTCCGCTCTCTGGAAGGTGTTGCTCCCACCAAGAAGCACGCGGTGTTCACCATTGCAGTGCCCACCACCGCCGGCACTGCTGCCGAGGTCACCATCAACTACGTCATCACCGATGTGGAGAAGAAGCGCAAGTTCGTCTGCGTGGACACCAACGATATCCCCGAGATCGCTGTGGTTGACCCCGATATGATGTCCTCCATGCCCAAGGGCCTGACCGCCGCCACCGGCATGGACGCTCTGACCCACGCCATCGAGGGCTACATCACCAAGGGCCACTGCGTCATCTCCGATATGTTCCATCTGGAAGCCATCAAGCTCATCAGCCAGAGCCTGCGCGGCGCTGTGCAGAACACCCCGGAGGGCCGCGAGGGCATGGCTCTGGGCCAGTACATTGCCGGTATGGGCTTCTCCAACGTGGGTCTGGGCATCGTGCACTCCATGGCACACGGCCTGTCTGCTCTGTATGATACCCCGCACGGTGTGGCCTGCGCTATCCTGCTGCCAGTGGGTCTGGAGTACAACAAGAGCGTTGCCGGTGAGCGTTACCGCGCCGTTGGCAAGGCGATGGGCGTTGTGGGCATCGATGAGATGAACGATGTGGAGGCCGCTGACGCCACCATCGATGCTGTCAAGCAGCTGAGCGCAGACGTGGGCATCCCCGCAAACCTGCACGGCATCCTGAAGGAAGAGGACATCCAGTTCCTCGCCGAGTCTGCTTTTGCAGATGCCTGCCGTCCCGGCAACCCCCGCGACACCAGCGTAGAGGAAATCGTGGAGCTGTATAAGAGCCAGCTGTAATCTATTATAAATAAACTCTGAGAGCCGCTGCACCGTGCTTGTGCAGCGGCTTTTTTAACGGAATGATGCGTTCGTAAAATGAAAATGCACACCAATTGTAACATTTTTCCGCCGCCCCTTGTGCAAACCTGTGCAAGCGAGTACAATCAGAGCATAAAACTAGAAGGCGAGGAAAGCGCGATGACACTGAATTTCTACACGCTGGGCGTGCTGTATCTGGTCTATTCCTTCCTTGGGTGGGTAGGGGAGACCGTGGTGGCCACCTTCCGGGGCAAGCGGTTTGCAAACCGCGGCATGGCGGCGGGGCCGTTCTGCTTTGTGTATGGTACAACGGCCATCCTGATGGCAGTGGGCTTTGCAGATATGCGCACAAAGCTAGTGGCGCTGTTTGTGGCCTGTATGCTCACGGCTACCGTGGTAGAGTGGCTCACGGCAAAGCTGCTGGAGCGGCTGCATAACCGCAAATGGTGGGACTACTCCGATAAAAAGTTCAACCTGAACGGCTACGTCTGCCTGCAATACTCGGTGCTGTGGGGCGTGCTGGGCATGGTGACTGTACTTTGGGGCAACGGGCTGCTGCTGCGGCTGTGCGCCCTTGTGCCGGGGTGGCTGCTGCATCTGCTGGTGTGGGTGGCGCTGGGCATCGCGGTGCTGGATCAGCTGGGCTCGGCGGTGCTGGTGGGGCGGTATGCGGCGCAGCATCCGGTGCTGGAGCAGCTGAACCAGAAGCTGGAAGAGCGCTCCGACACCCTGCGCCGCCGCATTGCCGTGTATGTGGAAAAGCGCATCCAGCGCGCCTACCCGGAAGCCGCCCGGCAGCAGCCCACGGCGGTGCAGAAAGGGGAGACCGACTTCCTCAGCGTGGCAGACCTGTTGTGGCTGTTCGTCATCGGGGCGTTTCTGGGCGACATGGTGGAGACGGTGTTCTGCCGCCTGACCGCCGGAGTGTGGATGAGCCGTTCCAGTCTGGTGTGGGGACCCTTCAGCGTGGTGTGGGGCCTGGCACTGGCCATGGCTACCGTGCTGCTGCGGCAGAATCAGGAAAAAAGCGACCGCTATCTCTTTGCCTTTGGCACGGTGCTGGGCGGCGTGTATGAATATGTGTGCAGCGCTGTCACCGAACTGCTGTTCGGTACGGTGTTCTGGGATTACAGCAAGTTCAA
This sequence comes from uncultured Faecalibacterium sp., assembly GCA_934561555.1. GTDB lineage: Bacteria > Bacillota > Clostridia > Oscillospirales > Ruminococcaceae > Faecalibacterium. The sequence continues at coordinate 106,295 of CAKTGQ010000004.1, read as the reverse complement.
GTTCAATCTGGGCGGGCGCATCAACCTGCTGTACTGCTTTTTCTGGGGCATTGCGGCGGTGCTGTGGATGCGCTACGGCTACCCGCTGGTGCTCAAACTGATAAAAAAGGTGCGCAGCCATATCCGTCCGTGGATGACGGCGGCGCTGGCGGTGTTTATGGCGGTGAATATGCTCACCAGTGCGCTGGCACTGGCGCGGTACGATGCCCGCACCAGCGGCGAAGCACCCAACGGCCAGCTGGAAGTGTTCCTTGACGCGCATTTCGACAACGCCCGCATGGAGCGCATTTATCCCAATGCCAAAAAAGTGACCAAGGCAGAATAAATCCCATATTTCCCCTTGCGCTTTTGCCGGAAAACAGGTATAATATTCTCTGGATAAAAGGGAGTAAGGGGCGTACCTTGGTTAAAAACCGGTGCGCTGTGCTGCAGCGACAAACCCGGCAGAAATGCCCGATGCAGTACCGGATGCTTGAGACTTTTATCACATTTTCCCGTTTTGGGCAGGATGTGATAAGGGTCTTTTTTTGTGCCTCTGCCGCCATCATTCAAAAAAGGAGAGATATTATGCTGATCCCTGTTCTGTTGTTTATCGCGGGTCTGCTGTGCCTGATCAAGGGCGGCGACTGGTTTGTGGACGGTGCCACCGGCATCGCCCGCCGCTTCCATGTGCCGGAGCTGCTTATCGGTGCCACGGTGGTCTCCATCGGTACCACCCTGCCGGAGGTCATGGTGTCCACCACCTCCGCGCTCACCGGTCACGGTGAGATCGCCTACGGCAACGCCATCGGCTCGGTCATCTGCAACGCAGCCCTGATTGCCGCCATCACCATTGCGGTGCGCCCGGGCAAGGTTGACCCCAAGAGCCTGCGCACCCCGGTAGCTTTCTTCTTTGTGGCTGCCGCTTTCTATGCCGGTGTGGCCTACACCACCGGTTCCTTCACCCGCCCGGTGGGCCTGATCCTGCTGGCCATGTTCGTGGCTTACATCGTGTGCAACGTGCTGGCCATGAAGAACGCCCCCGCCCCGGAAGAGGAGGAGCAGGCAGAGGAAGGCTCCTTTGCCAAGGAGCTGGGTCTGCTTGCCATCGGCGCAGTGCTCATTGCTGTGGGTGCTGACCTGCTGGTGGACAACGGCACCCTGATCGCTCAGGCACTGGGCGTGCCGGAGTCGGTCATTGCGCTGACCTTTGTGGCGCTGGGCACCTCGCTGCCGGAGCTGGTCACCGCCATCACTTCGCTGGCCAAGGGCCACGGTGCGCTGTCGCTGGGCAATGTCATCGGCGCAAACGTGTTCAATCTGGTGCTGGTCAGCGGCGTGTCCGTCACGCTGGCCCCCTTCAGCATCCCGCAGAACTCCACCATCGCAGGCATGAACGCCTCGCTGGTGATGGATATCCCGGTCATGTTTGCCGTGATGCTGCTGCTCACCCTGCCCGCACTGATCAAGGGCAAGCTGAGCCGCCCGCAGGGCATTGCACTGCTGTGCATCTATGCTGCCTTCTGCGCCGTGCAGTTCAGCATCTGATCCGCAAGTTAATAGTTAAGGCTGCTGCACAGGTTTTTGTGCAGCAGCCTTTTTATGTGGGACGATTTTGAATGCGCTCCGCGTTCGCTTTGCGCATCATCAGCGGAAAGATTATTTATAATTTCGGAATACCGGAGCGCCTGCGGACGCTCCGGTATTCCATTTTCACGGGAGGGGTTTGGAACGAACTTCCTCAGGCAAAGCCTGACAGCTTTGCCTGCTCCCTCTGGGAGGGAGCCTCTGATGCGCCCGGAAGCTTTCTCATTGCGCCTGATACTTTAGCGACAAGGCTTACGGCGTGCGCCCTCTCAGTCACCTTCGGTGACAGCTCTCCCAAAGGGAGAGCCAAGAGCACTGCCGAAAGCTTCCTCATGATGCCTAATACTTTAGTATCGAGGCTAACGGCTTGGCTCTCCCCTTGGGAGAGCTGGCGCGGGAGCGCCTGAGAGGGCGTGCAAGGCTAGCGGGTGCTGCCCCTCATCCGGCGCTACGCGCCACCTTCCCCCGGCGGGTGAAGGCTTCAGCGGAGGTGGGAAGGTTTCTTATTGCGTCTGAAACTTTAACGACAAGGCTTACGGCGTGCGCCCTCTCAGTCAAAGCCTGACGGCTTTGCCAGCTCTCCCAAAGGGAGAGCTAAGAGCACTGCCGAAAACTTCCTCATTGCGCCTAATACTTTAGCAACGAACGTAACGGCTTGGCTCTCCCTGAGAGGAAAGACTTCCACCGCTCCGGGGGAAGATGTCACCACAGGTGACAAAAGGGGAAATCTGGCGCGGGAGCGCCTGAGAGGGCGCAGCATCGCCGTCAGGGCTTTGCCTGAGAGGATAAAAAAAGTGGGTCAGAAGCGCCCGCAGACGTTTCTGACCCACAAATAGAACTATATTGTTGTTTTACAGCTGGCAGGCGGTATCGTAACCGGTGCGGATGGCGTTGGAGATATCCGCAGCCTTACCAGCGGCATCACCGATGGAATATACCGGGATACCGGCAGCTTCCAGCGCAGCAGCGTCAAATGCGTTGGGGCGTGCGCCCATGGCCAGCACGATGTAATCACAGGGGATAGTCACCTCTGCGCCGTCCTTGTTCTCGCAGACGACGGCATCCATGCGGAACTCCTTGACCTTGTGGCTGGGGTACTGCTCCACGCCGTAGGTCTTGTAGTTTTCCAGCAGGGTGGGCAGAATGGTGGTGCTCTCGCCGGCGGCGATCTTGTCCATCATCTCGATGACCGACACCTTGCAGCCGCGGGCAGCCAGATACTCTGCGGTCTCGCAGCCTACCATGCCGCCGCCAATGACAGCCACCGTGCCGTACACCTGCTGCTCACCGGCCAGCACCTTCCATGCATCGGCCACGTTCACGCTGTCGATGCCGGGGATGCGGGGTGCGGCGCTGTGTGCGCCCACAGCGTTGATGACAGCCTCGAAACCGGCGTCCTTCAGCTGCTCGGCGGTGCGGGTCTGCCCCATGCACAGGTGTACACCGACATTGCAGACCGCGTGGATCAGATCCTGTGCGGCGCGGCGCATCTCTTCCTTGCGGGGAGGCACGCAGGCAATGTTCAGCTGACCGCCCAGAGAGGTGGTCTTTTCAAACAGGGTCACGTCATGGCCGCGCAGCGCTGCCACACGGGCGGCTTCCAGACCGGCAGGGCCGCCGCCGAGGACGGCGATCTTCTTTTTCTGCGCTGCGGGCTGGATGCTGCGGGTGTTCTCGTAGCCGTTCTCCGCATTCAGCACGCAGGAGAGGAACTGGCGGTTCTGGATGGCATCGGTGCAGCCCTTGTTGCAGCTGATGCAGCGGCGGATATCGCAGGCCTTCCCTGCAGCGATCTTGGTGCCCCAGTCGGGGTCTGCCAGCAGCGGACGGCCCATGGCAACCATATCGGCCATGCCGCTCTCGATGACACGCGCAGCCATGTCGGCGTCCACGATACGGCCCACGGCGCTCACCGGCACGTTGACGGCCTTTTTGATGTCCCCGGCGATCTTGACAAAGAAGCCGTAGGGCTGCACGCCCATGGGAGGGATGGTGTCGGCCATGTTGCCGGTGTGGTTGGCCTGTGCAACGTGGAACATATCCACGCCGTCCTCCACCAGCCACTGAGCGAACTGCACGGCGTCGGCCTCGTCAATGCCGCCCTTGCCGCGCTGCGGGGTGACGATGGACAGCTTGTAGTCGATGACCAAACCCGGCACAGCCTTGCGGATAGCGCGGGTCAGCATCCGGGCAAAGCGGACACGGTTCTCCAGACTGCCGCCGAACTTGTCGGTGCGGTGGTTCATGCGGGTGGAGCACAGGCAGCCGTTCAGGCGGTCGCCGTGGATCTGGATCACGTCCACACCGGCCTTCTGGGCACGCACTGCGCAGGCACACATCTTATCGATGATGGCCATCAGCATCTCCTCGCTGACTTCATCGGTAAAGAACATCATGTCGTGATGCAGGCGCTGACGCATCTCGTCAAACTTCTTCTGCATGAACAGGCTGTTGATGGCGTCCACATCGTACTCCGGGTGGAAGAGCTGGACGCCCAGCTTTGTGCCGTAGGCGTGTACGCTGTCGGCCAGTGCCTTGAAGGCAGGGATCTGGCTGTCGTCAAACAGCTTGGGGGTGGGAGAAAAGCTGTTGATGGGTGCCACATCGCCCAGAACGATGTAGCCCACGCCGCCCTTTGCCAGACGGGTGTAGAAGCCCATGTCCTGCTCGCTGATCATGCCGTTTTTCTCGTAGCCGGTGGTCAGCGGGGGGAACATGATGCGGTTTTTAAAGGTCTGTCCGCCCACCTCAATGGGCTGCAGAATTACGTTTTCCATACGAAAGCCTCCTTGCAGATACGCTTTGCTTTACAGATTTGCTTTGATGAATGCTGCGGTCTTTTCCTCCACGGCGGCACGGGCTGCCAGCGTGGCAAAGTTGTGGCCGCCGCCTGCAATGGTGTCCACCTCGGGTGCGGTGTACACCTGTGCGTAACGGTTGCAGGTGCCCTCGTCCACCAGACGGTCATCGTCGGCGCGCAGCAGCAGCACCGGGCCGTTGTAGCCCTTGGCCTCGGTAAAGGGATCGGGGTGCTTGGCCATCTCGTAGTTGAAGGCCATCTTGTAGCACAGACCCTCCATGTCGGCGTAGTCCTTGCCGGTCTGCACAACGCCGTCGGCGCGCTGTGCGCAGCCGAACCACATCCCGGCACCCGGGCACAGCAAAATCAGGCCGTGGGGCTGGATGACCGGTGCGCAGGAGGCGGCAATGTAGCCGCCCATGCTCTGGCCGGAGAGGAACAGCTTTTCGCTGTCCACATAGGGCTGCTCCGCTGCCCAGGCAAAGATATCCTGTGCATCGGTGTGCAGGCCGTCGAAGCTCATATCCTCGAACTCGCCGTCGCTCTCGCCGTTGCCGTAGAAATCGAACCGGGCGCTGCCGATGCCCTGCGCAGCCAGAGCGCGGGACAGGTGGGTGTACATGGACTTGTAGCCGCTGCAGCTGCCGGCAAAGCCATGCAGATGCACCACAAAGGGTACCTTGCCCTCGGTATCGGGCAGGGTCACGATGCCGCGCAGGGTGTGACCATTGCGGTTTTTAAACTGGACCTGTAAGATTTTCATGGTTTACTTGCTCTCCTTTGCGGCGCGGCGAGCCTTCAGCTCGGTCAGCATCTCAGCAGTCTTCTGCTTGGTCAGGGGGTAGACGAAGAACAGGATAGCAACTGCAATGCCGTAGCCCAGGAAGTAGATGCCGGTATAGCTCTTCCAGATGGCGTTCACAACGCCTGCGGTCTGCACAGCGCCTGCGGTCACGTTGTAGCCGATGGCACCCAGCACAAAGCTGGACAGGCTGCCGGAAATGGCGCTTGCAAGCTTGCGGAAGAAGGAGTAGGTGGAGTAGACGATGCCCTCGTTGCGCTCGCCGGTCTGCAGCTCGTGGTAGTCGATGGCGTCGTTGACCATGGCCCAGATCAGCACCTGCATACCGGAAGCACCCAGATAGCAGATACCGTTGATGACGATGAAGGCCACGGGGTTATGGACGGGGAAGAAGAACAGGATGCCGAACACGATGGCGGCAAAGCCTGCGCCCATGCAGCACCACTCCTTCTTGCCGAACTTGTTGGCCAGAGGCTGGGTGATGGCAAAGGACAGCACAGCGTACAGCACGCTCAGCATACCGGAGACAGCCTGGATCTTGACGTTGCCGAAGAAGTCCTTGTACAGGTAGGTGTTCAGGCCGTTGACCACGGAAGCACCGATCATGCCGGTCAGGCTGAAGAACATAACGCCCAGCAGAGCCTTATTGTGAGAGATCTCCTTGAGGACGTGCAGGTAGTTCAGCTTTTCGCCCTGCGGACGCTCGGGCACTTCCACGCGCTCCTTGCACCACACGCAGGTGATCTGCAGGCACAGCAGGCCCAGCAGAGCGCAGATGCAGGCCAGCATCAGGAAGCGGCCGGCCACGGGCCGGTTGTCCACATACAGGAACAGGGGGCCGACCATGACCATGACGGTCATGAAAATGGTGCCGCCAAGGCTGCGGTAACGGGACAGTGCGGTGCGCTGGCTGACATCATCGGTCATCACGCTGGACAGGGTGCCGAAGGGCACGTTGACGCAGGTGTACAGTGCCTCGTACAGAACGTAGGTGATGAACATATAGGCCAGACGCAGGCCGTAGTTGATATTGCCCACATTGACAAAGCCCAGTATGCACAGCACTGCCATGGGGAAGGAGAAGGCGCGGATCCACGGGATGAACTTGCCGCCCTTGGTGGCCTTGCGGGAGTCCACGATAGCGCCGATGATGGGGTCGTTGACGGCATCCCAGATCTTGGTGATCAGCAGCAGGATACCCACGTGGAAGGGGTTGACCTGCAGGATCAGGGTGTAGAAGATCGACAGATACATGGCGCGGTACTGCTCGGTGAAGCAGCAGCCCAGATCGCCCAGCGTATAGCCGATCTTGTCCTTCATGGAGAAGGGTCGGACGGTCTTTTTCTGGTCCATTGTGTTTTGTCCTCCTTAAAAACAGTGAAACCACGAGACTTTTCGCACAAGTCTCTTTTCTACGCTTTGCATTATACGTTAATTTTACATCAATACATATCCAAAAAATGATTGAAAACTATCGTAAATTGATGTATTATGCAATTATAACAGTTGTACTTTTCTGTTGTGTACAACAAACTGTTGCATCTGACAGTTTCACGGAGGAATTTTTGGTGAACTATACAGCCAAGCGTTATTTTTTTGAGCAGAGCGCCGTCCGGGATTTTTATTCCGGCGCGTATTACGATCTGTTTCTGGTCATGCGGGGCAGCGGGGTGTTCCGGTGCCCCGATGTGGTGCTGCCCGCCCAGCAGCAGAACCTCATCATCTTCAAGCCCGGTCAGGGCGGCAGGCTGGAATACGCCGGTGCCTACGGCCCGCTGGAGCTTATCCGGGTGCAGCTGTCCCCCCAGACGCTGGCGCAGCTTTCGGACGCAGACACCGACCTTGAAAAAAGCTTCAACGTAGTTCCCTTCCGGCAGGTGGCTGTCCGCCCGGACAGCCAGATCTATATGCTGCTGAAAAACCTTGCCCGGAAGCTGCTGGTGCTCCCGCAGGAGCGCACCCAGTTCGGTGCAGCGGCGTTCGAGCACGGCATTTTGCAGATGTTCGTGGTGCTGGCGCTGCGTGCCTGCATCCACGCGGAGTTCCACACCGCATCGGTCAGCCGCCACCACCTGATGCTGGACGAGGTGTTTTTGTTTATTCAGGCGCACCTTACCGAGGAGCTGACGCTGGAGCGGCTGGAGAAGGAGTTTTTCGTCTCCCGGGAGCATATTGCCCGGGAATTCAAGCGCCAGACCGGGCAAACGGTGCACCGCTACATCGTAAAGGCGCGGCTGGACCGCTGCTGCACCCTCATCGAGCAGGGGCTGCCCATTACCGAGGTGTACAAGACCAGCGGCTTTGGCGGCTACAACCACTTTTTCCGCGCCTTTAAAAAGGAGTACGGCATGACCCCCAAGGAATATTTCAGCACCACCCGGCAGGACGCCCGGGGGTGATCTCGGCAAAAGCAGCGCGGTCTGTGCCTGTGAAAAAAAGCCGCCCGGGAAGATCCGCAGATCCTCCCGGGCGGCTTGCTTATCCTATTTTTTGCCCTTACTTGCGGCTGGTGAGGCGGTTCAGCGCCATCACCACCAACACGAGAAAGCCGATGACCAGCAGGATACCGGTCATGCCGATGAGCATCATGGGCAGGGTGGTCATCCAAGAAGAAAGATGAAGCATAAAGGCACCTCCGTTAAGCCATCAGGGAAAGGATCAGTCCGCCGGCAAGGACGGATGCGATCTGCCCGGAAACGTTGACGCTGATGGAGTACATCAGCAGGAAATTCTGGCTGTCCTCGGCCAGACCCATCTTGTTGACCACGCGTCCGCTCATGGGGAAGGCAGAGATGCCCGCCGCGCCGATCATGGGGTTCAGCTTTTTGCCCTCGGGCAGGAAGAGGTTCAGCAGCTTGGCAAATAGTACGCCGCCTGCGGTATCAAAGATAAAGGCCACAAGACCCAGTGCCATGATGAGCAGGGTATCCGGCCGGACGAACTTGTCGGCGGTCATCTGCCCGGCTACGGTCAGACCCAACAGCAGGGTGATGAGGTTTGCCAGCACGTTCTGGGCGGTTTCGCTCAGAGAGTTCAGCACGCCGCACTCCCGCAGCAGGTTGCCGAACATCAAAAAGCCTACCAGCGCCACGCTGGCCGGAGCTACCAGACCGGCGACCACCGTGACCACGACAGGGAACAGGATCTTGGTCAGCTGGGTGACGTTGCCTTTTTCGTAGGGCATACGGATGCGGCGTTCCTTCTGGGTGGTCAGCAGCCGGATGACCGGCGGCTGGACGATGGGCACCAGCGCCATGTAGCTGTAAGCCGCCACCATAATGGCGCCCAGATACTGGGATTTCAGGGTGTTTGCCACAAAAATGGCAGTGGGGCCGTCGGCTGCGCCGATGACCGCAATGGACGCGGCGTCCTTCATATCAAAGAAGAACCCGGCCAGAAACAGGGTGAAAAAGATGCCGAACTGCGCCGCTGCGCCAAACAGCATGAGCCACGGCTTTTCCAGCAGCGGGCCAAAATCGATCATGGCACCAATGCCGATGAACAGCAGCAGCGGGAACAGCTCGTTGGACATGCCTGCCTCAAACAGGGCAGAGATGGGGCCAACGGTGTCTCCCTGCGTGATGGCACCGGATGCGGGAAGGTTGACCAGAATGGCACCAAATCCCATGGGCAGCAGCAGACTGGGCTCCATTTTTTTGACGATGGCAAGGTAGATGAGCAGGGCACCGATGCCCCACATGACCACCATCTGCCATGTCAGCGCTCCGAAGTTTGAAAAGAGCGCGGCGAATGTGTTCCAGAAATTCATAATGTTTTCCTGCCTCCTTTTGTTCTGATGCTGCGGCAAGAAAAAAGAGACCTCTGCCACAGCGTACGATCTGTGACAAAAGTCTCAAGCGAACACATGACATCGGGCATTGCTGCCGTGATGACGCTGCCATGCAGCGGCCTGCCGGTGAAATAGCCTTGACCGGCAGACTGCCCTTTACTCCCCTTTATCATTTTTATTGATACCAGAAACTGCCGCTTCTGTCAAGGGGGAAAATGCGGTTTTGCGCAAAAATCAAACCGTTAATCCACCACCGGCACATCCAGCCCAAACTCCTGCGGGCGGAAGCGGGGACAGACGTTCTCGGTGATGCAGATGACCGAAGCAGCAAGACGGCTGCCGATCTCGCAGGATTCTGCCAGCGTTTTGCCGTAGGTCAGGCCGATGACCGTGCCTGCAAAGAAGGCGTCGCCCGCGCCGGTGGTGTCCATGACATCCACCTTTTTGGCGGGCACAATGCCGCAGCTGCCGTCCGCACAGGCGTATACCGCGCCCTGCCCACCCATGGTCACTACCATGCTGGGGATATTGGCACTACGCACATTACTGCTGAGCACCCGGCACATCTCGTCCGGGGAGAGGTGGTCGTAATCGTCCGAGAACAGCAGCCCGGCCTCCTGCTGGTTGCAGACGAAACAATCGATCTGCTGCAAGAAATCCCGCCGTTCCATGGCAATGCTCATGCTGGAGACCACCGCAAACACCTTTTTGCCGTACTTTTTGGCGTAGCGCAGGGTCTGCTTTACCGTTTCTTTTTCAAGGTCCAGTTCCAGCGCAATGGAATCGCAATCCGCAAAGATTTCGTCGCCCTGCTCCTGTAACAGGCCGGTCAGCGGGGTGGTATCCGGCCGCTTGGAGATGGCGGCGTGCACATCGCCGTCGTTGTCAAAGATGGCCAGCCATGTGCCCATGCCGTCCGGCTTTTTCTGGATAAAGCGGGTGTTTACCTTGTGCTTTGTCAGCTTGTCGATGACATCCTGTCCCATGCCGGTGTCGTCCACCAGACCCACAAAGGTGGGGCGCAGCTCCACGTTGGCAATATCCTCCACCACATTGCGGCTCACACCGCCGTGTACCTGCTCGATGCGTCCGGCGTTGCGCCCGCCGGGGATATAGGTGGAAAGGGGATAGCCCTTGATATCCACAAAAACAGCTCCGATGACTACGATGCCCATAAACGATAAACCTTTCTGACTTCAGTTGATTTTACCTGTATTATACAGGAAGCAGACAAAAGATGCTATCCTTTTGCCTGCTTTTGCGGAAAAATATCTTCCGCTAAGACCCTCCCGTGAAAAGGCTAATCGGGAAAATCCGCAGATTTTCCCGATTGGCAAATATAAATAGTCTTTCCGCTAAAAATGCCCAGAGCGCAGCGGAGGGCATTCTAAATCCGTTTCTGTCACATTGCCGTGCGGGCGGTGCGCACCAGATACTCCATAGCCTGTACCGGGTACTGCCCGGCGGCAGTCTCGCCGGTGAGCATCAGGCTGGATGCGCCGTCCAGTACGGCGTTGTAGATGTCGCTCACCTCGGCGCGGGTGGGCACCGCCCGGGTGTGCATGCTGTCCAGCATCTGGGTCACCACCATAAAGGGCACCCCGGCTGCCCGGCAGGCGGCAGAAAGCTGCTTTTGGCAGCGGGGCAACTCCCACAAGGGCATCGCGTTGCCAAGGTCGCCCCGGGCAATGACCACCTCATCCACCAGCGGCAAAAACTCCGGCAGTGCCTGCACGCCTGTAAGGTTTTCGATTTTAGCAAGAATTTTCAGCTGCGGCGCACCGGCTTCTGCCAGTGCCTGCCGCAGGCTGCGGATATCTGCCGCGCCGCGCACAAAGGGCAGCATGACCCCGGTAACGCCGCAACCGGCGGCGATGGCAAGGTTTTCCTTGTCCTCGGCGGTCAGGGTGAGCATCTGGATATCTGCCCCCGGTGCTGCCAGACTTTTGCGGCTTTGCAGCACCCCGCCCCGCACTACGGTGCACACGAGCGCGTCCGGTTCCACGGCGTCCACACGAGCCAGCAGCTTGCCGTCATCCAGCAGCAGCTCCTGCCCGGGCTGCACTCCATGCACCAGCGCAGCAGGGCAGGGGATGCCCTGTGCGCCCAGACGCACGGTCTGCCCAGCGGTCAGGGACAGCGGCTGCGGCAGACGGCCGATGCGCAGTTCAGGCCCTTGCAGGTCGATGAGCAGCTTTTTTACCCCGGCCTTGCGCAGCAGCGCCAGCCAGTCCTCGTGCGCTGCCAGCGGGCCATGAGAAAGATTCATGCGAATGCCGGTCATGCCGGCTTCCGCCATCTGCTGCAAAAGCTTTACATCGGCACAGGCGGGGCCGATGGTTCCGTAAAAATCCATAATTCCTCCTGCAATTCGCGTTTTCTTTCTATTGTAACATGACTGCGCAGCAAAAGATAGCCCGGCAGTGCATAAAAAAACACCGGAAGCCGATGCAAAGCCTCCGGTGTTTTTTTATGATGCCTTATGGGGTTTACTGCGATACTTTGCACCGCCTGCGTTCAGTACAAAGCTTACAGCACCCTCTATTTTTAAAGGTTGTACTTAGTTTACAGCATTTTGGGCGGTTCGTCAAGGGCTTTTCCGGCTTTTTTTGGAAAAAAGTATAATATCACAACATTATCACAGCTGTAGCTGATGGTAGCACGCGCCTTCCATAGTTTTCCAGCAGGCGGTGTTTCCCTCCAAGGTCATGTAGCTGTGAGCGGTGTTTTCCTTGGGGATGCTCACAGAGCCGGGGTTCAGGTAAAGATTCCCCTGCCCGAAGTCCATCCATGCGGGCACATGGGTGTGGCCGTGGAGCAGGATATCCCCCGGGGCAAGGGGTGGCAGATGGTTCAGGTTGAACACATGGCCATGGGTGACGTAGACCAGCCGCTGCCCCACTGGCAGCACGGCGTAATCTGCCAGCACTGGGAAATTGAGCACCATCTGGTCCACCTCGGCATCGCAGTTGCCGCGCACGCACAGCAGCTTGGGCGCAAGGCTGTTCAGCAGCGGGATGACCTGCTTGGGGGCGTAGTCCCGGGGCAGGTCGTTGCGGGGGCCGTGGTAGAGCAGGTCTCCCAGAAACAGCAGGCGGTCGGCTTGCTCCCGTTCAAAGGCCTGCTGCAGCTGCTGCGCATAATAATAGGAGCCGTGCAGGTCTGATGCGATCATCCATTTCATATACAGTGTCCTCCCTCAGAGCCGGTTTGCCTTATTGTAGCGCCTGCGGAAAAAATGGTCAAGTGGGCGTAAAAGTCATACTTTTACGCCGAAACCCCTTGACATACCGTCGGGGATGTGGTATTCTGCCAAAGTTGCAGCCCGCAAATGCGCGGGATGCATATCGCGGACAGTTGCCGCGATCATAAAAACCGTGTGGATTTTTACAGCAACATTGCTACTTTTCGCCACACAATGACCTTCAAGGGGTCATTGTGTGGCTTTTTTGTGCGCCGGAAACCGGCTGCAAGCCGATGCTGTGCCCGCCACATTTTTACTTTTTACAGATAGCAGGTGAAATTTTCAATGAACGAAACTTTTATGAAGGAGAAGCCGGTGCTGCCGCTGCTGCTCTCAATGGCGCTGCCCAATGTGCTCTCCATGCTGGTGAACAGCCTGTACAACATTGTGGACAGCCTGTTTGTGGCACGCATCAGCGAGGACGCCATGACTGCCTTGAGTCTGGTGTTCCCCATCCAGAACTTTTCCAACGCCATTGCCATCGGATTTGGCATTGGCATCAACGCCATGATCGCGCTGTATCTGGGCGCGGGCGACCGCGAAAAAGCCGAGATGGCCGCCACCCACGGCTTTGCGCTCAGCCTTGTGCACGGCGTGGTGATGATGGTGGTCAGTATCGCCATCATGCCTAGCTTTCTGCGCCGCTTTACGCAGGACGAGGGGCTGATCGCTGCCGGCATCACCTACTCCACCATCGTATTCCTATTTTTGGTCGTGAACATGGTCTCGCTGGCCTTTGAAAAGATCTTTCAGGCGGTGGGCCGCATGAAGGTGTCCATGGTCGCCCTGATCACCGGCTGCGTGTGCAATATTTTACTGGACCCTGTGCTTATCTTCGGGCTTGGGCCGGTGCCTGCCATGGGCATTGCGGGCGCAGCACTGGCTACTGGCATCGGTCAGGCGCTCAGCGTGGCGGTCTACCTTGTGGTTTATCTGCGCACCGAGCTGCCGGTGCGGCTGCGCCGCAGCTGTCTGCGCCCGGACGCAGCGCTGGACGGCAGACTATACGCCATCGGCATTCCGGCGATCCTGAATCTGGCGCTGCCCTCGCTGTTGGTCACCTTCCTCAACGGACTGCTGGCGGCTTTCTCTCAGAGTTATGTGGTGGTGCTGGGCATCTATTATAAATTGCAGACCTTTTTGTACCTGCCCGCCAACGGCTTTGTGCAGGGTATGCGCCCGCTTATCGGCTACAACTACGGTGCGCGGGAGCACGCCCGGGTGAAAAAGCTGTTCCAGCTGACCCTGCTTATGAGTGCGGTCATCATGGCGGCGGGTACGGTCATCTGTCAGCTTGCCTCCGGGCAGCTGATGGGGCTGTTCACTCAGAACCCTGAAACCATCGCCGCCGGGCAGACTGCCTTGCGCATCATCAGCATCGGCTTTGTCGTCTCGGCGGTCTCCACCACCGCCTCCGGTGCGCTGGAGGGTCTGGGCAAGGGCGCAGAATCTCTGGTCATCGCGCTGTGCCGGTATGTTGTTTTCATCATGCCGCTGGCTGCGCTGCTGTGTAACTGGCTGGGCGCAGACGGCGTCTGGCACGCCTTCTGGCTTACCGAGGTGCTGGCGGCGGTGGTCTCCGGTGCGGTCTACCGCAGGGCGGTCACACATAAAAAATAAGAATTTTGGATAGGGGCGTTTCATAACGTCCCTATTTTTCATTGACACTACGGGAAAAGTACGGTAAAATATTTTTCGTGTTTTGACAAAAACTGTCAGTGCGCAAGATATTACAGAGGATGTGGAAGTATATGATCGAGACCATTGCCGCCGTCAATCAGGCGGTGAACAGCTTTATCTGGGGCATCCCTGCCATGGTGTGCATCATTGGCGTGGGGCTGCTGCTCAGTGTCCGCACGGGCTTTTTGCAGATCCGCAAATTCCCTTACGCCATCCGCACCACCGTGGGACGGATGTTCCGCAAGCGGGACGCTTCGGACGGTGCTATGACCCCTTTTCAGGCGGTGTGCACCGCGCTGGCGGGCACGGTGGGCACCGGCAACATTGCCGGTGTGGCGGGCGCTATCGCCATCGGCGGCCCGGGTGCCGTGTTCTGGATGTGGTGCTCTGCGCTGCTGGGTATGTGCACCAAGTTTGCCGAGGTGACGCTGGCCGTGCATTTCCGGGAGCGCAGCGACACCGGCGAGTGGGTGGGCGGCCCGATGTACTATATTAAAAACGGCCTTGGCCGCCGCTGGCAGTTTCTGGCGGTGCTGTACGCGCTGTTCGGCGTGCTGACCGTGTTCGGCACCGGCAACGCAACGCAGGTGAATACCATCGTGGCGGCAGTGGATACCGCCCTGCTGGAATACGGGCTTGTGGGCAATGGCTTCCTGCCCACCCTCAACCTCATCGTGGGCATCCTTGTGGCGGCGCTGGTGGCGCTGGTGCTGCTGGGCGGCATCAAGCGCATTGGCAGCGTGAGCGAGAAGCTGGTGCCCTTTATGGCGCTGTTCTATATTGTGCTGTCGGTGGGCGTGGTGGCGCTCAACTTCTCCCGCCTGCCCTATGTGCTGGAATCCATCGTAGCGGGCGCGTTCAACCCCGCTGCCTTTACCGGCGGCACCATCGGCAGCCTGTTCGTCAGTATGCAAAAGGGCGTTTCCCGCGGCATCTTTTCCAATGAGGCCGGTCTTGGCACTGGCTCCATCGCCCATGCCTGCGCCGACACCAAAAAGCCGGTCAAGCAGGGTATGTTCGGTATTTTTGAGGTGTTTGCCGATACCATCGTTATCTGCACCCTGACCGCGCTGGTCATTCTGTGCAGCGGCACCCCGGTCAGCTACGGCGCAGCGGCCGGTGCAGAGCTGACCATCTCCGGCTTTACCACCACCTACGGCGGCTGGGCTTCCATTTTTACCGCTGTGGCGCTGTGCTGCTTTGCCTTTTCCACCATCATCGGCTGGGGTCTGTACGGCTCCCGCTTTCTGGTGTTCCTGTGCAAGAGCAACAAGGTGGCACGCCCCTTCTTTGTGGTGTACTCTCTGGTGGCCATTCTGGGTGCTACCATGGACCTTGGCCTGCTGTGGAGCATCGCCGATACCTTCAACGGCCTGATGAGCATCCCGAACCTCATTGCACTGCTGCTGCTTTCCGGCACGGTGGTGCAGCTGACCCGCGCCTTTTTTGAATCGGAAGGGTGAGCGGCAGCTCTGCCCATAGTGGACAGAAGCGCCGGAACGCGGTATACTGAGAGAAAAACAACGGTGACTATGCACCACAGGAGGTTCTATCGTGGAAAACTTCAACGAACTGCTGCAGAAGTATGCAGATTTTATCGTCCGGGTGGGTGTGAACCCGCAGCCGGGGCAAACCCTTATTATCAACTGCCCGCTGGAGGGTGCCCCGCTGGCACGGCTGTGCGTGCGCAGCGCCTACGAAGCCGGTGCGCGGGACGTGCAGGTGAACTGGCAGGATGACGCTGTTACCCGCATCCGCATGGAGCTGGGCAGCGAGGACGCCCTGACCGACCACAAGGGCTGGCAGCTGCGCCGCTATCTGGATTATGCCGAGAGCGAGGGCGGTGTGTGCGTGCTGCACCTCATTGCGGACGACCCGGAACTGTTTGCCGGGCTGGACGGTGCTAAGATCAGCCGGGTGAACAGCGCGAACCGCAGCTTTATGCAGCCGTGGCGGGAGTACACCATGAACGACCGGGTGCAGTGGTCCATCGCGGCTCTGCCCGCAGAGCCGTGGGCAAAGAAGATGTTCCCGGAGCTGGACACTGCCGCCGCCATTGAGGCACAGTGGAAGCTGATCTTTGATACCTGCCGCGTGACTGGCGGCGACCCGGTAGGGGAGTGGCAGAAGCATCTGGACCGCCTGAACGAGCTGGGCGCAAAGATGAACGCCCTTGATCTGGAAAGCGTGCATTTTGAAAGCGCCAACGGCACCGACCTGACCGTGGGTCTGGCGGAGCAGGCGGTGTGGGAGAGCGCCGGCAGCAAAAACGAGAAGGGGGTGCCCTTCCTGCCCAACATCCCCACCGAGGAGGTGTTCACTGCACCCCATAAGGATAAGGTGGACGGCATCGTTTACGGCACAAAGCCCTACGTCTTTAACGGACAGCTCATCAAGAACTTCCACGTCACCTTCAAGGACGGCAAGGTGGTGGAGCACGGTGCCGAAGAGGGCGCAGACCTGCTGGGTCAGCTGCTGGACACCGACGAGGGCGCACGCCACATCGGCGAGGTGGCGCTGGTGCCTGCTTCCAGCCCCATCAACCGCAGCGGCAAGCTGTTCTACAACACCCTGTTTGACGAGAACGCCGCCTGCCACATCGCCTTTGGCGACAGCTACCCCGGCACCACCGTGGGCGGCACCGGCCTTTCCAAGGAAGAGCTGGCAGCCCGCGGCATGAACCACTCCTCCCTGCACGAGGATGTGATGGTGGGTGCAGAGGACAGCCGCATCACCGGCAAATGCCGCGATGGCCGCACCGTGCAGCTGTTCGAAAACGGCGTCTGGGTGCTGTAAAAAGCCCAAAAGGGTATGCAACAGCAAAAAAATTGCGAAAATGCTTGCATAAATCGCAAGAGTATGCTATATTCTAGTAGTACGATATAGTTTAACCTGAAACGTGGGCCGCAAGGTCCGCGTTTCTTGTTTGTTTGGAGGTTTTTTATGGCGAAGCAGTCTGGCGGCAACACCGCGCAGAGAGTGGAAGCGCTTGTCCGTCCCACGGTGGAAGGCATGGGTCTGCGCCTGTGGGATGTGGTTTTTGAGAAGGAAGGGCCGGACTGGTATCTTCGCATCCTCATCGACCGGGACGGCACCATGGATACCGACACCTGTGCAGAGGTGTCCCACGCACTGGACCCCATTCTGGATGAGGCAGACCCCATCGACCAGAGCTATTATCTGGAGGTGGGCAGCCCCGGCCTTGGCCGCAAGCTGACCCGCCCGGAGCACTACGAGGCACTCAAGGGCCAGAAGGTGCGGGCAAAGCTCATCCGCCCCAACGCCGACGGCGTGCGGGAACTTGCCGGCATCCTGACCGGCCGCGAGGGCAGCACCGTAACGCTGGAGACCGAGAACGGCCCCGTGACCTTTGAAGTAAACGCAGTCTCCGGCGTGCAGCTGTGCGACGACGAGGATCTGTTTAACTGAGAAGAACCGTCTCTGATGGAGAAAAGAGAACAAAATATATAGGAGGAACCCGAAAAATGACAGCAGCGAATAAGGACTTTTTTGAAGCGCTCTCCATGCTGGAGCATGAGCGCGGCATCACCGCAGAGTACCTGATCGAGAAGATCAAGGCGGCTATCATCATTGCCGTCAAGAAGAACTACGAGGTCGAGGAGGATCACATCCGTGTGGACATCGACCCCGACACCGGCCGCTTTGATGTGGCACTGATTCAGGATATCGTGGCAGACGAGGACTGGTATGACGAGCACGCCGAGATCGGCGTGACCGAGGCACGCAAGATCCGCAGCAGCTACGAGGTGGGCGACCGCATCATCACCCCACTCAAGACCCGCGATTTCGGCCGCATTGCCGCCCAGACCGCAAAGCACGTCATCCGTCAGGGCATCCGCGAGGCCGAGCGTAACCAGCAGCTCAGCGAGATCCAGTCCCGCGCACACGATATCGTGCAGGCTACCGTTACCCGCGTGGATACCGAGAAGGGCATCGTTGCGCTGGATCTGGGCAAGGGCGGCGAGGCTGTTCTGCCCCGCAACGAGCAGGTGCCCGGCGAGGTGTACACCGAGGGCGAGACCCTGCAGGTCTACATCGTGGACGTGGTCAGCACCGAGCGCGGCCCCCGCGTGATGATCAGCCGCACCCATCCCGGCCTTGTCAAGCGCCTGTTTGAGCTGGAAGTGCCCGAGATCTTTGACGGCACTGTGGAGGTAAAGGCCATCAGCCGCGAGGCCGGTGCCCGCACCAAGATGGCTGTCTGGTCCAAGGACCCCAACGTCAACCCTGTTTCCGCCTGCATCGGTGAGCACGGCGCCCGCGTGGCCGCTGTTGTGGAAAAGCTGGGCGGCGAGAAGATCGATATCGTCAAGTGGAGCGAGGATATCTCGGAGTTCATCTCCGCAGCCCTGAGCCCCGCCAAGGTGGTCAAGGTGGAGCTGCTGCCCGGCGAGACCCGCTCCTGCCGCGTCACCGTGCCCGACCAGCAGCTGAGCCTGGCCATCGGCAACAAGGGTCAGAACGCCCGCCTGTGCGCCCGCCTGACCGGCTACAACATCGATATCCGTCCCGAGAGCGGCTACTACGGCGAGGACGAGGAGCCCAAGAAGGACGCAGCAGACGCTGAATAAGCCCGGCACCATCTGCCGAAGGAGGGAAACCGGATGGCACAAAAAAAGATCCCTGCCCGCCAGTGCATCGGCTGCATGACCAGCCGCCCCAAAAAGGAACTGGTGCGCGTGGTGCGCGCACCCAGCGGGGAGATCAGCATTGATCTGGTAGGCAAAAAGCCGGGGCGCGGCGCATATCTCTGCCCGAACCCGGACTGCCTGACCAAGGCAAAAAAGAAAAAGGCGCTGGAGCGCTGCTTTGAGCAGCCGGTCCCCGCCGAGGTATACGACGCGCTGGCTGTACAGCTGGCCGCAGCCGCAAAGGAGGCAGCAGCCGATGGCAAAAAAGAATAACGCCCCCGCAAAACCCAAGCTGCCCCCGGAGGAGGCACTGTATCAGGCCGTGAGCCTGTGCCGCAAGGCCGGTGCGCTGACCATGGGCTTTGACGCCGTGGAGGAAGCCTGCGTCAAAAGCAAGGCGTGGCTGGTGATGACCGCATCGGACATCAGCCCCAAGACTTTGCAGCGTTTGAACTATGCCGTGGGCGACTTGGTGGACGTGTTCACCATGCCGCTGACGCAGGATAAGCTGGCCGATATCAGCCACAAGCCCGTGGCTGTTTACGCGGTGACCGACCGCAACCTCGCAAAGCTCTGCTTCGACCGCCTGTCGGACTGCGGAGCAATCAAAAATGAGGAGGATATGAGCGAATGATCGTAAAATATAAAGTGAGTGACTTTGCAAAGGATCTGAACCTTTCTGCAAAGAAGGTGCTGGACGAGCTGGCCGCTATGGGCAGCACCGGCAAGAAGAACAGCTCCAATCTGGAAGAGAACGAGCTGAACTACCTGCTGGAGAAGTTCAGCAAGGATAACAGTGTGGCAAATCTGGACGAGTTCCTGAACAGCGCCAAGGCTCCCAAGGAGGAGCCCAAGGCTGAGAAGAAGGCTAACCAGAAAGTCGAAAAGAAGGCTGAAAAGAAGCCCGAGGCTCCCAAGGCCGACAAAAAGCCCCAGCAGCCCGCCGCAAAGGCTGAGCAGCCCAAGGCAAACAATAACAATAACAACAATGGCAAGCACGGCGACAAGAAGCCCGAGCAGCACAAGAAGCGCGAGGAAAAGACAGTTTCCTTCAGCGAGCTGGCACGCGAGACCGGCGCAAAGGCCACTGCTGCCCCCGCACAGGCTGTCTCTGTCCGCCGCGAGGACAATCAGGTCACCGTGGATACCCGCACTGTGGATATGAACGTGGACCGCTTCGACGCCCGTTACGATGATCTGGCCTCTACCAAGAACACCGAGAACCGCCGCAAGCCCACCCCGCAGGGCAACAAGCAGAAGTTCACCCAGCGCGGCCAGCGCCAGCGCCAGCAGTTCCAGAAGGGCAAGCGCGAGACCGAGTTCGAGCGTCTGCAGCGCATCCAGCTGGAGAAGGCCCGCAACGCCCAGCTGAAGGTGCTGATCCCCGATGAGATCACCGTGGGCGAACTGGCTGCCCGTCTGAAGCAGCAGGCCGGTAAGGTCATTGCCAAGTTCATGCAGTTGGGCGAGATGCACGCCATCAATGATGTGATCGATTTCGACACCGCATCTCTGCTGGCAGAGGAGTTCCACGCAAAGGTCGAGCACGAGGTGCACGTTACCATCGAGGAGCGCCTGTTCACGCAGGAAGAGGATGCACAGGAGGATCTGGTGGAGCGTCCCCCGGTGGTCTGTGTCATGGGTCACGTTGACCACGGCAAGACCAGTATTCTGGATGCCATCCGCAAGACCAACGTCACCGCAGGCGAGGCCGGCGGCATCACGCAGGCCATCGGTGCCTATCAGGTGCGCATCAACGACAGCAAGATCACCTTCCTGGACACCCCGGGTCACGAGGCTTTCACCTCCATGCGTGCCCGTGGTGCCAACATGACCGATATCGCCATTCTGGTCGTTGCTGCCGACGACGGCATCATGCCCCAGACCATCGAGTCCATCAACCACGCCAAGGCTGCTGAGGTCAAGGTGATCGTGGCCATCAACAAGATGGATAAGCCCACCGCCAACCCCGAGCGCGTGAAGGAGAGCCTGACCAAGTACGGCCTGATCCCCGAGGACTGGGGCGGAGATGTGGCCTGCATCCCCGTGTCTGCACTGACCGGTATGGGCATCAACGACCTGCTGGAGCGCGTTGCGCTGGAAGCTGAGGTCATGGAACTGAAGGCTAACCCCAACCGCCGCGCCAAGGGTGCTGTGGTCGAGGCTCGTCTGGACAAGGGGCAGGGCCCCATTGCCACCATTCTGGTGCAGAACGGCACCCTGCACGCCGGTGATGTCATCATTGCCGGTACCGCCGTGGGCCGTGTGCGTACCATGCGCAACGACAAGGGTCAGCTGCTCACCGATGCCGGCCCCTCCACCCCTGTGGAGATCACCGGCCTGACCGCCGTGCCCGAGGCAGGCGACCTGTTCGAGGCTGTTGAGGACGAGCGTCTGGCCCGTGAGCTGGCCGAGCAGCGCATTGCTGCCGCCAAGGAGAAGCAGTTCTCCTCCTTCCAGAAGGTCACTCTGGATAACCTGTTCAGCCAGATGGCACAGAACGACATGAAGGAACTGGCCATCGTGGTCAAGGCCGACGTGCAGGGCTCTGCCGAGGCTGTGAAGCAGAGCTTGGAGAAAATCTCCAATGATGAAGTGCGCGTGCGCGTCATCCACGCCGGTGTCGGCGCCATCAGCAAGTCCGACGTGGATCTGGCCGATGCCTCCAACGCCATCATCATCGGCTTCAATGTTCGCCCGGACAACGTGGCTAAGGAAGAAGCCGCTGCTACCAAGGTGGAAATGCGTATGTACCGCGTCATCTATGACGCCATCAACGATGTCACCGACGCTATGAAGGGTATGCTGGCACCCAAGTTCCGCGAGGTCGCTCTGGGCGAACTGCAGGTGCGTCAGGTGTACAAGATCTCCAACGTGGGCACCGTTGCAGGCTGCCGCGTGACCAGTGGCAAGATCACCCGCGACAGCAAGGTGCGCGTGGTGCGTGACGGCATCGTCATTGCCGAGGATGAGATCGCATCCCTGAAGCGCTTCAAGGATGACGCCAAGGAAGTGGCCGAGGGCTACGAGTGCGGCGTGACCCTGGAGAAGTTTGCGGACGTCAAGGAGGGCGACGTGTACGAAGCCTTCAAGATGGAAGAGTACCGCGACTAAGATTTAAAATAACCCTCTCCGTCATTGCTGACGCAATGCCGCCTCTCCCGAGGCAGGAGGCTTGCAGAGAAACGGAAAAGCATCCCGTATCCACGCAAAAAGCTCGCCCATCGGGAGAGCTGCCAAGCGAAGCGAGGCTGAGAGGGTTTTCTTTTTAAAGGAGAAACGGAATGTCTCAGAAAAATATGGGCCGTCTTGCGCAGGATATGAAGCGCGAGGTCATTGCCATCATCGGCCGGCTGAAGGACCCGCGGCTGGAGGGCGGTCTGCTGACCGTCACCCGTCTGGACGTGACACCGGATCTGGATGTGGCAAAAGTGTATGTAAGCGTGATGGGCCGTGCAGACGGCCCCAAGCCCGCAATCGAAGCGCTGAACCGTGCCGCAGGCCATGTGCGCACCGAGGTCAGCAAAAAAATGCACATCCGCAAGGCACCCCGCTTCATCTTTGTGGAGGATGACGGTGCCGCCTACGCCGCCCACATCAACGAGCTGCTGCGCAGCCTGAATGTGAACGGCGAGGAAGAAGCACAGCCTGCCGATACCGAACAGACCGAGGACTGACTGCCTTTGCGGAAAGGATGGATCATTGGATGACAGAACAACTGAATGTGCAGCAGATGGCGCAGCGCCTGCTGGCTGCGGACAACATTTTGATTCTGTGCCACAAAAACCCGGACGGTGACACCATCGGCTGCGGCAGTGCCCTGTACTATGCGCTCAAAGCGCTGGAAAAAACGACAGCGGTGCTCTGCTCTGATGCCATTCCGTCCCGCTACGCCTTTACGAACCCACGGCTGTTCAAGGGTGAGTTCGAGCCCCGTACCGTGATCGCGGTGGACGTGGCCGGGTTGCAGCTGTTTGGCGAAAATAACGGCGTGCCGCAGGTTGCACGCCATGTGGACCTGTGCATCGACCACCACGCAGGCAACAACGGCTATGCCGATTT
This sequence comes from uncultured Faecalibacterium sp., assembly GCA_934561555.1. Classification (GTDB taxonomy): domain Bacteria; phylum Bacillota; class Clostridia; order Oscillospirales; family Ruminococcaceae; genus Faecalibacterium. The sequence continues at coordinate 83,699 of CAKTGQ010000004.1, read as the reverse complement.
TACTCTTCTGGATGCCGGTGCTGCTGCGGCAGCGGAGCTGCTGTATCAGGTCATCGTGGAGATGGGCGTGCCCATCACCCCCCACATTGCGGACTGCCTGTACACCGGTATTGCTACCGACACCGGCTGCTTCAAGTTCTCCTCCACCACGGCCAACACCCACAAGATCGCTGCAAAGCTTATTGAAGCCGGCTGCCATGTGGAGGAGCTGAACACCCTGCTCTTCGACACAAAGCCCCGTGCCCGCATGGAGGCCGAGCGCATCGCCCGCAACCATCTGGAGTACTATCTGGACGGCCGCTGCGCCCTGATCTACCTGACGAGGGACGAGATCCGGCAGAGCGGGGTAGACCCCGCAGATCTGGAAGAGCTGACCAGCCTGCCCATCAGCATTGAGGGGGTCAAGGTGGGTCTGACCCTGCGCCAGCAGCCCGGCGGCAGCTACCGCATCAGCGTGCGCACCGCAAAGGGCGTGGACGCCTGTGCCATCGCCCGGCGGCTGGGCGGCGGCGGCCACACCCGCGCAGCGGGCTGTGAGCTGCTGGGCGACCTTGAAAACGCCAAAAACGCGATCCTTGCAGAGGTGGAAGCCGAGCTGGACGCACCGCAGGAGGAAGCATGATGCAGGGCATCCTGATCGTAGACAAGCCCATGGACTGGACCAGTTTTGATGTGGTGGCAAAGCTGCGCGGCGTGCTGGGTACCCGCAAGCTGGGGCACAGCGGTACGCTGGACCCCATGGCCACCGGCGTTCTGCCGGTGTTCTGCGGCGGTGCCAGCAAGGCGGTGGACCTGCAGCTGAACCACGATAAAGCTTATCGCGCCACCCTGCGCTTGGGTGCACGCACCGATACCGGCGATAGCACCGGTACGGTGCTGGAGACCGCACCCGTCACCGCCGGAGAAAAAGAGCTGCTGGCTGTGCTGCCGCAGTTTATCGGCCCGCAGATGCAGGTGCCGCCCATGTACTCGGCGGTGAAGATCAACGGACAGCCGCTGTATAAGCTGGCGCGCGAGGGCGTGACCGTGGAGCGCAAGGCGCGTCCCATTGAGATCTACGGCATCGAGTACGGCGGCAGTCCGGCAGAGAACGAGTATGTGCTGACGGTGCGCTGCTCTCAAGGCACCTACATCCGCACCCTGCTGGAGGAGATCGCCGCCGCCATGGGGCAGAAGGGCACTATGAGTGCTCTGCGCCGCACCGCTGCCGGTCTGTACACCGAAGCAGATGCCCACACGCTGGAAGAGATCCTTGCCGCAAAGGAGCAGGGAACTGCCGCACTGGAAGCACTGATGCTGCCGGTGGAAAGCGTGTTCACCCCGCTGCCGCTGCTGGTGGTGGAGCCATGGGTGGAAAAGCACCTGTACAACGGCTGCCCCACCAGCCGCTACCCCGCAGCAGACGGACGCTACCGGGTGCGCAATGCCGCCGGGCAGTTCCTTGGCCTTGCCAACATCACCGGCGGGGTGCTCCGGGTGGAAAAACTGTTCGTGGAACGTAATTGAGCAATAAAGGAAACAAGACCCATGCAGATCATTTCTCAGTTTGCCCCGCTGCCGCTGGCGCAGCCCGAAAAGGGCACCGCCGTGGCCATGGGCTACTTTGACGGCATCCATATCGGCCACCGGGCGGTGATCGAAGGGGCTGTGCAGTGGGCAAAGACCCATGATGCAGCCCCGGCGGTGTTCACCTTCCGCCTGCCGGTGGAAAATAAAATGAAGGGCAAGCGCCTGCTTTCCACCGAGGATAAGCACGCCTTGATCCACAGCCTTGGGGTAGAGTATTACCTCACCCCGGACTTTGAAGCGATCAAGGCGCTGAGCCCAGAGGAGTTTGTGCGCGGCATCGTAGAAAATTGCCGTGCCCGGGCGCTGTTCTGCGGCGAGAACTTCACCTTTGGCGCAAAGGCTGCCGGTACCCCGGAACTGCTGCGCGCCCTCTGCGCCCCCCTTGGGGTAGAGGTGGTGGTGGTGCCCATGGCGCAGTTTGAGGAAAAGCCGGTGTCCTCCACCCGCATCCGCACCGCGCTGGAGGGCGGGGACATCCCTGCTGCCAACGCCATGCTGGGCATGCCCTATGCCATCCGCTTTGCGGTGCAGCACGGGGCAGGTCTGGGGCACACCCTTGGGGTGCCCACCATCAACCAGCTGTACCCGCAGGGCTTCCAGATGCCCCGCAGCGGCATTTATATCACCCGCACCTGCATCAACGGGGTGTGGTATCCCTCGGCTACCGGTCTGGGCAGCCGCCCGACTGTGAACGATGACGCCACCAAGGTGACCTGCGAGACCTTTATCCCGGGCTTTTCCGGCAATCTGTACGGCACCGACCCGGTGGTGGAGTTCTACGCCTACCTGAGCCCCAGCAAAAAGTTTGATACGCTGGACCAGCTGCGGGACTGCATCAACGATGCCGCCCGCCGCGCACAGGAATATTTTGCATAACGCATCAACAGCGGAAAAAATATTTTTATTTTGGGGTCGAGAAACGCCTGCGGGCGCTTTTCGACCCCTTTTGTCGTGAAGGAAACCGGCATTTCCGGCGTCTGCGGGCAGAAAAAACCGCACTTCGGGCAAAATAGACACATTTCCGTGCAACAATGGCAAATGTTTGTTAAACAATTATCTATCTCATATCCTTGCAATGCACGCAGTTTTTGTTTATAATAGTAGCTGTACGGGGCAAAGCCCCGATTGTGAGCGAGACTCTGGTTCAGAATTATAACTTGAGAGGAGTTTTTACCATGGGTTTAGGTAAGAAGACGATCGACGATCAGAACTACTGCGGCAAGAAGGTGCTTGTCCGCTGCGATTTCAACGTCCCGATGAAGGACGGTGTCATCACCAACGAGAACCGCATCAATGCAGCGCTGCCCACCATCCAGAAGCTGGTCAACGATGGCGCTAAGGTCATCCTGTGCAGCCACCTGGGCAAGCCCAAGAACGGCCCCGAGGCTAAGTTCAGCCTGGCTCCCGTTGCTGTGGCTCTGAGCGCAAAGCTGGGCAAGACCGTTGTGTTTGCCGACGATGACAACGTTGTGGGCGAGAACGCAAAGGCTGCTGTGGCTGCTATGAACAACGGCGACGTCGTTCTGCTGCAGAACACCCGTTTCCGCAAGGAAGAGACCAAGAACATGCCTGAGTTCAGCGAGGAGCTGGCTTCTCTGGCTGACGCTTATGTGGACGATGCCTTCGGTAGCTGCCACCGTGCACACTGCTCCACCGCAGGTGTCACCGACTACATCAAGGATACCGCTGTCGGCTACCTGATGGAGAAGGAAATCAAGTATCTGGGCAACGCCGTCAACGACCCCGTCCGTCCCTTCACCGCTATTCTGGGCGGCGCTAAGGTCGCTGATAAGCTGAACGTCATCTCCAACCTGCTGGAGAAGGTCGATACCCTGATCATTGGCGGCGGCATGGCTTACACCTTTGCCAAGGCTCAGGGCTACGAAGTCGGCAAGAGCCTGTGTGATGACACCAAGCTGGACTACTGCAAGGAAATGATGGCTAAGGCTCAGGAGAAGGGCGTCAAGCTGCTGCTGCCCGTGGATGCAGCCTGCATCAAGGACTTCCCCGATCCCATCGACGCTCCCGTGGATGTGACCATCGTGCCCATCAGCGCTATTCCCGCTGACATGGAGGGCTGCGACATCGGCCCCGAGACCATGAAGCTGTTTGCTGACGCTGTCAAGGCTTCCAAGACCGTTGTCTGGAACGGCCCCATGGGCGTGTTCGAGAACCCCACTCTGGCAGCCGGTACTCTGGCTGTTGCCAAGGCTATGGCTGAGAGCGATGCTACCACCGTCATCGGCGGCGGCGACAGCGCAGCAGCTGTGCAGCAGATGGGTCTGGGCGACAAGATGACCCACATCTCCACCGGCGGCGGCGCTTCTCTGGAGTATCTGGAGGGCAAGGAGCTGCCCGGCATCGCAGTTATCCAGAACGCATAATTTTTCCGGCATCACAATGGGTGCGGCGGCATTTACGCCGCCGCATCTTTTCTTTTTGTGCAGGTAATTTGTAAATATTTACGAAGGTAAGGAGAAAATAACAATGGATAAGGCAAAGCGCAAGGCTATTATCGCTGGCAACTGGAAGATGAACAAGACCGCCTCCGAGGCTGCTGTTCTGGTGGACGAGCTGATCCCCGCTGTGAAGGACGCTACCTGCGAGGTGGTCATCTGCACCCCGTTTACCGATCTGGTCACCGCTGTGGCTAAGACCAAGGGCACTAACATCCATGTTGGCGCCGAGAACGTCCACTTTGAGAAGTCCGGTGCTTTCACCGGCGAGATCAGCGCCGATATGCTGGTGGATCTGGGCGTGGAGTACGTCATCGTCGGCCACTCTGAGCGCCGCCAGTACTTTGCAGAGACCGACCAGACCGTCAACAAGCGCACGCTGGCTGCGCTGAATGCCGGTCTGAAGGTCATCATCTGCGTGGGCGAGAGCCTGCAGCAGCGCGAAGAGGGCGTTACCGAGGAGCTGGTTCGTATGCAGACCAAGATCGCCCTGCGTGACGTGACCGCCGAGCAGATGGCAAACGTTGTCATCGCCTACGAGCCCATTTGGGCCATCGGCACTGGCAAGACCGCTACCGCTGATCAGGCAGAGGAAGTCTGCGCTCAGATCCGCAAGGTGGTGGGCGAGCTGTACGGCGAGGCTGTGGCCGAGGCTACCACCGTACAGTACGGCGGCAGTATGAACGCCAAGAACTGCGAGGAGCTGCTGAGCAAGAAGGACGTGGACGGTGGCCTGATCGGCGGCGCATCCCTGAAGGCTCCCGACTTTGCTGTCATCGTCAATGCGGCCACCAAGGGCTGAGCAACTGCCTTTTCTTAAATGAGCTGTTTCAGCGCCCGGCTGCGCCGTTTTTTCAGCGCTGAGCCGGGCGCTGATCTGTTTTTACAGCAGCCGCTCGGGTGTTATGCACCCGCAGGCTGCACCCCCGCAGGCAGGGCATCTGGCCTTGCCCGCAACGCGTGATAAATTCAAAGGAGATTCAATTTTATGGCAAAGAAACCTGTTCTTCTGTGCATCATGGATGGCTTCGGCTGGGTGCCGAACGAGACCTTCGGCAACGCCGTGGTGGCTGCCAAGACCCCCCATCTGGATGCTCTGATGGAAAAGTACCCCATGACCACCATTGATGCTTCCGGCATGGCTGTCGGCCTGCCCGACGGCCAGATGGGCAACTCCGAGGTCGGCCACACCAACATGGGCGCAGGCCGCATCGTGTACCAGCAGCTGACCCTCATCACCAAGTCCATCCGTGATGGCGAGATGCTCAAGAACCCTGTTCTGGTCAAGAACATGAAGGCCGCCATCGAGGCCGGCAAGGCCATCCACCTGATGGGTCTGGTGGGCACCGGCGGCGTGCACAGCCATGCTGACCACTGGTTCGGCGTGCTGGAGATGGCAAAGCATCTGGGTGCTAAGGAAATTTACCTCCACTGCATCACCGATGGCCGCGACACCGACCCCCACTCCGGCAAGGGCTTCCTGGCTGACCTGCAGGCCAAGCTGGACGAGCTGGGCGTGGGCAAGATCGCCAGCGTTTCCGGCCGTTACTACGCCATGGACCGCGATAACAACTGGGACCGCGAGGAGAAGGCCTACGCTGCCTTCGTCTACGGCGAGGGTGAGCACGCTGCCAACGCTGCCGAGGCCATCGAGGCTTCCTACGCAGCAGACAAGACCGATGAGTTCGTGCTGCCCTGCGTCACCTGCGAGGGTGGCCGCGTGCAGGACGGCGACACCGTTATCTTCATGAACTTCCGCCCCGACCGTGCCCGCCAGATGACCCGCATCTTCTGCGACGATGCCTTTACCGGCTTCGAGCGCCGCGGCGGCCGCAAGCAGGTGCATTACGTCTGCATGGCTGAGTACGATGCCACCATGCCCAACTGCGAAGTGGCTTATCCCCCGGTGGAGCTGAAGAACGTTCTGGGCGAGTACCTGTCTGCCCACGGCAAGACCCAGCTGCGCATTGCCGAGACCGAGAAGTACGCTCACGTCACATTCTTCTTCAACGGCGGCGTGGAAGCTCCCTACGAGGGCGAGGACCGCTGTGTCATCCCTAGCCCCAAGGTTGCCACCTACGACCTGAAGCCCGAGATGAGCGCCCCCGAAGTTGCTGCCGAGTGCGTCAAGCGTATCGAGAGCGGCAAGTACGATGTGGTCATCCTGAACTTCGCAAACTGCGATATGGTCGGCCACACCGGCGTGTTCGATGCTGCTGTCAAGGCTGTTGAGGCTGTGGACACCTGCGTGGATCAGGTGGTCACCGCTGTGCTGAACGCCGGCGGCTGCGCCTTCATCACCGCTGACCACGGCAACGCCGAGAAGATGATGAACCCGGACGGCACCCCCTTCACCGCCCACACCACCAACGTTGTGCCCTTTGTGGCAGTTGGCTGCGGCGATGTGAAGCTGCGCGAGGGCGGCTGTCTGGCCGACATCGCACCTACCATGCTGCCTTATATCGGCCTGCCCGTTCCCGCCGAGATGACCGGCAAGAGCATCATCGTGGAGTGATGCCCGTGCGTTTGCGCGCATAAATAGCATAGAAAAACGAGCCGTCGTGCGGTTTTCCGCATGATGGCTCGTTTTTTCTAATGCTTTTACTTTTTCAGGTGGCTGTCCCAGCCGCTGGAGGTGGTGGCCTGCTTATCGGGCGTGCACCACATGGCCTCTACGCCGTCCAGCGATTCCACCAGCTTCTGCCCCTCTTCCAGCGGCATACAGAACAGGGCGGTGGTCAGGCAGTCTGCCATGCCGGAGTCCGGGCACAGCACGGTGACGCCGTTGTAGTAGGTAGCGGGCCACAGGGTGTCCGGGTCGATGATGTGGTGATATCGTTTGCCGTCTACCACAAAGTAGCGCTGGTAGTCGCCGCTGGTCACCAGCGCAAGGTCGCTCATATTGATGGGCGAGCCGAAGATGGAGTTGGTATTGGTATACACCTCCGAGGCGTTCCACGGGTTCTCCACGCCGCCCGTCCACTGGCTGCCGTCCGGCTTTGTACCGATGGCGCGCAGGTTGCCGCCCACGCTTACCAGTGCGCTGGTCAGGCCCCGGGCTTCGGCGGCGAGGCAGACCATCTCCACCGCGTAGCCCTTGCCCACACTGCCCACGTCCAGCGACATTTCCGGGTCGGACAGGTAGACCGTTTTGGCATCCTCGTCAATGACAAGGTCGTTGATATCGCAGTGCTGGGCAGCGGCTTCCAGCTGCTCCTGTGTGGGCAGGGTGTTGTCAGCGTCAGAGGCGTCTTTCTCGGCAGCCTCGCGGTGGTCATGCCAGATGCCCAGCACGCTGCCCATAGCAATGTTGATCTTGCCGCCGGTCAGGTCGTACATCTGCCGCGCCAGCTCCAGCATAGAGAGGATGCGGTCATCCACCTGTACCGGGGCTTTTCCGGCGTTTTCGTTGATGGTCTTGACATTCACAACGCCGTCGTAGTCGTTGTAGATATCGTAGAGCTGGTTGTAGGCGATCAGATCCTGATGCAGCGCCTGCATCTGGGTGTTGAACTCTTCCTCGCTCTCGCAGTAGGCGATGACCTGCGTCACCGTGTCGAACACATCATAAAAGATGGTGCTGTACCGGGTCAGCTCCTTTTTGGGCTTGCAGGCGGTCAGCAGGCTAAGGCTCAGCACCGCCGCCAGCAGTGCAGCGGTCATGCGGGTGATGCGGCTCTTCATACGGTCTGGCTCTCCTTTGCGGCGGTAAAGGCGGTGTGCTCCTCCTGCAAATGCGCCAGCAGGTCTGCAAACATCCAGTTGCGGTTTGCGGGGGTGACCACCGCCTTGAGGGGGATGGTCACCTGTGCCTGCCGCATCAGGTCCAGCAAGGTGTCCACGTCCTTATCGCGGAAGTTTGCCAGCACCACCGCCGGGGGATAAGCGCCCGGCTCCAGCACCAGCGTTCTGGGGGCTTTTACCTCCACCTCGCCCAGCAGCTGGGCAACGGTCTTGCCGGCATCGGCGGGGGAAACGGGCAGCAGCTTCATGCCAAAGGCGGGTGCCATGCCCTCCAGCTTGCCCCGGTCGGCGGGGGAAAGGTTCCAGCCCAGCGCCAGCGGCACCCCGGCGTTCTGGTTGCGTGCAATGTGTGCTTTCATCTTTAAAACCTCTTTCGGTAGTTTTTTTCAAAATACACTATAGTATACCATAAAACCCGTGAAAAGAAAATGAAAACCCGCCGGAGCATACAAAAAGCTCCCCCTTGCGGGGGAGCGGACGGAGAAGGCTCAGTTCATTTTTTTGCCGAAGAACTCCACCTCTTTGCCGATGAACTGCATCAGCTCATCGAACTGGTCGGGGGTCAGGCTCTGTGCGCCGTCGCACTTGGCCTTGGCGGGGTTGTTGTGCACCTCGATCATCAAGCCGTCGGCACCGGCGGCGACGGCGGCTTTCGCCAGCTCTGGCACCATCCAAGCGTGACCGCAGGCGTGGCTGGGGTCCACTACCACCGGCAGATGGGTCATCTTGTGCAGCATGACCACACCGGCAAGGTCCAGCGTGTTGCGCATACTGGTCTCAAAGGTGCGGATGCCGCGCTCACACAGGATGACATTCTCGTTGCCCTCGGCCATGATGTACTCGGCGCTCATTACGAACTCTTCCAGCGTGTTGGCAAGGCCGCGCTTGAGCAGCACCGGCTTTTTCTGGCGGCCAACGGCCTTGAGCAGCTCAAAGTTCTGCATATTGCGGGCACCTACCTGAATCAGGTCTACGTTTTCAAACAGGGGCAGGTGCTCGGTGTTCATGATCTCGGTCACGATGGGCGAGCCGGTGGCGCGGCGTGCCAGCTTGAGCAGGTCCAGACCTTCGCTGCGCATTCCCTGAAAGGAGTAGGGAGAGGTGCGGGGCTTGAACGCGCCGCCGCGCAGCAGGGAAGCGCCCGCCGCCTTTACCCGCTGAGCGCAGTAGGTGATCTGCTCTTCGCTCTCAATGCTGCACGGCCCTGCAATGACCGCAAAGTTGCCGCCGCCGATCTTGACGCCCTCCACGTCGATAACACTATCGTCCGGGTGGAACTTGCGGTTGGCCTTTTTGTAGGGCTCGGACACGCGGCGGCAGGTCTCCACCACCGGGTTTGCCAGCACCCAGCTCTCCGCAATGGCCTTGGTATCGCCGATCAGACCCAGAATATGGGTGTCGCTGCCCTTGGAATCGTTGATCTGCAGGCCCATATCCTCCAGCTCGTGGCAGAACTCGCGCACCTGTACGTCGGGTGCATCCTGTTTGAGTACGATGATCATAGTGGTTTGTCTCCTTTGCCTTTTCCTATCGTGTAAAACGGCGAGGGAGACCGGCTCCTTTGCCGCAGCTTGCAATGTCAAACTTCAGTGCTCTGAAGTGCGTGACGCTATGATATCACTTCATGAAACTGAAGTCAAGAGAAATTTTGAATTTTTTCAGAAAAAGTGGTAGAATAAGAACAGGAAAAAAACCTCTCAGTCATTGCTGTGCAATGTCACTTCCCGGTGAAAGAGAATCTGCCGGTTACCGCGCATAAGCTCCCCCTTTCGGGGGAGCTGGACGCGAAGCGGCCTGAGAGGGTTCAATAGAAGCAAAGAGGGAATAACAATGGGAAAAGAAGCTAAAACCAACGCAATGCGCATTCTGGAACGGGAAAAGGTGGCCTACACCGCCCACGAGTACCCCCACGAGGAGGGGGTGGCGGTGGACGGCGTGACCGTAGCCGCCAGCATGGGCGAGGACCCTGCCTGCGTGTATAAGACGCTGGTAACGCAGGGCAGCAGCAAAAACTATTTTGTATTCGTCATTCCGGTGGCGGCAGAACTGGACCTGAAAGCCGCTGCCCGCAGCGTGGGCGAAAAGAGCGTGGCGATGATCCATGTGGCGGATATCAACAAGGTCACCGGCTATGTGCGGGGCGGCTGCAGCCCGGTGGGCATGAAAAAGCAGTACCGCACCGTCTTTGACGAAAGTGTGCTGACCCAGCAGAAGGTCTACGTTTCCGGCGGGCGCATCGGCACGCAGGTGTGCTGCGCCCCGGCGGATCTGATCCGCGCTGCACGCGCTGCCACCGCAAAGATCATTTTTTAAAAATCCGGCGCGATATCTGGGATACATCAACACGGCCTTTACATAAAATATACTTGCTGCATAAGTCATACTTAAAAAGAAAAAGGATGGCGAAACTGCACAAAACTTTCGAAAGTTTTTTGACGGCATGGGAACACAAGGGAGAATTTGCCCAAACGCTCTTTGCAAAGCGGTTTTTTTGCCGTAAACTGTATCTAGTACAGGGACGATGCCCCAAAAATCGGGCTTGCATCGCCGCCTGAAAAACGCTTGCACAGGAAACTGCGGAGGGAAACTTCAATGATGCTGCTGGTGCCGGGTCGCATGGAATGGGGTCACATTCACTGCAATCAGGGGCATGGTGCAACCTTGTGCAAAATGCGCGGACAGAAAAACCGGAAATAAAGGCCGTGGTACAGGTGTACCGCAGCCTTTTTTGTTTGTCGGTCTTGTTGGACAGTTGAGAAAGAGAGGCTTAGGAAAATGGTTCGTAAAGTGGCAGTGATCATGGGTTCGGACAGCGATTGGCCGGTGGTCAAGGGTGCCTGTGCCCAGCTGAAGGCACTGGACATTCCCTTTGAGGCACATATCCTTTCGGCACACCGCACCCCCGCCGAGGCAGCAGCCTTTGCAAAAAGCGCAAAGGCCAACGGCTTTGGCGTCATCCTGTGCGCGGCAGGCATGGCAGCACATCTGGCAGGTGCTTTTGCCGCCAACACCACCCTGCCGGTCATCGGCATCCCCATGAAGGGCGGCGCGATGGACGGCTTGGACGCGCTGCTGGCTACCGTGCAGATGCCCAGCGGCATCCCGGTGGCGACTGTGGCGCTGAACGGTGCCAAGAACGCCGCATGGCTGGCTGCTGAAATTCTGGCACTGAGCGATGACGCACTGGCGGAGAAGCTGGAGGCCGAGCGCGTAGCCATGGCGCAGCAGATCGCAGCCAAGGAAGAAAAGCTGCAGAACGAACTGAACGAGCTGTAAAGGAGAACCAATGTCTGATTTTGCATATCCGCTGCATGAGGAGTGCGGCGTTTTCGGCATCTACGACCGTGCCGGTACCGAGGATGTGGCCGCAGCGGCTTATTCGGCCCTGTATGCGCTGCAGCACCGCGGGCAGGAGAGCTGCGGCATCGCCGTCAACGATGACGGTGTGATCACCGGCCACCGGGATCTGGGTCTTGTGAACGAGGTGTTCACCCCGGAGGTGTTGGCAAGCCTGTCCACTACCACGGCACACATGGCCACCGGTCATGTGCGCTACGCCACTGCCGGCACCCGCGTCCGCGCCAACGCCCAGCCCATGATCGTCCGCCACGGCCGCGGCACCATGGCGCTGTGCCACAACGGCAACCTGACCAACGCCGTGGAGCTGCGCCGCCAGCTGGAAAACGAGGGCGCCATCTTCCACGGCTCCTCGGATACCGAGGTCATCTGCTACCTCATCACCCGCAACCGTCTGCGCATGGGCAGCATCGAGACTGCCATCAGCAAGACCATGGACGTGCTGGAGGGCGCATACAGCCTTGTGATCATGTCCGCCACCAAGCTCATCGCGGTGCGTGACCCCCGGGGCTACCGTCCTCTGTGCATCGGCACCCTGCCCGGCGGCGGCTACGTCTTTGCCAGCGAAAGCTGCGCACTGGATGCCGCCGGCGCCGCCCTGCTGCGGGACGTGGAGCCCGGCGAGATCGTGGTGGTGGACACCAAGACCGGCGAGCTGCGCAGCATCAAGGATCACTGCGGCCGCCCGGATACCCAGATGTGCGTGTTCGAGTTCATCTACTTCGCCCGCCCGGACAGCGTCATCGAGGGCAGCTCGGTGCACGAGGCACGCAAGCAGGCAGGCCGCTTCCTTGCACAGGAGCATCCCGTGGAAGCAGATGTGGTCATCGGCGTGCCGGATTCCGGTCTGGATGCAGCACTGGGCTACTCGCAGGAGAGCGGCATCCCCTACGGCATCGGCTTCATCAAGAACAAATACATCGGCCGCACCTTCATTCAGGGCAGCCAGAAGCAGCGCGAGAACAGTGTGCGCATCAAGCTGAACGTGGTGTCCAGCACCGTCAAGGGCAAGCGTGTGGTGCTGGTGGATGACTCCATCGTGCGCGGCACCACCTCTGCCCGCATCATCAAGCTGCTGCGGGATGCCGGCGCTGCCGAGGTGCACTTTATGGTCTCTGCACCTCCCTTCAAGTATCCGTGCTACTTCGGCACCGATATCCCGGACCAGAAGCTGCTGGTGGCCACCGGCCGCACGCTGGAGCAGATCAACGAGGTCATCGGCGCCGATACGCTGGGCTATTTGTCCAACGAGCATGTTGTCCAGCTTGCCAAAAACGCAAAATGCGGTTTCTGCACCGCCTGCTTTACCGGCAAGTATGCCGTAGAGCCGGAAAGCGTGCTTTCTACCGATATTCACGACCGTCACCTGAACGACCGTCCCAAGGACGCCAAAAAGTTAGGAGAGTAAGAACATGGAAAAGAGCTATTCTGAAAGCTACGCCGCCGCAGGCGTGGACATTACCGCCGGTTACCGCTCTGTGGAGCTGATGAAGCAGTATGTCGCCCGTACCATGAACGAGCACTGCATCGGCGGCCTGGGCGGCTTTGGCGGCCTGTTTGAGCTGGACTGCACCGGCTACAAGCACCCGGTGCTGATCTCCGGCACCGACGGTGTGGGCACCAAGCTGAAGGTCGCCATGATCATGGATAAGCACGATACCATTGGTATCGACTGCGTGGCCATGTGCGTCAACGATGTCATCTGCGCCGGTGCAAAGCCGCTGGTGTTCCTGGATTACATCGCCTGCGGCCGCAACGTGCCGGAAAAGATCGCCAACATCGTCAAGGGCGTGGCTGAGGGCTGCGTGCAGGCCGATTGCGCTCTGGTGGGCGGCGAGACTGCCGAGCACCCGGGCATGATGCCGGAGGACGAGTACGATTTGGCCGGTTTTACCGTGGGCGTTGTGGACAAGGAGAAGATCCTGAACAACGACACCATGGCAGCCGGTGACGTGATCATCGCTCTGCCCTCCACCGGTGTGCACTCCAACGGTTTCTCGCTGGTGCGCAAGGTGTTCAACATTGACGCCGACCCCGATGTGCTGTTCTCCACTCCCGCCGAGCTGGGCGGCAAGACCCTTGGCGAGGCGCTGCTGGCTCCCACCAAGATCTACGTCAAGCCCGTGCTGAAGGTACTGGAAGAGGTGCAGGTCAAGGGCATCTCCCACATCACCGGCGGCGGCTTCTACGAGAATATCCCCCGCAGCCTGAAGAAGGGCTGCTGCGCCCGCATCAACAAGGCAGATGTGCGCACCCCGGCTCTGTTCCACCTGATGCAGAAGGTGGGCGGCATCTCCGAGCACGATATGTTCAACACCTTCAACATGGGCGTGGGCATGGTGCTTACCGTGCCCGCCGAGCAGGCCGATAAGGCACTGGAGATCCTGCACGCCAACGGCGAGCCGGAGGCCTACCGTCTGGGCGTCATCGCAGAAGGTGAGGGCGTGGAACTGTGCTGAACATTGCCGTGTTAGTGTCCGGCGGCGGCACCAATCTGCAGGCGCTGCTGGACAGCGAGGCCCGGGGAGAGAACCCCAATGGTAAAATTACGCTGGTAGTGGCTTCCAAGCCCGGTGTCTTTGCGCTGGAACGCGCCGCCAAGGCTGGTGTAGAGGGCTGCGTGGTGCGCCGCAAGGACTACGCCGCCAGCGAGGAATTTGACGCTGCGCTGCTGGAAACGCTGCGGGCGCACAACATTGATCTGGTGGTGCTGGCGGGCTTTCTGTCCGTGCTGGGCCCCAGCGTCATTGCGGCCTATCCGCGCCGCATCCTGAACGTGCACCCTGCGCTGATCCCTTCCTTCTGCGGGCCGGGAATGTACGGCCTGCGCCCCCACGAGGCTGCACTGGCCCGGGGCTGCAAGGTGACCGGCGCTACCGTCCATTTTGTCAATGAGGAGTGCGACGGCGGGCCCATCCTGCTGCAGAAAGCCGTGGATATCCTGCCCGGCGACACCCCCGAGGTGCTGCAGAAGCGGGTGATGGAACAGGCTGAGTGGAAGCTGCTGCCCAAGGCGGTGGCTATGGTGTGCAGCGGAGAGATCTGCTAAAAGTTTGCAGAGCGTTGTTCTTGCCTCTCCCTTTGGGAGAGGTGGCACGGCGTAAGCCGTGACGGAGAGGGCGGGGAAGTTGCTCCGCAAAGAGGTTCGCCCTCTCAGGCGCTGACGCGCCAGCTCCCCCAAAGGGGGAGCCGAGAGTTGCTCTTTGAAAACAAAAATGCAAGGGAGAACAACAATGGAAAAGATCAACCTGAACGAGTATCTGGCCGCCAACGAGTACCCCGGCCGCGGCATTGCTGTGGCAATGGCACCGGACGGACGGCAGATGTTTATCGGCTACTTTATCATGGGCCGTAGCGAGAACAGCCGCAACCGCGTGTTTGACCCTGTGCCCGAGCGCGGCGGCATCTGCACCGTCGCAGCCGACCCCGCAAAGCTGGAAGACCCCAGCCTGATCATTTACAACCCGGTGCTGACCCTTGGCAAGACCCATATCGTGACCAACGGCGACCAGACCGATACCATCTACGACCTGATGAGTCAGGGCAAGAGCTTTGCCGATGCCCTGCGCACCCGCACCTTTGAGCCGGACGGCCCCAACTACACCCCCCGCATCTCCGCTGTGGTGTACGCTGACGGCAGCTACCAGATGAGCATCCTCAAGTCTGCCGACGGCAACGGCGACAGCGTGCAGCGCTATTTCTTTGATTATCCCCAGCCCGTTGCAGGCGAGGGTCACTTCATCAGCACCTACAAGCACAACGGCAATCCTATCCCCAGCTTTGAGGGCGAGCCCCTGCGCTTTGCCTGCCCCCGCACCATCGGCGATTTTGCCCACGGTCTGTGGAACAGCCTGAACCTGGACAACAAGGTGAGCCTGTTTGCCCGGGTCATCGATCTGGATACCGGCGAGAGTGGCGATATGATCTTTAACAAATATGATCCGGTGTGCAGCGATTTGGACGACCCCGAGGAGCCGGAACTGCTGCCCGAGGAGCTGGAACTGCTCAAAAAGCTTGACGCCGAGGAAGAATAAGAGTAAACCTTAGGATATAAGGAGGATGCACCAATGAATGAACTCGCACTGAAGTACGGCTGCAACCCCAACCAGAAGCCCAGCCGCATTTATATGGAAGATGGCTCCGACCTGCCCGTTACCGTGCTGAACGGCAAGCCCGGCTACATCAACTTTCTGGATGCCCTCAACTCCATCCAGCTGGTCAAGGAGTTAAAGACTGCCTGTGGTCTGCCCGCAGCGGCCTCCTTCAAGCACGTTTCCCCGGCGGGCGCGGCACTGGGTCTGCCCCTGACCGAGGTGGAGCGCCGGATGTACCACATTGCCCCGGAGACCGAACTTTCCCCGCTGGCCTGTGCCTACGCCCGCGCCCGCGGCGCAGACCGCATGTCCTCCTTCGGCGACTGGATCGCCCTGTCCGACATCTGCGATGTGCCCACCGCAAAGCTGATCCAGCACGAAGTGTCTGACGGCATTATCGCCCCGGGCTACGAGCCGGAGGCACTGGCCATTCTGTCCGGCAAAAAGAAGGGCAACTACAACGTGGTCGCCATCGACCCCGCCTATAAGCCCGCTCCCATCGAGCACAAGCAGGTGTACGGCATCACCTTCGAGCAGGGCCGGAACGAACTGGTCATCAACGCCGACACCATGCTGAACAACTGGGTCACCGGGAATAAGGACGTGACCGAGGAGCAGAAGCGCGACCTGATCATCGCCCTGATTACTTTGAAGTATACCCAGTCCAACAGCGTGTGCTACACCTACAATGGTCAGACCATCGGCGTGGGCGCAGGCCAGCAGAGCCGCATCCACTGCACCCGTCTGGCAGGCCAGAAGGCCGACAACTGGCAGCTGCGCCATATGGACAAGGTGCTGAACCTGCCCTTCCGTGACGATGTGGCAAAGCCTAACCGCGACAACGCCATTGATGTTTACATTGGCGATACCCCGGAGGATGTCATCGGTGATGACGTCTGGGCCGAGACCTTTACCCGCCAGCCCGAGCCGCTGACCGCCGAGGAAAAGAAGGCATATCTCAGCAAGGTGACCGGTGTGTGCCTTGGCTCGGACGCCTTCTTCCCCTTCGGTGACAACATCGAGCGCGCCCGCCGCTCCGGCGTGACCGCCATCGTGCAGCCCGGCGGCTCCATCCGCGACCAGCAGGTCATCGACACCTGCAACAAGTACGGCATCGCCATGGCCTTCTGCGGCCTGCGGCTGTTCCATCACTAAGAAGAAGGACCGAACCCTCTCAGTCGCCTGACGGCGACAGCTCCCCCGAGGGGGGAGCTTTAAGCGGGAAAACGGGCAGGGATACTCCCTCCGTTGAACGCAGTACCTGCCGTCAGCGGAAAAGCTCCCCCTTTCGGGGGAGCTGGCATTGCGCAGCAATGACTGAGAGGGTCATTCGAAAACGGGAAGGTGAATGATATGGCTGAAAAAATTCTGGTAGTGGGCGGCGGCGGCCGCGAGCACGCCATCATCAAGGCACTGAAAAAGAGCCCCGACTGCGGCGAGATCTGGTGCGCACCGGGCAACGGCGGCATCAGCTATGACGCCAAGTGCAAAAACATCAAGGCCACCGATGTGGATACCATGGTGGGCTTTGCAGTGGAAGAAAAGTTCGATTACGTTGTGGTGGCGCAGGACGACCCCCTTGCACTGGGCATGGTGGACGCACTGGCAAAGGTGGGCATCCCTGCCTTTGGCCCGGACAAGGCCGCTGCCCGCATCGAGGCTTCCAAGGTGTTCTCCAAGGACCTGATGAAGAAATACGGCATCCCCACCGCAAAGTACGAGACCTTCGATGACCCCGCCAAGGTTATGGACTACATCCGCGCCGAGGGCAAGTACCCGGTGGTCATCAAGGCAGACGGCCTTGCACTGGGCAAGGGCGTGCTGATCTGCGAAAACGAGCAGCAGGCCGCTGACGGCGTCAAGGAGATCATGCTGGACAAAAAGTTCGGCGCATCCGGCAACCATGTGGTGGTGGAAGAGTTCCTCACCGGGCCGGAGGTCAGTGTGCTGAGCTTTACGGACGGCAAGGTGGTCAAGCCCATGGTCTCCAGCATGGACCATAAGCGCGCCAACGACCACGACACCGGCCTGAACACCGGCGGCATGGGCACCATTGCCCCCAACCCCTACTACACCCCGGAAGTGGCTGCGGAGTGCATGGAAAAGATCTTCCTGCCCACCATCCGCGCCATGAACGCTGAGGGCTGCCCCTTCAAGGGCTGCCTGTACTTCGGCCTTATGCTCACCCCGGACGGCCCCAAGGTCATCGAGTATAACTGCCGCTTCGGCGACCCCGAAACGCAGGTGGTGCTGCCGTTGCTGGAAAGCGACCTGCTGCACATCATGCAGGCCTGCACCGACGGCACGCTGGCAGAGCAGGAGGTCAAGTTCTCCGAGGGTGCTGCGGCCTGCGTCATTCTGGCCTCTGGCGGCTACCCTGTGGCCTACGAGAAGGGCAAGCCCATCTCCGGTCTTGTGGACGGCCAGCTGCCCGGCGAGGAGAACGTGACGGTGTACCACTCCGGCACCGCCATCACCGAGGACGGCCAGCTGGTGACCAACGGCGGCCGCGTGCTGGGCGTTACCGCCACCGGCCCGCGCCTGACCAACGCCCTGAGCCACGCCTACGAAGCAGCCGAAAAGATCAGCTTTGAAAAGCTGCATAAGCGCAGCGATATCGGCCTGCGTGCCCTGAAAGCGCTGGCAGAGAAGCAGTAAGTAAGAAAACCCTCTCAGTCGCCTGACGGCGACAGCTCCCCCGAGGGGGGAGCTTTATGCAAGAAAATGGGCAAGCCTGTGCTTTCCATCGAATGCAGTCCTTTCCGTCAGCAGAAAAAGCTCCCCCTTTCGGGGGAGCTGGCACGGCGTAAGCCGTGACTGAGAGGGTCGGTTCAAAGAATACAAAGGGGGAACCTACCCAATGGTCTATCGTATTTATGTGGAAAAAAAGCCCGGCTTTGATGTCGAGGCCAACGGTCTGAAAAACGAGCTCACCAGCCTGCTGGGCATCAAGGACCTGACCGGTCTGCGCCTGCTGAACCGCTACGATGTGGAAGGCATCGACGAGGCACTGTTCAACCAGTGCGTCAGCACCGTGTTCAGCGAGCCGCCGGTGGATAACACCTACGCCGAGCTGCCCGCTGCTGAGGGCGTGTCCTTCGCGGTGGAGTACCTGCCCGGTCAGTTCGACCAGCGCGCAGCATCTGCCGCCGAGTGCATCCAGCTCATCAGTCAGGGCGAGCGCCCGCTGGTGCGCTCTGCCCGTGTCTACCTGCTGGAGGGTGCTCTGACCCCCGAGCAGGTGGCCGAGATCAAGAAGTATGTCATCAACCCTGTGGAAGCCCGGGAGGCTTCTCTGGAGACCAAAGAGACCCTGAAGATGGAGTACCCTGTGCCCGCTGCCGTGGCAGTGCTGGAGGGTTTCAACCAGCTGGATGAAGCTGGCCTTGCCAAGTTCATCGAGGAAAAGGGTCTGGCGATGGATCTGGGCGACATCAAGTTCTGTCAGGAGTACTTCCGCTCCGAGCAGCGCGACCCCACCATCACCGAGATCAAGATGATCGACACCTACTGGTCCGATCACTGCCGCCACACCACCTTCGGCACCATTCTGGACGATGTGCAGATCGATGATGCTGTGGTGCAGGAAGCCTTTGACCGCTACATGGCCATGCGCACCGAGCTGGGCCGCGAGAACAAGCCCCGCTGCATGATGGACCTTGCCACCATCGGTGCCAAGGAGCTGAAGAAGCAGGGCATTCTGAAGAATCTGGACGAGTCTGAGGAGATCAACGCCTGCACCGTCAAGATCAAGTGCGATGTCAACGGCAAGGACGAGGACTGGCTGTTCCTGTTCAAGAACGAGACCCACAACCACCCCACCGAGATCGAGCCCTTCGGCGGCGCTGCCACCTGCATCGGCGGTGCCATCCGCGACCCGCTGTCCGGCCGCAGCTACGTCTATCAGGCTATGCGCGTCACCGGCGCAGGCGACCCGCTCAAGCCGGTCAGCGAGACCATGCCCGGCAAGCTGCCTCAGCGCAAGCTGGTCACCACCGCAGCCGCCGGTTACTCCTCCTACGGCAACCAGATCGGTCTGGCTACCGGTCAGGTGGACGAGATCTACCACCCCGGCTATGTGGCAAAGCGCATGGAGATCGGCGCCGTTGTGGGCGCTACCCCTGCCTCCCACGTTCGCCGCGAGTGCCCCGCCCCCGGCGATGTGATCGTGCTGCTGGGCGGCCGCACCGGCCGTGACGGCATCGGCGGCGCTACCGGCTCCTCCAAGGCACACAAGCTGGACAGCCTTGAGCACTGCGGTGCCGAGGTGCAGAAGGGCAATGCACCCATCGAGCGTAAGCTGCAGCGCCTGTTCCGCCGCGAGGACGCCTGCAAGATGATCAAGCGCTGCAACGACTTTGGTGCCGGCGGCGTTTCCGTTGCCATCGGCGAGCTGGCCGACGGCCTGTATATCGATCTGAACAAGGTCACCAAGAAGTACGAGGGTCTGGACGGCACTGAGCTGGCCATCAGCGAGAGCCAGGAGCGTATGGCTGTGGCCCTTGCCCCGGAGGATGTGGACAAGTTCATCGCCATTGCCACCGAGGAGAACCTCGAGGCTACCCCTGTGGCCAAGGTCACCGAGGAAAAGCGTCTGAACATGGTGTGGAACGGCGTTTCCATCGTGAACATCAGCCGCGAGTTCCTGAACTCCAACGGTGCGGAGAAGCACCAGAACGTCCATGTGGAAAAGGGCAGCGTCTGGCAGCCCCAGTGGGCTGGCCTGACCTTCAGCCAGAAGATGAAGTCCATGGTGGGCGATTTGAACGTTTGCAGCAAGAAGGGCCTTTCCGAGCGGTTCGACTCCACCATCGGTGCCGCCACCGTGCTCATGCCCTTTGGCGGTGCATACCAGCTGACCCCCCAGAACGCCATGGTAGCCAAGCTGCCGGTGGACGGCGAGACCACCACCTGCTCCGGCATGGCATGGGGCTACAATCCCTACCTGATGAGCGCCAACCAGTATGTGGGCGCGCGGCTGGCTGTTATTGAGAGCGTGACCAAGCTGGTTGCCACCGGCTTCCGCTACGAGGACGCCTACCTGACCTTCCAGGAGTACTTCGAGCGTCTGGGCAACAAGCCCGAGCGCTGGGGCAAGCCGCTGGCTGCCCTGCTGGGCGCGCTGGATGCACAGATCGGTCTGGGCATTGCCTCCATCGGCGGCAAGGACAGTATGTCCGGCTCCTTTGAGCAGCTGGATGTGCCCCCCACGCTGGTGTCCTTTGCTACTGCCATCGGCAAGGCAAGCCGCGTAGTCTCCACCGAGTTCAAGAAGCCTGAGAGCACCGTGGTGCTCGTGCGGCCCATCATCGACCCGGAGACCGGCTGCCCCAACTTCTTCTCCCTGAAGGCAAACTACAAGATCGTGGAGAACATGATCGAGGAGGGTATGGTCGCTTCCGCCTGCTCTGTGGGCTACGGCGGCATTGCCGAGGCTCTGTTCAAGATGGGTCTGGGCAACCGCATCGGCTTCAAGATGCGTGCAAACATGACCACCCACCAGATGTTCGAGCCCATGTACGGCTCCATCATTCTGGAAATGGTGTCCGATTCTCCCGCCGGTATGCTGCTGGGCGAGACCACCAAAGAGTACACCTTCGAGTCCTGCGGCGAAAAGCTGGATATGGCTGAGCTGCAGGAGATCTGGGAGAGCAAGCTGGAGCCTGTGTATCCCTACCGCAAGGCCGGCCCCGCCGTGGAGAAGATCAACGGCAGCCTGACCGCCCCCGCCGCACCCAAGATCGGTGTGGCAAAGCCCAAGGTCATCATCCCGGTGTTCCCCGGCACCAACTGCGAGTACGACACCGCTAAGGCCTTTGCCCGCGCCGGTGCCGACCCCGAAATTCTGGTGGTGCGCAACCTGACCCCCGCCGACGTTGCCGAGAGCTGCGAGGCACTGGTCAAGGCCATTGACGCAAGCCAGATCGTCATGCTGCCCGGCGGTTTCTCCGGCGGCGACGAGCCGGACGGCAGCGCCAAGTTCATCGCCTCCTTCTTCCGCAACCCTGCGGTCACCGAGGCTGTGCGCCGTCTGCTGCAGCAGCGCGACGGCCTGATGCTGGGCATCTGCAACGGCTTCCAGGCGCTGATCAAGCTGGGTCTGGTGCCCTACGGCGATATCCGCCCCATCACCGCCTGCGACCCCACCCTGACCTTCAACACCATCGGCCGTCACCAGAGCATGCTGGTGCACACCCGTGTGGCTTCCACCGGCAGCCCGTGGCTCAGCAAGTGTGAGGTGGGCGAGATGCACACCGTTGCCATCAGCCACGGCGAGGGCCGCTTTGTAGCTCCGCAGGAGGTGCTGGACACCATGCTGCGCAACGGTCAGGTGGCTACCCAGTATGTGGATCTGACCGGCGTGCCCACCATGGATCAGCGCTTCAACCCCAACGGCTCTGTGCTGGCCATCGAGGGCATCACCAGCCCGGACGGCCGCGTGTTCGGCAAGATGGGTCACTCGGAGCGCAGCGGCGAGTACCTGTACAAGAACGTCACCGGCGATAAATACCAGCCGATCTTTGAGGGCGGCGTGGACTATTTCAAGGTTTGATGGTAGAATAAGAAGAAAAATCCCTCAGTCATCGCAGACGCAAGGGTGAACCCTCTCAGTCAAAGCCTGACGGCTTTGCCAGCTCCCCCGAAAGGGGGAGCTTACGAGAGGAGAGGGAAAGGTTGCTTTTTTCTTGGGAAAGAAGCAACTTTTCCGTTTGCAGAAAAAGCTCCCCCCTCGGGAGAGCTGGCGAGCAAAGCGAGACTGAGAGGGTTATTTTCAGGAGGAAACAACCAATGTCACAGCATGATCGCTATATCAGCCCTTTTTCCACCCGCTACGCTTCCGATGAGATGCAGTACATCTTCTCGGACGACAACAAGTTCCGCACCTGGCGGCGGCTGTGGGTGGCGCTGGCCCGTGCCGAGATGGGACAGGGCCTGACCAACATCACCCCGGACATGGTAGCCGAGCTGGAAGCCCATGTGGACGATATCAACTACGAAGTGGCCATCGAGCGGGAAAAGCTGGTGCGCCACGACGTCATGAGCCACGTCTACGCCTACGGTCAGCAGTGCCCCAAGGCAGCAGGCATCATCCATCTGGGTGCTACCAGCTGCTATGTGGGCGATAACACCGACATCATCGTGATGCGGCAGGGCCTTGAACTGGTGCGCAAAAAGCTGGTGGGTGTGCTGGCAAAGCTGGCACACTTTGCCAAGGAGTACAAGGATATGCCCTGCATGGCCTACACCCACTGCCAGCCCGCACAGCCCACCACCGTGGGCAAGCGCGCTACCCTGTGGGCCAACGAGCTGGTGATGGATCTGGCCGAGATCGACCATCGTCTGGCTACCCTGCAGCTGCGCGGCGTCAAGGGCACCACCGGCACGCAGGCTTCCTTTATGGAGCTGTTTAAGGGCGATGCCGACAAGATCCGCGCCGTGGATGCTTCCATTGCAAAGGAGATGGGCTTTGACCCCAAGGCCGTTGTGCCGGTATCCGGCCAGACTTACAGCCGCAAGGTGGATGCCTTTATCCTGAACGCACTGGCAGGTATTGGTCAGAGCTGCATGAAGTTTGCCACTGACCTGCGCCTGCTGGCAAACTTCAAGGAGATGGAGGAGCCCTTTGAGAAGAACCAGATCGGTTCCTCCGCTATGCCCTACAAGCGCAACCCCATGCGCTGCGAGCGCATCTGCGCCCTTGCCCGCTACCTGATGGTGGACGTGCTGAACCCCAGCTTTACCACCGGCAGCCAGTGGTTTGAGCGCACGCTGGACGACAGCGCCAACAAGCGCGTGGCTATGGCTGAGGGCTTCCTTGCCACTGACGCCGTCCTGAACATCATGCTCAACGTCACCGATGGTCTGGTGGTGTACCCCAAGGTGGTGCGCAGCCGCCTGATGGCCGAGCTGCCCTTCATGGCCAGCGAGAACATCATGATGCAGGCTGTGGAAAAGGGCGGCAACCGTCAGGAGCTGCACGAGCGCCTGCGCCAGCACGCCATCGCCGCCGGCAAGCAGGTCAAGGAAGAGGGCCTGCCCAACGATATGGTGGACCGCATTGCCGCAGACCCGGCCTTTGGCCTGACCCGCGAGGAGATCGTGGCAGGGCTTGTGCCGGAGAACTTTGTGGGCCGCGCACCCCAGCAGGTGGAGGAGTTTATCGCCAACGTCCTGCAGCCCATCTTTGATGCTGACCCCGAGGATGTGGAGCAGCACGCCTCCCTGAGCGTCTGATAATATCAACTGCAAAAGAGCCAAGCCTGCGGGTTTGGCTCTTTTTGTTTGGCAGGAAAACCCTCTCAGTCATCGCTGCGCGATGCCAGCTCTCCCGAAGGGAGAGCTTTACGGTCGGTGCTAAAAAGCTCCCCCCTCGGGGGAGCTGGCAAAGCCGTCAGGCTTTGACTGAGAGGGTTCAGAGCGCAGCGGAGAGCATTCAAAATAGTTCCCCCTTGAGAAAAATCCGCGGTCATGTTACACTGAGGGCATTACCAACAAAGGAGAACCGCTTATGCGTTTGGATAAATATCTGGCCGAAACTGCCCAGTGCACCCGCAGTGAGGCTAAAACCATGCTGGCAAAGGGCCGTGTGCAGGTGAACGGCGCAGTGTGCAAAAAAGGGGACACCCAGCTGAAGGATACCGACACGGTGGCAGTGGACGGCGCACCGCTGACCTATCAGAAGTTCGTCTACCTCATGCTCAATAAGCCCGAAGGGGTGGTGAGTGCCTCCACGGATAAACGGGACACCACCGTGGTGGACCTGGTAGGGGACGCCTACCCCCGGCGGGAGCTGTTCCCAGCAGGC
Source organism: uncultured Faecalibacterium sp. (assembly GCA_934561555.1). Taxonomy (GTDB): domain Bacteria; phylum Bacillota; class Clostridia; order Oscillospirales; family Ruminococcaceae; genus Faecalibacterium. The sequence continues at coordinate 59,673 of CAKTGQ010000004.1, read as the reverse complement.
CGACTGGATAAGACCAGCACCGGCTTTGTGCTTCTGACCGATGACGGCGGCTTTGCCCACGATATCCTGTCTCCCCGGCACCATGTTTCCAAGACCTACACCGTGACCATCGACACCCCGCTCACGCAGGAGATGCGCACCGGCTTTGCGGCGGGGGTCACGCTGGCGGACGGCACCGCCCTTTCGCCCGCCGAGGTGACCGCACTTTCCCCGGATGGGTGCACCGTGCGGGTGGTGCTGCGGCAGGGGGTGTACCACCAGATCAAACGGATGTTCGGCGTGTACGGTGCCGGGGTGAATGCCCTGCACCGGGAGGCCATTGGCGGCCTTGCACTGGATGCGCAGCTTGCCCCGGGGCAGTGGCGGGAGCTTTCCAACGAAGAAGTGGCAAAAATTACCAGATAAAACGCTGCGCTTTTCACGCGGTTTTCAAAAATGTATCACATTTTACCGGTAAAATAACGGTAAGAACCACGCAAAAAGGCACTTTTTTGGCAAAAAATGGCCCCGAAAGATAATTTCAACAAGAAAGAATTATTTTTTTTGTTGAAATCTGTTGCAAAAGTAAATTCTTTTGTGTAAAATATAGATTGTAATGCGGCTAAATTGTTTAAAATCACAACCCATGCCGCCGCGGCTTGCACAAACGAGGAAAAGGGGTATCCATTTATGGCCAATAGAGTATTTCAAAGCGTGATCTACCAGATGAAGGACGCGATCAATCGGGTGGTCGGCGTTGTGGATGAGACCGGCGCTGTCATTTCCTGCTCGGAGCTGAACCTGATCGGCGAGGTGCGCGAGGGCTATATGGCCGAGCGCCTGAACGCAGGCGACCGCTTTGTGCGCGACGGCTATACTTATCAGCAGTTCTCCAACGCCAAGCATAACGATTATGCTGTGTTCGTGGAGGGTGCCGATGAGACGGCAGGGCAGTTTGCCGGTGTGCTGGCTATCAGCCTGCAGAGCATCAAGCAGTACCACGACGAAAAGTTCGATAAGTCCAACTTTATCAAGAACGTAGTGCTGGACAACATCCTGCCCGGCGATATCTACGCCAAGGCTCGGGAGCTGCACTTTGCCACCGATGTCTCCCGCGTGGTGTTCATCGTGCGGGTGATCAGCGGCGGCGATATCTCTGCCTACGATGTGGTCAGCAGCCTGTTCCCCGATAAGCAGAAGGACTTTGTGTTCAATATCAGCGAGACCGACACCGTGCTGGTCAAGGAGATCCGCAAGGGCATCGACCGCACCGATATGGAAAAGCTGGCTGCCAGCATTGTGGATACTCTTTCCGGCGAGCACTACATCAAGGCCGTGGTCGGCATTGGCACTCCCATTGCCAATGTGAAGGATCTGGCTACCTCCTTTAAGGAAGCCCAGATCGCCATGGAAGTGAGCAAGGTGTTCGATACCGAAAAGCAGATCATCCGCTACGATAATCTGGGCATTGCTCGTCTGATCTACCAGCTGCCCACCACCGTTTGCGAGATGTTCCTGCGCGAGGTGTTCAAGCAGGGCAGCATCGAAAGCCTGGATCAGGAGACTTTGTTCACCATCCAGCGTTTCTTCGAGAACAACCTGAATGTGTCCGAGACCAGCCGCGGGCTGTTTGTGCACCGCAATACGCTGGTGTATCGTCTGGAAAAGATCAAGAAACTGACCGGCCTGGATCTGCGTGAGTTCGATGACGCTATCGTCTTTAAGGTAGCGCTGATGGTCAAGAAGTACCTGTCCAACAACCCGGCCAAATACTGATATTTCGCTGTGCGGGTTTTGCCCCCGCCGGCGCCGAACCGGCCGCTCGAAACCGATGCTGGCCGGTTCTTTTTGCAGTGTTGGCTGCGGACGGGCTGTCTTGACCGTCAAAAATCTTGATGTCAGGAGCTAATACGATTCCATGATCGATTTTGAACACGTTTCCAAAGAATATAAAAAGGGCGGACGCCTTGCACTGGAGGATATCAACCTCCATGTGGACGAAGGCGAGTTCGTCTTTCTGCTGGGTCACTCCGGCGCGGGCAAATCCACCCTGCTCAAGCTGATTTTGCGGGAGGCACTGCCTACCTCCGGCAAGGTGACTGTGCTGGGTAAGGACGTTGCCAAGCTGCGCCGCCACAAGATCCCTTACCTGCGCCGTCAGATGGGCATCATCTTTCAGGATTTCCGGCTGATCCCCAGCATGACCGTATACGAGAATGTGGCCTTTGCCATGCACGTCCTCAACGTGCCCCGCAAGGAGATCCGTCCCCGTGTGGAGTACATTCTGGAGCTGGTGCATCTGGAGGATAAGGCCAAGTGCTACCCGGATACCCTTTCCGGCGGCGAGCAGCAGCGTGTGGCTGTGGCGCGTGCGCTGGTACATAACCCCAAGCTGGTCATCGCGGACGAGCCCACCGGCAACATTGACCCGGAGCTGAGTCTGGAAATGATGCAGCTGCTGGAGCGGGTGAGCAAGATGGGCATTACGGTGCTGGTGGTCACCCACGAGCACGAGCTGGTGCACCGCTTCCATCAGCGTGTGGTCACCCTGAGCCATGGCCGCATCGTCTCGGACGTGCCCGCAGACCCTGTGGCTGCCGCCGAGGACGATCTTTCGCTGGATGTTGCCGCCTTTGATGCGGACGATGCGTCCGCTGCGAAAAAGGAGGTGGCTGCCGTATGATGCGTCCTTCTACCTTCTTCTTCCTTACCCGGCGCGGTGTGCGCAACCTGGGCAAGCACTGGGCTATGACCATTGCCTGCATCGCTTCTTTGAGCGTTTGTATGACCCTGAACATCTTTGCCAGCTTGGCCGAGGTGAACGTGGGCAGCATGGTAGCCTATCTGGGCAGCCAGAACGAGACGGTGGTCTATCTGGACCCCGAATGCGATGATGCCACCGCCGCGCAGGTGGGCGAGACCCTTTCGGCCATGCCGGGGGTCAGCGGGGTACAGTACGTTTCCAAACAGGATGTGCTCGACACCTACCGCGGCTATATGCAGGATTATTCCTCCCTGTGGGATGAATTTGAGACTGACAACCCCTTTAAGGCCAACTACCGGGTCACCCTGAGTGACCTGACCCAGATGGAGAGCATGAGCGTGAAGATGCAGGCCATCCCGGGCGTTGTCAGCGTTACCGCCCCGGTTGAGATGACCAATATCTTTGTGGAGGTCCAGAAAGCTGTCACCAAGGGCGGCCGCATGATCGTGCTGGTGCTGATGGTGGTCAGCATCATCACGGTGGGCAGCACCATCCGTCTGAGCGTTTTTGCCCGTCGCCGCGAGATCGAGATCATGAAGTATGTGGGTGCCACCAACCGCATGGTCACCCTGCCTTTCTTTGTGGAGGGCCTGACCATGGGCCTGATCTCCGGTATCCTGACCGCAGCGGTCAGCCTTGGCTGTTACAGCTATGTGGTCAACGCTGCCGGTGGTCTGGGCGGCATCTGGCAGATGCTCATGGGCCGCGCACTGGTGCCGGTGGCCAATGTGCTGCCGACCATCGTGGTAACAAGCCTGCTCAGCGGCGCCATTGTAGGCGGCGTGGGCAGTATGTTCTCTATCCGCAAACATCTGAATGTGTGACCGAAAGGAGCTGCGTTTTATGAGTAAAGCAATGCACGCAAAGCCCTTCCGGCTCACAGGCCCTTATACCGCCCGGCATGCCCGGCCGGAAAGCCCCCGCAGCAAGCTGATCCGTGCGGTCAGCCTTGGGCTGGCCTGTGTCTGCCTGCTGCTGACGGCCACGGTGTACCCGGCCTCGGCAGCTACCAATAGCACCAGTATGGCCAGTTTGCAGACCAAGCTGGATAAGCTTTCCCAGTCCATCAACCAGCACAAAAAGGAACTGTCGGACGCCAAAAAGAAGGAGTCCGCCGCCAAGGCACTGGAAAGTGAGCTGAAGGAGCGGGTCACCGTTCTGCAGGATCAGATCGGTGTGCTCAGCGGCCAGATCGCCGCGGTGCAGAACAGCATCGGCGAGAAGGAACAGCAGATCGGCGTAATGCAGACCCAGATCACGGACAAGCAGACCCAGATCGAGGAAAAGCAGAACGAGATCGACGACCAGTGGGACGATTTCAAAAAGCACATGGCGGCCATGCAGGAGCTGCGGGACGGCGGCAGTGTGGCCATGCTCAGCGCGGTGAACGACCTGTACGAGCTGCTTACCTTCAACGAGGTGATGCAGGATATCTCCATCAAGGACACCGAGATCATGAACAACATGAAGTCCGCCAAGCAGGGGCTGGAGGACGATAAGGCCGCGCTGGAAGAGCAGAAGGCCGGTCTGGAAGCCGAGAAAGCAGAGCTGCAGAGCCAGAAGAGCGAGCTGGACAGCCAGAACGCCCAGATGAAAGGCAAGCAGAGCGAGCTGAACAGCAGCATCTCCGCAGCAAAGCTTACTGCTGCCGAGGCACAGGCGGCGCAGCAGAAGGCGCAGGCAGCCATTGAATCCGACGAGATGAACTACGAGGCCGTGAAAAAGGAGATCCAGAAGCTGATCGCCGCAGCCTCTGCCAGCAAGCCGCAGCTGAGCTTTAGCGGCTTTGCCTGCCCACTGAAGAGTTACAGCCGCATCTCTAGCGAGTACGGCTGGCGCAAGAACCCGGTCTCCGGCGTGAACAAGCTCCATGCCGGTATCGACTTTGCAGCCCCCGGCGGCACGCCCATCTACGCAGCCGCCAGCGGCTATGTGCAGGTGGCAGGCTGGTCCACCGGCGGCTATGGCAACTACGTTATCATCTACCACGGCAAAATGTCCGATGGCAATACCTATACCACCCTGTACGCGCACATGCGCTCGGTAGCTACCAGTGCGGGCAAGTATGTGAAGCAGGGCGAACTGATCGGTTATGTGGGCACCACCGGCAATTCCACCGGCAATCACCTGCATCTGGAGGTGTGGAAGGGCGGCTCCAAGGCCAACGCTGTGAACCCCCGGAGCTGCATCCCCATTCCCCACAACTAATAAGCAAGGAGTCTGGTTGATCTATGAACGAACAAAAACGCAAGCGCGTGCTGCGCATCGGCTGTCTGGTTCTGGCAGGGGTGTTTGTACTCTCGCTGCTGGGCAGCATCCTTATGATGCTGCTGCTCTGACCGGAGGAAACAAACCATGAACCGTAAAATTTCTTTAGGCATGGCGGTCACTATCGTGATCCTTGCCATGACCGTGACCTTTTCCATCACGATGCTCATCGCCATGCGTCTGTTCGACAGCACGGTCAACAGCGTAAAAGAAAAGGAAAGTATGTACAACAAGATCGCTGAGGTGGACCGCTACGTCCGCAGCAACGATTACTACACCATCGACGAGGCCACCCTGTACGACCGCCTGACCGCCGGGTATCTGCTGGGCACGGGCGACAAGTACGCCCGCTACTACACCGCCAACGCCTACACCGAGCTGATGAACATCCAGAGCGGCAAGATCCTTGGCATCGGCGTGGAGCTTGGCATCGACCAGACCGGCTACGCCAAGGTGACCCGTGTCTACGACGGTTCTCCTGCGCAGGAGGCGGGCATCGCTGTGGGTGACTATATCACCACCGTAGGCGATACCGATGTCAAGAGCCTGTCCGGTGCAGATGCCGTGTACAAAGCCTTGCAGGGCGAGGCTGGCACCACCGTTACCGTGACATGGTTGGACAGCGCTGCCGCCAGCAAAACGGCTGAGCTGACCCATTCCGGCTATACCAGCACCACTGTGGACTACCAGCTGCTGGACAATGTGGGCTATATCCGCATCCGCCAGTTCGACGGCACCACCCCCAGCGAGCTGGACTACGCCCTGCGCACCCTGACCGCCAGCGGCGCAGCCAGTCTGGTGTTTGACCTGCGGGACAACGGCGGCGGTATTCTGGAAGATGCCATCAACTGCATCGACCTGATCGCACCGGAGGGCACAGTGGCCTACGCCGAGGATAAAAACGGCAACCGCACCGTCATTGGCAGCAGCGATGCCGAAAGCTCCATCAGTCTGCCCATGGTCTGTCTGGTCAACGGCAACACTGCCAGCGCAGCCGAGCTGTTCGCCGCCACCCTGCGCACCATGGACGGTGCCCGTCTGGTGGGTACTACCACCATGGGCAAGGGTACTATCCAGAGCAGTCCGCAGCGCCTGTCGGACGGCAGTGCCGTGGTCATCACGGTGGCAAAGCTGGTCTGCGGCGACGGCAGCTGCTTTGACGGCACCGGCCTGACCGTGGATGTGGAGCGCGCCCTGAGCGCAGAGGAAGCTACGAACTTCTACGACTATACCCCCCAGACCGACCCGCAGGTGCAGCGCGCTGTCAGCGCTGCCCAGCAGCTGAGCGGCACTACTACGCTGGCAGGTGCAAGCTCTGCCGCCGCTGCGGACAGCACCGCCGCCTCTGCCGCCGCAGACGATACCACCCCCGCAGAGACTGCGGAAGGGGAGACCGCCGAAGGCGAGACTGCCGCCTCTGAGCCGGAAACGGCTGCGAGCGCAGCGGAGTGAACCCCCGTAAATCTGAACCCCGAACCATAAACACCAAAAAGGCTGCTGCGTTCTGCAACAGCCTTTTTCTGAGAAAGGAAATGACCCTATGCCGGAACTGACCGACCTTTCTGTGATCCGTGCCCTGTGCGAAAAATACGATTTTGCGCTTTCCAAGGGCTTTGGGCAGAACTTTATCATCAACCCGGGCATCCCCACCAAGATCGTGGATGCCAGCGGGGTAGACAAGCGCTACGGTGTCATCGAGATCGGCCCCGGCATCGGTGTGCTGACCAAGGAGCTGGCCAAGCGCGCCGCCAAGGTGGTGTCCATTGAGGTGGACGAGCGTCTGCCGCCCCTGCTGGCTGAGACCATGGCCGGGGTGGACAACTTCAAGCTGGTGCTGCAGGATGTGCTGAAGGTAGACCTGAAAGCCCTCATCGCCGAGGAGTTCCCGGGGATGCCGGTGGCAGTGTGTGCAAACCTGCCCTACTACATTACCAGCCCCATCGTGATGAAACTGCTGGGCGACCGCCTGCCCATCGAGAGCCTGACTGTTATGGTGCAGAAGGAAGCCGCCGACCGTCTGGCCGCCGTGCCCGGCACCCGCGCTTCCAGCGCCATCAGCTGCGCGGTGAACTACTACGCCACCTCCAAGCTGATGTTCACCGCCGCACCGGGCAGCTTTTACCCCGCGCCCAAGGTGACCAGTGCCGTGGTGCGCATGGACATCCGTCCCACCCCCGCTGTGCAGGTGGAGGACGAGGCGGGCTACTTTGCGCTGGTGCGTGCCGCCTTTGGGCAGCGCCGCAAGACCGCTGCCAATGCCATTGCAGGCGGGCTGAATCTGCCCAAGGAGAAGGTCATTGCCGCCATCGAATCCGCAGGCTTTGATGCCCGCATCCGCCCGGAAGCCCTGACGCTGGAGGACTTTGCCAAGATCCAGCAGGCACTGGGCTGAGTGAAAAGCAGTATGGTCGGCGGGCAATAGCTCACTGAAAAAAGATCGCAAAAAACCCGGAACCTTTTCGGAGCCGCAAGGGCTCAAGAAGGTCCCGGGTTTCTGTTTTCAGTGGTTATGCGGCAGGTTTCGCCTTACTCAGAAGGGGAAGATGCTGACAATGCGGTTCCATGCGGCCTTGAGCGGGGAACCGGAGGAGACGCCGCTGGTGGTCAGCTGCACATCACTGAAGGTGACGTTAGCGTTGCGGGCAACGTAGAAGCCGACATAGATGTAATCAGAATCCACAGCGGTCAGGGCGTAGTCGAAACCGGCAGAAGCGGTCTCGTTGTCGCCGTAGGTCAGGGTGAAGCCATCGGCAGTGCCCACGAGCTTCAGGTCTACGGTATCGCCTGCACCGTACTTCACGGTTGCGGCGGGGCCGTCGTATAGCGCACCGCTCTTGCGGCCGAAGCAGTTGACAGCGCCCTGATTCCGGGTGCCCACGGCCACATAATCGCCCATGGGGTCGGAGATGCTGGTGTCAACGTACATCTCATCGCGCGCCATCAGGCCGAAGGAGACCTGATTGTTCTTGGCAAGCTTGTTCACGGTGGCCTTGGCGGTCAGGGTGAAGTTGGTGCCGGCGGGCAGCTGGACGTAGTACATCATCAGGCCGTCCACCGTGGATGCGACCTTGCCGCGGTTGTTGGCAACGCCCAGCGTGATGTTCTGGCCATCGACAGCGGCGGTGAAATCGCCGCCGAAGATCTTGTCGTCACCGCCCACATTGCCGAAGACAGAGCCGTTCCACACCGTGCCGTTGGCATCGGTAAAGGCAGGCCACAGCTTGCTGGTCTGGGTGGGTGCGGCGTAGCTGGAAGGCACATAGTCCGGGTTTGCGGCATCGCCGTAGAACTGCTTGTAGGTGGGCTTTGCCTTGTTCCGGTTGTAAGCGCCCAGCGGGGTATCGGCAGTAAGCTGGGCAATGAGCCATGCGTTCAGCTTTGCGCCGTAGCTGTTGGTGTGGGTCAGGTCAAGGCCGGTGGGGGAGAGTTTGCCGCGCTTGTCGACCTTTGCACCGGTAAAGCTGTGGGTGTACTGCGCCTTTTTGCCCATGGCGATGTTTTCGTTGATGGTGGCATCGGTCAGGTCCACGCAGATGAGGTGCAGCTCGCTGCACATATCCCGGATGGCCTGTGCGTAGTCGCCGCCCTCATAGACGGCATCGCCGATGGTGACGGTGGTGGTCTTGTGGCCGGAAGCACCGTCATAGCTGGCCTTGTTGTTCGCCTCGGTCAGGCGGGCAATGGGGGTGCACACCACGGGAATAACGCCGCGCTCCAGTGCGGGCTGGATGTAGTTGACGTAAAGGCTGTTAGCAAAGGAACCCTCAGTCTTGTAGTCGCCGTTGGGGTTAGTGTAGCGGGCAGGCTCGGTCTTTTCATCGTTGTGGCCAAAGCCGATGAGCAGGAACTTGTCCCCGGCGGCATCGCCCAGTGCGGGTACCGTGTCGGAGCCCTTCAGCAGGGTGGTGTAGTTGGCCATGCCGGTAAAGTCCTTGCTGGATGCGCCGGAAACGGCCAGATTGTAGACGTTGGCGTGGAAGTAGTTCTCAAGTTCCTCGCCGTAGCCCTCGCGGGGGAGGTAGTAGCTGTCGTTGAAGGGGGAGACGGTGGAGTCGCCCACCACCCAGAAGGTGGCCTTGGCGGCTTCTGCCTGACCCCAGACAGCGCCGCGCGCACCGGCATCGGTGGCAGCCAGACCCTCGGCGGAGAGCAGCAGCAGACCGTGCATATCAATGCTGCCGTCTGCGTTGCGGGTGGGTGCAACGGAGGTATCCAGACTCTGGAACCAGCTCTCCTTCACGGTAACGGTGTTGGTGGACTTGTTGTGGCTGGTCTGGGTCTCGGCATCCCAATAGAAGTTGTCCGGGCCGTAGACAGCGGTGCTGCTCTGGCTCTGGAGCGCCAGCTGCTCCTTGCCGTCCGTGCCCTTGCGGAAGGAGAGGACGCCATCAGCGGCGTAGTCGGTCACGGCAGACTTGTTGCCGGTGTACAGTGCAACGTTGTAGCCCTCGTTGTTGTAGGAGGTGGAGTTGTACACCTTCACGTCCGGGCAGGAGTTGGAATCGATGCCCTTGGCGGCGTTGTCGTAGGAGATGGAGTTCAGCAGCTTGTGGTTGCCGGGCAGGTTGGTGCCGCCCATCTTGAAGCCGTTGCCGTTGCCTGCCTCGACAGTGGCGGCGACATTGCTGAAGCTCAGGTTGCCGTTTGCGTCGCAGGTAACAGTGGGGAACTGCAGCGGCTGCTTCTTGACCGGCTCTGCGGCCAGCATCAGGTAGCCGTTTTTGTAGGCAACGCAGTTCTGGATGGTGACAGAGCCGATGGAGCCGGTTGCAGCCTTGGCGAACAGGTCCCAGCCGTCGTCGGCGTTGTAGGCGGCGATGCAGCCGTCAAACACATTGCCCTCGCCGGTGGTCAGCTTGGCGGCAAAACCATCGGCATCCTCCATGGCGCGGTCGGCGTTGTTCATGGCGGTGCAGTTCTTGATGGTGTTGTAGCTGGGCCACAGAGCCTTATTGTCCGTAGACAGGCCGGAGACCTGCAAGCCGGTGTTGCCGTTGTTGTAGAAGTTCATCTGCTCCAGCACGCAATGGCTGCCGGCCAGCTGCATGCCCTTAGCACCGTCCTTGGTGTTGGTGATGTTCAGCTTGCTGATGTTCCAGTAGTTGCCCCAGACGCTGAAACCGGTGCCCACGCCGCCAAAGTCCAGCGTGGCGTAGCTGCCGTCTGCGGTAGTCAGGGTGATGGGAGCCTCGGCGGTGCCGTCACGGCCGCGCTCTACCTTCAGCTCACCGGTCAGGGTGTAGGTGCCGCCTGCCAGCTGAATGGTCTGGCCTGCGGCGGCGTAGTTCAGTGCGGTCTGCAGGTCTACGGCGTCCGCAGCGCTGGTGCCGTTATGGGCAGCGCTGCCGTCCGGGGTGACCACGATGACACCGTTTGCGCCCAGTGCCCGCAGCGAGACCTTCTTTTCAATGGTGGCGGCCTTGTAGCTGCTCAGCTTCTCAAAGGCGCTGATAATATAGTTCTTGTCCGGGGTGAACACCACCTTAAAGGTGGTGTCGCGGGTCACGGTGTAGCTCCGGGTCAGGGTCTCGCCGGCCTTGACGGTCAGATCCTTGTCCACAAGCTTGCCGTTGGCGTACACCTTGGCGGTGCCGTCCGCATTGGCCTTGAAAGCCAGTGCGTAGCTGCTGCCAGTGCAGGTGGAGGGGCTGGTAATCTGGTACACCGGGGCGATGTAGCTGGTGGGCTGCAAGGTCCACTCCGAGGCATTCCATGCACTGGTGGTGTAGGTGATGTTGGAGAAGGTCACGTTCATGCCGCGGGCAGCTGCAAAGCCCAGATAAGCCTTGTTTGCCTCCTGCACGGTCATGGGGTCGTCCAGCTCAGCATACTTGGAAACACTGGTGGCGGTGCTGCTCTTTGCCGGGATATACAGGGTGGAAGAGCCGATGACCGCGCCAGTGGTACCGTCCGCATTGATGGCGTACTGGGTGGCAACGTAGCTGTTGCTGGTCTTGGTCAGACTGACGCGGTAGGTGTCGCCCTGCTTGATGGTCTGGCTGCTGAAGGCGGCGCGAGTGGCCTTGACCTCGTTGGAGGCTGCGGTCTCGTTGGAGATGATGCCGGTGTAGCTGCGCACACCCACGGCATCCTTGATCTCTACGCCGTCCAGCGGGAGCTTGGTACCGGCGACCGAGATCTGGTTGGAGAAGTAGCTGCCGGAGCCGCTCAGGCTATCGCGCAGCATCAGCGCAAAGCCCTCCTGTCCGTCCGGGGCGGGGTTGATGTAGTCGATGGTCACATCGGCTTGCAGGTAGAAGTTTTCCTTGGTGGGGTCGATGGTGGTGTAGTAGAAGGAAAGGCCATCGGCAGGGGAGTCGGCAACAAACTTGCCGCCCTTTTTGTTGATGGTGCCGTCCTCCTTGACGGTGCAGGCGTTCAGGGTGACTTTGCTGTGGATGTCTGCACCCTCTGCAAGGGTGTTGACCTCTGCTGCTGCGGAGGTGCCGAAGGCCTTGAACTGCCAGCCGTTTGCAGAGGTGCTGTCCTCTGCAAATGCGGCAAGCGGTGTCATGCCCAGCAGCAGCGCACCTGCCAGCAGCCCGGCCACAGTGCGCCGGATGCTTTGTTTTGCTTTTCTCATGTGTGCTCTCCTTTTTTTCTATGCGCCGCAGGACACGAGCTTATCTGTGCCAGTGCGCACAATGTTGTATTCAAGTTAACATGGATTTCACAATTTTACAAGAAAGACTTGGCAAAATAAAACAATTTTGGCGTTTGATATAAACTTTTTAAGGCATTATTGGGCAGAATGCCGATAAACAGCGGCGAAATAGGGCAGACGATCGCTCTGAACTTGTATACTAGTATATGAATTTTGGAAAATAGGAGACATTTACTGCCCCGACTGCGGCAGATAATGATAGGCGGACTGCTGCATGGCTTAGAGCGGGAATTGTTTTGTGAAATGCCGGGACGAATGCGCAGGGCTGCCGACCTTTTTGTGCTCTGTACACCGGGCAAAAAAGAAATATATTTTCACAGTTGTGCGGTGGGTAGGACGAAACTTTGTCAAATGCGTGGAATATTGCAGAAAAATTTGTGAAAAGACAACAACGGATATCCCCTAATCGTGTTGATATTGAGAAAAAAGACGGAGAATTGTTTACAAAAAGATTACAGGCTGGTATACTTTGTAGCGGTAGATCCCTATGAGATCCGCAAAGAAACAAGAAAGGAAATACCGAACCGTGAATACCACCGCACCGCACGCCCTGAAAAAACGATTGCTGACCCTGATATTGAGCCTTGCTTTCCTGTTTACCTGTCTGCCCGCTGCACTGGCAGTGGACCTGAATGTGGATGCAGGTTTCTACTTCAAGCAGAGCCGGGGCGGCACCTGTACACTGGCTTCTGCAGCCATGATGCTGCGCCGCCGTGCCTACTTTGACGGGCTGAGCGACTGGACGAACGTGACCGAGAACAGTGTGCGCTCCACAGCATGGGCCAACGGCCTTGCACACAGCTTTACATATAAGGAGATGCAGGTGGGCTACGCCACCCTGCCCTCCAGCCTGCAAAGCAAAACGGCGGTGCTGATCTCCCTGCTGGAGCAGCACCCGGAGGGCATTGTCCTCTACGACCGTACCCAGCCCCATGCGGTGCTGCTGACCGACTACACCAACGGTATTTTCTATTGCTCTGACCCGGCGGGGAACATCGGCTACGGACGTATCCCCATTACCAGCTCCAGCGTGTCCATTGCCAGAGCCTCCTGCTACTGGTATGTCACCGCAGATCACAACAGCGTGGCGGCACAGGCCGACGGTCTGCGGCTGGAGGGTGTGCGCTACCCGGTGAATCTTCGCACCGGCAGCGGCATGGCACTGACCGGTACGGCCAACAGTGCCAGCGGCACCACCCTGACCAGTGTGCAGGTGGCTGTTCTGGATGCGGCAGACCAGACCGTGCAGAGTGCGGCGGCGCAGGTGAACGCTGCCGCTTTTTCTCTGAACACGCTGGACAGCCAGATCCGCTTTGGCGAGCTGCCGGAGGGCAGCTACACCTACATGGTGCTGGTGACGGACTCTGCGGGCGAGAGCCTGTGCTTTGCCTCGGATTTCACGGTGTCCGGCAGTGCAAACAGCACCCAGACGTATTGGTCGGTCAAGGATACCGAGGGCACCAAGCTGCAGCAGACGGTCCAGCAGATGGAGACCACGGTAGAGACCGCCGCCGAGACCACCGTAAGCTGGTTCGCACAGCTGTTCGGCTAATAAAAAGATATAATTTGGAGCCGCTGCACAAAACAACGTGCAGCGGCTCCATTTGCGTAACTTAGGAATTTTTCTGTGAAAAAAGTAGTTCCGAACCACCCGCAGGTTATTCAAAATCGTCTTTGTTCTGCCGCTATTACCCCCGCAGTTCCGTGTCGGGGTAATAGTGCGCCAGGATGGCGCGGTAGTCTGCGCCCTGCTCTGCCAGCGCCTTTGCACCCCACTGGCTCATGCCTACGCCGTGTCCGTAGCCCCTTGTGGTAAAGGAGAAGGTTCCGCTCTGGCAGACCACCGTAAAGCAGGCGCTGCGCAGCCCCAGCGCCTTGCGCAGGGCGGTGCCCTGTACCGTCTGCCCGCAGACCGGCAGGCTGTCCACATAGCCGGAAGGGGTGAGCACCGGTGTGCCGAACCACTGCGCCTGTTGAGAGAGGTCAGCGGCGATGCCCAGCCGCTCCGCCAGCAGCTGTTGTAATTGGGCAGCGGAAAGGTTCAGTGTGTATTCATAGTTGTCGGCGGCGGTGTCGGTGCTGCTGTCCACCGGTACAAGATAGGGCAGGGCAGTGCCCCAGACGTTCTCGCTGGCCTCGGTGCGGCCATTGGACATGGCAAAGTAGCTTGTCCCGGCGGGGGCGTCCCCATAATACAGCACCTGTGTCTGTACTGCATCCACCAGCGCGGAAAGCCGGGCGTAGTTGGCTGCGTAAGCGGTGCCCCAGTAGCTGTGCAGCACTGCATCGGTCAGACAGCCCTGCCGCCGGGCGGGGTCTGCGGTGAACCATGCGCCGTTTTCCTCGGTGCTGTGATCCCGGCGGTAAAGGGCATAGCTGTGCGCCGCCACCGCCTGCGCCTTCAGCGCTTCGTCCGGCCAGCTGACCGGCATCTCGGCGGCAACGGCTCCGATGAGATATTCCCGCAGCGGCAGCTCCACCGTCTGCCCGGTGCTCTGATCCGTAAAGCAGACGGTGGCGGTCGTGTCAGCGGGGGAGGAGGCTTGCTCGCTGCTTTTCTCCGCAGTGGCAGAGGAAGCTTCTGCTGCGGACGAGGCAGCACTCTGCGCAAGGGTCATGCGGGCAAGACGGTAGGCGGCACACGGCAGTGCGCAGCCCAGCACCAGCAGAACGGCGCACAGCAGCAAAAAGGAACGTTTCATACTAGACCTCCTCCCGGAACGCAAGCTTTGGGTACATCATACGCCCGGCAGCGTGCAAACCGGCGGGAAATGCGCAGAGGAAAACCGGCATTTTTGCGCTTTGCGGTGAGAAGTGCACACTTAGCGCTTGAATTTACTTCACAAAAGCGATATTATAAAAGTATGTCCATCAGAGAGTAGGATGGACGGGATCGGAAAGTATAAAAAGTAAGAGACGGAAAGGAGCACTCCTATGAACTTTGCACACGCAGAAGTGGCAACGCTGGACCCGACGACCATGCGTACCCTGTGCGAGGAGTACATCGCAAACAACTACATCGACCCGGAGACCAGCGAGCGGCTGGGGGTCAAGCGCGGCCTGCGCAACCCGGATGGCACCGGCGTGCTGGCCGGCCTGACCAACGTCTGTGACGTTGTGGGCTACAAAAAGGATCAGGAGGGTCATGTGATCCCCACCCCCGGCAAGCTGATCTACCGGGGCGTCAACATCAACGAGATCGTGGACGAGGCTTACCGCAACGACCGCTTCGTGTTTGAGGAAGTGATCTGGCTGCTGTTGTTCGGCAGTCTGCCCACCCGGGAGCAGCTGGACGATTTCTGCGAGATTCTGGCAGAGTCCCGCGCCCTGCCGGACGGCTTCATGGACACCATGAACGCCCCCTCGCCCAATATCATGAACAAGATGCAGCGCTGTGTGCTGGGCCTGTACTCCTACGACGACCGCGCCGAGGATCTGAGCCTTGAGAACATCCTGAACCAGAGCATCAACCTGATCGCCAGTATGCCCACCATGATGGTGAACGCTTACCAGATGAAGCGCCGCTACTACGATAAGCAGAGTATGTTCTTCCACCTGCCCAAGCCCGGCCAGAGCACGGCAGAGCACATCCTCAGCACCTACCGCCCGGATCAGAAGTTCACCCACGAGGAGGCAAAGCTGCTGGATATGTGCCTGCTGGTGCACGCAGACCACGGCGGCGGCAACTGCTCCACCTTTACCACCCGCGTGCTGTCCTCCTCCGGTACGGACACCTACTCGGCTATCTCTGCGGCCATCGGTGCGTTGAAGGGCCCCAAGCACGGCGGTGCAAACCTGATGGTCAACCGCCAGCTGCAGGATATCCTCAAGCATGTCGAGAACCCGGAGGATGACGATGAGGTGCGCGAGTATCTGCGCCGCATCCTGCGCAAGCAGGCGGGCGACGGCTCCGGCCTGATCTACGGCATGGGTCATGCGGTGTATACCATCAGCGACCCCCGTGAGCTCATCCTGAAGCAGCGCGCAAAGCATCTGGCCTATGAAAAAGGCTTTGAGGAAGAGTACAACATGCTGTGCAGCATCGAGCGGCTGGCGCCCGGCATCTTTGCCGAGGAAAAGGGCAGCTCCAAGCCGGTGTGTGCCAACGTGGACCTGTTCAGCGGCCTGATCTATAACATGCTGGGCATCTCGGAGGATCTGTACACCCCGCTGTTTGCCATCGCCCGTGTGCCGGGCTGGTGCGCACACCGGGTGGAAGAAGTGATCTTTGCCAACCGGATCATCCGCCCGGCCTACAAGTATCTGGGCGTGCGCCAGAAATATAAGCCCATCGAGGAGCGTTAATGGAATCGTTAGAGTTCGTTGTTGTCCTGCTCTGCGTACTGCTTGGCCTTGGCCGCGGTGCAGACCTTGCCTTTGCTACGGACGCCGCCACCGGTCTGTGCACCGCAGGCGCGGTATGGTGGCGGTATCTTGCCTTGGGCGCTGTGGTGCTGGCCGCAGTGCTGGCCGGGCGCAGCCGCCCGCTGCCTGAGACGCCGCTGCGCAGCCGCCGCCCGGCGGCAGGCGTGCTGGCCTTTGCCGGGGCGGTGTGTATACTGGCTGCCGGTGCAGCACAGTTTGTGTTCGCCGCCGGTACGGTAAGCAACTTTGTGCGCATTCTGCTGGAGGTAGCCTGTGCCGTGTGGCTGAGCAATCTCGGGCGCAGCTGGCTACGCCGGGACGGCTGGAAAACGCCCGGCGGCGGTCTACCGCTGGCCATTGCGGGCAGTGCACTGTTCTATTGGAACGTGCTGATGCGCTTTATGGAGAACAGCTCCAGCTGGCACAGGGTACAGCCCACAGCAGCGGTCTGGCAGGAGATGGCGGCGCTGCTGTTTCTGGCGGCGCTGGCGCGCACACTGTATCTGCCCCGGCCGGAAAACGGGCGCACCCTGCACGCAGCGGCGCTTGCAGCCTTTTGTCTGTGTCTGTGCTGGGAGCTGCCCCGGGTACTCCTGCTGTTGGCAGCAGGCTTTGGCGGCGGCATGGCGGCGGTGTTGCCGGAACTGCTTTCCGGTCTTGCACTGTGCTGCATCGGCGGTATGGGGCTTGCCTGTATTGGGCAGGGAAAAGCTGGAAATAACTGACAAAAACGGCTGCGCACCCTTGGTGTAATTGAACAAAAGCTTTGTGGCGGGGTGCATAAAATCGTACAAAAGTAAAAAAAGATGAAATTGTGTTGTTAATTTTTTAGCAGATACTTGAAAGTTTGCCAGTTTTGGTCTACAATAAAGATACCGTGATTTATCCGATTATGGGTAAAATAATTAGGAGGTACTATTACAATGGCTGTTAGAGTTGCTATCAATGGTTTCGGTCGTATTGGCCGTCTGGCTTTCCGTCAGATGTTTGATGCTGAGGGTTACGAGGTCGTCGCAATCAACGACCTGACCAGCCCCAAGATGCTGGCTCACCTGCTGAAGTACGATACTGCTCAGGGCTCTTTCTGCGGCAAGATCGGCGAGGGCAAGCACACTGTCGAGTCCACCGAGGATTCCATCATTGTTGACGGCAAGGAGATCAAGATCTACGCCGTTAAGGACGCAAAGGATGCTCCTTGGGGCGAGCTGAACGTTGACGTCGTTCTGGAGTGCACCGGCTTCTACACCAGCAAGGAGAAGAGCATGGCTCACATCCAGGCTGGCGCAAAGAAGGTCGTTATCTCTGCTCCCGCAGGCAACGACCTGAAGACCATCGTCTACTCTGTCAACGAGAAGACCCTGACCGCTGAGGATCAGGTCATCTCCGCTGCTTCCTGCACCACCAACTGCCTGGCTCCCATGGCCGACACCCTGAACAAGACCTACCCCATCGTTTCCGGCATCATGACCACTGTTCATGCTTACACCGGCGACCAGATGATCCTGGATGGTCCTCAGCGCAAGGGCGATCTGCGCCGTGCTCGTGCTGGCGCACAGAACATCGTCCCCAACACCACCGGTGCTGCTAAGGCTATCGGCCTGGTCATCCCCGAGCTGAACGGCAAGCTGATCGGCTCTGCTCAGCGTGTGCCCGTTCCCACCGGTTCTACCACCCTGCTGGTTGCCGTTGTCAAGGGCAAGGATGTCACCAAGGAAGCTATCAACGCTGCCATGAAGGCTGCTGCTTCTGAGTCCTTCGGCTACAACGAGGATCAGATCGTTTCTTCCGACGTTATCGGTATGCGTTACGGCTCTCTGTTCGACGCTACCCAGACCATGGTCGCTAAGATCGACGACGACACCTATCAGGTTCAGGTCGTGTCTTGGTACGACAACGAGAACTCCTACACCTCTCAGATGGTCCGTACCATTAAGTACTTCGCTGAGAACTGCTAATCACAGCTCTACGCTCAGAAGTGCTTGAGGTGCCGTGCTGAGTAACAGCTGGTACCGGCTTTGCTGGTACGAACATGCTGTGATCGGCACGACAACAGGATAATGAGTTCAACACCCTTCCTTTTGCGGGTTTCCGTGAGGGGAAGGGTGTTTTTATTTTTTGTGGATCTTTGCCGAATGGTGGCAACGCAAGAAGTAGGATAGACAAACAGTGAGAACAATTTCTCCAGACTGAATGGAAACCTAGCGGCAAAAGGCCTCTGCCTTTCACAGAAATGTGATGGGCGGGGGCCTTTTTTTGCGTTGTAAAAACAATACCTGAAGAATAAAAAAGTATCCTCCACAGTGAAAATGGAGGGCCATGGACAAAATCTGGCGTTATTCCAGCAGATTCAATGCTTTTCTGCCCCTCATGGACACCTGATGGGAGAATATCCGGTTCATCTCCCGACGCTTTCGGGTTAGATCAGAGTGTACATAGCGCTGCAAGGTGATGTTGGCGTTGGCGTGTCCTAACAATTCGCTGAGGGTCTTTACATCGCATCCTGCTTGCAAACAGGTCGTTGCAAAGGTATGACGCAGTGCGTGCGGGCGTACTTGC
Source organism: uncultured Faecalibacterium sp. (assembly GCA_934561555.1). GTDB lineage: Bacteria > Bacillota > Clostridia > Oscillospirales > Ruminococcaceae > Faecalibacterium. The sequence continues at coordinate 41,077 of CAKTGQ010000004.1, read as the reverse complement.
CGGACATTTGCCTGTTTCAGGTAGGCCTTAATGCTTTTCCGGTAGCAGCGGGGTTCTGTGGGTTTGGATTTATTACCAGATAGAAACCATGTAGAATTACTGGTATTTCCGCGCAGTTTTTTCAGCATCAACAATAGCTGTTTTGGGATTGGAATTTCCCGGCGGGAGGTTCGGGTTTTTGGCGTTTGAACGACCACCTTTGTGTGACCGTTTCCGCAGGAAATTCGACAAACCGTCCGGTTGATTTTCAGTGTGCCGAGTTTCAAGTCAAAATCACCCCATTGTAAGCCGCAAATCTCGCCAATACGCAGACCTAATTCAAGCCCCAATAGTAAGCCAATTTTACGGGGTGCGGGGTTCTCCTGTACAGATTGATAAAGTCGCTGCTGTTCCGCCGGGGTGAGAGGCACGGGTGTTTTATCAATGACTTTTGGCAGTGCCACTTCTAACTCCATCGGGCGGATCAGGCGTGAGTGCGCGGCATACTTGCAGATACGGCGCAGCATCGAGAGACATTCCCGGGCAGAGGAGTTCCCCAGTGGCTTGTGTGCGGCATCCGTGGGCGCAATGATCTGCTGCATGGCCTGTTCCAGAAAACTTTCCTCAAGGGACGCAACAGGCACTTTGCTCAAAACGGGGAGAAGATACTTGTGCAATGTGTACGAATAATGCGCATAGGTGGATTCTTTTACGGCATTCCGTTGGGAATGCAGCCACACCTCGGCCAGTGCTTCAAAGGTCAGGTCGGTTCTTTTCAGGTTGTAGAAGCCCGCTTCCACTTTTTTCTGGATCAACACCTGCTTGACCTCTGCATAGGCCATACCGTAGACGTAGCCCCACTGGATTTTTCCTTCCGGCGTGCGTGCCTTGATGTATCGGCCTTCCCACCGGCCATCCTTGCGTTTATGTATGTTTTCGCCCCGTCGTGCCATTTCTGTTTCCTCCTGCGTCTTGGACACCCATCTGACCACTTATTTTGTCCACCATCGTTTTTAGCCGGATTTTTCATACGAAACTGGGCAATCTGCAAAAAAGTTTTGGCTTCTACGAGTTTTTTTCTAAGATCAGGTGGGATACATTTGTAAAGATTTCTATTGAATCCCAGATATATCCATGATAAAATAATAAGAGAATTCAGACAATCTTATTTAAAACCGGTATCCTCCATTTTCACTGTGAAGGATACCCCTTTATTGCGGGAAGGGGTGAGCAGAGTGGCATTGCAGCTGTTTGAGCACAACGAGAAAGCGTATCATGCAGCGATTCGGATGATGGAGCAGTACGGCAAAGCTGCTATTGTTCATCCGACCGGCACCGGAAAGAGCTACATCGCGTTCAAGCTGATCGAGGACAACCCGGAGAAGGTCATAATTTGGCTTTCTCCCAGTGAATATATCTTTAAGACCCAGCTGGAGAGCTTGAAAAGGAACGACCCGGATTTTCCGTTGGCAAATGTTCACTTTTATACCTACGCCAAGCTGATGTGCTGTACGCAGGCACAGCTGGACGAAATAGCGGCGCAGAAGCCCGCCTATATGATACTCGATGAGTTCCACCGTGCCGGTGCGGAATGTTGGGGCGAAAGCACAGTGGCTTTATTAAAGTTATGCCCGGACGCAAAACTTCTGGGGCTGACGGCAACAAACATCCGCTATCTGGATAATAACCGCGATATGGCCGAAGAGCTTTTCGATAGCCGTATTGCGAGCGACATGACCCTTGGCGAAGCAGTCGTCAGGGGCATTTTGCCTGCTCCGAAATATGTGACCACGGTTTATCAGTACCAGAAAACGCTTGCAAAGTATCAGGCGCGGGTGGACAACCTGCGGGCGCCGGGCATTCAGGATGTGAACCAGAAATATCTGGACGCCCTGCGCCGCGCACTGGAACAGGCGGACGGTCTGGACAAGGTTTTTGCCCATCATATCACAAATAAATCGGGCAAGTACATTGTGTTCTGTGCCAACAAGGTGCACATGGACGAAATGGTGTCCCATGTGCCGGAGTGGTTTGCAGGGGTCAACCCGAATGTTGTGGTGTATCAGGCTTACTCGGATGACCCGAATACCGACAAGGCCTTTGCGGACTTCAAGACGGATACGAGCAACCGGCTGAAGCTGCTGTTCTGCATCGATATGCTCAACGAGGGTGTCCATGTAGAGGGCATTTCCGGCGTGATCCTGTTCCGGCCTACGATTTCGCCCATCATTTACAAGCAGCAAATCGGTCGCGCGCTGACCGCCGGAGATACCGCAGCCCCGCTGATTCTGGATGTGGTCAACAACTTTGAGGGGCTGACCAGCATTTCCAGCCTGCAAAACGAGATGCAGGAGGCCGTTCACCGGCTCTATGCCAACGGCGAGGGCGATAAGATCGTCACCGAACGGTTTGAGGTCATCGAGCAGGTGCATGACTGCCGGGTGCTTTTCGAGCAGCTACAAGCAAGCCTTTCGTCCAGCTGGGAACACTACTTCTCTGAGGCGAGCATCTACTATGCGGAACACGGAAACCTGAACGTCCCGAAACTGTATACCACGCCCGGAGGTCTGAGCCTCGGCGTGTGGCTGGTCACGCAGCGCCGGGTGCGCGAAGGACAGATTCAAGGCAACCTGACCGAGCAGCAGATCGCACGGCTGGACAGCATCGGCATGGTCTGGGGCAACCGGAAGGAAATCGCGTGGCAGCACGGTTTTGAGGTTGCCAAGAAATACCATGACACCTACGGAAACCTGATGGTGCCTGGCAAATATACCGACCCGGATGGCTATCCCTTGGGACAGTGGATCATCAAGACCCGGCAGCAAAAGCTTAATGGCCGCTTGAAGGAAGAACGCATCGCACAGCTTGATGAGATCGACATGGTGTGGAGCATTTTTGATGCCAAGTGGGAAAAGGCTTATGCGCTGGCTGCGGCCTATTACGAGGAAAACGGGAACCTGAATATCTCACGTTCCTATGTGACAGCGGCTGGTGAACGGCTGGGACAGTGGGTCGCAAGCCAGCAATGGGCGTACCCGAAAGGAAAGCTGACGGATGAACAGGTCGAACGGCTCAACCGTATCGGAATGTACTGGGGCAACCGCAATGACCGCCAGTGGAACGATGGGTATCAGGAAGCAAAGCGCTACTTTGATGCCCACGGCGACCTGAACGTCCCCGCCGATTATGTTTCACCGGACGGCTACAACCTCGGGAATTGGGTCAAGCGGCAGCGCTATACCCGCCATAACCCTGAAAAAAGCTGCGCTGTTCTGACAGAGGAACGTATTGCAAAGCTAGATACCATCGGGATGAGGTGGGAGAAAAGCAATCTGAAGCAACTGTCTGAGCAGGCGGTACGAGCCAAAACTGTTACGGCAAAAGCGGGTTGATACAAGAGATTTACAAACAAACGTGAATTTAAGTGAGGAGAAAAAATGGCTACAAATACAGTTGGAATCGATAAGAAAGTTGAAGTTGACCGAAAAGAAAATTTGCGGGAACATCGGCTGTACTGGATCGGGCGTCGGACGCAGGACGTGATCTTGTCGTCGCTGGCATTGGTGGTGCTGTCGCCGGTCATGCTGGCTACGGCTATCGCAATTGTTGTGGATGACCCATCTGCGGGTCCTATCTTTAGTCAGGAGCGCATCGGCCGCAACGGAAAACCTTTCAAGTTCTATAAGTTCCGCTCCATGTGCCCCAACGCAGAGGCAAAATTGGACGATCTGCTGGAGCAGAACGAGATGGACGGCCCCGTGTTCAAGATCAAGGAGGATCCACGCATTACCCGTGTGGGCAAGTTTATCCGCAAGACCAGCCTCGATGAACTGCCGCAGCTGTGGAACATCCTGAAGGGTGATATGAGCATCGTTGGTCCCCGCCCGGCGCTTCCCCGCGAGGTGGAGCAGTACGGCGACTACGAAAAGCAGCGTCTGTATGTAACCCCCGGCCTGAGTTGCTACTGGCAGATCGCTCCGCACCGCAACGACCTCTCCTTTGAGGAGTGGATGGATCTGGATGTGAAGTATGTCAAGGAGCGCAGCTTCTGGGTAGATTGGAAGATTATTTTTAAGACCTTCAAGGTGTGCCTGCTGGGGCATGGGGAGTAAAGAAATCTATATCTTTCTTACATATAGTATTTTGAAAATCAGGAAGCGGAGGAATACATATGAGCGCAGTTACTTTAGAAATGTCTACCTCAAACTTTCAGTGGCGGCATGATGGTCTACGGTGGAGTGAAAAGCACAGAAAATATAACTGATTTTATGTAGTAGACCCGTCCTGACGGAGATACGGTTGCTGGCTGATAGGGATATGACAATAAAGGTCAGCACTTTGGGGAAGTGGAGAAGTAGTCGGAAGGGTTATGACGATAAGCCCCAGCACTTTGATAATGACGGCAAATTGCTGTTCATGTTGCAACAAAGAGTGAGTATGAATTTGTGCGATTTCAACAAGATGAGTTGGTGTGAAGGTGTCTGCTATATAGTTTCAGTTGAATGAGAACTGATGAAGTAGACCATGACAGGTCTACATGAAAGATTCAGTGGTGGTTTTAATAAACCACAATAATACACTTTGACGTAGAGAATGGAGAGCATGACGGATAAATTTGCGCCGGTGAAAAGTAGTGAAGGGTACAACTGATTTTGTTGAGTGAACCTGTCTTGATAAAGATGAGTCGGGAAAAAGGCCGTGTGAGCGGCAAGAGGAAAAAGAAATACTATCTGCGAAGAACAGATGTGTACATAGATTAGGAAATCAAAAATTACGGAGGAATACATATGAGTACAGTTACTTTAGATAATAAAACGATTTTAGTCACCGGTGCAGCGGGCTTTATAGGTTCCAATCTTGTGAAGAGAATCTATCAGGAGGCTCCTTCTGCTACGGTTATCGGCATCGATAACATGAATGCCTACTATGATGTGGCATTGAAAGAGTTCCGCCTGAAAGAGCTGGCCAAGTATCCCACATTTACTTTTGTCAAAGGCAACATCGCTGACAAGGCGCTGATTATTGAGCTGTTCGAGAAGTACAAGCCGTCTGTGGTCGTCAACCTTGCAGCACAGGCTGGTGTGCGTTACTCCATCACCAACCCGGATGCTTATGTGGAATCTAACTTGGTCGGCTTCTTTAATATCCTCGAAGCCTGCCGTCATTGCGAGAGTCTGGAGCATTTGGTTTATGCCTCTTCCTCATCTGTCTACGGTTCTAATAAAAAGGTTCCGTACAGCACGGATGATAAGGTTGACAACCCAGTTTCCCTTTATGCAGCCACTAAGAAATCTAATGAGTTAATGGCACACGCCTACTCTAAGCTGTACAACATCCCGTCCACTGGCCTGCGTTTCTTTACCGTGTACGGTCCTGCAGGTCGTCCCGATATGGCTTACTTCGGCTTCACCAACAAGCTGGTGAAGGGCGAAACAATCAAGATCTTCAACTATGGCAACTGCAAGCGTGACTTTACTTATGTGGGTGACATCGTTGAGGGCGTTGTCCGCGTGATGAAGAAAGCACCGGACAAGAAGAACGGTGAAGATGGTCTGCCGATTCCACCGTATGCAGTTTACAACATCGGTAATCAGAATCCTGAGAACCTGCTGGACTTCGTGCAGATTCTTTCCGAGGAGTTGGTTCGCGCAAAGGTGTTGCCGGAAGATTACGACTTTGAAGCACACAAGAAACTGGTTCCAATGCAGCCGGGTGACGTACCTGTGACCTATGCAGATACCAGTGCGCTGGAGCGTGACTTCGGATATAAGCCCTCTACCAGCTTGCGGACCGGTTTGATGAACTTCGCTGAGTGGTACGCTGAGTTTTATAAATAATCATGCGCGGAAAATAACGAAAGAAATGAGATAACCGATATGCTTTGTGAAGAAAAATTTTCTGCAATTTATGGCAAAGATCCGAGCGGCATCAGCTTTTCACCTTATCGCATTTGCCCCATTGGAGCGCACAGCGACCATAATTTAGGCAAAATCACCGGATTTGCCATTAACAAGGGTATCCATATTGCCTATAAGCCGAAGCATAACGGCGTGGTTGAGATGTCCAGCCTCCAGTTCCCCAAGCGAGCTCAGTGGCACATCCGGGAAATTGGCGAAAAGACTGGTGACTGGGCAGATTATCTGCGAGGTGCAACTTGGGCGCTGGAGAATCGCTATCCGCTGACGACTGGATTGAGTGGTGTGATTGAAGGCTCTCTGCCCATTGGCGGCTTATCCTCATCTGCTGCGGTCATTTTGGCATTTCTGGAGGCACTGTGCGAGGTAAATGGAATTCATCTGGAGCCGCAGGAATTGATTGATACTGCGTTTGATGCCGAGAAAAACTATGTGGGCGTGAATGTTGGAACGCTGGATCAGAGCTGTGAGGTCTTGAGCAAGAAAGACCATCTGCTCTATTTGGACTGCAAGGACAACCACTATGAATTGATTCCCACCAACCCTGCTATGAAGCCCTATCAGATTGCAGTTTTCTTCAGCGGTTTGGAACATAGTTTGGCTGGCTCCAAGTTCAATATGCGAGTGGATGAACTGCGATCTGGCGTGTATGCGTTGCAGGCATTTGCCGGATTGGATTATGGCAAGTTTAATGATGCTAACGCAAGAAATGTGAGCTTTGAAATCTATCAGGCATACAAGGATAGATTGCCGGTGCAGTGGGCAAGACGCTGCGAGCATTGGTATACGGAGTTTAAGCGTGTGGAAGCCGGTGCGGAAGCGTGGCGGCGTGGTGATCTGGAGGAGTATGGTCGGCTGTCCTTTGAGTCCGGCTGGAGCAGCATCCACAACTGGGAATCCGGCGCACCGGAACAAATTAAGCTTTATGAAATCATGCGGGAAACCAGCGGTATCTATGGTGGCCGTTTCAGCGGTGCTGGTTTCAAGGGATGTTGCATGGCGCTGATTGATCCCAGCAAGGCAGATGCCATTCGGGAAGAGGTGGAGCGGAAGTACCTGACAGCTTTCCCGGAAATGACAGGCAAGTACAGTTTCCATCTGTGCGAGAGCGCGGATGGTGCGGGACAGAGGTAATTGAGATATGAAATGTTTGATTTTGGCAGCGGGCTATGCAACCCGGCTGTATCCTTTGACTGAAAGTTTCCCTAAGCCGCTGCTGAAGGTGGGAGAGAAAACCATTCTGGACTGGCTGGTTGACGACATCGATACGGCTGGATTGGTGGACACCTATGTGGTCATCAGTAACCATAAGTTTGCCCATCACTTTGAAAAATGGGCAGCAGAGAAGCCGCAGAATATTGTTGTCGTTGATGATGGAACCAGCAGCAATGACACCCGTCTGGGCGCTGTATGCGATGTGCAGTATGCCATTGAAAAGCTGGGGCTTGATGACGATATGCTGGTCATCGCCGGTGATAATGTGCTGGACTTCTCTTTGGCAAAATTTGTGGCTTACGCCAGAAATAAGGGAACATCCTGCATCATGCGTTACTTTGAGCCGGATGAAAAGAAACTTGTGAAGTGCGGCGTGGTGGAGATTGACGAGAACAGCAAGATTCTTTCCATGGAGGAAAAGCCCGCCAAGCCCAAGAGCCATTGGTGCTGCCCACCCTTCTATGTTTACACACGGGAGGATGCAAGGCGGGTAAAGGGAGCAATCGAAAGCAAGAAATGCGGTACGGATGCACCTGGTAGTTTTATTGCATGGCTCAGTACCGTGACTGACGTACACGCTATGGAAATGCCCGGAAAGCGGTTCGACATCGGAAATCTGCCCAGCTATGAGCAGGTGCAGAAGGAGTATCGGGGCATTGTGAGATAAAGGAGAAGCTAAATATCATGAGAGAGTTTAAGGATTTAAAAATTGCTGTTGCTGGTACTGGTTATGTTGGTCTTTCCATTGCTACACTGCTGAGTCAGCACCACAAGGTAACGGCTGTGGATATCGTTCCTGAGAAAGTGGAACTTATTAACAATAAAAAGTCACCGATTCAGGATGAGTACATTGAAAAGTATCTGGCAGAGAAAGAACTGGATTTGACCGCAACTCTGGATGCCAAGGAAGCATACAGTGATGCTGATTTTGTAGTCATTGCTGCACCGACAAATTACGATAGCAAGAAGAATTTCTTTGACACTTCTGCGGTTGAAGCGGTTATCAAGCTGGTCATCGAGTATAACCCGGAAGCCATCATGGTTATCAAGAGTACCATCCCGGTTGGTTATACAGCAAGTGTTCGTGAGAAGTTCCACTGCGACAACATCATTTTTAGCCCGGAATTTCTGCGTGAGAGTAAGGCTCTGTACGACAACCTGTATCCGAGCCGTATCATCGTTGGCACGGATGTAGAAAACGCCCGTCTGGTGAAGGCTGCACATATTTTTGCTGAATTGCTTCAGGAAGGCGCAATCAAGGAAAACATTGATACGCTGTTCATGGGCTTTACCGAGGCAGAAGCGGTCAAATTGTTTGCTAATACCTATCTGGCTCTGCGTGTTAGCTACTTCAATGAATTGGATACCTATGCAGAGATGAAGGGCCTGAACACCCAGCAGATTATCAATGGTGTCTGCCTTGATCCGCGTATCGGTACTCATTACAACAATCCCAGCTTCGGCTACGGCGGGTACTGCCTGCCTAAGGATACCAAGCAGCTGCTGGCAAACTATGCCGACGTACCGGAGAATCTGATTGAAGCAATCGTTGAGAGCAATAGAACCCGTAAAGACTTTATTGCAGATCGTGTGCTGGAAATTGCTGGTGCTTATGAAGCAAATGACAGCTGGGATGAGAGTAAAGAAAAAGAAACAGTGGTTGGCGTATATCGCCTGACTATGAAGAGCAACAGCGACAACTTCCGCCAGAGTTCTATTCAGGGTGTCATGAAGCGCATTAAGGCAAAAGGTGCAACTGTCATCATCTACGAGCCGACGCTGAAAGATGGCGAGAAGTTCTTTGGTAGCGTTGTGGTAAATGACTTGGACGAGTTCAAGAAGCGCAGCCAGGCCATCATCGCAAACCGCTATGACAAGTGCCTGGATGATGTGAAAGAAAAAGTGTACACGAGAGATTTGTTTGGAAGAGATTGATTAAGTGAAGAATTTTGAAGATAAAAGATGTGATTCGAGGAAGGAGGGACATATAGGTGGATTATAAAAGAAAAGTTGATAAGTCTAGTATTCCAACATGTAACATCCTAGGAGTCAATATTGCGGCTATCAATATGGACTGGCTGCTAAAATATCTTGATGAGAATATAGATGACATAAAAGGTGACTATATTTGCGTCTCAAATGTACATACGACTGTGACCAGTTATGAAGATGCTTCATATTGCGCTGTTCAAAATGGTGGATTAATGGCTATTCCGGATGGTGGTCCATTGTCCACAGTGGGGCAAAAACGCGGTCATAAGAATATGTCGAGGACGACGGGGCCTGGCTTGATGGGCGAGGTGTTTAAAATCTCTGCTGAAAAAGGGTATCGCCATTATTTTTATGGTAGCAAAGAAGAAACTCTTAAGATACTCTACCAAAAACTTAACCAAAATTATCCAGGTATTCAGATTGTTGGTGTGTATAGTCCGCCATTTCGTCCTTTAACAGAAGAAGAAGATAAGTCTGTGGTTGAACAAATCAATGAAACAAAGCCTGATTTTGTGTGGATAGGTCTTGGCGCACCAAAACAGGAGAAATGGATGGCTGCACATCAGGGTAAAATTGATGGATTAATGATTGGTGTGGGTGCTGGATTTGACTATTACGCAGAAAACATTAAGCGTGCTCCAATGTGGATGCAAAAGAGTAATCTGGAGTGGGCGTACAGACTGATGCAAGATCCAAAAAGATTGTTTAAAAGATATTGGAACACGAATATCAAGTTTATCTGGAATGCAATGATAAGAGGAAAATGAAAAGGGTGGTGTTTATAGATGCGTGAAGATGTCTTAGTAAGTTTGATTACTGTTTGTTTTAATAGTGCCACCACGATAGAGGATACAATTAAGTCCGTTGTTAATCAAACATATTCAAACTGGGAGCATATCATCGTTGATGGCGGATCAAAGGATAATACTATTGAAATAATTCAATCTTATGAAGAACAATATGCAGGTAGGTTGCGACTGCATCAAGGTCCAGATAAAGGGATCTATGACGCAATGAATAAGGGAATAGGATTCTCAAAGGGAAAAATTATCGGAATTATTAATTCCGACGATTGGTATGCTGTGGATGCTGTTGAAAAAATTGTAGAATCGTATCATTCATGTGCAGGAGAAGAAAAGATTATCACTGGTGGCCTTAATCGTATGCGAGATGGAATGATTATTTATAGTCAAATGCACAGAGATATTACTTTAGCTGGATTAAAAAAAGGTATGCCTTTGCAACATCCGGCAGTTTTTGTGACGAAACCCGTGTATGATCGAATTGGAACGTTTGATTTATCATTTCCACATATAGCTGATTATGATTTCATCTGGCGTTGTTTTGCAGATGGGAATGTTAAGTTTCTTTTTGTTGATTCAGTTGTTTCTTATATGCGAGAAGGAGGAGCATCTGATTGTTTGTCTTGGAAGCACATATGGAGCAGAACTAAGGAGCGTTATCGTCTTAGAAGTAAGTATATACCTAAGCAGGATGCATTGTTTTCCTCTGCAAAGTTTTTAGTCAAAGAGATTTGTTTTCAGGTTACGAAGAAGATTGTTGGAACAGAAAATGTTAAGAAGATTTATGAGATAAAGAAAGAAACTAAATTAGCTTTAAAAGGGGTGGCTCACAGTGTAAATAAAGTGTTAAAGAAAACTCCTGTGTTTCGTAATTTCCTTGTGTACAGTTACCATTATGTGCGACGTTTCTTGTTTGGTGTTATTCGGAAATTTAAAGGTTATAAAGTTGGTTTTTTAACAAAGGCTGAAAGGATTACGCCAAAGGGTAAGAACTGCTACTTCGGGTATTATGATAAAACACCTTTTTCAAGTGATGGATCGCGTTATTTGTTCCATATGATTCGTGGAAAAAGTAAGCCAAAGGTTGGAGAGCAGGCTCAAATCTGTTATGCGAAATCCGCAAATGACTATGAGGTGATCGGTGCATCTCTAGCATGGAATTCACAGCAAGGAGCAATGCTTCGATTCATTTCAGATAATATAATTGCGTGGAACGATTATGACACGGAAAAGGAGCAGTATATTTCTGTATTTTACGATGTGGAAACTCGCAAAACGAAAACAATAGACTCCCCTTTATATGACGTATCTGATAATGGCAAAATAGGGCTGAGCATTGACTTTGAGAGGCTAAATGTAGATGCAGAAGGGTATGGCTATATACAGAAAGGACAGAAAACTTTTTCTAACAATACCTATATTGATGTAGTTGATTTGGAAGTAAATAAAAGCAAGACAATTATTACCATTGAAAGTCTTACTAAAGAATTCCCAATACCCGCAGAGGCAACCTTTTGTTATTTTAATCATTTGGAATTTAATCCAAGTGGTGACAGGTTCATCTTTATATTCCGCTATGTACTTGACCAAAAGCGGATTTCAAGATTGTTTTCTTCAGACATAGAGGGAAAAGACATTCATCTTTTGGCTGACAATGAAATGGTTTCTCATTGTACATGGAAGGATGATCGTCACATTACTCTGTGGTGTAGATTGAATGAAAAAAACAATTACTATACGATTGAAGATTCTGAAGATGCGCCTGCAGTTGTACTCGGACTGCATACACCTCATGAGGATGGACACCCAACATATAATGCGGATAGAACTTTGTTGATTACAGATACATATCCGGATAAAGCAGAGTATAGACATCTTATTGTTTACAACATTAATAAAGATCAAAGCAGGGATATTGCCAGGTTATATGCGCCAGTCTTGCTACATGGACCGCTCCGCTGCGATTTCCATCCAAGATGGAACCCGAATATGCAACAGGTGGTAATTGATTCTGTCCATGAAGGATACAGGGGAATGTATTTAGTGGACATTAAGTGAAGAGGAGAATGATAATGCTAACTTTGGTAGCTGTAGGATACAATCGGCCGAGACCTTTAATTAGGTTGTTAAACTGTCTTAACGCCGCTGATTATTGCGGCGATAACAATATACGTCTAGTTATCAGCCTTGACCGTGCGGATAACTGTGAAGAAATGAAGAAACTGGCAGATGATTTTGAATGGAGATATGGGGAAAAGGAAGTTATCCTTCATCCAAAACGTCTTGGGCTTCGGGAACACTTTTTATTTTGTGGAGACCTAACGCAGAAGTATGGAAGCATTGCTTTCCTGGAAGATGATGTCTATGTTCTTCCTGGATTCTATAGATTTGCAAAAGCATGTGTTGATAAGTATGTGGATGATGAAAGAATCGTAGGGGCTTCTCTTTATAGTTTAAGATATAGCGAAACAGCACACAGACCGTTTACCCCGTTAAATGACGGTTCAGACGTGTATTTTGCGCAGCTTATGTCTTGGGCTCCGGTCTATTTTCCAAAGCAGTGGAAAGAGTTTCGTGAATGGTATAATAAGGAGCCAAAACCAATGGAGGACATTACCTGCCTTCCCGATAATGTTCGCCAGTGGAAAATGACATCATTCAAGAAATACCACATCAAATATACCATTACACAAGATAAATATTTCGTTTATCCGCAAACTTCATTTACAACTAATTTTGCAGAAGCAGGTCAGCACTACGCAAAAGATGACGATAATCTTCAAGTGCCGTTATCTTTAGGGGTAAGTGAAGAGTATAGACTTGTGGGAATCGATGAATCTGGTAGTGTGTATGATGCATTCATGGAGATGAAACCGGAATGTATGAAAAGGAACCAGGTGGATTTGGCTAAATATGATTTTGATGTTGATTTATATGGAAATAAACGCTTAGAAAATATTCAGAAACCGTTTTGTATTACGGCAAATCATGTGAAGAAAAGCATTAAAACATGGGGATGTAAAACTGTTCCTCATGAAACTAATATTCTGTTGAATGTTCCAGGTAGTGTTTTTAGTTTAGCAAAAACAGAGGATGTGGTATTTAGGCCGAGAAGCGTAAAAAGAGCATTCTGGGCGGTTTCTTACGATATAAAGGGTGCATCGCCTCTGAAAGCACTTGCTACAGACATGAGAATTGCCAAACAGGAGATTGAAAAGACAATTAGAAAAAAGTAATGTGGAGGATATAGATGCAAATTGGAAAAGTAAGGTGCGATAGAATAATGCTATTCTTATTGCTGCTTATCGTAACACAATTTTATAATATGCAGGTATACTGGAGCTTTGCTTTTGCCCTGATGATACTGTTTGTGCAGATATATCCTTCGGGAAAATTATACCGACTGCCAGCGATGCAATGGTTAGTGCTGATAGCTACGTTTGTGATTTATTTCACGGTTTATAAGCGAAATCATGATGTTCAGATATTCAGGTACATGACATATTTGATAGGCCCCCCACTTTTTTATTATTGTGGCATGGTTTATGCTCGAAGGTACAAAGACGAAGACCTTACAGCTAAAATTGAGAATATTATGCTTGTCCTTTCACTTGGCGGAACATTATACGCAATTGCTTGCTGCGTCTATAAGTACTTGAACTATGGTCAATATCTTACTTTGATGGTAAGTGAAAGCATTGTAAAGAGTATGCAGTCCAGGTATGCTCTTGATATATGGTCTGGTGCATTATTTCAACCGACGAACTTAAATAGTTACTGCATTTTTTCAGTCATCAGCTTATATCCAGCAACCAGATATGTAGAGAATAAGGTAAAGAAGAGACTGTTCCAGGTCTCTGCAATTCTTGCAGTAATCGTTTGCCTTGTTTCTGCATCTAGAACAAATTTACTGTTCTTAATACTGGCGTTTTTACTTGGAGTGCTAGCAGCGGGTGATTTTGGAAAGAAAAAGGGAATATTGGCACCTACAAAATCGAAGGTTCTAGGTGCGGTTGTCGGTGTCTTCTTGTTATTGATTTTCTCAGATCAGATTGCATCGATGATTCAAAGTTCATCTTTAGGAGAGAGAGTGAGTTCGCAAAACTTAACAGTTTCCAATGATGGGCGATGGGAAAGAATGGGACTCGTTTTGGAGAATCTTATGGAGTATCCATTTGGTAATATGCCGTTTAGTGAGGCGCATAATCTTTGGCTTGACACAGCAAGGGTGTCAGGAATCATTCCAATGATTCTTATGATTTGTTATACGTTGAGCGTAGTGTATAGTGCCGTGAAACTTTGCTGGAAAAAAAGCGTTACGTTGGAGATAAGAATTTGGATGATGTTAACGGTGTGCACAATGTTTTTGTCATTCATGATTGAACCAGTTTTGGAGGGGCGTCCATATATTTTTATTATTTTTTGTTTTTTTGCGGGACTAAATCGAGTAATCTTAAAATATTCGTTTAAACTTTCTGAGAACGAATGGAGAGAAGAAGGATGAGGAAAAAAGAAAATATACAAATTATGCGTGGACTAGCGATTCTTCTTGTTGTATTTCAGCATGCGCTAATTGCGGTATTTGGAACGGGGGGGGAAAATTCCACTTATCACTTCGATTTGTTTCAGCGTTGATGTAAATGTGTTTATGTTTATTTCCGGGTATCTGTTCGAGGGGAATTTGGATAGATATCAGAAAGAAGGTGGAAAGACATTTGTAAAATCAAAAGCGGCATCGTTACTTGTGCCGTATCTTTTCTGGGAATGCTTGTTGTATATACCAACTTGGATTGTATACCACGGCCCTGCCAGTTTATCGCGATTAGGAGTTAAACTAAATAATCTGGGATTTGTGAAGCTTTCTATTTGGGAAATATTGAAAAGCCTAGTTACTTTTAATAACTCATATGTTGAACTGTATTGGTTTATATATGTCCTTTTTATAATATTCGTTCTGGAGTACTTCATTGGTAAAAAGTTGTTAGGGATAAGGGCTATATGGCTTATTGCGGTGCTGCCAATTCTCTTGTATGTGAGTAACATGGCATACATTGTAAAAAAACTGTGTGTGAGTTTAATCATCTTTAAGATGGGAAGAGAAATAAAGAAGCGAGAGATTCCTATTGAACAATGGAAACCATGGGCTGCATTAATTGGAATTGCTATATTTGGAATTGTATTCAAAACACCAGATGCATATGATAGCCCGTATATTGAGCAAATGCAATATGTTGTTAAGTCTGCTATTCTCGGGTTGTGTGGTGTCGTAATAATCGCTGTAATAGCAAATTGTCTTGTTGAATCAAATAGCAAAGTAACGTCGCTGGTTGAATTAATAGGTAACTACTCGTTTTCGATTTATATTATGCATAATCCATATGTTGTGAAAGTAGTAAGTATGTTGTTACCTAATAATAAGGGGTTCTACAGACTGGTTTCATTTGTAGTATGTATGTCGCTAGGTGTTTTAGTTCCATATTTGGCAGATCGTTATTTTATAAGTAGAGTGAGTCTTTTGTCCAAAATTATGCTGGGAAAGAAGGCAAAGAAAAATGCTCGATAAATTATGGAATTTTTTTCAGCTTCGATATAGGAAAGTTCGAGTTGGAAAGGGTACGCAAATTATTGGTAAGATTGAATTACAGGGGCATGGAACTGTTGAAATCGGGGAAAATGTAAAAATATATTCTAACTGGCGCAAAAATCCTGTGGGGGGGGGTACGGGCAGAACTGTACTTCAAACTATTGGAGATGGAAAGATAATAATTGGAGACAACACTGGTATATCTCACGCAACTTTTGTGAGTAGATCGGGTATTGAGTTGGGAAATAATGTGTTAGTCGGTGGTGGAGTTCAGATTTTTGATAATGACTTTCATCCAGTAAATTATAGAGAGAGACAAAAAAATGAGAATATAAAGAAAAGTCCCGTCGTTGTTGAAGATAATGTATTTATTGGAGCAAATTCAATCATCTTAAAAGGTGTAAGAATTGGAGAAGGCGCTGTAATAGGTGCTGGCTCTGTAGTAACGAAGAGTGTGCCTGCAAACGAAGTATGGGCTGGAAATCCAGCTAGATATGTAAAAAAAATAGAGTGAAAAATGGAGGTGCCGTGATGAAACTTGTTAAGAATTGCAAAGCTCGTTTCAAAGCAGTCTATTATAGAGTATTTAAAAGAAAAGAACAGATGGTTTCAATAACGGCATATCTAGGTGAAAATGTTCATCTGGAAGGAAGGAACTCTTTGGGCGAGCATTCTGTTTTAGAAAACTGTGAGATGGGATATGGCTCGTATATTGGAGATAGAGTTGATATTTCTGGGTGTAAAGTGGGTCGGTTTTGTTGCATTGGTCCGGATGTAAAGAGAATAAAGGGGACTCACCCGATTAATTATGTATCAATGCACCCTGCGTTTTATCGTGTGAATCATCCATGCGGTGTTTCATTCGTTACAAGAGATAAATATAGCGATTACCGTGTAGCAGACAAAGATTTTAACATAGTAATTGGAAATGATGTTTGGATTGGAACAGCGGCAATGCTAATAGATGGAGTTAAGATCGGAAATGGAGCTGTCATTTTAGCCGGAGCAGTTGTAACTAGAGATGTGCCTGACTACGCCATTGTTGGTGGGGTTCCAGCAAAATTGATTCGATACCGCTTTTCTGAGGAACAGATAGCGAGATTGGATGAAATACGCTGGTGGGAAAAAGATATCGACTGGATGAAAGCGAATGCTGAGCTTTATTCGGACATCGAGAAGTTCCTTTCAACGGAGGGTAAGGATGAATAATTTAGGAATTGTTGTTATTGGATATAATCGTATTCAGGGAATGCTAAGACTTCTGCGTTCTCTAGAGAATGCAGAATACAATGGTGATCAAGTTACCTTAATTGTAAGCTTGGATAATTGCGGTGATGATAGCGTTGCTAAGGAAGCACGGGCATTTAAATGGTCACATGGTGAAATGCGAGTGCGTACATTCCCAGAAAGACAAGGGTTAAGAAATCATATTTTGTCATGTGGTGATTTTTTAAAGGAGTTTGACGCTGTCGCAGTTCTGGAAGATGATATTGTAGTTGCTCCGGGGTACTATTCCTTCATGAAACAGGCGGTCAATTACTATAAAGACAATGAACAAGTAGCAGGTATATCACTATACTCCCACAAGATTAATGTTGATGCGAATGTGCCATTTGTGCCGCAGCCTGGTTCAAAGGATGTTTTCTTTTTGCAGTTCGCTCAGTCTTGGGGACAGGTCTGGATGAAGAATCAGTGGTTTGAATTCAAAAAATGGTATTTGGAGAATCGGGATTGCCCTGTCGAAGCAACGAATGTTCCGACATATGTATCTGGATGGCCGAAAACTTCATGGCTCAAATATCATATCAAGTATTGCATTGAGAAGAAAAAATATTTTGTATACCCCTATGATTCTTTGACAACTTGCTTCAGTGATGTGGGTGAGCATTGCAAGGAAGCCAATACACGCTTTCAAGTTCCGATGAGTTCACAAATCAATGATGACTATCGTTTTGCAGACATAACTGATGATGCAGTAATATATGATGCCTTTTTTGAGAGAGAACATATGGGACATCTGATGAATCTCCCCGACTCAGAAGTGTGTATGGACCTGTATGGGGTAAAAGAAAACAGGGAACATAAGAGATATTGGATAACACAGAAGGCAATGCCTTTTAAGATAATACACAGTTTTGGGATGGAAATGAGGCCTCATGAGTGTAATATTTATAATGGCATTGCTGGTGATGTTATTCGTGTATATGATACCGCGGAAAGTGAACAGATAAGGAAAATACAATTAGCCGATTTTACTCACATGAATTATTACTACAATATTGTAGCGGAGTGGGGTAAAGTAATCGGATATGTATTGGCACGTGTGGGGAAGAAGATAAAAAAATGAGTCAATTGAGTAGTTCATCGAGTAAGAAAAATACGTTATTGGGAAAATTTGTTGGTAATACGAGTTGGATGATGTTTCAAAGAATCTACCAGATGGTGATTCAGTTGGTTGTTGGATCACTTTCGGCAAGATATCTTGGACCATCAAATTATGGATTGATTAATTATGGGAGTTCCATCATTTCTTTTTTCTTGACCGTATCAAAGCTGGGAATGGACTCTGTAGTAGTAGCAGAAATGTCACGCAATCCTCAGAAAGAGTCCTCATATTTAGGCACGGCTCTTTTAATGAGGTTTATAGCCTCACTTCTCTCATTCTTTGCAGTATGGAGCATTGTTATTTTGATTGAACCAGGCAATACATTATTGCAGGTTGTAACAGTGTTGCAAGCTATTGCTATTATCTTTCAAAGTACAGAGGTTCTGTATTTTTGGTTTCAAGCTCGTTTGGAAATGAAATATGTAACATTGACAACAATGATTGCATTGACGGTTACGGCTGTTTGGAGAGTTTCATTGCTGGCAAATGCAGCGGCAGTTCAATGGTTCGCATTATCTTCATCAATATCAGCGTTAGTGTGTGGGGTGTGTATAGTCGTTTTCTTTGCATATAAGGCAAAATTAAAACTGTCAGTTTCTTGGAATGATGGTAGATTTCTTTTATCAAATAGCTATCATTTCATAATTAACGGATTGGCGGTTACGTTGTATACACAACTTGATCGTATTATGCTGGGTAAAGTTGTAAGTCAAGAGGCGGTTGGTTTTTATTCAGCTGCAAGCACTATTGCAGTTATGTGGGAATTTATTCCTAATGCGGTAATTAACTCGGCAACGCCCATTCTTATAAAAAAGAGAGAAACCGATGTTGTAGCGTATAAAAAAAGATATAGACAGTTAATGCTTGGAATATCAATAATGGGTGTCTGCGTTGGAATAGGTTTCACGCTATTTTCTAGGTTAATTATATACATTCTATACGGTGAGATGTATTATCCATCAATCAATGCATTAAAAATACTGATTTGGTCAACAAGTTTTGCAATGATTGGTTCATCAAGAGCAATATGGCTTGTTTCCGAAAGAAAGTACAAATATGGAAAATATTTTACTATTATGGGAGCTATTGCAAATGTCATACTAAATTCGATGATGATTCCTCGATATGGCATTGAAGGGGCAGCGTTTGCTACTTTGATATCACAGGTAGTTGTTAGCCTGATCGCACCCTTGGTATTTCCTAATACAATAGAGTTCACGAGAGAGTATTTTAGATCGTTTGGAGAATTACTAGACTTGTGGAAAAAAGTAAAAGAGAGTGTAAAAAGGAGAAGATAGTATGTCGATAAAATCACAGGCGAGAAAGTTTATATTAGGAATTGCAAGACAAAGCACAAGGATTTCCCCAAAACTGAATACATATATTATCTACTATCTTCATTTTAAAAGAATGTGGAAGCCTAATAATCCTATAACGTTAAACGATAAGATCCTCTGGCTGAAATATCATACATATTATAATGACCCGCGAATAAAGAGATGTGCAGATAAGTTTGAAGTTAGAGGATATATCGAGGAACAAGGTATGTCGGAGTTGCTTAATGCGCTGATTGCTGTATACGATGATCCGGATAAGGTGGATTTTGACAGCCTTCCTAATCAGTTCGCGATGAAGCTAAATATCGGTTGTAGATGCAATATAATCTGCCATGATAAGAGGTTACTTGATAGGAAATCTGCCGTTTCAAAGTTCAAAACATGGATGAAGGAAGAGTACTATTTGAGCTATGCTGAGATGCAGTATAAAGATGTGAAACCGCTTATTTTGATTGAGAAATATCTTGGAAATGAAGATGGTGCACTTCCAGAAGATTATAAGTTCTACTGTCTTAATGGCAAAAGCAAATATGTGATGATATGCGTTGATAGGGAAATTGGACAAAGTGCAAAGTTCTTTTATTTTGACAGAGAATGGAATATGTTGCCTTTTACGCGAGATGCCCTAGAACACCCGAATATAGTAATTCCAAAGCCTGATAATATAGACTTGGCATTTGATTATGCGGAAAAATTAGCAAAAGATTTTCCATTTGTTCGTGTAGATTTATATATTGTTGGGGGGAAGGTGCTGTTTGGCGAATTGACATTCACACCTTCTGCTGGGTTAGATGCCGGTCGCTTAAAAGAGACAGACTTGCTTCTTGGAAAAGAACTAATTTTACCAAAAGAATAAAGGAGGAAGGGATAATGTTAGAAACAATGGGATGGATATCTATTGTGCCGGTCGCACTTGCAGTTATACTGGCATTTACTACAAGAAATACAATTGTGTCATTGGCAACAGCATGTATTGTGGGGTGTTTTCTTGCAGGAAAGGGAATATTTGGATTTACGGATCTCTTAAAAGCATCACTTGGAAACGAGGACTTTATCTGGGTGGTTGTCATCAATATGATGGCAGGCATAATGGCAGCTTATTTTCAAAAGAGTGGAGCAATAGAGGGATTTACAAAAATTGTAGAGAAGAAAAACCTTGGCAGAAAAGCAATACAGATAGTTACTTGGTTGTTGGGTTGTTTGATTTTCTTTTCTGATTCTTTTAGTCCTCTGTTTGTCGGTGGAGTTATGCGCCGCTTAAGTGATAAGGCTAAAATTTCACGTGAAAAGTTAGCTTACATTTGTGATTCGACATCAGCGCCTGTTGCTGTTTTTCTTCCTGTAACAAGTTGGTCTGCGTATCTTTGCGGCTTGGCAGTTGGGGTGGGCGCAATAGTAACTCAAACAGATGCCTTTAATTTGTTTGTAAAAGCAATGCCGTTTAATTTCTATGCGATATTTTCAATTATATTTGTTGCGCTTATTTGCTGCGGAGTTATCCCAGAATACGGTCCGATGAAAAAAGCGGAAAAACGAGCACTAAATGAAGGAAAACTTATAAAAGATGGTGCTGTACCGTTGATGAGTGTAGAACTGACTGAAATGAAACAAAGTGATAATGTGAAACCTAGAGTGTTCCTAAATTTCCTACTTCCTATTGTTATGTTATTGGCCATTTCTTTTGGTACTTTTATTTTGACTGGAAGTACAAAAGTTATGGAAGCTCTTGTCTTTATTGTGATTTTTATGTCAATTTCTTTGTTCTTTCAAGGTATGCCGTTACAAGAGGTATCTGATACATTTATGGCCGGAGTTAAAGGTGCAATGCCAGCAATTATTTTGCTTGCTTTAGCATATCCATTAAATAGTCTTAGTAAAGAGATGGGGACGGCAAACTTTATTATTAATTGCACAGAATCTTTCCTGACCCCGGCATTACTTCCTGCGGTAATTTTTGTTGTTTCCGCTATTATGGCATTTGCAACGGGTAGTTCCTGGGGAACCTTCGCTATTTGTATGCCAATAGCCTTGCCATTGGCATTTAACGCATCTGGTAATGAAGTGACTGCACTTGTTGCAATGTGTTTTGCAGCCGTTGCAGGTGGTGGTGTTTTTGGCGATCATTGTTCTCCTGTAAGTGACACCACAATCCTTTCTTCAATGGGAGCTGCATCCGATCATATTGACCATGTGAAAACACAGCTTCCTTATGCACTTACAGTAGCGGTACTTTGCGCTGTTTGTTATTTAATAATTGGAATTGTTGTTGCATGATAAGAGCAGAGGAGGATGAAATGTTACACACAATGGAGTTTCCAATCAATAGCAAAGAAAATGAAAATCATCGCGCTATTGTGCCAGAACACATCGAATTGATGAATCATCCGGAATGTCTCTAAAAGGAAAAAAGATGGGATGAAAACCCTGCAGTTAGTAAATTTTATAATGAGAGTTGGGTGCGGCCAACATTAATCGATAAATGCGAGAAGACTACGACTGTGACAGGTGATTACTGGTAAGGAGAAGCTTTGGAAATAATTAATAGTATAACAAAAAATGTCCTAATGGCGTTATATCAATCTTTTGGATTTTCGGTATTAATTGCAACATTATTTATGTTTTTCGAGTTGTATGCAAAAGAGCATGGATATAAAAGGGCTATATGCGATTGGAAAGAGCAGTTTATTAGGCTGTGTTCATTCCGAAAAACATTTGCACTAGCACTTTATTCGGCTATGATTTTATTTAGGACGTTATTTAATAGAAGCGTCTGGGTTAATCCACTTTCAGATATTTTTGGAGGCTGGACAATATACAACACAAATGGAGAATTAACAACAGAAAATATTGAAAATCTAATGCTTTTTATACCATTTACAGTGTTACTATTATGGAAAATTGATAGTGATGGTGTGAAATCTAAGTCCATAAGAATAGTATGGTATTCGTTAAAAATGACATTGGTTTTCTCAGCGTTAATTGAATTTACGCAATTGTTTTTTAAACTCGGAACATTTCAATTTTCGGACATTTTTTTAATACTATCGGTGGAGTTTTTGGAGGAATTATATACTACATTTATAAAAAAATTGATGGCTTGTTTAAGTACAAGTAAAAGTGTGGTGGGCTTAGAGTGTGCGATGATCAACCAGAATAAATGAACAGTGGTATCGGATGGCAGACATCAGAAAGCCAGTAAAGAGCAAGCCAATGGTTTCAAGGGAATGTGCTTCAGCTGGGAGTAAAGAAACAAGAGCAATCTAAGAAAGAATAAAGGCCGTGTACTAATCCTACACGGTAGCTGCTCGAAAATGCACACCGCTACGAGGTGAGCAGCAGGCAACGTTTAATGAACGGCTAAGAGGCAATTATCTTACTGTAGGTTTAGGCTAGCACAGCTAGGGAGAGCAGGGATTCCAGGCATAGTTTTAGTGTTCATCGGTCTACTGTTGATAGGTTGTTTAACGAAGTATCTTGAGAGTGATTCAGCAAATAATCAGGAGGGAAAGCCTATGAAGATTAAGATGAAAAGAATTATTACCAACACCGCCATAGCAATGTTAGAAATCGTGTGGGCTGTTGGCACTGACTTCTTGTACGAAGCTCTGCTAGCCTAAGCCTATCGTGAGAAATACAGGAACAGGAAAAGCGTAGAGAACAGGATGCCGAAGTAATCCAGAGGGCGAGCGGAAAGCCCGATGGTCCGGCGAAATCAGCGATAAGGCCTAAAACTGAGAGGAGGACGAGAAGATGGACGAACTATTCAATCCACAGTCATCTTCTGTCCAGTCTTCCCGTGTCCTTTATACCCCATCATCATTTGCCCGCACATCTCTTCTACATCTGCAAGAAGTGGGTTCGCTGCAGGCTACACACTCACATACTTCGACACGAACAGACCTTGTGTCCTTTTTGTGTTTTGTGGTTCTATCAGGAAAAGGCAGTTTGAAATACGAAGGTGACAATTATGAACTGGAAGCAGGCGACTGCGTGTTTATCGACTGCCGGAAAGCGTACAGCCATTCGACTTCCGACAATCTCTGGTCGCTCCAATGGTGCCACTTCTACGCACCATCCCTTCCAGCTGTGTATGAGAAGTATAAAGAGCGAGGTGGACGTCCTGTGTTCCACCCGGCGGATATTAAACCGTTCACTACACTTCTGACGGACATCTATGATTTGGCCTCATCTTCCGATTATATCCGGGATATGCGAATCAATGAGAAGTTGGGGACTTTACTTACATTACTCATGGAGCAGTCCTGGCATCCAGAGAGCATGATGGTGAGCCGAAAGCGGTTGGAACTTGCAGCCGTGAAGGAGTATCTGGACGAACGCTTTACAGAGAAAATTATGCTGGAAGAGTTGGCAGAGAAGTTCTTTATCAACAAGTTCTATCTATCTAAAATCTTCAAGGAGACTTACGGAACAACGGTCAATAACTATCTGATCTCAAAGCGGATCACCAGAGCCAAGCAGTTACTCCGATTTACGGATATGACTGTGGATGAAGTCGGCGCTGCGGTCGGCATGGGAGATGCGAATTATTTCAGCCGGATGTTCCGAAAAGTAGAAGGCATCAGTCCAAGGGAGTACAGAAAGCAATGGTAAAGCCAGTAATAATTGAAACACAGCAGTTTGAGGACTTCCGGGGTTGGCTTTCTGTGCCAGTGGACAAGTCAATCGACTTTCATGTGGTTCAGATAAACCAAGGATTCAGCAAGAAAGCAGGAACACTGCGTGGGCTGCATTTTCAGGAAGGGGAGCACGCCCAAGCAAAGCTGGTATCCTGTCTGCATGGATCGATCTTCAATGTTTCCGTGGATATCAGACCGGGAGATACTTTTGGATATGCTTACGGCGCGATCCTCTCTTTTGAAAATCAGAAACAGATGTTGATTCCTCGTGGATTTGCGCATGGCTACCTGACACTAGAAGATAATACTCTGATGCAGTGGTGTGTGGATAATGACTTTTATGGAACTGCGGCTAAAGCCGTGAGGTACGATTCGGAATTCAACTGGCAAACTGATCCGTGGCCGATGATGGAATACATCCTCTCTGAGAAAGATAAAAGCGCCAAGTCCTTGAAAGAACTGGCGCAGTGTGATTATGTAGCATTACCGCTAGATTATATGGATGGCGAGTCATTGACTTAGGATAGGAGAAAACCTTGGATGTAATAAGTGAAAATAGTAAACAGCGGTTATATAACCCTGACGAAGAATGCGAAAAGCTGGTAAGAAAAATAAGGCGCCTTATTGATGCTAAAGGAATGTCGATATATAATACGGCAGAAAGAGCCAGAATCTCTCCATCAACATTAAATGAACTTCTGCATAAAAGATCAAGGCCACAAATGTATACTTTATTCAAACTGTGTAATGCGCTAGAAGTTCCATTGAAAGACATGTTCGACGTTGAAACGGGCGAACTTGCGACTGATGAGGAAAAACTTTTGTTTAGCTATCGACATTTACCTAAATGGAAACGGGAAAAATTAAATGAATATATTGAAATGCTAATACAGTATGAGCTCCCAAATAAATAAAGCGCTCATTCTTGGCAAACGGGATACAGACGTCATTGTCGGTAAACCGTTATGGACAAAAGAACCCCCACAGACTTATAATAAAATAAAAAGTGTATCCATATCTTGACACGATGTTGTATATCAAGTTTAGAGTAATGTAACTGTCAAGATGGGCAACTCGTGGAATTGCTCTACCAATCTTTGGATCGTCGATTTGGCGGTCTTTGTATGGGTAGAGCTTTTTTGTATAGCAGAAATTTAAACTTAAAAGACCCTTGTTAGGAAAGGGAGCGTATACATAAAATCATTATGTTTATTGAAGCGCTTGTCCACCAGATAAAGATATTGTTAGCTTCACACTGGAGAATAAGAAAATAGGTGTAGTGGTAACGGAACCTAGTACTATCCTATTTAGGTATGGAACCTTCCGCTGCTTACGACATGTCTGGGAGCATCTAAATAGTGTCTTTCGAACCGTTACAATTTGGACGACAGGACCGATGTTTATCCTATTAATGACTGGAAAATTAATCCTTGACTGTAGTTATTTAAGCAAAACTAGATGTAGAATATGCTCGCTAAGTGGATGGGGGAAATCATCATGAACTTTAATTTTCAGGATTGCTTTCTTCATTTTTTGGATCGTGAACTACTGGAGACTCAAGGAACTTATAATAAAATCGTTGAAAGATCTATTACTAATGACATACGTTTTATTTTATTGAGTTCACCTAAGGATCTGATATTATCAGCTTCATTTCTTTTTGAGAGTAAATATGCGTATGCAGTATTTGAAGAGTTTTATTCCTTTTTTATGACAGGAAAATTTGTCGTTGCAACGACATATAATAGTCTTGCAAAAATGGTTACTTCGAAGCAGGAACAGTATAAGGGAAAAAACTTGCTTTTTCCAAATTATTTTAATGACTTATGGCAAGTACTGGCTGAAAGTAGTATTATGTTTGTTCCAAAGAGAGAGAATACTACTTTATACATTGCAAATGATATATTAACCACAAATCGTATATACAATATACTCGAAGAAAAAAATAATGTTCCTTATTTGCAGGAAGCGATTCAGAATAGGGGAAATCAAGCAATTACGCACCATTTGTTGAATCCGACGTATCAAAAGCGCGGAATATCCATCAGGGATCAGGATTCGGTAAATACACTAGTTACAGAAAGCTATATTCGGTCATATATGGATTATTTTGATGCAACAATTCCTAGCGGATTGTCCTGTGGAATATATACATATGATTATTTGTCTGCTAATACGCCCCTATCAAATGTTTTCTTTTGGATTAAATTGTATAAACAGATTGGCTTGTTTTATTTTACGTCGACATGTTCAATTGAGTTATTGCAGATGATTGTGACAAGCAATGAGCAGTTGACGTTTTTGTGTAGTGTGAGAACATGGATATCCACGGAACTATGCGAAAAATATTTGAATGGTGACACAGGCTTGATTCGATTAATTAGTAAGTTGAAAAAGCGTAGTGATATAACTATGCTAAATTTTAATCTGTATTTGAACCGCATATATCTAGTAACGGAAGAAATTGAAAACCTAAGCATCCATAAAATGAAGGAGGAAACTAGTATGGCCGAAAAAGAAAAAACAGTATTTGTTGTACACGGGCGCAACCTTAACATTAAGCGAAATGTATTTGCATTTTTACGCTCTTTAGACATTTATCCTCTGGAATGGGAAGGAGCCGTTAAAATGACCAATAAAGGGGCACCGTCAACCTTGGAAGTAATTAAGGCTGGAATGAAAAATTCCAAGGGTATTATTGTGATTTTTACAGGAGATGATGAGGCAAAGTTGAAAGAAGAATTTTGGGAAGAAGGAGAAAACTTTGGTTATGAACCGCAGCCACGGCAAAATGTCCTTGTGGAAGCGGGCATGGCAATGGCTCTATATCCTAATTCTACGATTATTGTACGTATTGGTAAGCAACGTAGCATAAGTGATTTGGCTGGTATCAACTATATTGATTTGACGGATCAGCCTGAAAAAAGACAGGCCTTTATTTCTCGGTTAAAAACTATAGGATTAAACGTCGATGATATTGGATCGGATTGGCTATATTCAGGGAAATTTAATTTGTAAGAGGAGGGTATGTAAGTGACAGGATGTATCATCGGAAGTTTTAGAAAGTATTACGATAATATTGTATCGGCAATACATATTTTTGAAAAAAGTGGACATACAATTCTTTCGCCAAAGAAATCGATGATACAAAAGAATGAAGATGGCTTTGTTATATTGTTGTCAGATAATCCAACGTATTCGCATGTGGATATACAGACTCTAGTTTTTCACCGTGCATTTCGGTCTGATTTTGTATATGTTTGGAACCCTAACGGATACATTGGAAAGACAACTAGCTATGAAATCGGTCGATTGGTTGAACGAAAAATTCCATTGTATTATAAGGAACCTCCGGTTGATATTCCGCTCTATGTTCCTGAAGGAAGTATAATTGGTGTTGAAGAATTTGTTTCCTATATAGAAAAAAATAAACAGCTTCCTCCTTACGGAGAAGAAAATAATTTGATTACAAAAAAGTTATTGACGGATCTGGAAAATAACAAATTTTATTTGTAGAAAGGTGAGTTGGCTTGTGAAAAATATTGTTGTGTCGGGAAGTATGCAGTTTTTGGATGATATGAGGAAATGTGCGATTCCCATAACGCAAAAAGGCTATAATGCAATATTGCCAGAAGAAGATGATTGGGATAGTATTAAGCCGGAGGAAATAAATGCTTACAAAAGGATGGTTTCAAAAAAACATTTTGATGCAATTGCTGATGTTAATACATATGCAATCCTTGTAGTTAATAATAAAAAAAGGGGTCAAAAGAACTATATTGGTGCTAATACATTTGCGGAAATTGCTGTTGCTTTTTACTTTGGAAAAAAAATATTTTTGCTCAATGATATCTATGAGCCTTTTATTGATGAGTTGACTGCATGGGAAGCGCACCCCCTGAAGAATGATATGGAAAAAATTGATTGAGAATAAGCATATGCGAAGAGTAAAGATGAGAGTTATAAGTGCATGTGACTTATAAAAATACTATTGTTATAGACATCAATGCCAGCGGAATCCCAAATAATCTTCTCCACAAGGCTGTTTTTCTTCTGACCTTGTGATATACTGGAGCCATGGGGAACCGTGGCTTTCGGTTTATCTTGGCGGAATCTTTTTGATTGGCGTCATCCACTTGCTTACAGTCGATGTTAGAGTCGTCCTCGTCATCTTCTGGCCCATCCCACCCCATGTACTTCATTTCACATTCATTAAACCCACTCCAGTTCAACCGTTGGCCGCATCGGTCGCAGAAGCATTGGTATTCGCGTTCCATAGTGGTTCCGCACCGTGGACACCTTGGAAATTCCGCTCACCGCTTAAACGAATATACCTCTTTCACTTTCCATGGCCACCGGTAAGTAGGGGAGAGTAGAATCTCATACAGCATCCGCGTGGGCCGTACACCTCAATTCCAGTTTTCATCGAACCAGTCTAATTTATTCTTCATGTGATTTACACCTCCATGTAATATCATAGAGGAAACCACGTGAATTGTGGGAGCGTGGGCTCCCATTGCTGCTCGAAACTTTGCACACCTCTCCGTGGTGAGCAGCAGGCAACACATGAGAATGTGGCTAAGAATGCGAAGGTGATTTTATGAAATGGTTGAATGATATGACGGATTATGAATTAGCTTGTGCGATTTCAACTATCATTAGTTCCTACCGTAAAGGTGAGCTTTCCAGACCATTGGATCATAATCACGTTTTGAAATGGGTCGGCCAGTTTGATGAAGAGGATCGAAGCGTGATTCTGGAGGAAATGCTTCATGTGCTAACCAGACAGTACTATAACCGTGAAGCAATTGAAGAGGCGTTGGATGCAATTTTAAAGAAGATTTGTGCCCAAGTAGATTCCTTTGATAATGTTATTTTTGCAAATCCACAGGAACAAGGGTCGAGTCAGAAAATTTTATATGATATTATATCAGAAAAATTGGGATCGTCGTTCAATAGTCAGTGTTCAGACTTTACGGAATCCAGTAAGATATATGTCTATATAGATGATGGATTATATACAGGTGGGCGAACTAGAACAGATTTGTCTGCTCTTATAGAGCTTCTTCCTCAGAATAGCAAGCTTCTTGTTTATTATATTTTTGTTTATAGTAATGCTTATTCGTATAGAGAATCCCAAATTAAGAAATTGGCAAACGAAAAGAATATTGAAGTTTATTTTGACTGCGTTCGTATGTTTTATAATGAACGTAACCACAAGGCAGAATCTATTGATTTTGTGTGGCCTACCATACTGGCAAAGGAAGATGAGGAAGTACTTGCTTATGAAACTAAGCTAAAAGAAACGCAGAAAGCTAACTACCTGTATTACAATACTAGTTCATATCAGCAGGAAAAGGGAATGTTTTCCTCGTATAATGCAGAGGAGCAAGTTGGTTACGCATTTTTGAAATATGGAATCAAAATCTGCAATCAGCTAAACAAATCGACATTTCGCCCTTTAGGGTTAACAACCCCACCGTCCTTTGGATTTGGCTCTCTTGTTGCAACAGACTATAATATTTCCAATACAGCACCATTAGTAATGTGGTGGGGAAGTATAGAAGAAAGTGACAATGGTCCAGTTGGATGTTGGTATCCACTTTTGCCAAGACGGGATAACAAAAAACTATATAGTTATGTGGCTGCGGAAGAGTCAGCGATATCAATTCATAGCTGTACACCAATTCTAAAAACTGTGTATAGGCTTGCGGTTGAAGAATATAAAAACGAATATGAAAGAAGTAGAGAAAGAACTGGCGAGTACAGAGTAGTTGATTTAATGTCTTTAGATTTGAAATCGTTTGTTGAGGAAAGGAAACAAAGTGAACTTCTTAGTTATCTTCTGTCGTTAAATTTTGAGAACCTTAAAGTTGTTCAAACGGTGATGTATATCGGAAGAGACTACGAAACAATGCTCCAGACTGAATTTGACGAGGAATATGATGAAGATGAATTCAGTAGGAATACTATAAGTTTGCCAGTGCCAGATCCAGATTATGTATTGTATGAATGGCTTCGAGATTTAGGAGGGTGCAAAGGCTGGAAATCAAAGAGAATCGAAGCTGAACAGGTTTATCAAAAGAAGTTAAGCCTTTATAAATATTTGGAACGTGCGTTTAGAATTCTAGGAATAGAATGCTGATAGTATTGCCATCTGATACCCACAATGTTATACTAACATCAAATCTTACATATTCTTTCGGAGGTATTATACTATGCCCAGAACCAAAGGTAACAAGAACAAACCGAAAGTCACCAACGACTTCGCATCTCAGATTATAGAGAGGCAGGAATTCATCGCTTCTCTGACTGCTGAAATCACTTCCATTACCGCCAACATCGACACACTGAAAGCTGATCTGAAAGAGAAAAAAGTAGCTCTCAACTCCACCCAGAAGGAACTGACCAAGTTGGAAGCTAAGAAAGCCGCCGCTGATCAGAAAGCCACCGAAGCAGCGAAGAAGAACGAAGCGGAAAATCTCGTGAAGAAGCTGCTGGCCGAGGGTGTCAGTGCTGACGATATTATCGAGAAGTTGAAGTGATATAATGCCAAGCAAACAAGCTACTGCTGAAAAATCCAAGCGTGGTCGACCAAGGAAAAAGCCTGACTATGACAGAGATGAGGCAATTAAGGAGCAGCTAAAGACTGTGGTTGACCTCGTTGGAGAACCTTTTGATGATCGGAAAGAACGCTCAGCAGACGCTCTGACATTAAGAGAGATGGCAGATGCTATGCAAATGACTCCTCTGAAAATCCGAAAAATCCTAATTACTGCCGGATATTACAGTACTGAAATGAGTCGAAAAATTCAGACTATGTATGCTCAAGGATGCAGTCTCAAGCAGATTATGAATAACACAGGGCTGAAAAAGGCTTCTGTGAATGCATACTTGCCGTATAAAAAAGGTATCTACATGATGTCGTGTCCAACATTGAATGCGGAGGGCGGAAGACTCTATAGAAAGAGGAAAGTTGCATATAAGAAGCTACTGGACAATGTGGCGTCAGATGATATAGAAAACTATTTGTGGGATGCAATCGTGGCATTTGCAGACTATCCGTTTAAAACAGAAAATGAATTATCGATGAAGTACACCGTGAGAGGTGGAGAGATTTACTTCAACCGAAAGGAGAAGAGCGTGACACGGGCAACTGTGATAAAGGCTTTTCATCGGGCAAGAGAACTTCAGAAGGAAAAGGGTAGCGTAGATGGGCCAAAGGAACTCGGAACTTTTGGCGCAAGCTATCTTTATCCGATTTTTCTTCGTCTCGGCGTATGTTCCAAGAAAAAGGAATTGTAAAAAAACAGTAGAACCATGAATATGCAAACCGTGTGGACAAACCGAACTCCAGAAGTTCACACGGTAATTTTTGAAGGTTGTCGTATAGTTTATAACGAAAATAAAATGAGAATAAAAATGGAGCGTGAGAAAAATGAATTTTTCAAAAATACATCATATTGCAATCATCGTATCTGACTACGAAGCATCAAAGGATTTCTATGTGAACAAGCTGGGCTTTGCTGTCATCCGGGAAAACTATCGCCCGGAGCGTAAGGACTGGAAGCTGGATCTTCGTGTCAATGAACACACGGAACTGGAGATTTTTGCTGAGGAAAATCCTCCAAAGCGTGTGAACCGACCGGAGGCCTGTGGGTTACGTCACCTTGCGTTCTGCGTTGAGAGCGTGGAGCAGACAGTGAATGAACTGGCAGAAGTTGGGATTGAATGTGAGCCGATTCGGGTTGACGATTATACAGGTAAAAAGATGACTTTCTTCCATGACTCAGATGGACTGCCGCTGGAGCTGCATGAGTAATGATGGTGGGGTGAGGAGCGTGGGAGAGAAAAGAGCATATAAACCCCGGAAGCCCGGTGGCGGCCGGAAGAGGCTGAAGCCTGAGTACGATGCAGGAAAGAACCTGAAAGAGCAGATGGATGCTGCTGTGGCGCTTTATAATTCTGAGATGTCCTTGCAGGCCATCGGTGATGAGTTGAGTTTGAACCCCATCAAAGGAAGAAAGCTGCTCATCACAGCCGGTATGTATGAATCGGGAGTGGCGGAGAAGTTGCAGGACACTTTTGAAGAGTATCGAGAAACACAGAGTTATAAAGAAGCCATCCTCTCAACCGCAAACAATCTTCAGCTTTCCAAAGCCTCTGTCACTTCGTACCTGCCATATCAGAAAGGTGTGTACTATCCAAGCACAGAAAAAATCAGTGTCGGAGCAGAGCGGCAGCGGAGATACAGAGCGATGAAGCGGTGGAGGACCGATCCGACAGAAGAAAACTTATGGGGTGTGGTTCTGGCTTATGCCGGGGTAAGATTTAAAACCTACTCTGGGTTGCCATTCTCATACGAGGTACGGAAAGGCAGGAACGGCGAGTACACAAAAGAACTGTGGATCGACCGCCGGGAGAAAAGCAAGAGTCTGGCGTGGAGTTCGGTGCTGCTGGCACAGAAAAATATAAAAGGAAAAGTGGTGTTGTACAATAAAAGTTGACATAGGGAACTCAAAGAGCCAATATATAGCAAAGGACAAACAGGAGGCAAGAAAAGATGGCTCGGAATCAACGAAAATACAACACGGAATATAAGGTGCAGGCCGTAAAGCTATCGAATGAAATAGGATCATCGAAAGCAGCGGCCGAATTGGGGATACCGGTAGATACGCTGTACGGATGGGTCAAGGCCGCCAGAGAGGGACGTTTGGACATCGGAGGCGGAGCGCATACGCCGCAAACCGCAATGAGTCTGGCCGAAGAATTGAACACCCTGCGCAAGCAGGTATCTGTCAACTGATATTGACAATATCAATCAAATACAAAGCCTTTTTCTTCAACGGCCTGCCAGCCAAGACCGCAGCAGTCAAAGCGTGGCTTCTGTCGCCGGTGGGGTATCAGAAGTTGCAGGACACCTATGATCCAGATTTCTTCCGGATGGCAGTCTGCAAGGATGCCCTTGCCTTTGATGTTACTGCCCAGAAAGCCGCCGAGATGGAGCTGACATTCAACTGTAAGCCCCAGCGGTGGAGCGTGGATGGGCAGAGGAGCATCCGGCTGGAGAGTAGAGCAACGCTCAAAAAAACTTTTGCTTTCCCGGCACAGCCCATCTTCAAGGTCTACGGAGATTCGGGTGGTGAGCTGTATGTGGGTGAGGAGAAAATCACCATCCACAGCATCAAGGACTATGTGCTGCTCAACTGTGAGACGCACAACGCTTACAACGCTTCCGGCTTCTGCAAGATGGCATCCATGCAGAGATGCTGGAGGAGGGGAATATCATCCTTGCCAAGCCATCCGATACCATGCAGTCTCAGCCGTTCCGTATCTACAAGATCACAACCCTGATAGATGGGAAGTTGGAAGTGCAGGCACGGCATATTTCCTACCAGCTCAACTTTATCACGGTATCGCCGTTTTCAGTGACCGGCTGTGTCGGGGCAATGCAGGGGCTGAAAAGCCATGCGGCTTCTGACTGTCCGTTTAATGTCTGGGCGGATGTGGAATCCAGTGCAACCTTTACGTTGGGAGTTCCATCCTCCTTCCGAAACTGCCTTGGAGGTATGGCCGGGTCAGTTCTGGATGTTTTTGGCGGTGAATTCGAGTGGGACCGGTATACGGTCAAGTTCCATAAGGCCAGAGGTGCCGACCATAACGTCCACATCATCTACGGTAAGAACCTGACGGATTTCAGGATGGAAAAATCCATGCCAACCTTTTTTCCGCCAATCGGTCCAAGAATCGTCGCTGCTGTCATCAGCAGTCCACCGGGAACCAGCGGAATATGACGCTTCATACCAGTAGCAGCCTGCATAGTTTCACAAATCTGCTCGATGTTATAAGCGGGTTCAAACGTGCAGTTGTAGATACCTACGCCCGGGAAGTCATTATCAATCATTCGATACTTAAAGAATCGCACAAGTTCTTTCACATAGATGCAAGCCTTAACGGTATCCTTGCGACCAGCATAGAAGAAATACCGCTTTTTCTGACCGTTATAAAGACGAGTCATGTTGTAAGGTTTCATCTTTTCACTGGTAGGAATCAGCTCATAGCTGTCATCTTTCGTGTCGAGGTACAGCAGGTAATTCTTCTTGGAAAGAACTTCACAGCTCTGGTCGAGCTTGCCACAGGAAACACCAACATACTGGTTTTCTGCTGCCTTTGCTGTAAGGATCATTTCCATCGGCTCCAGATGGATGCCATTCACTTTGCACAGTGCCGACAAGAAGCAGATGATAACCGCCGCCGATGAGGACAAACCACCAATCGGTAAGCTGCCTTCGATGACGCCCGACAAGCCTACTTTCAAGCGACACTTCTCCCCCAGCATCTTTACTGCACCGCGCAGATGGTCAGCCCAGTCACCCTGCTTTTCTTCGGGCACATTTCCTACAAAGAACTGGGCGCGCTTCGGGAAGTTCAGCGATTGCAATTCCACAACACCGTTCTGTTTCGGATGATAGGCCATGTGGATACCTTTATCGATTGCCAGACCGTTGATTTTTCCATACTGGTGGTCGATATGCGCACCCAGAGGGCTGATACGGTACGGGCAGAATGCGATACCAAATGGTTCCTGATGATATAATTCCCTATAAACCTCAACACACTTCATTTGTCTTTTTCCTTATTTATAAAACTCAGCGTACCACTCAGCAAAGTTCCTCAGTCCAGTTCTCAGGCTGGTACTCGGCTTGTATCCGAAGTCACGCTCCAGTGCGCTGGTATCTGCATAGGTCACAGGCACATCACCCGGCTGCATCGGAACAAGCTCCTTGTGCGCCTCAAAGTCGTAATCTTCCGGCAAAACCTTTGCCCGAACCAGCTCCTCACTCAGAATCTGCACGAAGTCCAGCAGGTTCTCCGGGTTCTGATTACCGATGTTGTAAACTGCATACGGCGGAATCGGCAGACCATCCTCACCATTCTTCTTGTCCGGAGCCTTCTTCATCACTCGGACAACGCCTTCTACGATGTCATCCACATAAGTAAAGTCACGCTTGCAGTTGCCGTAGTTGAAGATCTTGATGGTTTCGCCCTTCACCAGCTTGTTGGTGAATCCGAAGTAAGCCATGTCCGGGCGACCTGCAGGACCATACACGGTGAAGAAGCGCAGACCAGTGGAAGGAATGTTGTACAATTTAGAATAGGCATGAGCCATCAGCTCATTGGATTTCTTGGTAGCTGCATACCGCAGCAACGAACGGCTGATCTCTGCAATCAAGAATTCCAGTGCTGCACAAGAGTGTTTCACGGGCACGGGACGGTACTGGTATGGCCCAGAGCATCGGATTTATCAGAAACCAGCGCAGACTGTGATAAGTCCCAAGCGCACGCTGGAGGCTGCAGCACCTTACGTATATGCAGGAAAGAAAGTGTGCGTTCTGAATTTTGCATCGGCCACCAATCCGGGCGGCGGTGTGATCAAGGGCTCGTCTGCGCAGGAAGAAGCGATCTGCCGTTGTTCTACGCTCTATCCAAACCTGAAAGCAGAGCGTGCATGGGAGAAATTTTACGCACCCCATCGGCGTGCCCGTGACCCGCTGTATAACGATGACTGCATCTACACGCCGGGCGTGATAGTCTTTAAATCGGACACGGATTATCCGCAGTTGTTGCCGGAAGAAAAGTGGTATTCGGTCAACGTTCTGACCTGCGCTGCACCCAACTTGCGGGAGCGTCCCAGCAACGAAATGAACGCCGGGGATGGCGATGCCGCCGTACATATCAGTAGGGAAGACCTGCAAGCCTTGCACGAAAAACGGATGTGCAGAGTGCTGGAAATTGCATGGGCAAAAGGGAATGAAGTTGTAATTTTCGGAGCGTTTGGCTGCGGGGCATTCCGCAACCCGCCGGCGGTTGTGGCACAGGCGATGAAAACGGTAGTACAAGAATACCGGATGTGTTTTGAAACCATTGAGTTTGCTGTGTACTGCCCAACGCAGTATGATACGAATTATCGTGCGTTCCAGCAGGTTCTTGGCGGCATGTGAGCTGCTGCATATGGTCGGTGCGGAGACCTTAAACCCGCACGAGTGCAGGGGAACGCTGCGTAAAAGCCAGGAGATGCGGCGTACCGGACGGTGCGCCTTTCTCCGTATAATAGACTTTTAGGGCATTTCGTTTCAAACGAAATGAAAACGAAATTCAAAAACGGAAATTTCGCCTATGGCGAAACAAGGGCTGTTGTAATAGTTGGAGGCAGGCATGAGATATTACATAGCAGACTGCCACTTTTATCATAAAAATCTGCTGACGGAAATGGACAACCGCGACTTTAAATCCGTGGAGCAGATGAACGAAATGATGATAGAAAAGTGGAACAAAAAGGTCCGTGCTCGGGATGAGGTGGTGATCCTTGGCGACCTGTCTCTTGGAAACGGAAAGGAAACCAACGAAATACTGTGTCGGCTGAAGGGACGGCTCTGCTTGATTCGAGGAAATCACGATGAGAGGTACTTAAGGGACAAGGATTTTGACGCATCCCGGTTTGAATGGATCAAGGACTATGCGGAGATCCATGACAATAAGCGAAAAATCGTGCTGATGCACTATCCGGTATTCTGCTATAACGGCCAGTTTCGGCGTGGGGCAGATGGAACACCGCTGACCTACATGCTGCATGGGCATATCCACAAGTCGGAAGATCAGGTGCTGGTGGATCGGTTCAGCACAGAGACCAGAGCCATGATGCGGAAAAGTGCCCATCAGGAAACAGCGCAGCCGGTGCCGTGCCAGATGATTAACTGCTTCTGCATGTATTCGGATTACACGCCACTGACGCTGGAAGAATGGATAGAATGTGATCAAAAACGATGTAGAAGAGCAGCCCTGAGCAACACAGTATAATGTGCAGATATGGTTTCGGATGATTTTATGAGTGATGGCTGCAATAAATGATGGCATTCTGAATGAGTATATTGTAAACTATCTGCTTAGAACTGTCCAGTAAAGTGAGTGCTCTGAAGAATGCTCAAGACTTCCCAAGACTACTCAAGCCTGCTCAAATATATTAATTTTTTGTTTGGTGTGAGAGTTGAACCGTACGGATACAGATTGATGGTCTGCCTGCAAAGATGAAGTCGAGAGTGACTGGAAATTGTAGAATACTCTATATAAGCGTTAAATACAAAAATATTTTTCTGAAAAGTGAAATAAAAACTTGAAATGGACGCATTATATCTGTATAATGGAATCGAAGGGAGGAATTAACCATGCTATGCCAGTTCTCGTTCCAGAACTTTAAGTCCTACAAGGCAGAAACAACTTTTGACTTTCAGGCCGCGGCCATTCCTGAATTCAATGGATCTCTATTAGGTGAAGAAAAAAATGGCAAGTTTTTACCGGTAGGGGTAGTCTACGGACCAAACGGTGGAGGCAAGAGTAACCTCCTTCAAGCACTTTCCTGCCTGATTACCACAGTTGTTAAGCCTATTCACGACTTGGAAAAGACTCGAGAAAGCGTTGTTATTCAGCAGAAGGCAGACTGTGAGCCGTTTCTATTTGATGAGATTTCACGCAATGAGCCTACAGAATTTCAAATTTATTTTCGCCAGGGAAAGAGCGAATATCGTTATTATTTGGCTTTAAAGAATGATGAAGTGACTTCAGAAGCCCTTTATTGGCGTTCGATTGGCGGAAGAAAGACGGGAACTGTCTTTGAAAGAGAGGGTTCCGAGATCACATTAGGTGCAAGTATCAATAAGGCAAGCATCAATACGTCTGTGAATCCTAAAATGCCGTATTTGTCTTTTCTTGCAATCAACTACGATATTTCAATAATTGCAGAAGTGCAAAAGTGGTTTGAATCCTGTGTGATTCGTAATTATGCAAATCCCGTTATAGATAGCACAGTGATGATTTCTGACGATGAAACAGTAAAGGTGCGTATTGTTCGGGCTTTGAACGATATGGGAATTGATTTGACGGGTTATCGGTTCGATGAAAATGAGAAGCAACTCTATACGCAGCGAACTGTTAATGGCAAGAATTATGAATTAAAGTTTTTGGATGAATCTGATGGCACTCAGAAGCTAATAGCGGTATTACCTGTTTTGCTGTTGGCATTGAACGAGGGAAGACTGGTTATTATTGATGAACTGGATGCTAAGCTGCATCCAAAGCTGTTACGTTATGTGATTGCAATGTTTAAGAATCCTAAACTCAATCAAAACGGAGCACAGTTGATTTTTACTTCTCATGATGTGACTACAATGCGCAATACGGTTTTCCGGCGCGATGAGATTTGGTTTGCAGCAGAGAACGATAATCATGAAAGTGAAATCTACTCGCTTTATGAGATTCGCCGTGAGGACAATGAAAGAGTTAATAATACGGCGGCATATGATAAGCAGTATCTGGAAGGCAGATATGGTGCAGATCCTTACTTGAGTAATATGCTGACTGGGGGCGAGTGGGAATGAGCCTCAAGCCAGATAAGAAAAGTGATTTAAATAAGGATTGGATGAAAAAGCGGCGAGATAAGCCCATTAAGATTCAGCCGGAGTATCAGTTGATTATTACGGAAGGAACATCAACGGAGCCACAATATTTTAGTTCAATTTGGGATATTATTAACCAGCAGTACAAAGGAAGAATCCAGCTGGATATTTATGGCGAAGGCCAAAATACACTGAGTTTGTTTGATAAAGCAAGAAGTCATGTATTGCATAGCTCTAATGTATATAAGCATGTTTGGATCGTATATGACACAGATGATTTTCCACAGGAGCATATCAACCGAACGGCCGAGCTGTGTGAACAAAGCAGCACAGAAGAAACAGAGTATCATGCAATTTGGTCGAACCAGTGCATTGAATTGTGGTTTCTTCTCCACTTTAGCTATTTCCAGTCTGATATACACAGAAAAGAGTACTGGCCGAAGCTTAGTGAATGCTTGACAATGTATGGGCTTGGAACTTATACAAAAGGCAGAAAAGATATGTATATTGTTTTAGAGCCTTACATGGAAATCGCAATCCGAAATGCGAAAAAGCTGGATGCCGTCAATCAGGGAAGAACACCGGCAGCTTCCGCCCCTAGCACTAAGGTATATGAGCTGATTGAAAAGCTGAAGCCTTATCTGAAAGGTTAAACGGCTGGAGGATTGAGAAAATGAATTTAGAATTAAAAGCACTGCAGCTCCTGAATGCCAAGAGTGAGCAAGAAATTGACGAAGCAATTAGCCTTTTTACAGATAAGCAAAAAGATATGATGTTGAAAGTGTTACTAAAATACTGCCGCGGAGAGGAAGCTACACCGGAGAGGATTTTGGAGAAAATTAATCAGGTGTAATGGAAAAAATCCTCAAAGAATCGAGAGTTACATCTTGAAGCTACTTGACATGTATGTTATAACGGGCTTGTAAAGCCCATTAGGGAACAATATAGCGTTCCTTGTTTGGCAGAATAAAATAATGATTTTCGAGCAGTCGCGTAGTGTGTGCTATTCGACTGCTTTTCTTTTTGCTTTGCAATTAACTATAACTAACCATTGTGAGGAATTTGCAGGAAGTCCTGGTTGAGCTGAACCGTCAGAATCAGGCAAAGCAGGACTTTATCAGTCCGGCGCAGGGAATGCGCCTCCGGGAAGATGGACACACCTTTGAGATCAACCATCTTACCACTAATCAGCAGGAGATCTTTGGTACGACCTCGCTGTTCCACCGCCAGGTCGCATCGGCACTTGGTATCCCGGCAAAATACTATGACCTGATGCAGACACAGAAGCCGGAACTGCTGGCTGAGAATGTGAACAGCTGGTTTGCGGACAAGCCCAGTTCTTACATGGTTCGCTCGATGGATTATGGTGCCGGACAGGTAGCCCGTGCACTGCTGTCGGAACGCTACCGCCGTATCGACAACATGGAGATCGCCACATCCGTCCTGCCGCTGTTTGCAGGTAACGACCAGTACGAGGTCATGTCCTGTGAGGTGACGGAGAATCGTCTATACCTCAAGGTGGTCAACCATCGTCTTGAGATGGAAGTCCGCAAGGGTGACATCGTCCAGGCTGGCGTGATGATCTCTAATTCCGAGGTTGGTCTGGGAGCTGTGTCCATTCAGCCTCTGGTATATCGTCTCGTTTGCACCAACGGCATGGTGGTCAATGACATGGGTGTACGCCGCCACCATGTGGGCAGGCAGGCGAAAGCGGTGGAGGACAGCTTTGCACTGTATTCGGATGAGACGATGGAAGCAGAGGACAAGGCATTTCTTTTGAAGCTGCGTGATACCACGATGGCTGCCATCGATGAGGCTCACTTTTCTCAGGTGGTCGGCCGTTTGCAGGAATCTATGGTAGTACCGATCACCGGCAAGGTGCAGGATGTGGTGCAGCTGACTGCCCAGAGTTATGGCATCAATGCCGAGGAACAGGAAGGTATCCTCAAGTACCTCATTGAAGGCGGCGATCTTTCTCTGTACGGTCTGTCCAATGCGGTGACCCGCGCATCGCAGGACGTTGTTTCCTATGACCGTGCCACAACACTGGAGGGCATCGGCTGGCAGGTCGCCACGATGGAGCCGCAGCAGTGGAAGCAGATCGATCAGTGAGGTGACGGTATGGAAGATGTCATTCACTGGATCACAGAACACAAAGAGGAAAGCGCTCCAAACAGGAAAGTCAGTCACAGCCACCCGGACCCGACTGCTAATGAAGCCATCGGCAATGTGGTTCGGGAAGAGCGCAGGAAGAAGCACCAGAAAAGGAAACACCAGGAAAAGAAGCATCCACGCATCGGTGTCTGGCGGGCAGAGGAGGCGAAGTCGGATGAGGGAGAATGAAGTCGAAAAGCAGTTTGTGGAAGCAGTCAGGGCCGCCGGTGGGCAGGCTCTTAAATTCACCAGTCAGAGCATGAACGGTGTGCCGGATCGACTGGTTTTGCTGCTCGGCGGCAAGTGTGCATTTGTGGAACTGAAAGCTCCCGGCAAGCAGATGCGTATCCTCCAGAGAAAACGCAGACAACAGCTGGAGGCACTGGGTTTTCCGGTATTCTGCGTAGATCGCCCGGAACAGATCCAGCCTGCTATCCATGCGTTGCTTCGCTGGAAACCGGGCGAGCCTATCCCACAGATGCGAATCAATAGTAGAAAAAAGAAAAGACAAATGGCGACAACAGAGAGATAATGAATGTGTGAAAAACCTCATTGAACTCTATTGCACCATCTGTCAGTGCAATGATAACAGATTTTTAGAAGGAAAGCAACGCTTGAGCAACAA
>CAKTGQ010000003.1 GCA_934561555.1 uncultured Faecalibacterium sp. | reverse complement strand
AGTGACACCGGTTCAGCGGTCACACTGGTCTGCAATGATGAAGGCAAGCTGCTTGGCCTGCCGCTCAATCGTCCGCTGTGGGATGGAGCCGATGTTCTTGCCGGGCCGGGATTTCTGGCCGGATGCGACAACGAAGGCAATCTGACTTCCCTGCCGCAGAGTGCAATGGATTTCTACAAAGAGAAATTCAGAGCTTTTATTATTGAAATTTAAGGAGGAACGCCTTATGACCTTTAATGCAATGACCGAACGTTACGAAGAAATCACGGTTTGCGGAAAGCCTGCGCTGTTCACCAGCATCCGCATCAGGAGAGATACCGTCCCGGATGGTCTGTATGCCTACGATGTCCGACATGACGATGAATGCCGGGGTATCCCTTGTGAGATTGCGCCCTTTGTGATGGTCAACCACTGGGGCACCATCATCCTTGCGGAACCGCTGGAACTGCCGGACGCTGGGCGGCGATATATTGACGAGGACACCGACTGGAACTACGCTCCCTTGGATGGCGAGAGCACCACCAATCACAAACCGTGCACTACCATTTCTGATTTTATGACCGCCTATGCCCACTAAAGCTGTATTAAAAATACCGTATATTCTGTTTCGTATTAAAATCAGCCGTTTTCAGGCCATTTTAAGGTGCAAAACACAGTCTTAAAAATGTCGCTCGTTATCTTTGAGCCAGAAAGGAGAAGCATGAACATCTATGGCTATTGCCGCATCTCTACGGCAAAGCAGAGCATTGACCGCCAAATCCGCAACATCAAGGCCGAGTACCCGACTGCCCATATCGTGCAGGAAGCCTACACTGGTACATCTATCTTTCGCCCGGAGTGGCTGAAGCTCTACCGAGTTCTGAAAGCAGGAGATGCAGTGGTGTTCGACTCAGTATCCCGGATGTCCAGAAATGCAGAGGAGGGT
The DNA here is from genome assembly GCA_934561555.1 of uncultured Faecalibacterium sp. GTDB lineage: Bacteria > Bacillota > Clostridia > Oscillospirales > Ruminococcaceae > Faecalibacterium. The sequence continues at coordinate 155,376 of CAKTGQ010000003.1, read as the reverse complement.
TTTGCTCTGTACGAAGACCTCTACCACAAGGGCATCCGGTTGGTGTTCTTGAAAGAGCACCACATCGACACCGAGACCTACAAAAAAGCCCTGTCCGGCAGCATTGCCATGACAGGGACGAATGTAGACTTCATCTTGAAGGGTATCAACGAGTATCTGATGGCCTTGGCAAAGGAGCAGATCAAACTGGCCTTTGAACAATCCGAAAAAGAAGTATCCGATCTGCACCAGCGCACCCGTGAGGGCCTGTTGACCGCCCGGTTGAACGGCAAGCAGATTGGCCGCAAAAAAGGCATTGGATTTGAAACGAAAAAAGCCAGAGAAGCCAAGCAGATCATCCGCACCCATTGCAAGACCTTTGGAGGCACCCTTGACGATGCCGAGTGCATGAAACTCACAGGTCTTGCCCGGAATACCTATTATAAATATAAGCGTCAGATTCGTGCTGAACTGATAGCAGCGCAGGATTTGCCGAAAGGAGCAAGTATCTTTTATGAACCGCCAAAATCATTCTGAGCCGGAGAACAGGCTCACCCCAGAGGAACAGCAGGAGTTTTTAGAACTTCTGGCCCAGCTTTCCCCTGAGCAGCGTGAAGCACTGAAAGAAGTGCTCAAGTCCTTTACCTAAAAAGTAAAACACATCTTATAAAAAGAATGAGACTGGGTATCCCAATATACTGGGGTACATGTTAATCCAGTCTCATTCTTTTTTGCTTATTGTTGTTTTTTACTCTATGGCAACTTCGTTTTTAATTTGGCTCAGGTATACAGATCTCTATGAGATTCTCCGTAGTCCAATAGTTCTTGCTCTATCGTTTCAAGCTCTTTAATTTCCTTCTCGATTTTTTCGTATATCTTGTTTTCCACAAACTCCTTTTTTACTTTGAGAAAGAATCTCGTATCTGAGAACAAATGCGACAGGGTAACTAAAAGTCCACCTATATCCACTGCACCAGCATTTTTCGTAATGTAAGAAAAAATCAGGTTGCTACTTGTCCCGATTGTATTTGCTATCAGCAGAATTTTCCTTGTTCTTACTTCAAACAAATCTCGTGAACCATCTTTTTGTGGGTTATAATACAAGCCATGCGTTAAGATGATGATAATGTCCAACAAAACAGATACCACGGCAGATTGGCCTATTATTTTCACATCCCTAGCCAGACACAATGCATCATAATGTTCCATATATAATTTACTGGCAAAATCCGGAACAAAAACCTCAAGAACTGGAACGGGAAGCCCCATTTTTGTATTCATATCCGATTTTAAATGCTGTCCTTCTGCAAAAACAGCAGCTGGTAAATTCATCGGGTCTTCTCGCGCCACTTGATAGCTTTCTTCAAACATCACTGGCATTGAAACTCGTGTTTGTGTAATCTTTAATTTCGGAACACGCTCTACCCTGTAGGATCTGATCATCGCTACTTTTGTCAGCTCGGATAGTACAGTCTTTTTATCTCCCTCCACAATTGCTCCAGGAGAAATCGTGATAACATCCGTAAGAATATTTGCCGTGCCAAATATCCATCCCAAAATCGGGTCATGCCCTAATGTATATAACCGATGCGCTCCTCCGTGCAGATTAACATCATCCATTAGGCCAGTTCCTACGGTTGTATCATAAGGAACCGTTCTGTACAAAAATTCAATCCATTTTCCTTTGCCATGCTTTTCAGCATGTTTATCCCGATATGCATCATTTGCTTCTTTTTGCGCTTGTTTTATTGTTTTGTCATTATGTGCCAGTCTTTGATCCGGATCAAAGCTCTGACCATATCCAGCCTTCTGCGCAATTATCGGATATAGTAAACCTTTTGCAACATCCAAAGCGACCGCAATTGCCAAAAAAGAAAGGTCTACCTTGTTGGTTATACTCGTCTTTTGAGAAAACTCTTCATTTATTGATTGCGAAAGAGTGTTGTACTCCTGTTCACTAAGCATCGACAGAAATGGGTCTTCGTCATCCGAAATTCCTTTTTCCTGTGCGAATTCATCAATATTTTTATAATAGCTGTCCCAACTGTTCTCGGTCAGGATTTCCTTCGTTTTGCGTATATCATATTTTGAGAGAGCGGTTCCGTCATCCATCGATTTCAAGTAGGCTTCAAAAGCATCTTGCATCGCATCAATCTTACCCTTATCAAATGCAGAGGATTCTATTGCATTCAGCACCTTTGTTAAATCTTCCAGAAGTACTTTTCCATCTGCGTAGGTATCAACTTGCTTTTTTTCCAATGCATTGATGCCTTGCTCAATTTCTAGCTTTTCACCAAACAAGTCAAATAATTGTGCTTGTTGACTTTTTCCTGCTTTTCCTAATGCATATAAGGATTCATCCGACAGATGAGGTATCTTTTTCCCCATTTGTAAACGCACCTCACAATTTTTAGCTTTGCAGCTTTTCCTCTTCTCGAACTGTATTCATGGCAGCATTTATTCTATTCAACAGTTGTTTGATACTATTATAATCCTGCTGGATTTTTTCTTCCGTTTCCAGAGCCTTTTCCAATCTGGTTGCGAGATAATTCATATCCCCAATCAGCACATTTACAGTTTTCTGATTGTTCGTAATCAGCTCTTGAAGAATCAGTTCACGCTGTTCGTTGATAGCACGCTGACTTGTTTCATCTTTTTTCAAGAAGCCATCGTAGGATTTTATGCCATACACCGAACCTGAGCAGAACAAATACTTTGTCGGCACATAAGCAGTCGTATCTTTAATAGAACCAATGAATTTTTTCCATTCGCCCTTCAGTTCTTTCATGTTGGCATCTTTCATCTGCATTCTCTTGTTCAAAGATACCGCACGCGTCATTGTGTCCATTTGATTTTCGGTCAGCCCACAGCTGTCTTTCAAGCTGCCCATAAAGCCATCCTCACGCCAGTTTTTTCCTTGGAACTGTAAATCATGAAGATATAATGCGTCCTGCATCATACAATACTTTATCACATCCCAATATCCAGACTGGTCTTCTGTGGTTTGTTTTAATGCACGGAGCAGATATCCCGTTTTAACTCTGCTTTCGATATCATTCATATAGATCCGAAGCTCTGATCTTGTTTCACCCTTGATTTCCATTCTAACCGAAAATTTCGTAATTGCATTATATGAGTTAGAATCTATAATAGCATTATTGACGTATGCATAATTGCACAGTATTTTGAGATACAACAACTTCAAATCTTCCGGCAGTTGACAAGACAGAAGCCCTTGCTCACTTACCGAAAAATCACTCTCTGTATTTTTGGCTATTTTTATAATCCGATTAAATGCAGTCTGAAGCATTTCAAGGTTCAGTCCATCAATGCATCCATCCAGCACATACTCCTGCGTTCCTGTCTTTAAATTGATTTTATCAGGAGAAAACAATTTGCCCGCCGTAATGCTAATTTCTTGAATCTCTTTGAATTTTACGCATTTCAATCCGCCTTGCATAAAATTGTCAAAATATAAAGCATCTCCCGTCATAAAGAATAGCCCAGTATTCGTATATGACATTACCAAAATATATTTTTCAATATTTCCAGGAATAGAATCCTTATATTTCTTTTTTATATTTTCCAGCTCTGCAATTTTTAAATCCGGTGCAATCTCCACATTTCTTCTGCTATGTTTTAATTGCATTGACTCCTGCTTAATGTAATTTTCTATATTCATAGTATTTTCCTGTTCTCGCAATCAAAGGTCATCAAAATCAAATTCCTCTTTATGCTTTTCGGTTGTGCCAGCTCCATTTGAATACAACCGTTGCAGATAAGTTGTCGGGGTATACAAATATTCATTTGCATCCTCTATAAAGGTCGCATTAAACAGTGGTGGAACGTCTTGATTTTCACGAACAGCTCCACGTTGAAGCATCGTGTTAATCAAATCTCCATCTTTTGAAATATGTGTCATTTTAAGTGCCGGACATTTAACTTCTGCCAGCATTTTTGTAACCGTTGATCCTGCCGGATGCTCCAGTACATATCGTTTGTATTCTTCAAACCAATCATTATTCTGCCTGATAAATTGAAACTCAACCTCTTTAGCAAAATTTGAAGTAATTTCCTGAAAGCTTGTTGAATAGTTCCGATTCTTGAGCATTGGAAGTTTTTCTCGCCATTTTTCTTCGTTCATGTATCCTAACTGCATACAACTACTTTTCAGCTCCTTTATCAATGCAGCATCATTAGTCTGCTTCGCGTGCTCATCTAACATGACTCCTAATTTTTTTATAATGAAAATGCCAAGCAGCACCACAAACACGCCTACCCACGAAAAAGCAAGAAATGCAACTACAAAAACAGCAATGATTGCGATTAACTTCACCGAGCCTCCTACTAGATCCGCTAACCATGCGAATATATCTACGATAATGCATATGACAACAATTGCAATTATGATTTCTAACATATTTTATCCTTTCGTTATTTCAAACGTCTTCGATTCTTCCAGCCTAAATCTCGTTTCTGAGGTAAACCGATTTTTCTTGATTTTCCTAGAAGCCTCTTTTAATGTATCTGCTCCGTCTTCCGATTTAAAATACAGTTTTACCGTAAACTGATAGCAATCTTCCAGCTGAGTCACCTCACAATGTCCCCCTTGATAGAGCAGGTTTTCCTTGTTTTCCGACTCAGCTATCAGCCGCTCTGCATACTCTCCAACGATATCCAAATATGTATCTAAATCATATTTTCCCTGCTTGGACTCAATAACATATTTTAATGAGTTCCATAATTCGCTCATTACTGAGCGGTTTTCAGAGTCTGTCATTTTTGCTCCTTTAATTTCCGATTGCTGCTTCCAATTCAGCGGTATCATTAATTTCAAACTCGTCATCCAAGGTTCTGTATTTTGGCGGAACATCTTTTATATCAATTTCCCGTGTCACTGTTATTTCATTCCATTCGCCCAGCTCTTCGTCCACAGTATAATTTTTTGTTCCTTCTTGGTATTTGTTGCCAACCTTTCTTAAAAAATGTGCAGCGCCTAAAATTGCACTTCGGATGCGATTTTTCAACTTTTCGATTACCGTTTTCATCATTTCGAGTGCCTTTTCAAAAAAGGTCGACATGGCATCTCTAACTCTTATAATTGCAGATTTGATTTTTTCTGTCGCAATGTAAAAAACATTTTTAATTATCCCCATGTTCTTTATTTCCCCCAAGCTGCTTCATTGCATATTCAGCAGACACTTTCCGAGTTGTGATTTCGTACTTTTCCTCCATATCTTGCTTCGCCTCTATTATTTGTGAAACCAGCTCTGAAATGTCTTCCAATGTTATTCTTTCTTTATACCGCGCTGCTTTTATAGCAGCTTTGAGCACTGTATTGGAAATATCTGCTCCTGTCACATTCTCAATTTTAGCAATTCCTCTAATCGTAGAATCTCTATCCAACAGTGGCAATGTTGGCGGTAAATAATGCTCCCATATTTTTCGCCGAGTATCTTCATTTGGCACTTCAAACTTGATATGAGATAAAATCCTTCTAAAAAAAGCCGGATCGAAATTTTGGATAAAATTCGTCGTAAAAACAACAATTCCTGTGTATTCGTCCAATATTTTCAAAAGCGTGTTTCTCGTTTGATTTACGCTGATATCCGCTGCGCTCTGTATCGATGTCACTCTTTTTGACAGCATTGCATCCGCTTCATCGAATAATATAACGGCATCATTTTTCTCTGCATATTCAAACAACGAAACGATGTTTTTTGACGTTTCTCCAACATATTTCGATTCTATCTCAGCGTAGTTAACAACAACAAGCTTCTTGTTCAGCCGCTTCACTATTCCATGTGCGGTCATTGTTTTGCCTGTTCCAGATGCACCATATAAATTTACACACAGATTATGATGCTTTATTACTTGCCCCAGACCCCAGTCATTGAAAATCAAATCGTTATTTTCTGCAAGCGATATAGCATCTTCCACTTCCTTACGGGTTGATGTAGGTAGTATCACATCCTCCAAGCTGTACTGAGGCTCCGTTATCCTAAAAGAAGCTTCGCTGTTTTTCTTCTCTTTTGGCAAAGCACTCTCAGGATTCTGTGTTGGTGTATGGCTAATTGGCATTTTACCAGTCTCCTCATCATCTACACGTTTTGTTGATTTTTACAATTTGTATTTTTTGCCATCGTTTTCTTTTCCGTGTCATATTTCCCAAATTCACCGGCGATAGTACGATTCTTACTATAGAAAGTATACGACTTATATAATTACCGGTCAAGTCTTGTCACAATAAAATCGTAAGTAATCACTACGATTTGTACAAGGAGGCCAACCATGGAACGAGAGAAGCCCACATTTGATATCTTAGGTCGTATTGAGCAGGAACGCCTTGCCCGTGGCTGGTCTGAGTATACCCTTGCAGAGAACTCCGGGCTGACCCAATCCACTATTTCTACATGGAGAAGAAGAAATCTTCAACCCAATGTTGCTTCTATCGAGAAAATCTGTGCAGGCTTCGGCATCACACTCTCTCAGTTCTTTCAAGAGGAAGAGCCTGTTTACTTAACCAGTGAGCAAAAAAATCTTCTTGATCTCTGGGCTAAACTCTCTCCTACTCAAAGAGAGGCGGTCACTAAAATGCTGTGTGCTTTCCTATATATAAGCGAATGACACTTTTTTCCTGCTCGTCAGTCACATGCGTCAAAAGCTCATTTCCTCAAGCCCCCTGTTTCTCAACGTATCCACGAAGTGGAGTACGTTAAAGGGGGCTTTCAAAAATGACCTTTCAACCCCTGTGCCTTCCTCGCAGGCTGGATTTCTTTTTAATATATCTATAAAATCCAGCATATTATCAAACAAAAAGTGGCCAAGTCTATGAAAGACTTGACCGTTTTCTTGTTGATAATAGGATTTAGGTATAAAGCTCTTTGATTTTTGTAAGATCACTGTTCAATAGAGTTTCATGTTCCAGAAGCTCTTTCTGGACAGCAAGTAGGAAATCTCTGTTATCATAGAGGATTTTGTAGGCTCTGCGGTATAACTCTTCCATCTTAGCTGCTTTTATAGCTTCGCTACTGAAAAGTCTTGTCTCCGACATTCTATTATTCGCCGATTCGATTTCAGAGAAGCCAGCTCCTGCAAGAGATGTCATCCAAAGATCAAGCAGACGGTTGGCATTCTGGATATCACCACTTGCATTTACATCCATCACTCCATAAATCAAGGCCACTCCTGCTTTTCCTGCCAAAGTCTTCGTCATATCGTTTAGAAGTTCTTCCTCGTTTTTCAGGTAAGTGGAATGACCATTCTCTAAGCCACCGATGCAGCTTTGATTCCCACGAATGGTAACGATGCCGATACTGTCAGGATTCAGAATCTCTCCTACAACTGCGTGAGCTGCTTCATGTATTGCAATCTTCTGCAACTCTATGGAATCAGTTCCTTTATCTGCCTTTTGGAGTTTATAAACCACCTGAAGTAGTGCATCTGTCACATCATCTTTGTAAATATGCTCGTGTCCTTGGTAGGTGCTATTCAGCGCAGCAATGTTCATTACTGTTTCAAGGGTAGCACAACTCACCTTGGGCATAGCTTTGACGATATCTGAAATCAAAACATCCTCTGCTAAATCCTTGCCCCGGAGATAATAGCTGACGATCTTCTCAGCGGTCTTTCCCGTTGGAGGCTCAAGATAGAGCGTGTAGTCAAATCTTCCGGGTCTTAATAAGGACGGAGGCATATACTTTGTGTCATTCGTTGTAGCAATTACAAAAAGGTCTGTGTTCCTTGCATCGTCAATACAGGCTTGTAAGCAAGCCCATTCTGGCGCATAGGGAGAGTTACTTTCTACATAGAGGTTCAGATCCTCTAGGAGCAGTATACTAGGTGCGGCTTCTTTTGCAGCCGAGAAAGCAGCCCTCAATTCATCCAAAAAACTGTTTTCCTGACTGGTTTTCCGAAAGACAAGAGACTTGCGGCCTGCTTCTTTTATAAAGACGGTTGCCAGCAAACTTTTGCCAAGGCCAGGATCGGATTCCATCAGAAGTCCTCTGGGGATAGAAGCTCCTTTGCTTTTATAGAGTTCTGGCCTTTTCAGAGCATCCAATATCTGACGTAGAATGTTTTTTGTGGCTTCATAGCCAATAATTTTTTCATCGAACTTGTCCATTGTAGACTTCCTCTCTATTACTTTGTTTTAATTCTTCTGTTCTGCTTTATCTGCTCCTTTGCAGTTAAAGGAGCATTGCCATATTTGATGCAATCATCTCCATATAATGCGGCTTCTCTTGCCTGCCTCATTTGGATATTATTTTGAAGCATCACATCAAACTCAGATTTCCATTGATTTGTTACCATCACAAGCATTTTCCGTTCAGTTTCCCACTGAATATGAAACATATTCTGTGTTTGAAATGATACTGCGCAAACTGCAAAATGAATATGTACATTAACGTTATCAGCATGAATTCCATAGGCCGTAATATAGCCTTTCTGTGCATAAATGCTCGCAATTCTCTCTGCTAGAGATACTACGTCCTGTGGCAGAATACAATCTGTTGCTGCAAACGAAACAATGCGGTGTTTTGCAAACTGCGGAATTCCTTTATGTCTTCTCCTAACTTCAAAAAGCATCAGGTTATAAACGGCACTTGGATCACACAAATATTCATTGGGAATCATCGCTGGCTGACAACCTGCTAGGGTATTTGTTATAGTATTCGCTCTTCGACTATCTTCTGCTGTCTTATCCAATCTAAGAATATATTGTAGTAAACGTTTTAAGTCCTCCAAAGTTTCATACTTATCATTTTTGAGTTCGATATAACACATATCTATGAACCTCCTCTTTTACCCCTTCCCAATTTTTTTCGCTCGCATAATATCCAATATTTGATATAATTTCATCCACAAGGTCTGCGTCTATTTCAGTAAAGTAGATTGCACTCTTAAATACTTCTGTTTCAGTTTTACCAGTTTCATCCATTCTCTGTTGTAGATGAACTTTATCTTCAGCTGTCAATCGTATATTAAAGGTATTTCCCATTATAATGCCTTCTTTCTATCCATAGAGTTTCATGCGAACAAATTCAGAAAGTCAAAAAAATATTATTTATGACGGCATCCGCCTCCCCCTCTAGCAAGAATAGCCAAATGTATATACACTACACATTCGGCTGCTCTTGTGCGACCGTTTGTACTGCAACTATTCCATTCGGCCGCTTTATCCTAATGTTAGTGCAGTTAATAAAGATTAAATTTCACCCTCATTTCCCTTTATACATTATTCAGCATTAACATCAAGATTATTTGTATGTACATCTTGTTATCAAGCATTATTTTCAAGCAACAGAAAACCCACATGGAGCATTTTCCATGTGGGCATTTTTCGTATTACCATCCCGTAGCTTTCATGTGAGCTTCCTGCACAATATATTCTTGTACTGCTCTTTTGGGAATTTTCCAAACTCGACCGATCCTCATAGCTTTTATCTTTCCCGACTTCAAAAGCTTATAGGTGGTGTTCATACCGCAGTTCAGCATATCGGCAACTTCTTCCGGGGTTATCAGGGTGTCGTAATAATCAAACATAACGGCCAATCCTCCTTTGATGGGTTACTATACTGTTACCGAATGTCAAATCATACCAGATACAAAGAAAGGGCAACCACTTGCGTGATTGCCCTCTATCATCGTTATTCATGATCTCATCCTACGGTTTTACAATAATTCACGCCAAAATGGTGCCGAGCTTCCACCTATTTGAACTTTTTTGAGCCGAATTTTTTGGGGAAGTGTAGGATAAGCACCTGAGAGTTGCAGAAAATCTTGTATCAACTTTTCCTCGGTTCTCCTGCAACCGGATTCTCTCGATCCATAAATTGGGTCTTTATATAATTCAGATAGTGGCCATCCACCTTTTTGGGTATCATCTGATCCAGTTCATTACAGGTGATCGGTGCCTCTATTTCCTCGACAGGGGTAAGGGTTTCAATGATATAATCCGATAATTTGCGAACCATATCCGGCTTTCTCTTTACGGAATTGCAGACACTTTCTGATATATGAGGTTCAAACTTTATTTTGCCCTCATCAATATAATCCGCCAGAATCTCAAATGTCGTTTGAATGATTTCCGACGAATTATTTGATTTATTCAAATCAGCTTTTACCGCTTTGACCAAAATCGTGCAGAAGCAGGTATTATACAATGGCACTACCCAATTCGCCATGAAATCCATCCCTTCTTCATAAATTTTCTTCCATTTCCGTATGATCTCACTTTCATTTTCCATTTCGGGTGTTGTTCCCCAATTTCCTTTTATGCTTTCTTCGATTTCCGTCCTCCATGTTTCAGCAGGCATTCCGTCAAGCATTTCATTCAATGTCTTAAATGCCATATCGACCAATGCCGTCCGATTTATGATGTTGCCAAGCATATGACAAGTACTCATCTGCTTTATGGATGTCACATCATCGAGTTCGATTCTTCTGGCCTCATGGAGTTTTTGTACATTTTCCCACAAACTCATCGTCAACTGTATACCGAGTGCCTGTTCTATGCGGATTGTAATATACAGACGATCTGCATTTGTCAGTTTCGGATTATCGTTCAAAGTGCAAAGATTGTTATATAGATTCTTCAGCTTCCGAATTTCTTGCATAGTCAGCTGATGTTTATCCGGTTCCGGCCTCAATCCATCATAGGCATCCTTGACGATATAAAGTGCTGCCATCGCCTTATTATATCTTCTGAATATTGCCGCTACATCCAGATCACTTAATTTGAATCCGGAGTTTTTTCCGCTTACAAAGAAGCTTTTGTATTGTGGCAGAATAGATAATTTTTTATCTGCGGATTCAGAACTCGATTTCAAGGTACTGTTTGCACCGGAACATTTTTTCTTTATTTTTTTCTCTTCCTCTTTATCTTGAAACTCAAATGTATCCAATTCGGATTTCTTGTTCAAAGCCATACTGCCAGTCTGAAAAGTATAGACATTATTTTGAATCAGATAATCCATTCCTGTGACTATGCCTTTTTCGGAGGATTTTTCTTTTGAGCCAAAATAAGTATACTTTACTGCTTCATACGCACTGACCGCGTTTTCCTCCCCAATAATTTCTCGAAGCTGGCAGTAGAGCTGCGCAATCGCATTTTCTCCTAAAAAGTTTTGTACTGCTTCTTTTCCATAAAGAGGGGGCAGACATCCTACTCCAAAAGGTTTTGCGATTCGATCTCCCACTAAAGGCTCAAACATTGCATACGCTTCTTTTACTGCCCAGTCGATCAGTGCATCTTCCTCTTTGGGGCGCTTACTCAGGTCTGGTCTGTCCAGTCGAAAGCTATATCGCAGTATATTGTCTGCAATCGCACACCTTGTCACAAACCGCTCATCACTTCTCGGTTCCTTCCTCATCATAATTCTCCCCATTTATTCAATCCTGTTCGCAATAAGTTTACGTAAACAAACTCAACTTATATTTCACATTATATCATGATTTATGCACGATTTCAATAGTGTTTCGACTGATTCTGCACAACTTCAAACTCAAGATTGTTATTCTCTGTAAAATGTGCTACCATACTGTCACCGGAAGCGATCCGGGAGCTGAGCAAGGCCAATAAGCCTTGCTCAGTACATAACCCATAACAGATCTAGGAGGTATCACCATGATTAACACCATATAGATTTCAAGCCGCTCTCCCCCTCGACAGAAAAAACACCTCAAAATCCGCACCTTGAAAATAGCATATAGAAACGGAGATGTATGGTATGAACGGCTATCAACCGTCCCTTGTTCCACAATCTGCCGTCACATTTGGAGATGAACGACTCGTTGATCCATGGGCAGAAACCATGCTACGGAATGCCTGTAGTAATTTACAGGTTCAAAACACGGCGTTGCAACAGGAAAATGCCGCTTTGAAAGACAAAAACCAATCTCTACAGCAGCAGAGTTCAAATCAGGTTTTAAAAGTAGCTGATCGCGCTTACCTGCGGGAGTTTAGTGCCTATAGAACAGAGCATTTTGTAAAGTTCCCCGATGGGAGATACTACCTTGTCAGAGAAAATGGTTTCGGTGCTCCCTACGAGGTCACCAAGCCCCTATCGGACTGCACAGAATTCTCCGCTCGATATGTGTTTGATCCGCGAGACGGCTCAACACTTATTGAAGTCCAGTACCGCCTTCCAAATGGAAAGCGGACCAGCTTCAGTATTCCCGCCGAAAAATTTCGGAAGAGCACCCTAGCTCAAAGTTTTTACAAAGGTGGTGGAACACTTCACTTCGGAAAAGATGGCCCTCGGCTGTTTCACATGCTGATTGCACAGCTCTTAAGCAACCGTGAGTCATGCATTCTATCCATATCAGGGTGGAACTTCAACGACTCCCGATGGACTTTCAAAGAGTCAGCAACGTGTGAGTCGATATTGAATAGCCCCATTCTTCCTACTGCCGGTCTTGCATCGGAAAATCAGAGAATGATGTCATTGGTCGTAGGACTGTCACTCTTAAAAACACATTTTGGGGAAGCAATGCAACCGACCAAGCCTTATGCGATGATTTCTGAAAGTTTCTCTGTCACAACAGAAATTACACTTAATTGCCGACTTTCGGAACTAAAAAAGCAGCTATACAATCACCGCGATGACCTGCTTGTTTATATCCATGATGGATCTAATTCTTCCCGTCACCAAAAAACAACGAATTACGGCTTTCTCTCAGATGAAGCCGTAAAAGGAAGTGCAAGTCGTTCGATCTATATTGTTTTGGCAAGAAAGCTGACGCCAGAGATTCGTGAGCACTGCATCCCGATTATTCCAGCAGAGGTTTGCAGCACTACCGATATAGTTTCTGTAGCATGGAATGACCTAATCAGCTTGGCTGAGAGCAATCCTGATGAGTTTAACGTACGCGCTCAACGTTCATACGAAGAAGCGTGCAGTAACTTTAATGGTTCAAATTACTGCCAAGATGCAGCGGCCTTGAATGTAGTCTCCGAAATCATCTGTTGGACTTTCTCCCGTACAGCCGCGACTCACCAGCGTGAAAGAGAGTTCCAAGACACATATAAACAGACTTTGGAGAAGTATGTTCAGTATTGGGACTCTCTAGCAGATGCTTCTGCGTTAGAGCGTTTCCGCGATGCACTTTACGCCGCTGCCAGAAAGCAAAGCATTCGCTTCCGTGCCATCGGCAATATAGACGAAACTTATTGTAAGGAAACGGAAGTGTTATACGATGAGTATAAGCTATATATCACCCTTGACCTTGTGAAGTCCTTGGTTTCAGAGTATATGTCGGAATTTCTTGTCTCTGATGTTCTGGCTCAGTTAAGCGAGGCTGGTATCCTCTCTGACAGCATTGTAAAGACATTGACTCTCTCTAGCAGGCATCCAAAGAATGTTCGGCTGCGCTCCATTAACCGCAGTTTTGTGAATGGGCATGGACGCCGCGATATTACAACTATTTGACATAAAAAGGAGGTTTTTTCATTGATTCCAGACTTTGAAATTAAAGTTACACCCGGAAGCTACGAGGAGGTTTCCGAAAGATTCAAAACCTATCTTCGATTTCGCTTCGGTACTGACCCCGCCAGTGTATTTATTACAGGAGCAACAGGGAGCGGTAAAAGTACTGCTAGTATAAGCCTTGCTATCCAGTATGTTAAACAAGGTATTCCTGCACTTGCCATAGACATAAACCAAACAATGTCTCCCGAACACATTTGCAAGGCTCTGTCGCCAGAATTTGAATCGCTCGTGATACGACATAATCTGTATAGAAAAGCAGTGCCAAGCGACTTAATAACCCCTAAAATTTACGATGGCTGTATAGAGGATTCATATGACACTGCTTATGGATTATCTGAGATTATCAGTAAAGGCTATCGGTTGGGTCCTACGCAGGCCGCAATTCTTACCGATGCTATAAAATCCCGCGTAGATTGCAGAGAGACTTCTCTACGAATTTTTCCTAGCATTCTTGAGGAACTTGAAAACTCCAGTTTGGCAAGTGCCCGCACACTGGCCAATCGTCTAAGACCTCTTTTGCGGAATAACGTATTCGAGTGCCAAAAAACAGGCAGCACTTCTCTCCCTCTTTCTCCGAATATTCACGTCTTTGATCTAAGCGGGTATCCTGCTGGCATACGAATTATCCTAGCAGAACTTCTGCTATATGATTGGTTCCGTTCTGCCCGTGCGCTGCAAACTCCAATCATCATTATGGTCGATGAAGTGCAGAATCTAAAGCTTGGTCGAGGCACAGTCTTGAATCAAATCATCACAGAAGGTCGTCGGTTTTCTATCGGTACCATACTTATTTCGCAATTTCTGAAAGCCTTCAGCCCAAATGAGCAGCTCGCGTTGAGTCAAACTGGAACCAAGTTGTTTTTTAAGCCACCACTCACAGAACTTCGGGCATGTTCCGAGATGTTGGCACCCTCACAGTGCCGTGCCGAAACAGCTGAACTGCTCAAAGCATTAAAAGTCGGCCAATGTCTTCTGCTGTCCGAATACGCTTACATAGGAGACGAGCCTCACCCATGCACCGATTGCATTCAGGTGAACGTTGACTTCCCACAGCCAATCAAATAATAGGAGGATTTTACATTATGAACTACCATTATGGATTTTTTGATGCCCCTGCGGTTCCCGCATACCCTAATTCAACGCCAGCCATGAAACCCGCTATTTATTTTATCAAGCCACCCTGTCTTGCCGATGCCAATTATGAATGCCTTGGTTGCGACATTGCAACCTTGCGTAACAACGGTCTCCACCTAAACTGTGGCTATCTAATTCCCTCCAATTTTCCCCTGTGTGATGAAGCGGTATTGGAACCCGATCTTCCTTGGTATCCTTAAAATCTAAGAGTTGTCTCAGACAGACCGTTATTCTTATATTGAGAAGCCAGAAAGGCTTCAATATTTAATCTTTATGGAGGAAATACCTATGAAAAACAATAACAGCGACTTCATCAGTCTGACCGCAGCTGTTCGACGTGCCAAAAGTGAAAATCTGGATATCAGTTATTCGAGTTTAAAAAGATTTATAGCCGCTGGGCTTATTCCGCATGTACCCAATGGTTGCCAAATTTTTGTTTATTATCCAAACGTAGCCAATTTCTTGAAGAACGGTGTGACTGCCGAACAAAGTCGAGCTTATCAGCTTTCACGTAGTCGAAGCTAATCCAACCATCTGCCCTCGGTATCCTCCAGATGCCGAGGGCATTTTTTGAATCAAGGAGGTTCAAATCTATGTTCTGTGAAAACTGCGGTCATCCGATCTCAGATACCGCCAAATTCTGCTCTGCCTGCGGTCATCCTGTTGGCACAGCGCCATCCCCCGGTGTAGGAGCACCGCCTACTGTTCCAACCAAGCGAGAATCGCCCCGGCTGAAAGCATCGTCTGGTAATGGAAGCATCTCTAGAATGTCCGGGATACGCCGTAAGCCGTGGCTGCTCCGTATGCCAATCCCTGACCCTCACACAGGTATTACAGTTACGAAAACTGTCGGCACTTATGTTACCCGTGAAGAAGCCGAGGCGGCACGCGCTGAAATGATGAAACGCCCTGCCACACCATATCAAGATTCCACCTTAGCAAAAATTCACGAAGTCTTTCTTGAATCTCGCGAGTACAAAGGCCGTTCTGATAAGGCCCGTGAACTGTATGATCTGGCATGGAAATACCTAAAACCACTTTGGTATTATAAAATTGCAGCCCTTTATGCACAGGACTTCCAAAACATCCTTGATAAAATGGCCGATGATGGCCTGTCTCAGAGTATGTTGGAAAAAGAGCGTACTCTTATCAGCAAGCTGTATCGCACAGCCATTGGCTGGCGTGTCGTGGATGCCAACCTTGCATCTGTCCTGAAAGTTGAGGGGCGTAAATCGCCGGAACGCGAGATTTTCACGGACGAACAGGTGACTCTGATCCTGACCCAGAAGAACACGCCCACCGGGCAGATGGTAATTGCTCTTCTGGCCTGTGGAGTGCGTATCTATGAGCTGCTGCACTTCAAACACGAAGATTTTCACCGCACGGAATCCGGTGCTTATCTGATCGGCGGCTGTAAGACTGAGGCCGGACGCAACCGTATCATTCCCATTCTTGACTTCGGAATCCCGATTTTTGAACATGCGTATGCCACCTCTGTGGAAAACGGCCCACTCTTTCCCAACGGAAAAGGTGGATTCTGGAACGAAAAGAACTGGCGTAATCGCAAATTCTATCCGTTCTTGGAGGAAATCGGCATCCAGCCAAATCCTTACGACGAAAACGGTAAACGCAAGCCAGAGTTTGCCGGGAAGCTCGCCACTTATACGCCCTACACCACCCGGCATACATACGCCAGCCTTTGTGACCGTGCGGGTGTCAACAAAGATATCCTGAAACGTGCTGTCGGGCACACGCCCAAATCCAAAACGCTGGATGAAGTCTATCTCCATCCGAAAGCCAACCAGATGATTGAAGCCTTTGACTCGGCCAATCAGCTGGTCAAGGATGAAGTTTTGGCTCAGCCGGAAGAATAATCCCCACAAACCAGAAAAACCGTCAACGCACGAGAGAGCAATCTCTCACGTTTGACGGTTTTCTTTTTTATCCTAAAAGCACTCTTGCTCTGCGCTGTACCTCTTTTTCGATCATCTTCAAGCGATTTGGCGGCAGATTATAACGTATCGCTCTGCGGTCAAAATGGAAATCCAGCAGCTTATGGAGCATTGCACGGTGACGAGGTTTCATTGCGCTCTTTGCAGCTGCAAAGAAATCATCGTATGCAAGAGGAAGCAGTGTGCGGGCATATTCATCAAATGCTTTCTGGTTGTCCCAAAGATCCGTTCCGCCCAGACTGAACAATGAGTTTCCATGGTCAAACAGCGGTGCAGGTGCGGCAATCGTGTTGGTCTTATTATCCACCAACACACCAAAATTTCCATAGTGGCGGTCTGTGTTGCAGATGATCGCGTCAAAGACCAGCATATCTTCCAGCGCATCCACAAAGCTCTGCCCCAGTGTCTGATAATACGCAAAAATCGCTTTCATCCCGCCTTTGGATACGAGCTGCCCGATGGGAATATAAGAATGCTCTTTGCTGGTGAACAGCTCACACCTGGAACAAAGCGTCTTTTTCAGATCATTTGTCAGGGTGTAGCGAATCGCATTCACACCCATCACCTGCGCAACTTGATAAGCATACAGTTCTGAGTACGGTTCAAATCCCAGATTGCTGAACCCTGACGTGCCACCTTTATAAAGATAGATTTTTCCGTTTTGTCTGCGCCAGCATTTTGGCAACATCCCGTTGGTCGAGAACTCCGGGCAGGACGCAAGCGAAGTTCGTATGCTGCTGCCATATCCTGTAAAGGCAATTACTGCCAGCACCTGACTGAATCGGTTATCGTAAAGATTTACTTTTTCAAAAGTATCCCCGGAACCCTCTGCATCTACCCAAAAGCAATCATTGAGTGAAAGACCTTTATTGGCTGCAATAATTCCAAGCGGTCGATTCAAAGTAAGCCCCACCTTAGAGAGCAAAACATCTACATACGCTCGGTTCTTCGGAATTGTGCGATGCCGCAGCCAGCGTTCTACACCATCTTCTGATACAGTCAGATTCAAAGGTAGAAAAGAACAGTTTTCCTCGTATACCTTTATAATATGGAGGCCAGTATCTGCACTGTCCATGTTTGCTTCAAAGGTAAGCAGCGGCAAATCAAAATGCCTGATGGTGTAGCGCACAGCGATTTCTCCTTTCATCCATGATCTTTTCCTTTATTGTACGGCATCAGAATCCGAATGAAAAGCGCCACCGTCATTCTGCACAAAATTCGAGGATAAAATTTTATATTCAAAAATCCGCAAAAATCAGGTTTCCGGGCCCATTTTGCCGTTACTCCCCGAATTTTGCTACAGATCTGCTACAAACTTGCTACAAACGACTGAAAAGGGGGCCTCCTACACGTTTCATTATCAATATGCAAAAGTGAATCCGTTTCACCTTTGGGTGTCAAAAAGCACGTAGGTACAAGAAAAAGCCGCTTACCTTTTCAGGTAAACGGCCTTACGCTTGGTGGAGAATTAGGGACTCGAACCCCAGACCCCCTGCGTGTGATGCAGGTGCTCTAACCAGCTGAGCTAATCCTCCATATTCGCTTGTGTTGTGCGCTCCGAACTGGAACGTGATTATTATAGCACGGCTTTTGCCGAAATGCAAGCCCTAATTTAAAAAACTTTTACTTTTTTCGAAACACTTTCTTTCCCAGCAAAAACGCCATGCCGGGCGCTAGACGTGCAACATTACCGCCAGGCAGCCGCACCGGCTGCGCCCGGCACAAAAAATGTGCGGCAGGCTGTTGCTCTTTGCCTGCAAATCGTGTATACTTGGGGGCAGAAAGCTGCATAAGAGAAATCGAGGGATAAATATGCTGACACTTCGCGGGATCATCACGCTGGTAATATTGGCCGTGCTGTTTGCGCTGGCCGTAGTCTGGATCTCCAGACAGGGCGGCTGGAAGGGCGAGGGCTGCAACGGTAACTGCGCCTCTTGCCACAGCCATTGCGAGGACCCGAACGCCAAAAAGAAATAACTCAAACAGGGCTGCTGCACGAAATACGGTGCAGCAGCCCTGTTTTATGTTTTTTCACTATTATTTTCGTTCAGAACGCTCCGCGCTGGGCGGCATAGACGGCGATGGTGCTCAAAAGATCCTGCAACGCCTTCTGGTAGGTGGTGCGGCCGATGTGCAGCTGCTCCAGGATCTCGTCCTCCGGGCGCCGCTCGAAAAAACGCATCCGCAGCAGGTCTGCCCGCATGGGGTCGTGCACCTGATAGTAGTCGATGCCCTCATCAATGGCGCTTTGCCAGCGGCGGTTTTCCGGCGTGCGCGCCCAGTGGCGTTCGCCGTACTTGCGCAGGGCGTTCCGGGTCAGGTCGCGCTGTTCCGGTGTCACTGGCGCTTCCCCCTTTTGGGCAGTTCCAGCGCCGCACTGCGCGAGAACCGGTTCTCGGCATCGAAAAAGCAGGCGTCCCGCTCGGCCATCGTCAGGCCAAGCATGGTGGAAAGCCGCTCTGCCTCGTCCAGCTTGAACTGGGTCTCGCCCAGCAGCTTGTGCCGCAGGGTGTTGCTGCTGATGTGCAGCACACTGGCCACATATTGCAGCTTGTAGCCGCTGTCTTGGATGTAAGTGTAGATCAGGTTTGTGTTTGCCATGGCTTCGCTCCTTTTTTGTAGTTCACCGCATTTGAAACAATCATTGGTTGTATTATACTCTGTTGTTGATTGACTGTCAACCTGTAATTTCCAAAACGCTTGGCAATTGTTGATTTTCAGGAAATTTTCTGCTATACTCAGAGCAGAAAGCCGCGTTCCACACTACAACCCATAGTTTTTCAGGAGAACAGCCATGTCCGATCTATCTACTCGTGTCCGTCTGCGCCGGGAGCAGCTGGGTCTTTCGCAGCAGGAGCTTGCCCGGCGCATGGGCTACCGCTCCCGCTCCTCCATCACCAAGCTGGAAAAAGGCATCAACGACCTGCCCCAGTCCAAGGTAGAGGAGCTGGCGCAGGCGCTGGAGACTACCCCCGCCGCCCTGCTGGGACTGGACGCGCCCTGCGCCTGTCCCCCGGGCTTTGAGCCGCTGCCCGCTATGGTGCAGGTGCCGCTGATCGGCTCCATCGCCTGCGGCACGCCCATCACCGCCGAGCAGAATATTGAGTGCTATATTGGGGTACCCGCCGCATGGCACGCGGATTTTGCTCTGACCTGCCACGGCGACAGTA
Organism: uncultured Faecalibacterium sp.; assembly: GCA_934561555.1. Taxonomy (GTDB): domain Bacteria; phylum Bacillota; class Clostridia; order Oscillospirales; family Ruminococcaceae; genus Faecalibacterium. The sequence continues at coordinate 135,648 of CAKTGQ010000003.1, read as the reverse complement.
TGGCTCCCACAATATGCAACGGAGATATCGTCTGCATCCGCTTCCAGCCCGAGGTGGAGCAGGGCGAAATCGCCGCCGTGCGGGTGGGCGAGGAAGCCACCCTCAAGCACTTCCACCGGCAGGGCAATGCCGTGATGCTGCTGGCAGATAACGCCGCCGTCTGCCCGCCCATGTTCTACGCCGGAGAGCAGCTTTCGGAGCTGCACATTGAGGGCAAAGCCGTGGGGCTTTGCCGCGGCCTATAAGATAAGGAACGAAAGGAGCCGCCTGTGTTCGGCAAAAAGAAAGCATCCCCCTCCTACGACCCCGCCGCCCAGAAGCCGGTGCTGCGATGCAGCATCTGCACCGGGGAGCAGGTGGCCGGATTTCAGGATCTGCACACCGGCCATTTTACCGAGGTGCAGCTGATCCGCAGCCCGCAGGAATTGCAGGCATTCCGCAGCCGGTACGGCATCCCCGCCGACTGCCCCATTGAAAAGATCTATTGAGCAAGGAGTTCACCATGCAGCAGGCACCCGAAGCCATGACCCTGAAGGTCATTGCCCATATCCACACCGCCTTTCCCACCAAGTTCGGCATCCCGCGCCAGAGCGGGCTGGTAGAACAGCTGCGGGGCGAGATCATCTTTACCCCGGAATACCGCAACCCCAACGCCCTGCGCGGGCTGGAGGATTTCAGCCACATCTGGCTGGTGTGGCAGTTTTCCGGTGCGGTGCGGGAAAGCTGGTCTCCCACCGTGCGCCCGCCGCGCCTTGGCGGCAATATCCGGGTGGGCGTGTTCGCCACCCGTTCCCCCTTCCGGCCAAATCCGTTGGGGCTTTCCAGCGTAAAACTGGAAGCCATTGAGCAGCGCCCGGACGTTGGGCCGGTGCTCATCGTGCGCGGTGCCGACCTGATGGACGGCACCCCCATCTACGATATCAAGCCCTACATCCCCTACGCGGACTGCCACCCGGACGCCGCCGAGGGCTTTACCGGGCAGACCCGCACCCACCATCTGGAGGTGTCCTGCCCGGAGGCGCTGTGGCAGACCGTGCCGGAGGCCGACCGCGCCGCGCTGCAGGGCGTGCTTGCCAGTGACCCCCGCCCCTCCTACCAGCACGACCCGCAGCGGGTGTACGGCATGGAGTTTGCTGGGCTGGAGGTGCATTTTACCGTGGACGGTGCTCAGCTCACCGTGCGGGACATCACCCTGTTATAAAAGGAGCCGTTCATGGAACTGCGGACTGTCAATACCTTTCTGCACATCGCCGAGCTGCACAGCTTTTCCCGCACCGCGCGGCAGCTGGGCTACTCGCAGTCGGCGGTGTCCTCTCAAATTGCACAGTTGGAGGCCGAACTGGGCACCCCGCTGTTTGACCGCGTGGGCAAAACGGTACGTCTGACCGATGCCGGGCAGACCTTTTTAGGCTATGCCCGCACCCTGCTGGAAACTGCCCAGCAGGCACAGGCCGCCTTGCAGCCCGCCCAGCAGGTGCGGGGCAGTCTGCGCATCGCGCTGGCGGATTCCGTATGCAGCACCTTTTTGCCGGGGCTGTTGCAGCGCTACCATGCCTGCTGCCCACAGGTGGAGCTGGTGCTGCACACAGCCTCCACGGACGAGATGCTGCAATTGCTGAGCACCAATCAGGTAGACCTTGTCTATACGCTGGACCAGCCCCTTTTGCAGCCTGCACTGGTGCTGGCTGCGGACGTGCCGGAGCCGGTGTGCTTCATTGCACCGCCGCAGCATCCGCTGACGCAGGAAAGCACCCTCCCGCTGGACATTCTGCCCCGACAGGAGTTTCTGCTCACCGAGCGGGGCATGAGCTACCGGGACGCGCTGGACCAGTGCATGGCGGCGCACGGCCTTGCCATCCACCCCTATCTGGAACTGGGCAGCGCCGCGCTGCTGTGCCAGATGGTGGAGCAGGGCATGGGGCTTTCCTTTTTGCCGGAGTACATCGTACGCAGCGCACTGGCCGAGGGGCGTCTGGCGCGGCTGAACGTACCGGACTGCACCGTCATAATGCACCGGCAGCTGTTCTACCACCGGGATAAATGGGTGACCCCGCAGATGAACGTATTCATCGAGCTGGTGCGGCAGGGCGCACAGAAAAAATGATTGGAATGCCGGAGCGTTGAAAACCCTCTCAGGCGCTCCCGCGCCAGATTCCCCTTTTTGTCACCTACGGTGACATCTTCCCCCGGAGCGGGGGAAGTCTTTCCTCTCAGGGGGAGCCAAGGTCCAAGGCTCGTTGCTGAAGGTTTAAGTACAATGAGAAAGTTTCCGGCAGTGCTCTTGCCTCTCCCTTTGGGAGAGGTGTCACCGCAGGTGACGGAGAGGGCGCACGCCGTTGCCCTTGTTGTTAAAGTACTAAGTGCAATAAGAAACCTTCCCGCCATGCTAAAAGCTCCCCCCTTCGGGGGAGCTGGCATCGCGCAGCGATGACTGAGAGGGTTCACAAACGAAAGACCGCCGAAGGTTTCCCTTCGGCGGTCTTTCGTATGATAGGAGGATCAAAAATGATCTTTGCTAAGTCTTAGTTCAGGATGGTCTGCTCGGTCTCGATGTCGAACAGGTGCACCTTATGGGGATCGAATGCAACGCGGACGGTGTCTCCGTTGCGAGCCTTGGAGGTGGGAGCAACACGAGCGGTCATCTTGTTGCCCTTGTACTCCAGATACAGGTAGATCTCAGCGCCCATCATTTCGGAAACATCGACCTGAGCATCCAGCTGGCAGTCGGTGTGCTTTGCCATAAACTCGGGCTCGTCGTCGATATCCTCGGGACGGATGCCCATCTTGATCTTCTTGCCAACGTAGGAATCCAGCTTGCCGTCGGCGGTCTTTTCCTTGGGCAGAGGGATCACGTCGCCGCCCAGGTCAACACCGTACAGGTCGCCCTTCTTGATCAGGGTGCCGTCCAGGAAGTTCATCTGGGGGCTGCCGATGAAGCCTGCAACGAACATGTTGCAGGGCATATCGTACAGGTTCTGCGGGGTATCGACCTGCTGCACGATGCCGTCCTTCATAACCACGATACGGTCGCCCATGGTCATAGCCTCGGTCTGGTCGTGGGTAACGTAGATGAAGGTGGTAGCCAGCTTCTTGTGCAGCTTGATGATCTCGGTGCGCATGGAGGTACGCAGCTTAGCATCCAAGTTGGACAGGGGCTCGTCCAGCAGGAAGACTGCCGGGTTACGAACCATTGCACGGCCCAGAGCAACACGCTGACGCTGACCACCGGACAGAGCCTTGGGCTTGCGGTCCAGCAGGTGCTCGATCTCCAGAATCTTAGCAGCCTCGTGCACGCGCTTGTCGATCTCGTCCTTCGGGGTCTTGCGCAGCTCCAGACCGAAAGCGATGTTCTTGTAAACGGTCATGTGGGGGTACAGAGCGTAGCTCTGGAACACCATGGCGATATCACGATCCTTCGGGGGAACGTCGTTGATCAGACGGCCGCCGATGTACATCTCGCCCTTGGAGATCTCCTCCAGACCGGCGATCATACGCAGGGTGGTGGACTTGCCGCAGCCAGAGGGGCCGACGAAGATGATGAACTCCTTATCCTGGATCTCCAGGTTGAAGTCGGTAACGGACGGGGCAGTTGCACCCGGATAGATCTTGTAGATGTGCTGGCAGCTAATGGAAGCCATAATCGTTATCCTCCGTAAATATTTGGTGTTTCACGCCCTTGACGGCGTGTTGTTTCGTTGGTACTATAATAACAGATAATTTTGTGATATAAAATAGCATTTTATTGATTAGAGGTGTCAGATATTGCTATTTGACTGGAACACCATCGCCGCACCGGCTGCACTGCTGGATGTGCAGCTTTCCGTGCCCCGCACCCTGACCGGCGAGGGGCTGTGGGTCTGCCTTGTTTCCAGCGGCAGATGCACGGCTTCCCTGCCCGGGGCATCGGCTGCGCCCGCCGGCGCTGCGCTGGTGCTGCCGCCGCAGTCCGCTGCGGCGGGGCACCTGATTTTGAGCCGCGCCCCGCTCACCCTGACCCCGGAGGACAGCTGCCATCTGCTGTGCGTCCAGCTGACCGGACAAGCCAGCGCGCAGTTTTTGAACGGTCTGCGGGAGCTGCCCTACCTTGCCAAGGGCGAGACCTGCCCTGCCGCCGCCGAGCTGATGGGGCGGCTTGCCGAGGAAAAGCCCACCCACAGCCGTGCGCGCAGCCAGCTGGCCTTTGCCCTGCTGTGCGAGCTGGCGGATGCCGACAGCGCCGCGCCCGCCCTGCCGCCGCTGGTGCAGGCCGCCATTGAGGATATCCGCGCCAACTACGCGGGACTGTACGGCGTGGAGGAACTCAGCGAGCGGCTGGGGGTCTCCAAAAGCCATCTGGTGCGCACCTTTACCGCCGCCGTGGGCGTGCCGCCGGGCAAATACCTGACCACCGTGCGCATCGAGGCCGCGCAGCGGCTGCTGCTGCACCGGGAGTACACACTGGACGTGGTGGCCAGCCTGTGCGGATTTTCCGGGGCCAACTACCTGTGCCGGGTATTCAAAAAAGAAACCGGCCAGTCCCCTGCACAATGGCGGGCACTGACCGGTCGCGCCGCACAGGCCGGGCTTACGCCCGAGGAGACCATGCGGGAACAGGAGATGTATATTTAAGCTTTTCCGATTTCTTTTCTGCGCAGCAAAAACAGGGTCAGCAACGCGGTGAGCAGCTCCGAAGCCGGGAAGGCTGCCCATACGCCCGGCATCCCGAACACCGTGCTCAGCACCAGCGAGCAAGCCACGATGGCCACCATGCCCCGGCAGATGGAGGTAATGGAGGCCTCCGCCGGGCGGTTCACGGCGCTCAGATAGCCCGCCGCCATGATATTGAAGCCTGCAAAGAAGTAGCCCACAAAGTACATCCGCATCCCGGTGTGGGCGTACTGCGCCATCTGCACCGAGTTTTCGCTGTTGAACCAGCTCACAAAGGTATCGGTCAGGCCGAACACCGCAGCGTACAGCACCGCAGCCAGCACCAGCACAGTGCCGCTGCCCAGCAGCAGCAGTTTCCGCGCCCCGGCGTGGTCGTTCTGACCGTAGCAGCGGCTCACCAGCGGCTGTGCGCCCTGCGCCACGCCGTTGAAGATGGCGGTAGCCACCAGCGCAAAGTTTGCCACCACGCCGTAGGCTGCTACGCCCACGTTGCCCGCCAGACCCAGCAACAGAAAGTTGAACACCGTGGTGGTCACGCCGGAGGAAAGCTCGCCCACAAAGCCGGAGATGCCCAGCTGACAGCTCTGCCCCAGCAGCCTTGCCGAGGGCAGCTGCCGCACAAATTGCAGGGTGTTCTCCTTTTTAAAGAAGTGGCGGCTGCAGATGGCGATGCTGATAATGGGCGAGACTGCCGTTGCCAGCGCCGCACCGGCCAAGCCCAGACCCAATGGGAACATGAAGATATAGTCGAACACCACATTGAACAGACTGCCGCTCAAGGTCGCCACCATGGCAAGGGAGGGGTCGCCGTCGTTGCGGACAAAGGCGGAAACGATGTAGTTGCACATAAAAAACGGGGTGAACAGCAAAAAGATACGGGCGTAGGGGATGCCCAGTGTCACGATACCGGCATCGCCGCCCATGAGCCGCAGCAGCGTCCCGGGCGCAAAAACACCCGCCAGCATCCACGGGATGGACGCCAGCACGGCGCACAGGATGGCATTGGAAAAATACCGCTGTCCCCGGGCATCGTTCTGTGCCTTGGCAATGGCGTAGCGGGTAGCCGAGCCCAGCGCGATCATGGAGCCAATGGCAAAAATAAAGTTATAAATGGGCAGACAGAGGTTGAGCAGGGTAACGCCGTCTGTACCGGCGGCCTGCGCAATAAAATAGGTGTCGGCCAGAATATAGCACGAAGTGCCCAGCAGACCAAAAATATTCTGCGAGACATATTTAAAGAACTGTTTTGTCAGATCCATACACTTTTTCCTTTTCCCTGTTGTTGCATACGTCTGGAAATTGTAGCATATCTGCCGCCGCAAGTCAACCGCAAAACCCGCCCATTACCGTATAAAAGAAGCAGTTGCGCACAGCGCCCTGCGGGTGTATACTGTACACTGCCGCACCTTGCGGCACACCTGTATGCAGAAAGGAAGAAGCCCTATGTCCGACAGGATCTTATTTTCCATCGGCGAAGCGCTGATCGATATGATCCCCTCCCGGGTGGGGTGCAGCTTTGACGAAGTGCCCGCCTTCAGCCCCCGGGTGAGCGGCGCTCCGGCCAATGTCTGCGCCGCCGTTGCCCGGCTGGGCGGGCGCAGTGCGCTGCTGAGCCAGCTGGGCGACGACCCCTTTGGTCACAAGATCGCCCGGGCACTGGCTGGCTGCGGCGTGGAGCTTTCCCATCTGGAATTTACCAGCAAAGCCAGCACCGCGCTGGCCTTCGTCAGCTTAGCGGAAAACGGCGAGCGCACTTTCAGCTTCTGCCGCAAGCCCTCCGCAGACCTGCTGTACGCCCCGGAGCAGATCGACCCGGGCTGGTTCTCGCAGGCCTTTGCCCTGCATTTTTGCAGTGTCTCGCTGGTGGACAGCCCCATGCGCTACGCCCATCTGGCTGCCATCACTGCCGCGCGGGAGGCAGGAGCCATCCTCAGCTTTGACCCCAATCTCCGCTTCCCCCTCTGGCCGGACCGGGAGCAGCTGCGCCAGACCGTGTGGCAGTTTCTTCCCCTGACCCATATCCTGAAGCTTTCGGACGAGGAACTGCCCTTCCTCGCCGGCACCGAGGATATTGAAGCCGCGCTGCCCCGGCTGTTTACCGGCGATGTGCAGCTGGTGCTGTACACCTGCGGCAGCAAGGGTGCCCGCGCCTATACCCGCACCGCCAGCGCCCATGCCCGCAGCCCCAAGGTGGCGGCGGTGGACACCACCGGCGCAGGGGACGGCTTTATCGGCTCGTTTTTGTGGCAGCTGCAGCGGGACGGCGTGACCGCCGCCGAGCTGGCAAAGCTTTCCCGCAAGCGCCTGACCGAGTATCTGACCTTTTCCAACCGCTTCTGCGCTATCAGCGTGCAGCACCTCGGTGCCATCGACAGCTACCCTACCTTGGCGCAGATGGAGCAGCCAGAAGCCGATTTCCCCCTGCCTTGAGGACAAATTTACAGCACATTCTGTATTTTTTAATATTTATATGCTATATTGTATAGAAAATCCGCTCTCTCACTGCCCAAAAGGAGGAACCCATGCCCTTTGAGTTTGCTTTTCTGGACTGGCTGTACCAGTTCCGCAACCCGGTAATGAACGCAATCTCCATCTTTTTTGATTACGCCGGGGCCCACGGCGAGATCTGGATCGCGTTCACCCTGCTGCTTCTGCTCTTCCGGCGCACCCGCAAAGCGGGCTTTGCCATGGCGGTGGCGCTGGTGCTATACATGGCAGCGGGACACTTCTTCCTCAAGCCGCTGTTCGCCCGCCCCCGCCCCTGCGATCTCAACACCACCATCACCATGCTGGTGGCGCGTCCGCACGGGCACTCCTTCCCCTCCGGGCACACCGCCTCCGGGGTGGCGGCTGCCTACGCGCTCTGGCTGCAAAACCGGAAGCTGGGCGCACCCGCGCTGGTGCTGGCGGCTTTTATCGCCTTTACCCGGCTGTACCTCTATGTGCACTTCCCCACCGATGTCCTCGGCGGTGCAGTGCTGGGCATCGCGCTGGGCGCTGCAGCCTCCGCAATCGCAAACTATATGGCGGATCGTAAAAAGAAACAACAAGTTGTATAAGAAAAGGTCGCTGCACGCATTTTGTGCAGCGACCTTTTTGCTCTATTATTCCGCCGGGAGCTGGTATTTCCGGTTCTGTGCCGGGTCCCAGCACACCAGCTCCAGCCGACTGCCCGCAGGCAGGGCAGCGTCCGGCTTTGCCTCCTGCCAGCAGCGCTTGAGCGCCGCAGCGGCTTCGGCGACCTCTGCGCCGGGCAGCTCGGTGCACAGCACCGTGCCCTGCCAGCCGTTCTCCGTGTACAGGCTCAGTGCGCCCGCTTTGCCGTCCAAAATAGCGGTGATGTCCTGCTGCAGCTGCGCGTAGCCCTCGGCGGTGGCGGCGTACTCGCCGTGCCACTTTTCAAAAAACACCGAGAACTCCCCGCACAGCTCAATAAGCAGATCCTCTGTGCCGGAGGGGCTTTGCACCACCAGTGCAAGGTCCTGCTCCTCCATGTAGTCAAAGTCCGGGTCATCCCATGTGTGCACGGTGACCTGCTGTCGGCTGAGCAGCATCAGCAGCTCCCCCTGCTTTTCAGCGGTGTCAAAATCGCCCTGCGGGCTGTTCCAGTCTGTGTTCATCGGTGTTCCTCCGTTTATCAAAAGATCGATGGTCGTAAAATAACCATCCGTTGCAAATTATCTCGTTCTGTGAATTACTGTCTTGGACAATGCGCATACCGTCTCGATATGCTCCGTATGCGGGAACATATCCACCGGGGTAAAGCCCTCGGCCTTATAGCCCAGCTTTGTCAGGGTGGCAAGGTCGCGGGCAAGGGTGACGGGGTTGCAGCTGACATAGACCACCCGCTTCGGTGCCATACGCGCCACGCTGGCAAGAAATTCCGGGGTAGAGCCCTCGCGCGGGGGGTCCATAAAGATCACGTCCGCCTTCTCCCCTGCTGCGGCGGCTTCGCGGATCCAGCGGGTGGCGTCGGCGGCAAAGAAGCGGGCGTTCTTCACGCCGTTGTGCTTCGCGTTGCCAATAGCATCCTGTACGGCGTCCCGGTTCAGCTCCACGCCCACCACCTGCTTTGCATGGTCGGCGGCGGTCAGGCCGATAGTGCCGATGCCGCAGTAGGCGTCCAGCACCACCTCTTTGCCGGTCAGCTTTGCGGCCTCCACCGCAAGGCCGTACAGCACGGCAGTCTGCGCCGGGTTCACCTGATAAAAGCTGCGCGGGCTGATGGCGTAGGTCTTGCCGCAGAGGGTGTCCAGAATGAATCCCTTGCCGTACAGCACCTTTTCCGTCTCGCCCAGCACCACGCTGGTCTTGCGGCTGTTCACGTTCTGCACCACGGTGGTCACGGTCACGCCGCGCTGCGCTGCTTCGGCCAGCAGCGCCTTGACAAAGTTCTTCGCGCCCGGCAGCACCGGCTGCGCCGTTACCAGCACCACCATCACCTGCCCAGTGGCTACACCCCGCCGCAGCAGGCAGTGGCGCACAAGGCCGGTGCCCTTGTCCTCGTCGTAGGGCTGGTAGCGGCAGGCGTTGGCGGCAGCCCGCACCGCCTGCATGGTTTTGTCCAGCACCTCGTCCTGCAGCAGACAGCTTTCCACCGGCAGCACCTTGTGGCTGTTTGCTGCGTAGATGCCGGAGGTCAGTTTTCCACCCCAGCCGGTGGTAAAAGTGGAAATCACCTTGTTGCGGTAGTGGTAGGGCTGCTCCATGCCCCGGATGGGGTGCACCGGGCCGTATTTGCCCACCAGAGCACGCACTTTTTCTTCCTTCTGTTTCAGCTGCGCGGCATAGTCCAGCCCCAGTAGAGGGCAGCCGCCGCAGTTTTTGGCACGCAGTTTGCAATCCATGGCAGTTTCTTCCTTTATATAATAGATACTCTTCTTTCAGGATATCACAGGGCAGGGCGGATTGCAACCGCAAGCCGGAGTGATTTTTGCAGTTTTCATTTTTACCGCCGGGGCTTTACTTTCCCGCGATGATTTGCCATAATAAGGACAGAAAACGACCGTTTGCGGGAGGGCTACAAGATGAAAGTCATGGTTTTTGATGTAGGCGGCACCGAGATCAAATACTCGGTCATGGACGAGCAGCTGCACCGCACGAACAGCGGCGCGGTTCCCACGCCGCAGGATACGCAGGCGCAGTTTCTGGATACGCTCTACCGGCTGTACGCGCCCCACAAAGACGCGGTGACCGGCATTGCTATGGCGCTGCCGGGCTTTGTGGATAACCGCACCGGCTATGTGTCCAACGGCGGGGCACTGCTGTACAATACCGCCACCCCGGTGGGGCAACTGCTGGCGGAAAAGTGCGGCTGTCCTGTCATACTGGAAAATGACGGCAAGGCCGCCGCCATGGCAGAGCTGGCAAACGGCGCCCTGAAGGGCTGCTGCAACGCGGCGGTGTTCATCATTGGCACCGGCGTGGGCGGCGGCATTATTGCCAATGGGCAGCTGGTGCGCGGGGTGCACTTTACCGCCGGAGAGTACAGCTTTGTCAACACCAACGCCGAAGCGTGGGACGCCCCGGACCAGAACATGGCCTGCCAGTGCAGCACCCGCAACCTGCTCAAATGGTACCGCGCCCGCAAGGCGCTGCCGGAGGACGCCCCGCTGGACGGACGCAGCTTTTTTGCCGCCGCCAATGCCGGAGAGCCGGAAGCGCTGGAGGTGCTGCAGCGGTTCTGCCATGCGGTGGCGGTGCAGATCTTCAACCTGACCGTTCTGCTGGATGTGGAAAAGGTGGCCATCGGCGGCGGCATCAGCAAGCAGCCCCTGCTGCTGGAAAGCCTGCGCAGCGCCTACGATGGACTGTTCGCCTCCCGGGCGGGACAGGCCTACATGGAGGGTTTGCCCCGCTGCCAGATCGTGCCCTGCGCCTTTTCCAGCGAGGCCAATCAGGTGGGCGTCGCTGCCGCATATTTTGAAGCCATGCAGAAAAAATGTTGATTTTCAGCCGGTTTCATGGTACTATATCTGCCGTGCGCTCTGCACGCAAAACACGAAACAAGGAGATCTTGAACCATGAACACTCTGCATAAATTTGCCGTCCTGACCCTCAGTGCTGTGCTGTCCGTCTGCCTGCTGGCAGGCTGCGGCGCTTCCGCTTCCTCTACCGCTTCCAGCGCGGCCTCCGATGCTGCCTCCTCTGTGGCTTCTTCTGTGGCTGCTTCCGAGGTTGCTTCTTCCGCTGCCAGCGAGGCACAGGCCACGGTGGAGTTCACCGTTACCGCTGCGGACGGCAGCGTTTCCAGCGTTCTGCTGAACGTGACCGATGGCGAAAAACTGAGCACCGCGCTGGCCGAGGCCGGTATCATCAGTCAGGAAGAAGCTGATGCAGGCTTTGTGACCACCGTGAACGGCGAGGCTGCCGACTACAACAAGGATCAGGCTTGGTGGTGCCTGACCGATGCTGCCGGCGAGATGACCACCGTGGGCGTGGCGGACATCGAACTCCACGACGGTGACAGCTATGCCTTTACCTACACCAAGGGCTAAAAGACCGGTGGCGCTGCACACCCGGGTGCTGCGGCTGGTGCTCAGCGGCCTGATGGGTGCGCTGCTGGTGGTAAGCAAGCAGGCCATGAGCGGCCTGCCCAATCTGGAACCGGTGAGCCTGCTCATCATCCTGTTTGCACTGGAACTGCCCCGGGAGACCCCCGGTGCCATCACGGTGTTCATCCTGCTGCAGGGCGTACTGTACGGCTTTGGCCTGTGGTGGGTGATGTACCTGTATGTGTGGTATCTGCTGGCGCTGCTGGCATGGCTGCTGCGCCGCATGGACTACGCCTTTTTCTGGGCGGTGTTCAGCGGGCTGTACGGCCTGTGCTTCGGCGGGCTGTGCGCGGCAGTGTATCTGTTTGCCAAAACGCCCGCCTTCGCCCTGAGCTGGTGGCTCAGCGGTTTGAGCTACGATGCACTGCACGGCGTCGGCAATTTTGTGCTGATGCTGCTGCTCTACCGCCCGCTGCGCCGTGCGCTGCAAATGGCAAAAAAGCAGCTGCGGGTATAATATTTTCTTTATAAAAATGCAGAGCCGGACAGCCCGCGGGCTGTCCGGCTCTGCTTGTATTCAAAAATATTTTTTCTGCATCGTTACGCATTCAGGCGGGCAAAGGCCTGCCGGACATCGCCGGAGAAATACAGCGTGCCCAGTGCACACACCGGGCCTTCGCCGCCCAGCTCCTCTGCACGCGCCACACCGTCTTCGATGCTGTCCGCAGCCTCGGCGGTGCAGCCGTAGGCGCGGATATGCTCTGCCAGCGTCTGCGCAGGCATGGCGCGGGGATTGTGCGCCGTCACGGTCACGAACCGCTCTGCCAGCGGTGCCAGCAGCGCCAGCATCTCGTCCACGTCTTTATCTGCCATGATGCTGATCAGAAAGACGAATTTCTGCCCGGGGAAGCGGTCTTTCAAGCTTTGCACCGTGGCGCGCATCCCGTGGGCATTGTGGCTGCCGTCCAGCACAAAGGCCGGGCTGTGGCGCAGCAGCTCAAAGCGCCCGGGCCAGCTCACCTGCTCCAGTCCGGTGCGGATGGCGCTTTCCGGGATGTTCCAGCCGTGCTGCCGCAGCACCCGCAGGGCGGTAATGGCCAGTGCAGCGTTGCGGGGCTGATAGCTGCCGATAAGCGGCAGACGTACCCCGTCCAGCCCGTCAAAGTTGAAGGTAACTGCGTCCAGATCCCCGCCGGCGACACACAGCTTGGCAAAATCCACCTCGGTAAAGGGGGCATTCTGCTGCGCCGCTACCCGGCGCAGCACGGCGTCTGCCTCCGGTGCGCCGCCGTAGCTCACCACCGGGCATCCCGGTTTGATGATGCCCGCCTTTGCGGCAGCGATATCCGCCAGCGTAGGGCCAAGCTCCTTGACGTGATCCATCCCCAGTGCGGTGATCACCGCGCAGGCAGGCTTTTCGATGACATTGGTGGAATCCAGCGTGCCGCCAAGCCCCACCTCCAACACCACGATATCGCACTGCTGCTGCGCAAAATAAAGCATTCCCAGTGCGGTGATGATCTCGAACTCGGTGGGCACGTCCTCCATGGCATCGGCGGCGGGTTTTACCTGCTCCACCAGCTTCACCAGCGCCTCGTCCGGGATCTGCTGCCCGTTGATCTGGATGCGCTCGTTGAACCGGTTGATGAAGGGCGAGGTATACAGTCCCACCCGGTAACCGGCGGCTTGCAGGCAGGAAGCCAGCATTGCCGCCGTACTGCCCTTGCCGTTGGTGCCCGCCACATGGACGAATTGCAGCTTTTTGTGCGGGTCGCCCAGTGCAGCCAGCAGAGTGCGGGTGCGGGTAAGCCCGGGCTTATGCCCCGCCCACTGTACCGCGTGGATGTATTCCATTGCCTGTTCGTAGTTCATAGATACTGCCTCAATTCAAGATTACGATTTACAATGCGCTCCGCTTCGCTCTGCGCATCATCAGCGGAAGTATTATTTTATATTTCGCAATTCTGGAAAATCTGCGGATTTTCCAGAATTGCCTTTTCACGGTAGGGGTTTGGGAACGAACTCCCTCAGTCAAAACCTGACGGTTTTGCCAGCTCCCTCGGGGAGGGAGCCTTTGGCATAGCGGGAAAGTTTCTCATTACACTTAAAGCTTTAGCAACGAGCCTTAGTCCTTGGCTCCCCCTTCGGGGGAGCTGGCGCGGGAGCGCCTGAGAGGGTTTTCACAGCTTACTTCTTTGCCAGCTTCATCAGGCTGCGGTTTTCCAGCAGGATGCGCAGCAGCACAACGTTCACGGCGCTGAGGATAAGGGCGTTGGGGATGCGCACTGCCAGCGTTGCCCACGGATAGCCGTAGAACAGCCGCAGCGCCAGCGAGGTGATGACCATGGAGCCTACAAAATGCCCCAGCAGCACGCTGACAGCTAGCCGCAGGTTGGTGGAAAGGCTGCTCAGCTTCTGCCATGCAAAGCCTGCCACCAAACCGATGGCACCCGCGCCCAAGGTGATCAGCGGGTTGATGGCGTAGCCCGCCAGCACACCGCCGATGATATCGGCCACTGCGCCCACCGCAAAGCCTGCGCCAGGGCCGAACACCACCGCCGCCAGCAGCACCGGCAGACTGCCCAGATTGAACCGGACGAAGCCGGTGGAGATGCTCAGCACCCGGCTGAACACGATGCTCATGGCTACCAGCAAAGCCAGCATGGTCAGGGTACGCACCGAAGTTTTTTTGTCGTTCATTGTAGTTGTCCTCCTTAAAAGGAACAGCAGGCAGGACGCAAAAACGCCCTCCCCTGTGACAGACCGCACAAAGGAGGGCGTGAATTCCAACAACATTCACTTCCGGGCAAAAGCCGCAGACGGCTCTCGCCTGCACCCAAGTCCATGCAGCAGCGGGATGCAGACCCTGCACCGCGGTCAATACCTTCGTCCGCAGCACAACTCCCCGTTGATGCGGCACTTAACGCGCAGGGTCTTACTCTGTTGATGATGCCATTATAATCCTTTTTGTGCCGCTCCGCAAGCGCTCAAACAGACATCTTTGCCAAAGGAGCGTTTTTATTTTTGGCAGTGTTGTATAAACGTAGGACTTTTGCCAACTTGCCTCCCTCTTTTCTTTTGGCGCAGAACGTGGTAAGATGAACACAAGATACCAAAGGGGAAACTGCCCCGGAAAGGAAATTTTCCATGAAATTCAGCGAAATGACCTATACCCGCCCGGACATCGACGCCCTGCTGGCACGGTGCAAGCAGCTGGCCGCCAAGGCCGCTGACGCCCCGGACAGCGACGCTCTCATTCAGGTGTACTACGAGCAGAGCCGCGCCTTTGCAGACTACACCACCGCCTCCCAGCTGGCGAACATCCATTACACCTGCGACACCCGCGATGCATACTGGAAGGCCGAGCAGGACTTTTTTGATGCCAACGGCCCTGCCGTGACCAACGCCAGCGTGGAGATCAGCCGGGCGTTTCTGGCAAACCCCTATGTGGAAGCGCTTACCGAGCACTTCGGCACCACCTGCGTGGCCGGCATGAAGAACGCCGTGCTGGGCATGGACGACCGCACCGTGGAATTGCAGCAGGAGTTCAACGCGCTGGTCAGCCAGTACCAGCAGATCTACGGCGGCGCGCTGGTGGAGCTGGACGGCAAGCAGCTGACCATCCCCCAGCTGGGCCCCTACAAGGAGGATCTGGACCCCGCCGTGCGCCGCGCCGCCTACGAAGCCGAGGCCGGTTACTTTGACGCCCACCGGGACGAGCTGGACGCACTGTACACCAAGATCGTCAAGAACCTGAACCGGCAGGCCGAGGTGCTGGGCTATAAGGATTACAGCGAGCTTTCCTATGTGCGCATGAATCGCATCGGCTACGGACAGGCCGAAATTCAGGCCTTCCGGGATCAGGTGGCAAGGGACGTTGTGCCCGAACTGCAAAAGGTGATGGCCATGCGCGCCAAGCGCACCGGCATCACCCACCCCACCTTTACCGACCTGCCCATCATCTTCAAGGACGGCAACCCCAAGCCCATCCCGGGCTATCAGGCACGCATGGATGCCGCCCGCACCATGTACCACGAGCTGAGCCCCGAGACCGCCGAGTTCATCGACTTTATGCAGGACAACGAGCTGTTCGACGTGGAAAGCCGTCCCGGCAAGATGTCCGGCGGCTACATGACCAGCCTGCCCAGCTACAAGGCACCCTTCATCTTTGCCAACTGGAACGACACCTCCGGCGATGTGGACGTGCTGACCCACGAGTGCGGCCATGCCTTTGAGGGTTATGTGGCCGAGCGAGCCCCCAACGTACCCGCTGATTTGGAATGCCCCGCCATGGAGAGCGCCGAGATTCACTCCATGGCCATGGAGTTCCTCACCGCGCCGTGGCACCACCTGCTGTTCGGCAAGGACACCGAGAAATATTCCCTGCTCCACGCCGAGGACAGCTTTGTGTTCCTTGCCTACGGCTGCGCCGTGGACGAGTTCCAGCACATCATGTACCAGAATCCCGACCTGACCCCCGACCAGCGCAACGCCGAGTGGCTCAAGCTGGAAAAGAAGTACCGCCCGTGGATCGATTTTGACAACCTGCCCTTCTATGGCCGCGGTGCCGGGTGGCAGCGCCAGCTACATATCTATGAGTGCCCCTTCTACTATATCGACTACTGCCTGTCCACCATGGCAGCATTGCAGTTCTTCCTGCTGAGCCTGGACGACCACAAGGACGCATGGGAGCGCTACCTCAAGCTGGTGCGCCGCGCCGGTCTTGCCAGCTACACCGAGCTGCTGCAGACCGCCGGGCTGAAGGTGCCCTTTGAGGAAGGCAGCGTCAAGGGCATTGCCCAGCAGATGACCCGCTGGCTGGAGGAGCATCAGGTGGGCTAAAGTCGTTTCGTTACAGTGTCAGGGCGTTTCGTGTCAGTTTTCTTGCTTTTCCGTCGGGCAGCGATATACTGAAATCAGCATCACCCCCTTCGAAAATGGAAAGGAGTACTGACTCATGAGATCATCCCGTTTGTTCCGGCGTATTGCGGCCGGTCTGTGCGCTGCCGCCATGCTGTGCGGCGGTATGGCAGCAGCGGCTGCTGCACCCGTACTGCCCGCCGCCCCCGCTGCGCTGGAGGCCACCAACGCAGCCCCCAGCGACGCCGAGCTCAAGACCGCTTTTTCCAAGTTCATCGTCACCTACGATGAACAGACCGGCGGCTGGGATCTTTCCTCTCCGCAGGAGCAGGCCAGCATGGCCAAAAAATCCTGCGGGCTGTACCCCTATATGTTCGTGCAGGACGACGGCATTGCCTTCAACATGATCCTGACCTATGTGGGCAGCAAAAAGCTGGACCTCAAGACGATCAACGTGACCGCCGATGACAACAT
Source organism: uncultured Faecalibacterium sp. (assembly GCA_934561555.1). Classification (GTDB taxonomy): domain Bacteria; phylum Bacillota; class Clostridia; order Oscillospirales; family Ruminococcaceae; genus Faecalibacterium. The sequence goes on along the minus strand of CAKTGQ010000003.1, from coordinate 119,173 downwards.
ATACACCTTCACCTGTGACGAGGAATACGGCGGCGGCTACGATTAGGATCTGGGCTGCTGGTTCGATCTGGAGCTGTTCCAGCTGGATGATGAACAGATCAGCTGGCTGAGCGAGTGGCTGAACGCCAAGAGCGCTACCGCTGTGTTCGTCGGCCGGGACGGCACCACCCAGAGCTACGCCCTGACCAAGGAGAACTGCACCGCCATTCAGGAGATGGTCACCGCTTACAACCTGATGCTCTCCTCCACTGTGGAGCAGTGTGACCCCATCCTGAGCAGTCTGGCAAAGTAAACGCCATTTACAGAGCCCCGGAGCATGTGCGGATGCTCCGGGGGCTTTTTTGCGCAAAAATATTATTTTTTGCAAAAAACGCTTGCAAAACCGTCCAAGCTGTGCTATACTAATTGAGCTGTGATGTGCTGCTATAGCTCAGTTGGTAGAGCGCATCCTTGGTAAGGATGAGGTCTCCAGTTCGAATCTGGATAGCAGCTCCAGCTTAAACGCCCTGAAGTCTAAGACTTCGGGGCGTTTTTCGTTTATCCTTTCAGCCATACTACAAAAATACCGCCGCACAGCTGTGCGGCGGTATTTTTTAATCCTCATCGGGAATATTCTCTGCGTCCAGCAGATACTCGGTCTCGGTCTGCTGCTCCATCTGCTGCTCTGTCCAGTCCAGCTGCACAGCGCCGCTCAGGTCCAGCGAATAATCCTCGGGGTACAACAGACTGCCGGTGTTCAGGCTGCCTTCTGCCGGGCTGCGGGCGTCCCATGTAAAGTGCAGCTTTTCCGGCGGCACGGTGCACTGCTTTGCCAGTGCGGTCAGGGTGTAGCAGTCCCGGGCAAAGGCGGCGGCACTTTCATAGGGGCCGAACAGTTCCACGGTCAGGGTCAGGCAGGTATCCCCGGCAGGCAGGGCGGCGGCCTGCTGCAAAGTCTCGGCCTTTGCACCGTTCAGGTACAGCCAGCCACTGATGTTCTGGATGGCAATGTCCTGCGCGTCCTGCTTATAGGCAGTGTACAGTTCGTCAATGGCCTGTGTGCTCAGGCGGTTCATGGTCTGCTGGTTCTCGCCGCTCAGTTCGTCCCATAGCATGGGCAGCATTGCCATGCAGAAGCAGCCCGCCATCAGCACCAGACAGACCAGCACGGACACAAAATCGTACTTCCAGCGGCCGGGGCGGGCTGCAAAAAACAGCACCTCGCACCCCAGCAGCACCAGCGCCACCGCCGGGGCGATTTTCAAGGTCAGCTGCATATCAAAGCCCGGCACGAAGAAATACAGCAGGAAGAATACGCCCGCCGCAATGAGGCACGCGCCCAGGGTCAGGCTGCCCACCCGGCGCAGGGGCTTTTCTGCGGGCTTCCGCTCCGGCGGGGGCACGCTGCCCGGCTGTGCCGTCAAGGGGGTCTTATTCTGCTCGGTCATCGTCATCCTCCGCAGGGGTCTCGTCCTGCTCTGCGCCGGTCACCGGCTCCCCCAGCAGTGCCGAAAGTTCCGGCATGGCAAAATGGGTGTCCGTATCTGCGGTGTCCTCTGCATCCTCAGCCTGCGGCGCAGCCGTGTAGGCATGGAAGTCCTCGGCTTCCTCGGTCTCCTCTTCAGGGGGCTGCTTGCCCTTTTTGTTTTTCGGGCCGCGCACCAGCCACATGCCGCACACGATCAGCGCCACACAGACCACGATCTGCGGCAGGGAATCCAGCATCAGGTAGATAGCGCGGAAAACCGGGTTATCCTGTCCCCAGCGCCACATCACATCGCCCAGCACCCGCATGATGATGTTGTTGTAGAACACGATCGCGCCCAGTGCGATGAGCCCCCAGCCCACTAGCTTGTGGCTCTCGCCCATGAACTGGGTCATGCGGGCATCGCGCCAATTAAAGTGCACCAGATAATCATCCTCCGGGGCTTTTTCTGCCGCCAGCTGTGCGCGGAGGTTGAAGGTATCGAAAAAGCTGTACATATACACAACGATGCAGCCGACTACCAGCGCGTCCAGCCCCGTGGTGCTGCCTAGGATAATGAACAGGCAGAACATGGTGATGAGCGAGAGTCCCCGCTTCATATAGCCCTGATACATCTGTCCCGCACCGGGGATGCAGGCAAACAGCAGGGTCAGGATCCCGTTTTTCTTCATAATCAGTTCCCTCATTTCTCAGTGGTGTCTGCACTGTGGTGCAAAAGCGCGTCCAGTGCATCGGATAGTTTTTCGGTCAGCTGCTTTTTGTCCTCTATGGGCTTGCCCAGCGGAGCGGTGGATGGCTGCGGGGCTTTATCGTTCACCGGCTTGCCCAGCAGCTCCGGTTCGGTCTGCTGTGTGGTCTGCGGCAGCCATGTGTTCAGCTGCTGCCCGGTGTGCAAGATCTGTTCCAGCGTACCGGCACGCCACATGGTCAGCGCCAGCACGGCGGCTACGGTCGCCACAGCGGTGCGTCCCCATGTGTTCTGCATCAGCCGTATCCAGATGGTGCCCATCACCGCGCCCCGGGCGGAGCGCGGCGGCTGTTCCAGCACATCGTCGGTCAACAGAGCGGTGTAGCGGTCCATGCAGCGGTCGCAGTAGGCAAGGTGCTCGGCGGCTTCCAGCCGCTGCGTTTCGTCCAATTGCCCGCCGACCAGTGCCTGTAAACCTTCCTCGCTCAGACAGCCTTTTGCGTCAAACAGTTCCATGTACGCTCCTCCTTTCACAGGGTATGCGGTCGTTTTGCAAAATCTGCTGCGCCAGCATCTTTTTGGCGCGGTAGAGCTGCGCTTCCACCGTTTTGGGCGGGCGGCCGCATAGTCTTGCCGCTTCGGCCATGGTGTGCTGTTCCAGCAGCACCAGACGGCAGGGTGTGTGGTAGGGCTCCCGCAGATTTAAGATCATCTCCGTAAGTTCCTCTTCGCCCAGCGCTTCCAGCACCTGCTGTTCCGGCTGCATACCGGGCGGCGCGCCTTCCAGCGCCAGCACCTCATCGCCGGGGGTGTTCATCTTGCGCACCCACGCGCTGCGCAGATAGTCCTTGGCTTTGTTGGCGGCGATACGCGCCAGCCATTGCTTTTCAAAGCCGGGCGGGCAGCGGTCGATGGCCCGCCACGCTGCCAGAAAAGTCTCCTGCGTCAGGTCCTGCGCTTCCTGTACATCCGGTACCAGCTGGTGGCAGACCGTGTACACGAGCGCCTGATATTTCTGCACCATCGTGCTGAATTCCTGTGTTGTCAACGCGCTGCACGGCCTCCTTTCCGGTCTTGGATGCGCTGCTCTGCGCCGCCCTTCTGTCTTTAATACGAGGGAGCGGCGGCGGTTCCTGCATAAAAACTAAAATTTTTTCAAACTTTTTCTTCTGCCGCAGATATGGTACAATAGCAGTATAGCACACAGGGAGGATTTTCGCCATGGCTTCTACCACCCGTCAGGCGCTTTTACAGGCGCTCAGCGCCGCCGAGGGCGCATATATTTCCGGCCAGCAGCTGGCGCAGCAGCTGGGGGTCAGCCGCGCTGCCGTGCACAAGGCGGCTGCGGCGCTTACCGCGCAGGGTTACGCGCTGGAAGCCGCCTCCCGCCGGGGGTACCGTCTGCTGGGCGGCGACCCCTTCTGCACCGAGGCGGTAGGCCCCTACCCCGCCCCGGTGCTGCTGTACGACACGCTGGAAAGCACCAACCGCACCGCAAAGCTGCTGGCGCTGGAAGGCGCTGCCCACGGCACGCTGGTGCTGGCGGGCGGGCAGACCGCCGGGCGCGGGCGGCTGGGGCGCAGCTTTGCCAGCCCGGCGGGCAAGGGGGTATACTGCTCGGTGGTGCTGCGCCCGCCGCTGCCCGCCGCCAACGCCCAGACCGCCACCATCGGCGCGGCGGTGGCGGTGTGCCGGGCGGTGCAGACGCTGTGCGGGCTGGAGCTTGCCATCAAGTGGGTGAACGACCTGTATTACAAGGGCAAAAAAGTGTGCGGCATTCTGACCGAAGCCGGCACCGACCTTGAAAGCGGCCAGCTGGAATGGCTGGTGGTGGGCATCGGACTAAATTTGACCGCCACGGCGGAGGACTTTCCCCCGGAGCTCGCCGCCAAAGCAGGCAGCCTATACCCCGGCGGCCCCGCCCCGGTAAGCCGGGCGGCGCTGGCAGGTGCCATCGGGCGGGAGCTGTTGGCACTCTGCCCGGACTTTGCCTGTCTGGACGAGTACCGCGCCCGCTGCTTTGTGCCCGGCCACTGGGTGACCGTGTGCATCGGCACCGAGACCTACGCCGCGCAGGCGCTTTCCATTGACGACACCGGGCGGCTGGTGGTGCAGCGGGAGGGCGGCCGCACCGAGGCGCTGCGCTGCGGCGAGGTGACCATCCGTCCCACCAAGACGGAATAAACGGGAGAGCGGACGATTTAAAATGCCCTCCGCTTGCGCTCTGGGCATGATTTAAGGAAAATTTATTTTAGATTTCGGCAGAACGGAACGCCTGCGGGCGTTCCGTTCTGCCATTTTCACGAGAAGGGTCGTAATGGTAAACTACATTTGCAGCGCCGCTTCCTTCGGAAACGCGGCGCTGCGGAGTGCGTTACCGTTTGCCTTCTCAGCCCCTCCTGTGAAAAAGTAGTTCAAAAACGTCCGCAGACGTTTTCGAACCACAAATTATAATAATAATCTTTCCGCTGAAGATGCCCAGAGCAACGCGGAGGGCATTCCCAATCATTTTTATACAAAAAGCCCGCCGGGCGTTGCGCACGGCGGGCTTTGGTTTACAGTTTACTCTGCCTTGGTCTCGGGCTTTGCCTCAGCCTTGGCTTCCGGCTTTGCAGCGGGAGCGGCGGGCTTCACCACGGGCTTCGGGGGATTGGGGTCGTCCTTCAGCGGGAACAGGATGATGTGCTTGGGGCACTTCTGGGCGCACATACCGCAGCCCTTGCACTTGTCGTAATCAACGCGTGCCACGCCGTCCACAACGTGGATGGCATCGAACTTACAGGTGCGCTCGCACATGCCGCAGGCGATGCAGGAGGTGGTGCACAGCTTGTTTGCCACAGCACCCTTGTCCTTGTTGGAGCACATGACCACCGGCTTGCGGGGGCCGCCGACATCGATCATAATGACCTGCTTGGGGCAGATGTTGGCACAGGCACCACAGCCGGTGCACTTGTCCTTATCCACCTTAGCCACACCGTCCACGATGTGGATAGCGTCGAACTTACACACCTTGGTGCAGTCGCCCAGACCGATGCAGGCGAAGGAGCAGGTCTTGGGGCCGCCGTACAGGGCTGCCGCAGCAGCGCAGGTCTGGATGCCCTTGTAGTCGTAGGCGGGCTTGCAGTGCTCGGAGCTGCCCTGACACTGCACAACAGCCTTCTTCTCTACGGCGCTTGCTTCGCCGCCCATGATCTTGGCAATGGCAGCGGCAGCCTTGGGGCCGCCGGGTGCGCACTTGTCGCAGGGCACGCCGTCCAGAACAACAGCCTTGGCGTAGTCGGCACAGCCGGCGTAGCCGCAGCCGCCGCAGTTTGCACCGGCCAGACAGGCGGAAACTTCCTCAATGCGGGGGTCTTCCTCCACCGCCATGAACTTTGCGGCAGCTACCAGAATGATAGCACCCACAGCGCCCACGATGGTGCACAGGATAACAGCAGATACAATATTCATAGTCCTGTTCCTCCCTTACAGCGTAACATTGAACAGGTTTTCGACGATGCCGCCGAAGCCCATGAAGGACAGGCTGGTGATTGCAGCTGCGATCAGGGTGATGGGCAGGCCCTTGAAGGGTGCCGGGGGATCGCAGGCTTCCACGCGCTTACGCACGCCGCTGAACATGACCATGGCCAGCATAAAGCCGCAGCCTGCGCCGATGGCGCAGATCAGAGCCTCGATGTAGGCGTAGCCGAAGCCGTGTGCAGCCACATCTGCGCCGTAGTCGCCCACGACCAGAATGGTAACTGCCAGCACGCAGCAGTTGGTGGTGATCAGGGGCAGATAAACGCCCAGCGAGTTATACAGTGCAACGATGTACTTCTTGAGGAAGATCTCGATGAACTGCACCAGCACAGCGATGACCAGAATGAACACGATGGTCTGCAGATAGCCCAGCTCTGCCGGCTCGAGGATGAAGATCTGGATGGGGAAGGTAACGGCCGTTGCCATGAACATAACAAAGATGACAGCACCGGACATACCCACAGCGGAATCCAGCTTTTTGGAAACGCCCAGGAACGGGCAGATACCGTAGAACTTCACCAGCACATAGTTGTTGACAAGGATCATGCTGAAGAAGATCGCAGCGAGTTTGACGAGCATCTTATTCCGCCTCCTTCTTCAGATTGTCAAGATCACAGCAGCTCTTGCGCTCGATGCGCGCGTCCAGCTTGCCTTCCAGCCAGATGCAGCCTGCCATCAGGATGCCGTAGCAGAAGAAGGCGCCGGGAGCCTGCGTCATGATGGACACCTTGGCAACGCTTTCCGGAATGATCTGGAAGCCCAGCCAAGTGCCGCTGCCCAGGATCTCACGGATGGAGGCCATCAGGGTAGCGGTGAGGGTGTAGCCGAGGCCCATGCCCACGCCGTCCAGTGCGGAATCCACCACATTGTTCTTGCAGGCGAACATCTCGGCACGGCCCAGAATGATACAGTTGACAACGATCAGGGGCAGGAACACGCCCAGTGCGTTGTACAGGCTTTCCATGTAGGCCTGCATGAACATCTGCACGATGGTCACGAAGCCTGCAATGATGACGATGTAGCAGGGCAGATGCACCTTGCCGGGGATCACCTTGCGCAGCAGGGAGATCATGATATTGGAGCACACCAGCACGAAGGTGAAGGCTGCGCCCATGCCCAGTGCGTTGGAAACTGCCGTGGTAACGGCCAGAATGGAGCAGGTGCCCAGAACCAGACGCAGAACAGGGTTTTCTTTGATGATGCCGTTGGTAAGGATGCTTACCTTGGACTTATTTTCTTGTGCCATTTCTTACCAACCTCCTTTTATGCCAGCTCGTTGAAGCAGTTGATACAATCATTGATGGCAGCAAACAGAGCGGTGGACGAAATGGTTGCGCCACTGTACGCATCGAAATCCTGATTCATCACAATGTTCTTGGTGCCGTCCATGCCGTTGAACTGTGCCAGATAGTCCTCGGTGGACACATTGGAGCCGATGCCCTTGGTCTGGGTAGAAGCGTCCACCCAGATGCCGGTCTCGGCGCCGTTGGCGTCGAAGCCCATGATGACGGTCAGAATGCCGCCGTCAAAGCCCTTTTCCTCGGCCTTGATGGCAATGCCGCCGTCCTGCGCCTTCACCACGCCGGTAACATTGGCGGTGGTGTAATCGGTAACTTCCTCCAGCGTAGCTGCGTCCGAAACAGAGGGCATCACGCTGACATAAGCAGCCAACGTGGTGCGGCGGGTGTTCTCCTTGATAACGGGAGCGGTCATGCCGTTCACCAGAGCCAGCAGCAGGCTGACGATCAGAGAGATGACGGTCAGCACAACGATGGGCTTACCGGTGCTTTCCCAGCTGGAATTTGCAGTCTTACTCATTTGCCAGCACCCTCCTTCGCTTTCTTTGCAGGCTTCACATAGCCATACGGGGTCTGACGGGTCAGATCATTGATGTACGGGACCCACAGGTTCATGAACAGCAGTGCGAAGGACACGCCCTCGGTGTAGCTGCCCCAGTAGCGGATAGCAAAGGTAACGATGCCAAGGCACACGCCGTACACCAGCTTGCCCTTCAGGGTAAAGGGGCTGGTAACGTAGTCGGTAGCCATGAACACAGCGCCGAACAGCAGACCGCCGCTCAGCACAGCAACCAGTGCGGTGTGCAGATCCTTGGTAGCGATCAGGTAGAACACGAACACGCTGCCAACGTAGGAAGCCGGGATGGCGATGCTGATGGTCTTGGTAGCCACCAGATAGACAAGGCCCAGCACGATAGCCAGTGCGCAGGTCTCGCCCAGCACACCGCCGTGGATGCCCATGAACAGATCCAGCAGGCTCAGCTTGGAAGGATCTGCCACAGCCAGCGGGGTAGCCTTGGACAGCTGGTCCACCGCTGCATCCGGGAACACCCACTTATTCATGGAACCGGCAAAGCTGATAAACAGCACGATACGGCCCACCAGAGCGGGGTTTGCAAAGTTCATGCCAATGCCGCCGAACAGCTGCTTGACAACGATGATAGCCACCAGATCGCCGATGATCAGCTGACCGATGGGCATGCCCACGGGCACGTTCATGGCCAGAATGATGCCGGTGACCACAGCGGACAGGTCGCTGATGGGGTTCGGGCGCTTCAGCAGCTTGCAGTACAGCCACTCAAAGGCCACACAGGCCACCACGGAAACGGCGGTGACCAGCAGGGCGCGCACGCCGAAAATGATCGCAGAGGCAACCACGCAGGGGCACAGTGCAACGATCACGTTAGCCATCAGGCTCTGGGTGGTCTCGTCACTGCGGACGTGCGGGGAAGCCGAAACAATAAGCTTCGTATCCATTACTTATTGCCTCCTTTTTTGATTTCGCCAAGATAGAAGGCCTTGGCCAGACTCATCATCTGGGTGACCGGGCGCTTTGCCGGGCAGACGAAGGAGCAGCTGCCGCAGTTGAAGCAGTAGTCAGCGTGCAGCTTGCCCAGCTCCTGCACATCGCGGGCGGCGTAGGCCTGATTGACCTCCACGGGCTCCAGACCCATGGGGCAGTACTCCACGCAGCGGCCGCAGCGGATGCAGGGGTTGACCGGTGCGGGCTGTGCAGCAGCCTTGCTCAGCAGGATCAGACCGGAAGTGGTCTTGGTGGTGGGGTAGGAAAGGTTCTCCACAGCGGGGCCCATCATGGCACCACCGGCAACCACCTTGCCCAGCTCGCCCTTGACGCCCACATAGTCCAGAATGTCCTGATAGGCGGTGCCCACGGGCACAACAACATTCTGGGGCTTTGCGCAGGCATCGCCGTCCACGGTGATGGTACGCTGGACCACCGGCATACCGGTAGCCAGATACTTACCCAGCGTGGAAACGCTGGTCACGTTCATCACGATAGCGCCTGCATCGGCGGGCAGACCGCCGTGGGGCACCTCGCGGCCGAGGCACTTCTCGATCAGGATCAGCTCTGCGCCGGTACCGTAGACACTGGGCAGGGGCTTTACCTCGATAGCGCTGTCGTCCTTGGTCTTTTTGCACAGCAGGTCGATGCACTCGGGCTTGTTGTTCTCAATACCAATGATGCACTTGGGGATACCGGTATACTTCTGCACAGCCTTGATGCCGCGGATGATATCATCGCTGCACTCCAGCATCTCCTGCGTGTCGCTGGTCAGCCACACCTCGCACTCGGAGGCGTTGATCAGCAAAGTATCCACCGGCTGCTTGGGCTGCAGCTTCACATCGGTGGGGAAGCCTGCGCCGCCCAGACCGACCAGACCGCACTCGCGCACGGCAGCAAGGAAGCTGGCCTTATCGGTGACTTCCGGTGCCTTGACGGCCGGGTCTACGGTCTGCTTGCCATCGGTCTTGATGACAACAGAATCGCACATACGGCCATTGGACAGACGGAAAGCCTCCACTGCAGCTACCGTACCGGAAACGCTGGAGTGGATGTTTGCGGAGACAAAGCCGCCCGCCTCACCGATCTTGGTGCCAACGAACACTTCATCGCCTTTTTTCACCAGTGCCTTGGCGGGTGCGCCAATGTGCTGGCTCATAAGGATGCGTACCTGCGCGGGCAGAGGCATCGGGACAGGTTTGCTTGCAGCAGTTGCCTTGTCATGCGGCGTATGCGCGCCAAGCGCCGCACGTTTCAGCTTGTTCAACATGGATTTCAAATCCCCCATTCTGCTTGAATTGCCATCCCCTCGCCCATGCAGGCGCACTGGTACAGGGACAGCAGCTGCTTAACACACTTATTGTATCATTTTGGCGCGGGAAGTCAACGACATCACGCCCCAAATGATGAATTTTCCTGAACTTTCTTATTCGTTTTCGTCAATTAGTTTTAACTAACCACCGTATTTTTCTTTTTGTTCTCCCCCTTCTGCCGTTTGCCTTTACTGCGGGAATATGCTATACTATACCTAACATGACAGGCGGAACGTCCCCCGCTCCGCTCCCGAACTTCACAAGGAGGCACCAAACCATGAAAGTTCTCAAAGCTCTGCTCGCCGTCCTCACCACACTGGCTGTCGCCCTGACCGCCATTCTGCTGTTCTGGCAGGATAAAAGCGCCCCGCGCTATATCAAGATCTACGAAAACGAGCAGTAATTATTTCTTGCAAAAACAACACCCCGGCCAAGCGGTAAAACCGCCCGGCCGGGGTGTTTTTGCATTGTCCGGCAGACCACACAAAAACGCCGCCGACTTTTCGTCAGCGGCGTTTGCGCGGTTTCAAATTACAAATCAGTAAGCATCAATTTGCCGTTATCACAAAAACAACGCATGCAGAACTAGATTCATTCATGCCTTCATAAGCAGCGATCGCAACATAGTTTGCGTCACTTTCCTCGTCATGGATAAACCACTGCGGATTTCTTTCCACTACGTTCTTCACGTCACTTACAGGTGTATGATAGAATATATAAGCATCGACTCTGGACACTTTCTTTCCATCAATCGCAAGGTCGAATACCTTAGCCCGTGTGTTCTTGTATGTAGTTTCTTCCAAATTACCGCCACCACTCGTAGCCGACACTCTTGCCAAGTCACCCAGCAGCAGGCTCGCTTCTTCACTCAAAACCAACTCGGATTTTCCGCCAGCGGTGCGTCTCTCATTGACCACACCCAAAATCTCTCTGGACTTCTGCAGATCGACCTGTACGCCGCCCCCGCCGCAAGCGGTAAGCATAGCCAGTGCCAGCACAGCAGCCAGCGTAAGTGCAACCAGTTTTTTGATGCATTTCATAGGTTTTGCCCTCCTGTAAATAATAAATACCCCGGCAGGCCATGCGGTCTGCCTTAAAAATAGTGTACCCCCACAGGCGGCGGCTGTCAATGCACGAACCACACAAAAACGCCGCCGACTTTTCGTCAGCGGCGTTTGCGCGGTTTCAAATTATAGATCAGTAAGTCACAATTACCGTAATATACTTACCATTGCTGATCTGTTTCATAACAACACCAACATATTTTGCATCAGCGCTGCGCACGATCCGACAATCACTATAATTCATCTTGTTCGAATCATACGTTTTCTGCCAATCTTCCTTCGTCAAAGACTTCTCGCCCGAGGATCTAGTTGTCGTTGCCAAATATCCGATGTAGCTTCTGCCAGCCACCTTAATGGCGTACAGCTCACGCATTTCCTTTTGGTAGTTCTCTTCCGAGATCAGGTCCAGCTTCTTCTTTTCCTGTACCGCTAAAATTTTATTAGCCACGTTCATTGCAGCCGTGTTGATCTCCAGTGCCGACAGGCCATTTTCCGTCCGAACCGCATTGATGTTGTCCACGATCTGCTTTGTTTCTTCTGTTGTCTCCGGCACGCTCGGTGTACTGCCGCAAGCGGTGAGCATAGCCAGTGCCAGCACTGCAGCCAGCGTAAGCGCAACCAGTTTTTTGATGCATTTCATAGGTTTTGCCCTCCTGTAAATGAAAAATACCCCGGCAGACCATGCGCTCTGCCTTAAAAATAGTGTAACCCCACGGGCGGCGGCTGTCAATGCACGAACCACACAAAAACGCCGCCGACTTTTCGTCAGCGGCACCGGTCCGCCACTGAACCCCTAAAAAAAGACGTATGCAACAACAGAAACCCGGAGCCTTTTGCGCCATTCTGGCGCTGAAAAGGTTCCGGGTTTTGCCCATTATGATTCAAGGAGCCATTTTGCAACGCTCCAAAAGCCTTGCCTCATAAATCAGTAATAGAGAATGACCGTAGCTCTCTTACCATTGCTCATTATTTTAACAGCCACGCCGATGTACTCCCCGCGGGAGCCGAATGCGAGCTTATCTTTGTCATATCTTTTCGTCCAAGTATCCTTTTTCAAGATATACTCGCCCGAAGCCTCCTCAGTCCCCATCATAGAGCCATAGTTATATTTGCCCTCTACACGAATATCGCGTAATTTATCACGTTTCGTTTTGTACTCCTCTTCTGTGATCTCGTTTTGGTACCTCTTTACATACAGATTCAGCATTTTAACGGCAACATCCGTTGCAGTGGGGTTGGTCTTCAACGCTTCCATGCCATTTTCCGTTCGAACCGCATTGATACTGTCCACGATCTGCTTTGCCTGTTCGCTTGTGTCCGGCACGCTCGGTATACCGCTGCAAGCGGTGAGCATGGCCAGCGCCAGCACCGCAGCCAGCGTAAGCGCAACCAGTTTTTTGATACATTTCATAGGTTTTGCCCTCCTGTAAATAATAAATACCCCGGCAGACCATGCGGTCTGCCATAAAAGCAGTGTAAACCCACAGGCGGCGGCTGTCAATGCACGAACCATACAAAAACGCCGCCGACTTTTCGTCAGCGGCGTTTGCGCAAAAATGCTCAGTAATCGGTCTCGCAGCCAAGCAGGAATTTCATGTAGGCAAAAGTGCGCTCCTGCCCTAAGTCCCGCACCATGCACAGCAGCTTTTCCAGCAACGCCCGGGTCTCCGGGTGCATCAGGTAGTGATCCTTGCTGCGCTGGTAGTACTCCCACGCGGAGGCATCGGTGTATTTATCGCCCAGATAGATCTGGCTTGCCGCCACCCGGTCGCACACCATCTCGCAGACGTACCGCAGGGGGATCTTCATGCCGGTCAGGCCGGTCTTGGTGGTGCTGTAATCGATCCAGTATTCCAGATGATGCTTGTTGCGCCCCTTGTGGTGCAGCCACGCCGAGGTGTAGCCCTTGGCTTCGCGCTCGGCCTCGTTGGGGCTGTGGTCGCCCTGATAGTAGATGCACCCGGGGATGAACTCGGTGGGGCTGTACTTGCTCAGGTCGTGGGCAAGCCCCTGCTCATACAACCCGCATTCAAAGCAGTATTTCATCACCAGCAGCTTGTGCCGGGTGATGGTCTCGAAATGACCCTTGATGTTCATGCTGTTATTCCCTCCACTGCACCGTGATGCGTCCCTCTTTCAGCCCGCGCAGATCATCGCTTTCGGAAAAATCCTCCCGGTCCATGGTCAGGTTGGGGTTGTAGTAGGGGTCGTGCAGGATGTTCGCCCTGCCGTGCACATCGTACAGACGCTGCTGCTCGGCGGCAAAGCGCCGTGCCTTTACCGGGTCTTTTTCGTCCCCGCCGCGGCTCTTGCTCTCGTAGTGGGTCAGCTGGGCGTAGGGCGTCCACGCAATGCGGTAGCCCGCATCCCGCACCCGCAGGCAGAAGTCCACATCGTTGAAGGCCACCGCAAAGGCTTCGTCCAGCCCCTTTACCTCGTCCCACACGCTGGTCTTTACCAGCAGGCAGGCACCGGTGACGGCGGAAAAATCCTGCACCGTGGCGGTGCGGAACATGTAGCCGCTGCCGCCGGCCTTTTTGTACTTGTGGCTGTGCCCCGCGTAGCCGCCCAACCCGGTGATGACGCCCGCGTGCTGGATGGTCTCGTCCGGGTACCAGAGCATGGCGCCGCACACTGCCGCCCCGCCGGGGTGGGCGCATTGGCGCAGAAGCTCGGTGAGCCAATCGCCGCTGCGCACCTCCACGTCGTTATTCAGCAGCAGCAGATACTCGCCGGTAGCATATTTGCGGCCAAAGTTGTTGATGCCGGAAAAGTTGAAGCCCTTTTTCGGGTAGGTGACCACCCGCAGGCCATCGTAGCGCTGCTGCGCCTTTTTATAGTAGGCAAAGGTAGCAGGGTCGGTGGAGTTGTTCTCCACCACGATGACCTCAAAGTGCTCCCATTCGGTCTTTGTCCAGATGCTGTGCAGGCACTTTTCCAGATCCTCGGTGTGGTCCTTGTTGGGGATGAGGATGCTCACCTTGGGTTCGCCCACGATATCCCACTTCACCCGGTAGGTGCTGGGGAACAAGCCGTCCTCCACTGTGCCGGTGCGCCCGGTGCGGGTCAGGTGGTCTGCCAGCGCCTTTTTCGCCGCTGCCGCCACATAGGGCTTGGCATCGGCACCGCCGGAGGTAGACCCCGCGTGCACCCGCCAGTAGTAGAGCACCTGCGGCACATGGGCGGCGCCGCCGGTCTTTTCCAGCAGGCGCAGGAAAAGGTCATGGTCCTGACTGCCGTCGCATTCCGGGCGCTCGCCGCCCAGCTGCTCCCACAGTGCTTTTTGAAACACCGCCAGATGGCAGATGTAGTTGCAGCACAGCAGGTAGTCCGGGGCGTAGTCCGGCTTGAAGTGCGCCACCATAGGGCGGCGGATGCTCTTGGTAAACAGGGCTTCGTCGCTGTACAGAAAGCCGTCCGGCTCGCCGCGCTGCCGCAGCTGCAAGATAGCCTTGCCCATGGTGTACAGGGCATGGGGTGCCAGAATGTCATCGTGGTCAGCCAGCGCCAGATATTCCCCTGTTGCCAGCTGCGCGGCGGCGTTGGTGTTGGCTGCAATGCCCTGATTTTCGATCTTTTTGTATACGATCTGTTGATTTTTTTGCTGATATTCCTTTACAATGCGCTCCATGCCCCCGTGGGCGGCGTCCGAAGCATCGGCAAGGCAGAGCTGCCCGTTGGGGGCTGTCTGCCCCACAAAGGAATCCAGAAACTCCCGCAGGTATTTTTCCGGGGTATTATACAGCGGGGTCAGCACCGAGATGGTGGGCAGACCGCAGTCTGCCGCCGTTTTGCCTACCATCTCTGCGCGCTGCGCTTCCAGCACCTTTTTGGCGGGCAGGTAGCGTGCACGCTTGCCGAAGCAGCGGCGCTTGACAAAGCCAGCGCCGCGTTTGACCATGGTGGGCAAGCCCTCTTCCTTTGTCAGCTGCACGGCGTAGCCGGCCAGCTCCTTGGCACGTTTCAACCGTACATTCATATCAGACCTCGCCGCGCTGGGTCGCCTTGTAGGCGGCGCAGACTGTCTGGGTGTCCCCGTTCATTTTCAGGTGGCCGTGGCTCAGCCATGCCACCTTGGTGCACATCCGCTCGATCTGCTCAATAGAGTGGGACACCAGAATGACCGTGGTGCCGCCCGCCATCAGCTCCTGCATCCGCTTTTCGCACTTCTGCTGGAACAAAAAGTCGCCCACCGACAGCACCTCGTCCGCAATGAGGATATCGGGCTTGGTGATGGTAGCAATGGCAAAGCCGATGCGCGCCACCATGCCGGAGGAGTAGTTTTTCAGCGGCACATCCAGAAAGTTTTCCAGCTCGCTGAATTCCACGATCTCGTCAAATTTTTCGTCCAGATACTTGGGCGAGAAGCCCAGCACCGTGCCGTTGAGGTAGATGTTCTCGCGGGCGGTCAGGTCCATATCAAAGCCCGCGCCCAGCTCGATGAGCGGGGCGATGGTGCCGTTTACGGTCACCTTGCCCTTGCTGGGCTTGTACACCCCGGCAATGGTCTTGAGCAGGGTGGATTTGCCCGAGCCGTTCAAGCCCACAAGGCCGTAAAAATCGCCGGGCATGATGTCCAGACTGACGTCCTTTAAAGCGTAGAACTCGTCGTATTGCAGCCGCCCCTGCACCATAGCCAGAAAATACTCCTTCAGGCTCTCATGCTTTTCCTTGGAAAGGTTGAAGCACATGGAAACATTGTCCACTTTGATGATCGGTTCCATTGTTCACCCTCCTTAAATGTGCAGCACAAAGCGGTCCTGTGTTTTGCGGAACACCCACAATCCCACCACCATGGACACTACGGCGCAAATGCCGCAGACAAGGAACATATTTACATCCAGCGGGATGCCCCACATCACCGTGCGGCGGAAGCCCGTGATATACCAGTACATGGGGTTCAGCTTGATGATCTGCTGCATATTGAAGCCGCCAATGGAAAAGGTCATCTGGGTGGGATCGTAGAAGATGGCGGAGAAATACAGCAGCGCCGTGATGAACACGCTCCAGATGTGCATGATATCCCGGAAAAACACCGTAGCCGCCGCTAAGAACATACTGACCCCGAGGCTAAAGAAGAACAAGGTCACCAGCGGGTACAGCGCCTCGAAAATAGTCAGGTGGAAGGGTGCGCCGGTAAAGATCATGACCAGCAGCAACGCCACAAAGCTGAACACGCAGTTCACCATGGCAAAGCAGCATTTTTCCAGCGGGAAGATATACTTGGGGATATACACCTTTTTCAGCAGCGGGGCAGCGCTGAGCACGCTGCTCATGCTGGTGGAGGTAGCCTCGTTGAAGAAGTTGAACAGCAGCTGACCGCACATCAGAAAGACGGCAAAATTGTCGATGCCGCTGCCGCGCATATCCATCAGGCTGCTGAACACCGCCCAGTACACAAGGCACATCAGCAGCGGATTCAACACGCTCCACACCACGCCCAGCACGCTGCGGCGGTATTTCAGCTTGAAATCACGGCTTACAAGGTTCCACAGCAGATAGCGGTAGCGCCAGAAGCCGTTCCACATCCCTTTGAGTTTTGCCACGGGCGATCACCACTTTTCAAAATATTCGAACTTCTGGGCGGCAAAGGGCTCGTGCAGCTTGTCCTTTGCGCTGGTCTTGTGCTCACAGCCGCAGTCCGGCCACTGCACGTTGACGGTGGGGTCGTCGTAGGGGATGCCGCCCTCGCTGGTGGGGTCGTAGACATCGGTGCACTTGTAGCAGAACTCTGCCACATCGCTCAGCACCAGAAAACCGTGGGCAAAGCCTTCCGGGATATAGAACATCTTCTTGTTGTCCTCGGAAAGGGTCACGCCCACCCACTTGCCAAAGGTAGCGCTGTGGGGGCGGCAGTCCACGGCTACGTCATACACCTCGCCCTTGGTCACGCGCACCAGCTTGCCCTGCGTGTGGTTCTTCTGGAAGTGCAGCCCGCGCAGCACACCCCGGGTGGAGCGGCTCTGGTTGTCCTGCACAAATTCCTTGTCGATGCCGGCTGCTGCAAACTGATCCTTCTGGTAGGTCTCCATAAAATAGCCGCGGTCATCGCCGAACACCTGCGGCTCAATGACCACCACACCGGGGATCTCAGTCTGCGTAAAAATAAACTTACCCATGATATTATACCTCTCTTTTTTCTGAAAGCTTTTTCTTTATCTGGAAAAGTCTGGTTTGGAACAGGCTTTTACGCTTTGTTGCGGCGTCTTGCCGTTTTGCGGCGCTTTTTCAGGCGGGCGTGTACCCGCAGCACCAGCACCGTGACCACTGCCGCACCCACGGTGCACCCCACCGAGATGCCCGCCAGCAGCCATGCGCTGCTGCCCGGCTCCACGTCCTTGGCGGCTTCCAGCTTTGTGCCGGTGCTCTGCTCCAGCAGCTCCGCCAGACCGGTGATCTCGGCCTTTACCCGCACGCTGGTGCTCTCCTGCTTTGCGCCGCCGTTCAGGGTGTACACCGCATACACGGCGGGCTCTGCACCCAGCAGATACTGCTCCGGCAGCTCCAAGTCCACGGTCACATCCTGCGCGGATAAGCCATCGGCCAGCAGAAGCTTCACCCCGGGGTCGGCCACAGTGACCGTGCCAAGGCTCTGCCCGCCGCCCGCCACTGCCAGCTGTGCGGTAACGCTGCCGCCGGGCAGCTGGGTGTAGTTTTTATAGGTGGCAAAGGCGTGGTCCAGCAGAGTGCGCACATCATTATATTTATCGGTGCTCAGCTGACTTTGCATGGTCACGCAGATCAACCGCACCCCGTCCTGCTCCGCCAGACAGACATAGCTGTACCGGGCGGTGTTGGTGTAGCCCAGCTTGGAGCCCAGCACACTGCCGATATGGTAGCGGCTGGAGCCGATGCGGATCTTGTCCTGCTGGGAGAAGTAGCGGACCACCGGCTGGATGTTGGTGGACTGCATGGTGTATATCTGGTTACGGGTGAACACATCCTCAAACCCCGGCTGCTGCAACGCCCAGCGCAAGATCTGCGCCATATCATAGCAGCTGGTGTAGTGGTCCTCATCGCTGATGCCGTGGGGGTTTGAAAAGTGGGTGTGGGCAAGCCCCAGCTCCTCCACCTTTGCATTCATGGCCGCCACGCCGTCCGCGATGGTGCCACCGCCGAAATATTCCGCCAGCAGGTTGGCACCATCGTTGGCGCTTGCCATCTGAGTGGCGTACAGCGCATCCACCAAGGGGACTTCTTCCCCTTCCAGTAAGGCGATATGGCTGGAATCCGTACCCGCCAGCGAGTAGACGTCCTCGTGGGTCACGGTCAGCTTTACGTCATCCCAGTCCCCCTGCGCCTTTTCGCAGGCAAGGCCAAGGGTCATCACCTTGGTAATGGAGGCCGGGTGCAGTTCCTCGTCCATATTCTGCTGCGCCAGCACAAGGCCGGTGTCTGCATCCATGATACAGTATGCCCGGGTATTGGCCAGCGCCGGGCCTGCTGCTGCCGCGCCGGGCACCAGCACAGCACCTATCAAAAGCAGCACAGTGCACAGTGCTACGGTAAATTTTTTCATCAGGTATTCTCCGCTTGTCAGTTTTATGCCAGCAAGGCATCATTTGGAGTATACCACATTTTTTCCCCGCTGAAAAGAGATTTACGCATTCCTTTGCCCCAGCAGCACCGGCTGCAGCTGCTCGCCCCGCAAAGCGGCGTCCACGGCGGCGGGCAGCAGGGCAAGGTCTGCCTTCAGGCTCTGGGGCTTGGCAAAGGGGTCGTCCTGCCCGTAAGGCACAAAGTAATAGTGCTTGCGCTGGCACAGCCGCGCCATGTTTTCGCCGGAAGCGCCAAGGCCGTCGTTTGTGGAGACTGCCAGCACCACCGGGCTGCCCACCCGCAGCAGGCTTTTGGCGGCAAGGGTCACCGGCGTATCCG
Organism: uncultured Faecalibacterium sp.; assembly: GCA_934561555.1. Taxonomy (GTDB): domain Bacteria; phylum Bacillota; class Clostridia; order Oscillospirales; family Ruminococcaceae; genus Faecalibacterium. Next base: position 100,426 of record CAKTGQ010000003.1, on the reverse strand, counting down.
AAAGCCCCGCTGCCAGCCGCGCCAGCGTTGCACCGGTGCAGGGCGCGACCACCAGCGCCTGCGCCAGCCGCCGGGGGCCCAGCGGCTCCACCGCCTGCAAGGTATCCAGCACCGGCTGCCCGGTAACGGCCTGCAGGCGCTGCCGCCAGCTTTCCCCGGTGCCGAACCGGGTATCCTGCTGCGCGGCAAAGCTCATAATGGGCAGCAGCGTCCAGCCCTGTGCCGTCAGTGTCTGCGCCGCGCCCAAGGCATCCTTCAGCGTGCAAAAGCTGCCGCATACCGCAAAGGCAAGACAGCCCTTTTTCTCTGTGGTCATACCCTTCCCTCCCGCTCCTGCAAAATGGCTTGCACCGTGCGCGCCAGCGCCTCCCCTGCCGTTTCCGGTGCCCAGACCGTCGGCAGACTCAGCGCGTGCAGCGCCGTATGCCCCAGCCGCCGGGCGGCGGCAAAGTCTGTGCCGCCGGGCTTTGACGCCAGATCTACGATCAGACACCCCTTCGGCAGCGTCGCCAGCACTGCCGCCGTCAGCACCGGCGCGGGGATGGTGTTCACCACCGTATCAAAGGCGGCAGCCACCGCGGCAAGCTCTGTCAGCGGCACCGCCCGCAGCCCCAGTTCCTCCGCCATCGCTCGCTGCACCGGGCGGCGCGCCGCCACGGTCACCCGCGCACCCAGTGCCGCCAGACGTACCGCCAGCGCCCGCCCCACAGGGCCAAAGCCCAGCACCAGCACCGCCGCGCCCCACAAGGTACGGCTGCGCCGTTCCAGCAAAATGCCGATGCAGCCCTCAGCGGTGGGGATGGCGTTATACACGGTCAGCTCCGGGCGGGCAAAGTAGTCCACCAGCTCCACCCCCGCCGCCCGGGCGATGGACATTGCGCTGTCCGTCACCTTGCCGCCCAGTGCCAGCGCACCGGGCTTCGCCGCGCCCAGCAGCTGCGCCAGCGGCAGTCCGGCCTGTTCCAACGGCAGCGGCAGCAGGATGCAGTCTGCCTGCGGCAGCTGCTGCACGCCGCCCACCGTATACCCCGCCCGCGCCAGTGCACGTCCTGCCGCCGCCTGCCGGGCATCGCTGCCCACCACCGCAAACCGCTTTGTCTGCCTCATGCCGTCATCTCCCCTTTTCCGCTGTGCGCCATCCTATGCGAGCGGGCAAAAATGCGTGCGGGGAAGCCTTGCACCACCTGTAAAAACGGGGTACAGAAACACCCGCAGGCGTCTCTGTACCCCAAAATCAAACTATTCTTCCGCTCTCAGCTGCGCTCCTCGGTCAGGTCGGTGCGGCGGGTCACCTTGTGGATGGTGCCGTCCGGCTCCTGAATGGACGTGCGCTCCAGCTGGCTGCGCAGGCTGGCCTTGATGTCGGCCAGATACTCCTGCCGCAGCGCCTGCTGCTCGGCTTTTTCGGCCTCGGTCAGGCCGGTGGTCTTGCTCTTTTGGGCCAGCGCATTGATGCGGGCGATCTTTTCTTCCGTCATGGGAGAACCTCCTGTATTTCATCGTAAAATATGCTATAATGTAGGCAAGACCATTATAGCAAAGGATGATACCAATGGCAACACAACGCAACTATGCCCAGCAGATGGACGCCGTGCTGGCAACCCTTGGCGATGCCAGCCCGCGGCTTTTGCTCCACGCCTGCTGCGGTCCCTGTTCCAGTGCCGTGCTGGAACAGCTGTGCCGGTATTTTGAGATCACGGTGCTGTACTATAACCCCAACACATGGCCTGCGGCAGAGTATTACCGCCGGGGCGAGGAGCTGCAAAAGTTTGTGGCCGCAGCCCACCCGCTGGGGGTGACCGTGGTGGAGGACACTTACGACCCGCAGCAGTTCTACACCGCCGTAGCCGGGCTGGAAAACGAGCCAGAGCGCGGCAGCCGCTGCACCGTCTGTTACCGGCTGCGGATGCGCCGCGCGGCGCAGTACGCCCGGGACAACGGCTTTGACTGGTTCACCACCACCCTGTCCATCAGCCCCCACAAGGACGCCGCCCGCATCAACGCCATCGGGCAGGAACTGGAAGCCGAGTTCGGGGTAAAGCACCTGCCCTCGGACTTTAAAAAGCACAACGGCTACCTGCGCAGCCTGCAGCTTTCGGAGCAGTACGGTCTGTACCGGCAGGACTACTGCGGCTGCGAGTTCAGCGCAAAAGCAAGAGGCATTGAAGGATAACGCAAGGAAAGCCCGTCTGCACGGCAAAGTTCGTGCAGACGGGCTTTTTTGTTTATTCCTCCGGCAGCTTTGCCACCAGAATGGTAAAGACCACCAGCCCCACGCAGGGCACGATGTTGGAGGCCATACCGGCGGCAAGTCCCGCACGCTCGGCCACCATGCCGATGACCCACGGCATCAGGATGGCGCCGCTGGAAGCCACCGGCAGCATGATGCCCATGCTGGTCACACTGGTCATGCGGCCCGCACTGGCCACGGCGGTGGGGTTCAGCCCGGACATGGAGATGGCAAAGGCGAACAGCAGCGCAATGGCTGCGCCCTGCGTGTGCGCCATGACCAGCAGCACATAGAACATGGTGCACAGCACACTCATGCCCACCATGGCCTTGCGGGGATTTTTTAAGGGGAACACAAAGGCGATGAGCAGCCGTCCCACCAGCGTAGCGCCCCACATCACGGTGACAGTGTAGGCCGCCAGCGTGCCCGCAATGATGCCGCTGCCCTTGAAGTAGGTCACCATCCAGCCGTTGACGCTCTGCTCGGCGGCGTTCTGGAAAAACAGCAGACCAGTCAGCAGCCAGAAGCGGGCGGAGCGCAGAAAGCTCCAGTCGATAGCTTCCTTCTCGGCACTGCTTTTGCTCTTGCCGCCGCGCAGCGGGGTAAAGACGTACACCAGCCAGAGCAAAAGGCCCATGGCTGCCAGCAGAAAGACCGCCAGCTCGGTGCTTACCCGGGCTGCTGCCGCGATGAGGAAGGGGCACAGCAGTGCGCCGCAGGCGTAGCAGCTGTGCATCAGGTTCATGCCCCGGGTGCGGTCGGCGGAGTGATCGCTGACCAGAATGGTACAGGTATTGATGACGCTGCCCTTGGCGATGCCCACCACAAAAAAAGCTGCCGCCAGCAGCGCCACTGCACCGGTCAGCCCCATGACGGCATAGCCCACCGCATAGCCGATGGTCAGCAGCAGCACGCTGCGCTTCATGCCCAGCGCACTGGGCAGCATGCCCATCAGCAGCCCTGCCAGCAGGTTGCCCACACTCATCAGGGAGAGCAGCGTACCGGTCATGCCGTAGGCAAAGCCGTAGCGCTCCTGCAGCAGGCTGACCACCACACCCGCGCTGATGGCGCAAATGCCGCTGAAGAAAAAGGTCGCAAAGCCCGCATTGCGCAGGCGCGTGTTCTGTTGTTCCATGGTGTTCCTCTCCTTGCGGAAATATCCTTTTCTCTATTTAACCATTTTTTCGCGGCTTTGCAACCGGATTTTCTTACAAAAAGCAGCAAAAAAAGCTGCCGCACAAAACGTGCAGCAGCCTTTTGCTTTTATAATATGTATTCTCAGTCCAGATCTTCCGCTTCCAGCACCGCAACGCCTTCGTTTTCAAAGGTCTTGCGGAGAAGATCGGCCAGACCCGGGTTGGGTGCCTTGTTGTGGATGCACAGAATGATCTTTCCGTTCAGGCTGGCGGCTTCCACGCCCACAGATGCACCCTCCGGCGGTACCCAGACACCAAAATCCGTGGTGTACTGCGCCAGCTCCGGGGTGGCGGGCATCAGCGGGTTGCCCAGATAGCTGAGCCAGAAGTCCGAAATAGTGCCGCCGATGTACTCGCCCATCTGGAACACCCGCTGCTTGATGCGCAGGGGGGCTTTTTGCTGGTTCACCTTGTACACCCAGCCCATCTGCTCGGTCATGCGGCGGCGCTTGGACTGCGGCTGCAAATCCCGCTTGATGTCTGCATCTACATCAGATATAAAATCCGCAAGGCGGGTCTGGGCTTGCAGCTGCACCGTATGCTCAAAGCTGCATACGCAGTTGTACAGCGCATGCGGCACGCCTGCCACATCGCGGGTATCGGAGGAGTAGGAATACTGGATATTCTCTTTGCCCAGATACTCCCGCATAGCCATGCACAGAAGACCCATCAGGGCGCTTACCGGCTTTGCGTTGTTGGCCAGTGCTTTTTCCACAAGGCTCTGCTTGCTCAGGCACACCCGGGTGCGGCGCAGCGCTCCCTCGTAGGTCTGCACCACGTCCCGCTGGATGGCATCGCTTCCGCCCTCCACGGGCGGGTGCTCTGCCAGCATGGCTTCCATATCATAGGGCGGGTCGCACACGATCTGCTGCACCGCAAAGGCAGTGCCGTAACGCAGGTTGCAGTACTGCTCCAGAATGCTGGTGAACAGGGGCGATACCCCGTGGCCGTCCATCAGGAAGTGGTGCCAGTCAAAGTAGACGGTATCCCCCTCGCAGCTGACGCAGAACAGATAACCGTTCGTCTGTTCCGGGATATTGCGCATGGTGCTGCCGGGGTACACAAGGCAGGGCTCAGTATTGGGCTCCAGCCACATTTCCCGCTTTTCCTGCACCAGACGCTGAGTATAATAAGGCGCACTTGCCAAAGCCGTTGTCAGTGCCCGCTGCAAGAGGGTGATATCCACCGCATCCCGCAGCGAGAACTGGTACCGGCACTGGACTTTTTCCCGACGAAAAAAATACATGACACCCTGAAAGTTATATTCCGTCGAGCGCTGTTGTGTTTCCATTGGTTTTACCCCACGTTTGCTGCCAGATAATCCACCAGATCACCCATGGTGACAAAATTGCGCAGCTCCTTTTCCGGGATGCGCAGACCAAAGGTCTCCTCAAGATCTGCCACAATGGTCAAAATCTCCATAGAGGACAGATCCAGATCGTCCATCAGGACGCTGCTTTCGGTCACATCCTCCGGCGATACCTCTGCGACATCCTCCAGAATAGCCGTGATCTGAGAAATGATTTCTGCACGTTCCATCGTATTATGCTCCCTTTCTGTTGCGTTTCACTTGCGCACCAGCTTGCCTGCACCGTTGCGGGGCAGCGGTGTTTCGCTGAATTCCACCACGCCGATGCGCTTATACAGCGGGACGGTGCGGTTCACCTGGGTAACAAAGTCACGCACGGCCTGCTGGTGCTCCTTTTCACAGTATACCACAACACCTATCTTTTTGCCCAGTTCTTTTACGATACATTCCTGCACGACGGGACATTTTTCTACCATGCCCTCCAGCTCCTCAGGGCTGATGTTCTCGCCGCTGTCCAGAATGATCAGGTTCTTCTTGCGGCCGGTGATGTAATAGTAGCCGTCCTCGTCCACCCGGGCAAGGTCACCGGTATGCACCCAGCCGTCCTTGTCGATGACCTCCGCGGTGCCCTCCGGGTCCTTATAGTAGCCCATCATCACGCAGTCGCCGCGCATGCACAGCTCTCCGTCCGGCTCGATTTTGTAGTCCATGTACTCGCTGCCCTGACCCACGGCACCAATGTGCTTTTCGTCCTGTGCAAAGTTGATGATACCGGCGGCGCAGGTCTCGGTAGCGCCGTAGCACTGGATGACGAACATTCCGTTGTTCACCATATCCAGCAGCACCTGCGGGTCAAACATGGCAGAGGAGCCGATGGGCACCCACAACTCGCCCAGACGGTCGCGGCGGTCGCGCATCACGTCCTTGTGCAGGGCGTTCATGATCATCGGCACCACGGACATGATCTGGCTGGGCATCTTCTGGATATCGCGGTAGAAGTTGCGGATATCGCTGCCCAGGTTCAGCGGCCAGCCCATGACGGTGGTGGAGAACAGGTCGATGAAAGCACCCAGATGGAACATGGGCAGCACCATGTAGTGGCCGGGCAGGGGCTTTGTTAGGTCGATCTTTTCTGCCAGCTTTTCGGAGATGTGCCAGAACACATGACCGGAGCTGAACAGGTTGCGCTCGCTCATCATAACGCCCTTGCTCAGGCCGGTGGTGCCGGAGGTGAACATCAGCACCATCAGGTCGTCGTGACCGATGGGGTGCAGCTCTGCCGCCGGCTCATAATTGCGGAACTCGTCCATGGGATGCAGCAGGCTGCCGTAGGCGGCCTCCAGCTGCTCCTTGTTGCCGTAGTCCTCGCCGTCGGTCAGGATGGCGGCAGGCTCCACCAGCTCCAGCTCGTGGGACATCTCCGCCCAGCTCTTGCGCTGGTTCAGCGGCACCAGCACACAGCCTGCCATGATCGCACCGAAGGTGTTTACCACATATTCGTAGCTATTCTTGCTCAGCAGACAGATCTTTTTGCCCTTCACATCCGGGATGGTGCTTTGGAGGTAGGTGACCGTCCGGCGGACATCCTGTGCCAGTTCCTTAAAAAGGACGGTGGTCACCGTGTCGGTCTCCTCGGTGTAGTAGCGGAAGGCCACACGCTCGGGGAATTCCTTTTCCATGCCCTGCGTAATGGCATCGTACATCGTGTTCACGAATTTTTCCATTGTAGGTTCCCTCCTGTTTTGTTCCGTTTATTTTATACTCAGCGTACCAGTTTGCCCGTAGCGGTGCGGGGCAGCGGAGTTTCGCTGAACTCCACTACGCCGATGCGCTTATACAGCGGCAGGATACGGTTCAGCTGGGTGACATGGTCGCGCACGGTCTGCTGCTCTTTCTCACAGTATACCACAGTGCCGATTTTTTTGCCCATTTCTTTTACGATACATTCCTGTACGGCGGGGCATTTTTCCACAAGACCCTCCAGCTCCTCGGGGCTGAGGTTCTCGCCGCTGTCCAGAATGATCAGGTTCTTCTTGCGGCCGATGATATAGTAGTAGCCGTCCTCGTCCACCCGGGCAAGGTCACCGGTGTGGAACCAGCCGTCCTTATCAAGGACTTCTGCGGTGGCCTCGGGGTCTTTATAGTAGCCCAGCATGATGCTGTCGCCGCGCATGCACAGCTCTCCGTCCGGCTCGATCTTGTAATCCAGATAATCGTTGCCCTGTCCCACAGCGCCGATATGCTTTTCGTCCTGTGCGTAGTTGATGATGCCGTCGCCGCAGCTCTCGGTAGCGCCGTAGCCCTGCACCACGAACATCCCACTGTTGGCCACATCCAGCATCACCTTCGGGTCGAACATGGCAGAGGAGCAGATGGGTACCCACAGCTCGCCCAGACGGTCGCGGAGGCCGCGCATCAGATCCTTGTGCAAGGTGTTCATAATCACCGGCACCACCGCGATGACCTGACTGGGCATCCGCTGGATTTCCTTATAGAAATTGCGGATATCATTGCTGATATTCAGTCCCCAGCCGCCGTGTGCCCAGGAGAACAGGCAGATGAAAGCGCTCAGGTGGAACATGGGCAGCACAACATACTGGCTGACCACAAGGTTCGGGTCGTGCTTATACTCCATCATGTGCTCACCGATCTGCACATGGGCGCGCATGACGCTGAAGAAGTTGCGCTCGCTCAGCATCACGCCCTTGCTGCGTCCGGTGGTGCCGGAGGTGAACATCAGCACCATCAGGTCATCATGGCCGATACAGCGGGGCATCTCTGCCACCGGCTCATAGCCGCGGAAGCCGTCCATGGGGCGCAGGATGCTGCCATAGGCGGCCTCCAACTGCTCCTTGGTGCCGTAGTTGTCGCCATCGGTCAGGATAGCGGTAGGCTCCACCAGCCCCAGCTCGTAGGACAGCTCGTCCCAGCTCTTGTGCTGGTTGAGCAGTACCAGCACGCCGCCCGCCAGCATGATGCCGAAGGAGTTCACGGCGTATTCGTAGCAGTTCTTATTCAGCAGGCAGATCTTTTTGCCCTTGATATCCGGGATGGTGCTCTGGAAGTAGCTGACCGCCCGGCGGATGTCCCGCGCGTAGTCCTTATAAAGGACGGTGGTCACCTCGTCCGTATCTTTATTATAGAAGCGGAGCGCCACACGCTCCGAAAAACGCTGTTCCATATTCAGAGTGACCAGATCATAAACAGTGTCCAGTACCTTTACCTTCATTATTGCTTTTCCCTCCCATGTTGTCCCTTCATGCAGCGGTGTGCCGCACTGTGCCCAGTATACAATATCTTCCAGTGCAATGCAATACTTCCGCAACATTTAATTCCAGTCATTGACAATTTCCGGTTGCATATATTAGGGTGCAATCCAACCAAATTCTACCTTTCGTTGCAATTTGCCGGTTTCTATGCTACAATTTTTAGCGCAAAATACCAGTTCCGGTACAGCGCGGACTGCAAAACAAAATTGACAGTCTCTATAAAAAGCATTATACTAACCATATATCATGGCGATGCTGTATAAAAATCAATCATTTGCGCCGTATCCGGCTTTTTCTTGAGGGGTATTGGCTCGGCGCAGGGAAGGAATCTTTCATGGAAACAACCAAGCCCCGCACTGTCAGCTCCATCGGGATGTTTGATATGCTCAAGGGCGCTGGGATGCTGTCCATCGTGCTGGGACACACCGTAGAACTTTATCCGCTCCAGCTGTCAAGTGGCCTGTCGCTGACCGCCTTTTTGGGCTTTGTCTACCGCGAAACACTGATGGCGGCCTTTTTTATCGCCAGCGGCTACGGCTTCCGCAAGCGCTCCATCGGCAAGTGCATCCACCAGCAGCTCAAAAGCCTGCTCAAGCCCTTTTGCTACACTGCGGTTTTCACCACAGTGCTGCATTTTATCATTCATTATAATACCTTTCACTATCTGTCCGGCTCGCTGACCGAGAGCATCAAGGTGGCGGGCGGTTTTCTGCTGGGGTTGCCCCACACCGCCACCTACTTCGGACAGGAGTTTTTTTCCTGCGGGCCCATGTGGTATCTGCTGGCGCTGCTGATGGGCTGGATCGCACTGGACGTTATCCTGAACATCTTCCCGGAGCGTTACATCCCTTGGGCGGTGGGCGGCTGCGCCCTGCTGGGCTGGGGTGCCAGCCTTGTATGGGAACTGCCCTTCTGCCTGATCCAAGGTGCGGCGATCACGCCGTACCTGTACCTTGGCTACCTTGCCAAGCGTCAGCACTGGCTGGATCAGCCCTTGTCCCGCCGGATGTCCTGTATCCTGTGGGCAGCCGTGCTGCTGATCCCGATGGCCGCCTTTGCCACCGGCAGAACCGACTGTGTTTCCATGGCAGAGTGGACCTTAGGCCCCATCAGCATCCTGCTGGACGGCCTTGCCGGGCTGCTGTTCGTCCGCATGTTTCTGCGCTTGAACCGGCACCGGAATGTGTTTGTGAGCTTTTTCGAGGCCATTGGCCGCCGCTCCCTGTATATCTTCTGCATACATACCGTGGAGCTTACCGCCATTCCGTGGTATCTGTTTGCCGCAAAATACGCCGACCGCCCCATTTTGGGCATCAGCCTGCAATATATCCTTTCGCTGGGCTCCATCTGGCTTGTCTGCGCCCTGCTGCAGCGGCGGCGGGATCTGATCATCCGGCTTTTCCCCGCCCGGCGGCACACCCCGCAGGTACACTACACCCCACGGCACTGATATTCTGAATGTTCCGGCTGCGGTGCAGCCGAGCTTAGACGCTGTTTTCGCAAGCAGTGTGCAATGCTTATAAAAACAGCCGCTTAGGATAAGAAAGAGGAGGATTCCGCTATGAACCACGATGCCCCTGTGACCCCTGCTGCCATGCAGGCGCGCATTGCCGAGCTGGAGCAGCAGCTCAAGCTTTCGGACGAGGGTGTTTCCCAGCTGGCGCAGCGGTGTCTGGAACTGGAACAGCAGCTGCTGACCTACCAGACCAAGCTTTCCAAGCGCAGCGCCGAGACCGAGAACGCCACCCTTGCCCTACCGCAGCTGTTCTATGACACCGGCAGCGGCTTTTCGCCCCGGGAATGCCTGACTGCCACCGAGGAGGTCTACAACGAGACGAGCCACGAAGTGTCCGTTACCTTTATTTTGCCGGAGGACGCACGCGCCGTCCGGCTGGACCCCGGCGAACTGGCCTGCTGCATCACCGACCTTACCATCTCGGACGAGCGCATCAGCTTTCAGCCGATCAACGGCTTTGTATTGCAGGAGAACAGTCTGCTGTTTTTAGACGTAGACCCCAACCTTTCGCTGCACTGCACCACCGGCTTTGGTGCCGGCATGAAGTTTGTGGTGAACTATCACTACTACCCGCTGGGACGTTTTCTGCACGAGCAGCCCGGCAAATCTCTGCTGCAGGCGCTGAACGACCTGAAGCTGAAAAACGCTGCCGCCGCACAGGAAGCAGACGAGGCATTGCAGGCCAGCCGCGCCGAGTGTATGCGGCTGAACCAGCAGCTGCTGACCTTGCAGGGCATCCAGCACGAATATCAGGTCTCGCTGGAAACGATGCGCGCCAGCAGCAGCTGGCGGCTGACCGCCCCGCTGCGCAAGCTGCTGAATCTGCTGCGCGGCCACTGAGCCCGCCCGATATTCTGCCCGGAGGAGTTGGATCATGTACACCAGTTACAGTACCCTGCAACGCAAGCAATTGTCCAAGCAGGTCTATACCGATACCCAGAGCACCTATCTTCTGGTCTACGCGCCGGGGCGTCACAAGGCGCTGGAAACGGCGCTGCAAAACCAGCTGCACCGCAAGTTCCGTCTGGTGACCCGGCTGGAGGGCGAGCTGACCCCCGCTGTGGCCGGGGTGCTGCTGGTAAGCGAGGATGTGGAGTGCACCCCCACCACTCTGACCTATTTTGCCGCCGCCCTGCGGGAGGGTGCAGACCTTGCGATCTGTGATGCCTCCTTTGGCTTTGACGGCGCTACCGCCCTGTACCTGAGCACCCAGCACCTGCCCGGCAGCCGCTGCGCACTGGTGTCCCGCACATTGCTGGACGAGATACGCACCGCCGCCCGGGGCAAGGACAGCGTTACCGAGCTGCTGCGTCTGGCCCATGCCATGGCGCAGCACAGCTACCGCATCCCGCAGGCGCTGCTGCACTTCCGCCGGGAGCTGTGTGCCGATGACGTGTTCTCTGCCAAGGGACGCCGTGCGCTGATCATGAGCCACGAGCTGACCATGACCGGCGCGCCCATCGTACTGGTAAGCGCCGTGCCGGTGCTGCGCAGCTTAGGCTTTGAGGTCGTTGTGCTGGGTCCCTCAGACGAAGGCTCGCTGCCGTTGTTTCTGGATGCCGGAGCCGCCGTGGTCACCCGACTGGACTGCGTTACTTCCAATGCCCTGTGGGGGCTGGCCACCAGCGCAGACCTTGTGCTGGCCAACACGGTGGTGGAAGCCCCTGTGGTGAGCACCTTGAACGGCTCCTTTGTGCCGGTGCTGTGGTGGCTGCACGATGCCTTTGCGGGCTACCCCTTCATCTCCCACAGCATCCCCAAGGAGCTGGGCAAAAACATTCACGCCTGCGCCGTAGGCTCTCACGCCACCGCCGCCATGCACTCCGTCCGGCCGGATTTTGAAATCGAGCAATTGATCTACGGTCTGCCGGACTACGCCGCCGAACAGTTCCCCCGCTATGACATCAGCTTTGCCGGGGGGCGTCCCCTCTTTGTGACGGTAGGCTCGCTGGAGCACCGCAAGGGCCCGGACATCCTGTGCAATGCCATCCGGCTGCTGCCCTCTGCGGTGCGGGAGAAAGCCGCCTTCCTCTTTGTGGGCAAAGCCGCCGATAAGGGGATGTACAATGCCGTGGACAGTCTGGTGCGGGACTACCCCCAGACCGTTTTCTACCGCAAGCGGTTGGAGCGCCCGGAAATCAAATCCCTGATGGAGCAGTGCAATTGCGTAGTGTGCGCCTCCCGCGATGACCCCATGCCCACCTTTGTCACCGAGGGTCTGATCTTCGGCAAACCCGCCATCGTATCGGAGCACACCGGCACCGCCGGGCTTGTGACCGAGGGCGTGGACGGCTTCCTCTACAAGGACGATGACCCGCAGCAGCTGGCCGACAAGCTGGCTTGGGCCATTGAACACCCGGAGGCACTGGCCGCCATGCACGACAGCTGCCGCCGCCTGTACGAGCAGCAGTTCTCCAACAAATCCTATGTAGCCACCCTGACAAGGCTGGTAAAAGAGCTGATAGACGGGGAAGAATAACGAAAAAGTACTGCCGGGCAGCCGCAGGCTGCCCGGCATTGTTTTGTTAACGGGTTTTTATTTTATCAAATCTCCCAAATTGCAAAACAAAATTCCGCTTCCGTTCACAAAGGGCGGCGGGAGATGTGCTATACTGGTTCCAGAATTTCCGGTTGTGAAAGGAGTTTTGTTTCCATGAGCCAAGCCGCCGCGCAGCAGCCCTCCCGCAAAAAGACCGTGATCTCTCTGCTGGTGCTGCTGGCACTTACCTGCATCATCGTGTTTATTTTTAAGGATCACTGGGCCGAGATCACTGCAGCGCTGGCGCAGCTGTCGGCGTGGCAGGTGCTGGCGGTGCTGGCGGTCGGCATCAGCTACCCCCTGCTGGAGGGGTGCGTGGCGTGGGTCATCGTGCGCAGCCGTCTGCCGCAGTTCAAGCTGTGGCAGGGGCTGGATGTGGGCTGGTGCGGCACCTTTGGCAACGTGGTCACGCTGGGTGCCGGTGCGGTACCGGTGCAACTGTACTACCTGCACAAGGCCGGGCTGCCGCTGGGCCCCGGCGCAGGGCTGATGACGCTGGAATACGTTTTCCACAAGAGCACGGTGCTTTTGTACGCCACCGTGATGCTTCTGTTGCAGCACCGCTGGCTTGCCGCCAACACCACCGGTGTCATGCGCTACCTGCCCATGGCATACGCTGTGGTAGCGGTAATTATCGTGGCGCTGGTGCTGCTGTGCGTCTCGCCGCTGGTGCAGAACCTCGCCCGCTGGCTGCTGGGCTTTCTGCCCAAGACCGAAAAGTGGCAGCAGCGCCGCGCCGACTGGCTGGAACAACTGGAGGTGCTGGGCGCCGAGAGCCGCCGCCTGCTGGCAGATAAACCCCGCTGCCTGAAAATTTTTGCCTTGCAGGCGCTCAAGCTGTTCGGGCTGTTCTGCCTGCCCTACCTGTGCATCCGGTTCATGGGGCTTTCGCCGCTGGGCTTCTGGCAGGTGCAGCTGCTCACCAGCCTGATGCTCTTCGTCTCCAACGCCCTGCCCAACGTAGCCGGGATGGGCTCTATTGAGACTGCCTTTCTGCTGGTGTTCGGCAGCTTTCTGGAACGGGGCGAGGTGATGAGCGTGCTGATGCTCTACCGCATCGCCAGCTATTATGTGGTATTTGCCGCCAGCGCCGTAGGCTTTTTCATCGCCCAGCGGCATCTGGCCCAAATGGAGCCGCCAAAGGAGGGGTGAGCGGATGAAAAGCTTCCACATTCCCCGCACCGCTTTATTTTTTATCCTGTTTGCACTGGCAGCTTTTGCGGTGCTGTACCGCCCCATCGACCTGAAAGCACTGGTACGCGCCAGCTCGCAGGGCACGCTCCGCACCGAGGAAGTGGCGCATTTTGGCAGCACAAACGACATGGGCTATCGCCTCCTCTCCATGGACAGTGACGAGTTTCAACAGGCAGCCGAACTGCTTTCCACCGTCTCCTGCCGCAAAAAGCTGAACCAGAACTATTCTGCCTACATCCACAATACCTTCCCGGTGCAGTCGGTCACCGTCAGCTTTTATGACGATGCCGAAAACCAGAAGTTTCTGCTGACGGTGTACTCCGACGGCGTGTGCATCCTGAACAGCGCCTATGTCAGCGTAAAATATCCCGGCGGCGGCGCAGCGCAGCTATATGAACAGCTGGCAGGGATGGGAAAGTAAAAAACGATTTTGAATGCCCTCCACTTTGCTCTGGGCATATTCAGCGGAAAGAATATTTTTAATTTGCAGTTCGGGAAAATCTGCGGATTTTCCCGAACTGCCTTTTCACGGGTGGGGTCGTAAAGGCAGATGGCATATCTGTCGTTTGCCTTGCATCCCTCTCTGTGAAAGCTGGATTCAGAAACGCCCGCAGGCGTTCCCTCACAAAAACAAAAATCGGGGCACTCAGGTGGTCAAGCTGAGTGTCCCGTTTTTGTTTTCTTTGCGTCGGCTGTGGTACCAAACACAGCCGGTGCCGCGCCGGAAGCTGCAGAGCAAACCGTGCTGCCGCTTCCCGTAGAAAAGAGAAAGGAATGGAGGAATGGAGCGGAGCGCTTGCAGACGCTCCTTTTTTCTGGTGCAACGCGGTTAGAACTGGCTAACCACCGCTGCGAGAACAGGATACCACAGACGGTTAGTCTTGTCAACCCTTAATTTGCAAATTTTTTCGCAAAGTATGTGCGCCGCCGGGGTTTCTGCGTTTTTTCTACATTCTGCCCAAAGAAAGCCCCTTGCTTTGGAAGAAAACCCACTTGTTTTCTATTGCTTTTTAAAGTGGTTCTTGCTATTATAATAGCGCAAGATTTTGTGGACAGGTTTTTATTTTCGTCTACACCTTGTATTCAGAGCTGCCGCAGCCGGCAGTTCAAGACCGTTTCGCCCCCAGAAAGCCGCCTATGAAGAGCGGTTTTTCAAAGGCTCATTAGTTAGAAAATGCTAACCGCGTAATGGAGCAAGGAGGTTCCAATGATCCAGTTTGAACAGTGGGAAGGCTTTGAAGGCCGTATCTGGAAGGAAGAGGTCAATGTGCGTGACTTCATCCAGAAAAACTACACCCCGTATGACGGCGACGAAAGCTTTCTGGCAGGCCCCACCGAGGCTACCGATAAGCTTTGGGGTGCTTTGCAGCAGCTGCAGAAGGCCGAGCGCGCCAAGGGCGGCGTGCTGGATATGGAGACCGAGGTGGTCAGCAGCCTGACCTCCTACGGCCCCGGCTATATTGACGAAAGCCTGAAGGATCTGGAGCAGATCGTTGGCCTGCAGACCGACAAGCCCCTCAAGCGCGCCTTTATGCCCTACGGCGGCATCAAGATGGCAGAGCAGGCCTGCACCACCTACGGCTACCAGCCCTCTGCCGAGCTGCACAAGATTTTTACCGACTACACCCGCACCCACAATCAGGCTGTGTTCGATGCCTACACCCCCGAGATGAAGAAGGCACGCCACACCCACATCATCACCGGTCTGCCGGATACCTACGGCCGCGGCCGCATCGTGGGCGACTACCGCCGCGTTGCCCTGTACGGCATCGATGCCCTGATCCAGTTCAAGCAGGAGGATCTTGCCAACTGCGGCGACGGCACCATGACCGATGACGTCATCCGCCTGCGCGAGGAGATCGCCCGCCAGATCAGCGCCCTGAAGGGCATGAAGAAGATGGCCGAGGCCTACGGCTACGACATCTCCCAGCCCGCCAAGGACGCCAAGGAGGCCTGCCAGTGGCTATACTTCGGCTATCTGGCCGCCATCAAGACCCAGAACGGCGCCGCCATGAGCGTGGGCCGCATCTCCACCTTCCTGGATATCTACATCCAGCGCGATCTGGACAAGGGCATCCTGACCGAAAGCCAGGCACAGGAGCTCATCGACCACATGGTCATGAAGTTCCGCATGGTCAAGTTTGCCCGCATCCCCAGCTACAACCAGCTGTTCTCCGGCGACCCCGTGTGGGCAACGCTGGAAGTGGGCGGCATCGGCATGGATGGCCGCAGCATGGTCACCAAGAACTGCTACCGCTTCCTGCACACGCTGGAAAACATGGGTCCCGCACCGGAACCCAACCTGACCGTGCTGTACTCCTCTGCCCTGCCCGAGGCCTTTAAGAAATACGCTGCCAAGGTGTCTGTCAACACCAGCAGCGTCCAGTACGAGAACGATGATGTGATGAAGCCCGTCTGGGGCGATGATTACTCCATCTGCTGCTGCGTATCTGCCACCCAGACCGGCAAGGAGATGCAGTTCTTCGGCGCACGCGCCAACCTTGCCAAGTGCCTGCTGTACGCCATCAACGGCGGCGTGGACGAGAAGAGCCACGAGCAGTGCGGCCCCAACTACGCCCCCATCACCAGCGAGTACCTGACCTATGACGAGGTGCTGCCCAAGTATGTGCAGATGCTGGACTGGCTGGCCGGGCTGTACGTCAACGTGCTGAACCTCATCCAGTATATGCACGATAAGTACTACTACGAGGAAGCCGAGATGGCACTCATCGACACCGATGTGCGCCGCACCTTTGCCACCGGCATTGCAGGCTTCTCCCACGTCATCGACTCCCTGAGCGCCATCAAGTACGCCAAGGTGAAGGTGGTGCGCGATGAAAACGGCCTTGCCACCGGCTTTGAGACCGAGGGCGACTTCCCCAAGTACGGCAACGATGACGACCGCGCCGACGAGATCGGCGTGTGGCTACTCAAGACCTTCCTTGAGATGATCAAGAAGCGCCACACCTACCGCAACTCCGAGGCTACCACCTCCATCCTGACCATCACCTCCAACGTGGTGTACGGCAAGTACACCGGCGCTCTGCCGGACGGCCGCGCCGCATTCACTCCGTTTGCACCCGGCGCTACCCCCAGCTACGGCGCAGAGCAGAACGGCCTGCTGGCCTCGCTGAACTCCGTGGCAAAGCTGCCCTACCACTGGGCACTGGACGGCATCTCCAACACCCAGACTATCAACCCCGAGGCACTGGGTCACAGCGAGGGCGAGCGCGTGGAGAATCTGGTGCAGGTGCTGGACGGCTACTTCGATCAGGGCGCACACCACCTGAACGTGAACGTCTTTGGCAAGGAGAAGCTGCTGGACGCCATGGAGCACCCCGAGAAGGAAGAGTACGCCAACTTCACCATCCGCGTTTCCGGCTACGCCGTCAAGTTCATCGACCTGACCCGCGAGCAGCAGCTGGACGTGCTGGCACGCACCTGCCATGGCGTCCTGTAAGACCCTTGGGTGCGTCCACTCGCTGGAGTCCTTCGGCTCGGTGGACGGCCCCGGCGTGCGCTTTGTGGTGTTTTTGCAGGGGTGTGCCCTGCGGTGCAAGTACTGCCATAACCCCGAAACATGGGCAGAGGGCGGCGAGGAGTGGACGGCAGAAGCGCTGTTCCAGCGGGTATACCGCTACCGCAACTACTGGGGCAAAAAGGGCGGCATTACGGTCAGCGGCGGCGAGCCGCTGCGGCAGATGGACTTTCTGACCGAGTTCTTCACGCTGGCGCGCGCCAAGGGCGTGCACACGGCGCTGGACACCGCCGGGCAGCCCTTCCGCCCGGACGACCCGGCCTATCTGGCGGCGTTCGACCGCCTGATGGCTAACACCAGTCTGGTGATTTTAGACCTCAAAGAGATCGACCCGGAGCGTCACCGGCAGCTCACCGGCAAGGACAACGCCAACATCCTTGCCATGGCGCGGCACATCTCTGACCTCGGCATCCCGCTGTGGGTGCGGCACGTCCTTGTGCCCGGTCTGACCGACGACGAGGATGGGCTGCGCAAAACGGCAGACTTCATCCGCAGCCTGAAAACGGTGCAGCGGGTGGAGGTGCTGCCCTACCACACCTTGGGGCTGTTCAAGTGGCAGAAGCTGGGCATCCCCTATCCCCTGCCGGACGCTGTGCCGCCCACCGCAGAGCAGGTAAAGCGGGCAGAAGAACTGCTGGAAGTGAACCGGTATCCCGGGTAAAGAGGAAAACATCTTTTTGATTTGAAATTCAGCCAAGTCCATGGGCTTGGCTGAATTTCATTTTCACAGGTCTGTTCCCTCCTTGACTTCCCTGTGCCGCACCGCTATAATAAAGGGGTAAAAGGATAAATGCGTTTATCCGGGCAGAGTAGCGCCGCACACCGTCTGCGCAGAGAGAACAGGCCACTGGCTGGAAGCCTGTTTGCAGACCGCTGCGCAAAGTGCGCCCGGACAGCACGCGGCGGGAACCCCTGCGGGGAAGTATCGCCGTGCGGTGCGCCGCCGTTACCGGCTTTGAGCGACAAACAGAAGTGGAACCGCGATTTTGATTTTGAAACCGCCTTCGGAGCTGTGCCTTGTGTACCGCTCCGGGGGCGTTTTGTTTTGCGGCTTCTGTTTGGAACAAAAAGGAGAATTGACCATGCAGATCTTCAACACCCTGACCCGACAGAAGGAAGAATTTGTGCCGCAGGTGCCCGGCGAGTACCGCATCTACGTCTGCGGCCCCACCGTGTACAACTATATCCACATCGGCAACGCACGCCCGCTGATCGTGTTCGACACCCTGCGCCGCTATCTGGAATACCGTGGCAACAAGGTGATCTATGTTTCCAACATCACCGATATCGACGATAAGCTTATCAAGAAGGGACAGGAAGAGGGCACCTCCATGAAGGAGGTGGCACAGCGCTTTGAGGCCGAGTACCTGAAGGATGCCGCCGGTCTGAACTGCGAAAAGCCCACCGTGCAGCCCCGCGCTACCGAGCATATCCCCCAGATTTTGGATATCGTCAAGGATCTGATCGACTCCGGCCACGCCTACGTTGCCAAGAACGGCGACGTATACTTCCGGGTGAAGAGCGACCCCGGCTACGGCAAGCTGAGCCACCTGAATCTGGACGATCTGGAAAGCGGCAACCGCGAGCTGCGCAGCCGCATGGAGGACGATTTGAAGGAAGATCCCGCCGACTTTGCCGTCTGGAAGGCTGCAAAGCCCGGTGAGCCTGCATGGGAAAGCCCCTACGGCATGGGCCGCCCGGGCTGGCACATCGAGTGCAGCGCCATGAGCCGCACCCATCTGGGCAAGACCATCGACCTGCACTGCGGCGGTCAGGATCTGATCTTCCCCCACCACGAGAACGAGATCGCCCAGAGCGAGTGCGCCAACGGCTGCGAGTTTGCCCGCTACTGGATGCACAACGGCTTCATCAACGTGGACAACCAGAAAATGTCCAAGAGCCTGCACAACTTCTTTACCGTGCGGGATGTGGCAAACCTCTACGGCTACGAGCCCATCCGCTACTTCATGCTGACCGCCGGCTACCGGATGCCCCTGAACTACACTGTGGACCTCATCGAGAGCTGCAAGAACAGTCTGGAGCGCCTGTACACCTGCCGCGAGAACCTGGACTTTGCCCTGAGCAAGACCGACTTTGGCACCGACGAGACCCTGAAGGAAAAGGCCGCCGAGGCACGCACCAAGTTCTGCACCGCCATGGACGACGACCTGAACACCCCGGATGCGCTGGCTGCCGTGTTCGATCTGGTCAAGGAGATCAACACCCTGTCCGCTGCTTCCAGCAAGGCTGCACTGGAGACCGCTGCCGCCGCCTTTGACGAGATCACCGGCGTGCTGGGTCTGCTGTACAACCGCAAGAAGGACGAGGTGCCCGCCGAGGTGACCGAACTGGTGGAGAAGCGCGCAGCCGCCAAGAAGGCCAAGGACTGGGCCACCGCTGATGCCATCCGCGCACAGCTGACCGAGCTGGGCTGGGCTGTCAAGGACACCGCACAGGGTCCCCAGCTGAGCAAGCTGTAAAAAGCCCGCCGCTGCGGGAGGGACCATTTTGAATGGCCTCCGCGCTGCTTTGGCCATTTTCAGCGGAAGAATGATTTAGATTTTCGGGACACCGGAGCGTCTGCGGACGCTCCGGTGTCCCTTTTTCACGGGAGGGGGGACGCAAAGGGAAAGAGTATTTGCAGACTCTCAGCTATCTGAACCCTCTCAGGCGCTCCCGCGCCAGCTCTCCCGAAGGGAGAGCCAAGCCGTAAAGTTTATCGCTAAAGTATTAGGTATAATGAGGAAGTTTCCGGTAGTGCTCTTGGCTCTCCCCTTGGGAGAGCTGGCATCGAGCAGAGCGAGATGACTGAGAGGGCGAAGCCGCTAAAGGCAGCAATACCGTTGCCATCCACTCCCGTGAATATGCCCAAAGCGCACGCGATGGGCATTTCAAATCGTCCCACATAAACAGCAAAAGCCCCGCAGGGCGTTGTGCTCTGCGGGGCTTTCGGCGCTAGGGGAGGTGTAACGAAGAAAGGACGGATCAGAAATCAACCTCGGTATCGTAGTAGCAGCACTTGAGCAGCTTCTCCATCTCCTTCTGACTGGGCTGGCGGGGGTTGGAGCCGGTGCAGGCGTCGGCGATGGCGTTCTTGGCGATCTCAGGCAGACGCTCCAGGAACACATTCTCCGGCACAAAGCCCTGCTCTGTGGGGTAGGAGTCCGGGCCGTAGTGCTGGATGCAGTGGGGGATGTTCAGCGCGTCGTTCATGCCGCGCAGGTACTCGATGAGCAGCTTGACCTTTTCGTCATCGTTTGCGCCGCCCAGCTTCATCTCGTCCGCGATGACGCCGTAGCGCTTCTTGGCCTCGGGGTCCTTGGCGTTGAAGGCGATGACCTTGGGCAGGTACATGGCGTTGGCAGCGCCGTGGATGATGTGTGCGCCGTAGTCTGCAAAGGCAGCGCCAGTCTTGTGTGCCATGGAGTGCACGATGCCCAGCAGTGCGTTGGAGAAGGCCATACCGGCAAGGCACTGGGCGTTGTGCATGGAGTCACGCTTGGACATATCGCCGTTGTAGCTGTCCACCAGATCACCCTGGATCATGCGGATGGCGAAGATAGCCAGCGGATCGGTGTAGTCGCAGTGTGCGGTGGAAACGTAAGCCTCCACGGCATGGGTCATGGCGTCCATACCGGTGTGGGCCACCAGCTTCTTGGGCATAGTCTCAGCCAGATCGGGGTCTACGATGGCTACGTCCGGGGTGATCTCGAAGTCCGCGATGGGGTACTTGATGCCCTTCTGGTAGTCGGTGATGATGGAGAAGGCGGTCACCTCGGTAGCGGTGCCGGAGGTGGAAGAAATGGCGCAGAAGTGTGCCTTGCGGCGCAGCGGCGGAATGCCGAACACCTTGCACATCTCTTCAAAGGTGATCTCGGGATACTCGTACTTGATCCACATGGCCTTGGCAGCGTCGATGGGAGAGCCGCCGCCCATGGCGATAATCCAGTCGGGCTCAAACTTCAGCATAGCCTCGGCACCGCGCATGACGGTCTCCACGGAAGGATCGGGTTCGATGCCCTCGAACAGCTCCACTTCCATGCCGGCTTCCTTCAGGTACTCCACGGCACGATCCAGAAAGCCGAAGCGCTTCATGGAGCCGCCGCCGACACAGATCATTGCCTTTTTGCCGGTGAAGGACTTCAGCGCTTCCAGAGCGCCCTTGCCATGGTACAGATCACGGGGCAAAGTAAAACGAGCCATAATACAAAACCTCCAAAATTATCACGGCACACGCAGCGCTGTGCCATATTTCATCATTATGTTAATTATATAACAATTCGGAGGCGGCTTCAATTGACATACCGGGAGAAAAAGTCGTTCTATTTTGGGCGGTTTCCACAAGCAGTAGGATGCAACAGCTCCCCTGCCCTAAAAAAGCGCAAAAAAACACCCCGAAGTCCTAAGACTTCGAGGTGCTTGCCTTTGGAGCTGCTATCCAGATTCGAACTGGAGACCTCATCCTTACCAAGGATGCGCTCTACCAACTGAGCTATAGCAGCAAATGGCGACCCGGATCGGGCTCGAACCGACGACCCCCAGCGTGACAGGCTGGTGCTCTAACCAACTGAGCTACCGGGCCATGATCGCTCAAGTTCGTGCGGCATCTTACCGCGGGAACGTACTCTATTATATCGGAAAGTCGGTCTGTTGTCAAGCACAAATTTGCGGAAAATGCAATTTTTTGCAAAAGCGGGTAAAGGTGGGCTGTTCAGAGAAGGCAAAACGATTTTAAATGGCCTCCGCTG
The DNA here is from genome assembly GCA_934561555.1 of uncultured Faecalibacterium sp. Taxonomy (GTDB): domain Bacteria; phylum Bacillota; class Clostridia; order Oscillospirales; family Ruminococcaceae; genus Faecalibacterium. Next base: position 78,887 of record CAKTGQ010000003.1, on the reverse strand, counting down.
TGCTCTGGCCATAATCAGAGGTAAGATTATTTTAAATTTCGCGTTTGTCGCGGCCTGCGGGCCGCTCCAAACGCATTTTCACGGGAGGGGTCGTAACGGGAAACGGCAGCTGCTGCGCTTGCTCCCCGGGGGGAGCTGTCGCGCAGCGACTGAGGGGCTTCAAATCGGCGGAGCCGGAAAAAACGGTTAAAAGATCTTCACGCCGAACAGGCGTGAATCTTCAGTTTTTTCCGGTGCAGCCCTCCTCTTTGGGGTTAAAAGGGGCGAGCAGCCCCTTTTTCGTGGCTCCAGCGCGTCGAAATCGCTGGCACTTTTCTGGTTCTCTTTTGGTGTCAAAAGAGAACATCCCCGGCAGCCGCCTCTTGCCCAGCGGAGCGTCTTTACACTCCGCTGGCGACTGAGGAAGCAAAAAACAAAACGCACAAGTTCCGAAGAACCTGTGCGTTATGGCAGGGGTAGTAAGTTTCGAACTCACGGCACGCGGTTTTGGAGACCGCTGCTCTACCAGCTGAGCTATACCCCTATATACATTCGCTGAATGCTTGATTATTATAGCCGATGCAAAGGGGAATGTCAAGCCTTATTTTTACTTATTTTTCATTTTTCGTGCCGCCGCAGCTGCAGCAGCTTTCCTGCGCGGCGGAATCCGGTGCGGGCAGCTGGCTTGCCAGCTGTTCCAGCGTGACGCTGTCGATATACTGGTTGATCACCTCGTCCAGCCCCGCCCAGAACGGCAGGGTGAAGCACTGCTCGGACATGGGGCACTCGTTGGTCACGCTGCCAAGGCACGGAATGGGCGCTACGCTGCCCTCGATGGCGCGCAGGATCTCACCGGCAGTATAGTCGGCGGGGTCTTTGGTCAGGCGGTAGCCGCCCTGACTGCCCCGCTCGCTCTTGACCAGCCCCACCCGCGCCAGCGGGGTGACGATCTGCTCCAGATATTTCAGGCTCAGGTTCTGCCGCTCGCTGATCTCCTTCAGGCTGACAGTAGTGCCCGGCGCATAGCGCGCCAGCTCCGCCATCAGGCGCAGGGCGTAGCGGCTCTTGGTGGAAAATTTCATGGTCGTCCTCTCCTTGTTGCAGTTTATAGTATAGCACGTTACTCGGATTTTGCAAAGGAGAAACCTCTTGTGCAAACAAAAAAGGTCTGCTATCATAGGATGGAACAGAACCTATCTTTGAGGAGTGAGAGTATGACAGAAAAGATCACCGCCGCAGACGCCATCCGTCTGCTGGATTCCGGCAAGGCCGTAGCCGTGGATGTACGCGAGCCGGACGAGTACGCCGTGGGGCACATCCCGGGGGCAAAGCTGCTGCCACTGGGACAGGTCATCGACCGTGCCGCCGAGGTGCTGCCGGACAAAAACGCCCTGTGGCTGGTATACTGCCGCACCGGACGCCGCAGCGCCGACGCCGTACAGAAGCTGGAAGCCCTTGGCTACACCGACCTGCGGGACTTGGGCGGCATTTTAAGCTGGCCCTACGAGATCGAGGGCGATTTTGAGGGGCATTTTTGAAACCCTCTCAGGCGCTCCCGCGCCAGACTCCCCCTTTTGTCACCTGCGGTGACATCTTCCCCCGGAGCGGGGGAAGTCTTTCCTCTCAGGGAGAGCCAAGCCGTAAAGTTTGGCACTAAAGCATTAGGCGCAATGAGAAAGCTTCCGGCAGTGTTCTTGGCTCTCCCTTTGGGAGAGCTGGCAAAGCCGTAGGCTTTGACTGAGAGGGCGAGCCTTCTAAAAAGTTGCTTACTATAATAAGAAGCACAAAAACCATACCAGAAAGGAAACCATGCCATGTCGTTCCATGCAAAAGAGTTCGCGGGCAGCCACTGCGGCTGCCGTTACCAGCAGGATTACCGCCCCACTTTGGGTCGGGACGGCAAAAAGGAATCCGGCACGCTGGAGGTCATCAAGTTCTACTACGATGGCGCTATCCGCTTTGAGCAGCACTGCTACGGCGAAGCTGCCACCTTTGTGTTCGGCGTGTGGGCGTCCGGCATGGATGAAGACGGCACCCTGCATTGGGTGCTGCCGGACCGCCGCAAGAGCTACTACGACGAGAGCTATCTGCCCAAAAAGCTGGACCGGGTAGACGAAGCCGGTAACCTGTACTTTGACGGCGGGGTGTTCCCGTGGAAGCTGGCGGACGACTTTGCCGAGGATAAGCGCTGGGGCTACCCCAAGTGGAAGGTGGCGCTGGGCAAGCTGACCGGAAAAGGCAAATAATGGTTCTTCCCGGCTTTCGGAGTGCAGAAAACTGCTTTTGAACCGGGAAGTTCCAGTATTCCTATTGACATACTAGGGAATGATATGGTATAACTTATCCGTTGAAAGATTCTGCGCGTGCGTGCGGGGGTGCCGCCCTGTGGCACACGCATTCAATGAGAAAGGGTCATTCTTATGGAAAACACAGAAAAAGTGGTTTATGTAGATAATGCTGCCACCACAGCCTGTGCACCGGAGGTGCTGGAGGTCATGGTGCAGGCGCTCAGCGGTGCCTGCGGCAACCCCAGCAGCCATTACAGCATCGGCTATGAGGCAAAGGAATTTGTGGATACCGGCCGCGCACAGGTTGCAAAAGCCATCAACGCCACCCCCGCCGAGATCTTCTTCACCGGCTGCGGCTCCGAGGCCGACAACTGGGCGGTGAAGGGCACTGCCTTTACCAAGGCACGCCAGAATAAAAAGCACCTCATCACCAGCGCTTTCGAGCATCACGCCATCATGCACAGCATGGCTGCGCTGGAGCGCATGGGCTTTGAGGTCACCTATATCCGTCCCACCTCCGAGGGCTATATCCGCCCCGAGGACGTGGAGGCCGCCATCCGTCCCGATACCGCACTGGTCAGCATCATGATGGCCAACAACGAGATCGGCACCATCCAGCCCATCAAGGAGATCACCGAAATCGCCCACAAGCACGGCGTGTGGATGCACACCGATGCCGTGCAGGCTGTGGGTGCCATCCCCGTGGACGTGAAGGAGCTGGGCGTGGATATGCTGTCCATGAGCGCCCACAAGTTCAACGGCCCCAAGGGCATTGGCGTGCTGTACTGCCGCAAGGGCGTATGGCCCCAGAACCTGATCGACGGCGGCAGTCAGGAAGCCCGCCACCGCGCCGGTACTGAAAATGTGGCCGGTATCGCCGGTATGGGCAAAGCACTGGAAATGGCTACCACGCATCTGGAAGAGCGCATGGCACACGAGCAGGAACTGCGGGATTACGTCATCGACCGCATTCTCAAGAATATCCCGGAAGCACGCCTGAACGGCGGCCGCGCACCCCGTCTGCCCGGCAACGTGAACATCAGCTTCCCGGGTCTGGAGGGCGAGACCATCCTGCTGGATCTGGATATGCACGGCATCTGCGCCTCTACCGGCTCTGCCTGCAACTCCGACAGTCTGGATCCCAGCCATGTGCTGCTGAGCATCGGCCTGCCGGAAGAGATCGGCCACGGTTCCATGCGGTTCACCTTTGGCCCGCAGAACACCATGGAAGAAGCAAAATATCTGTGTGACGTGCTGGAGGAGGTCATCCCCCGCCGCCGCGCTATGAGTTGTATGTGGCTGCAGGGTCAGAACAAGGCCCGCCAGTTCAGCCTGAAGGGAGAGCAGTAATTATGGCAAGTATGTATAGTGCCAAGGTCATGGAGCATTTCGCAAATCCGCACAACGTAGGTGAGCTGCCTGACGCAAACGGCGTGGGTGAAGTGGGCAACCCCAAGTGCGGCGACATCATGCGCATGTATCTGAAGATCGAGAACAATGTGATCGTGGACGTCAAGTTCCTCACCTTTGGCTGCGGCGCAGCCATTGCCACCAGCAGCATGGCTACCGACCTGATTAAGGGCAAGACCGTGGACGAGGCACTGAAGCTGACCAACAAGGCCGTTGTGGAGGCTCTGGAGGGTCTGCCCCCGGTCAAGGTGCACTGCTCTGTTCTGGCCGAGCAGGCCGTCAAGGCTGCTCTGTCCGACTACTACCGCCGTCAGGGCATCGATCCGGAACCCATCGTGGGCAAGCTGGAAGAGGACTGTGAGCACTGCGAAAGCTGCGGCCACTGATTCCATCATAAGCAAAAAAGAGGACACCGCTTCGTGCGGTGTCCTTTTTTGCGTCCCCACTTGTGAGAAAAGGGGTTCAGAAACGCCCACAGGCGTTTCTGAACCCCAAAAATTAAGATGTGATTCCTTGAAACATGGCCAAAGCACACGCGGAGGCCATTTTCAACTGTTTTCCGCGCCTTACACCCCGCCGTGGCGGCGCTGCTCGGCGGCAAGCTCGTGCTGCAAAGCAGCCTTGCGGTGATCCAGCAGCAAGTCCTTGTTGTACTTGAAGTACCGCTCGCAGCCGTTCTCGGTGAGGAACTGGTGGGAGGCTGGGTTCACCGTAAGTTCGGTGACGAACACCACCATCTCCTGACTTTCCGCAAAGGCCTGCTCCATAAAATCGAAGGCGGCCTCCAGCGCAGCGGCGGCGGTCTTTTGGGCGGTCTCACGCTGGTCTGCCAGTGCGCCGAACTGACCGCGCAACAGGTCAAAGGCCTCCTGCGTGCCGGCGGCGTTGGCGCGGCGCAGTTCGCCCTCCCACTGGTGCAGCGCGGCCTGCACCTGCAGACGGTTGGTCAGCTCTGCCTTACCCAGCAGCCCGGCATCGCGCTTTTGCTGGGTCTCGGCCTCGTAGTCCTTGATCTGCTGGCTGAACAGCTCTGCAGAGCCGTCCGGGATATCCTCCGGCAGGGTCGCCAGCGCCTTTTTGGTCTCCCGCAAAAAGGCGTAGCAGGCATCGGCCACAGCATCCGCCTGCAAGGAAGCGGTAAAGCGGGTGTCCAGTCCCGCCAGCAGCAGGCTGACAAGGCTGAGCCGCTCGTCAAAGGGGGCTTGCAGCAGCCGTGCGAACACGGCGGGCTTTGCCTGCCCGGCAAGGATCTCCTCCACGCCGTAGTCGTCCCGGTACTTATAGTACAGATCCAGATAGGCCGAGAAGTCCTCGGCGATCTTCGGGTGCTGGATATACTCCCGGATCAGTTCCTCGTCCGCCTGCAAGCCCAGTGCCTCGTAGGTATCCAGCAGGTTGGAAAGATCCTCCCAGCCTCGGGCGGTGACGAACTGGGTGCCGTCCACGTCCGCGTTGATCTGGTAAAAGTTCTGGGGATGCAGTTCCAGATAACTCAGGATGGCGCTGTGGATGTGCGCGGCGCGGGCGTAGTCCTTCCACACCGGCAGATCGGGCTCGATGTCCATGCGGCGCACGCGGTCAAGGGTTACGATATCAAAATCCCGGACGGATTTGTTATACTCCGGCGGGTTGCCAGCCGCCACGATGACCCAGCCCGCAGGCACAGCCTGATTGCCAAAGGTCTTGCACTGCAAAAATTGCAGCATGGTGGGGGCAAGCGTCTCGGACACGCAGTTGATCTCGTCGATGAACAGAATACCCTCGGAAAGGCCGGTGGCTTCCATTTTGGCGTAGATGCTGGCGATGATCTCGCTCATAGTGTACTCGGTCACGGATACGTCCTTATCGCCGTAGTGGCGCTGCCGGATAAAGGGCAGACCCACGGCGCTCTGGCGGGTGTGATGGGTGATGGTATAGGCCACCAGCGCCACCCCGCACTCCCGGGCTACCTGCTCCATCACCTGCGTTTTGCCAATGCCCGGAGGCCCCATCAGCAGGATGGGACGCTGCCGGATGGCGGGAATGGCGTATTCGCCCAGCGCATCCTTGGCAAGGTAGGCTTTTACGGTATGTTCAATCTCTTCCTTGGCACGTTTGATATTCATAATATTTTCCCCCTCTTGTCAGGAGTTGTTCAGCTCGCGGTACAGGTCATCCTCCTCGGCCAGAGCGTCCGCAAGGGCGCTGGCGGGGCGGGCTGCCGCACCGGTAAATTCTTCTTCGTCCAGTACCACCTTCATCGCCCACGGCGGCACGTTGGCGTCGTCGAACCGCTCCCCCAAAAACAGGAAGGCGGTATCGTAGCCGGGACGGCGCGCCGGGTAGGTGCCCATGCCGTCGGTGAAGTACAGCAGGCCGCACAGGTTGGAAAACTTCTTTTCGGCGCAGAGCTGGTTTACATATTCAAAAGCCGGGCGGAAGTCCGTTCCGCCGCCGCCCCGCAGCTCAAAGTGGTTCATGGCGTGGATGAGCTCGTCCTCGTTACGGATGAGGATATCCTGCCGCACGGCGTTGTCGGCCTGAATCAGGTGCAGGTTCATGCGGTGGAAAAAGTTCTCCCGCCCCTTCAGCAGGGTGTAGGTCTCGGCCAGAAAGGCGCGCACCAACTCGCCGGAGGTAGAGTAGCTGGTGTCGATGACCAGCGCCAGCTCCTCAATTTTTTTGCTCTCCCGGCTTTCCAGCGGCTCGATGAGGGGCAGGTTGCCGTACACCGAAAGGCCGTAGGTGTAGAAGTTCAGGTCGAACTCGTCCGGGTCCAGCTTTACTTCCTCGCGCAGGACGCAGAACCGGCGCAGAAAATCCTTGTAGCTGCGGCGGCTGCGGTTGGCGGCTTTCACCTGCTGTTTCAAGGCATCGGTGCCCTCGCCCGCCTCCTTGTCCCGCAGGTCCAGTTCGGTCTGCATCCGCTCGCCGATCTTCTGCCACGTTTTCTGCGGCAAAGGGGTGGGCATCTGCTGGGGCTGCTCCGGGGCATCTTTCGGCCACAGGCGGTGGTCATCGGTGACGAACTCCCGCTCCAGCTGCCGCAGCACGCCGGGCGTCTGCCGGGTGAGCCAGCGGTACACCGGGGCTGCCGCCACCACCTTTTCCTCGGCGGTGATCTGCCGGTAGGCGTTCTGCCGCACATAGGTCAGCGGGCGCATCACGCTTTTGCGCTGTAAGCTGTCGATGACGTTTTCCACCGCGATATCACACGCAAGGCTCCACAGCTGCGGCTCGCGGCGGCCTTTCAGCCACAAATGCCGGAATATGCAGTGGAAGATGGTGTGCAGATACAACCGGTTGAGATATTTCGGGTTTTCCTGATAAAGCTGCAACAGGCGCTGCGGCTGGTAATACAGGATCTGTCCGTCCGTAGCCAGCACCCGGCAGCGCTCGTCCGGGGCGGGGGTCAGAGCGCTGAGCGCCATATCCAGAAACCGGAAGTCCAGATACAGCCCGCTGCGCACCACCGCCAGCACCTCGCCGCCCATGCGCGCCTGCCACTCCTCGTGGGTCTCCGGCCGCTGGGACTGGAAGGGCTTGCGGGGGTCGAAAAATTTTTCCTTTGGCAACGTGTGGTCACCTCTCAAAAATCAAAATCGTACCGCTGCTTTTTGGGCTGGGGGGCATATTTTTTGTGTTCCGCATCTGCCAGCAGGGCGGCAGCGGCGGCGTTCTCTGCCTTGGCGGCAAGGGCGGCGGCGGACGCAAAAGCGGCTTTATCCAGCACGTCCAGCGCCAGCAGGGCGCGGATGCTGTCGGTGTCCTGCGCCTTTAAAAGGCGGGCGAACACCCGGTCGGTGTTGGCTGCCAGAAACGCCCGGTAGTGCCCGGCGGCGGCTTCGGTCAGCTGCCATGGATACCGCAGACGGGCAAAGCAGAGCATGGCCATAATGGCGGCGTCATCGGCGTCGTGCCCCTGCGGGAAGATGGCGTCGTATTCTGCCGGGAGGAATTTATTGTCGAGAAAACACTGCCTGTAATGGTATCCCTGCCCGGAAAAGGTGTGCAGCAGGATGTGGGCGGGGGTCTCCTCGATATCCTCCCAGTAGGCAGGATACCACAGCGCCGCCAGCGGTGCGGCGGCATCGGCGGGCCAGAACTGCGCCTGCACCGCCTCGGTGATGTTGTTCACCAGCGCAAACAGCCCGGTGGGCTGCTCCGGCGCGGCCTGCACCCGCAGGGTCTCCAGTGCGAAGCAGTTCAAAAACACATCACTGCCCACGGTCAGTCCCCCGCTGCCCACCGTGAGCAGGCGCAGGCTGCGGCAGTTGTAAAAGGCACAGCTGCCAATGACCTGTACGCTGTCCGGCAGGGTGACTTCCTCCAGAAAGCTGCCGCACACCGGGTGCAGTTCTTCTTCGTCCGCTGCCGGGGCGTCAAAATCAAAATCATACCGGCGGGCGGGCTTTTGCTCCACCGCCTGCCCGAATGCCCGGGTCAGCCGCACCGTGCCGTCTGCGCCTACTGCATAGCGGCAGAGGGCATCTGCCGCAGGCAGGCTGCGGGGCTTTTCGGAAAAGCAATAATCGCCCAGCTCGGTCAGGGCAAGGCTGCCGCCCGCCGGGGCGGGCAGAGTGCCCGGCAGCGTCACACAGGGCGCTGTGCCGTACACCCGCACCAGCCGTGCCGTCTGTGCCGAAAGGGGCAAGATATCCAATATCAGTTCGTTTGCCTGTTCCACCATGCTGCGACCTCGTTTTTTCTGCATTTCATTCAGCTTTCAGTATACCGCGAACAGGGGGTGATTGTCCAGTGCAGAGAAAGATTTGAAATGTTCTGTGCGAATGGGCCGCGGTACCCGGCAGCGCTGCCGCTTTAGATGCTTGAATCCCGTTATTGACCCTAGGATTATTTTGCGGTAAAATGTGAGTATGATACCAAACAATAAAGGAGGTTTTCGTATGAAGGCCAAACGATGGATCTCGCTCCTGCTTGCGGTCAGCATGATGCTTGGTGTGCTGGCAATGCCTGCCTCGGCGGCAGCCCAGCAGCCGGAAAGCACTGCTGCTGTCAGCGAGGAGCTGCCCGATGCCGCAGAGCTGACTGCGGTGGAGGATGAAAATGATATCGTCAGCATCCGCATCAGGGCGACCGGCAACCTTGTCTACGGCTCCGATTATAAGCTGGAGGTGGAAACCAGACCCGAGAACACCCAGTATATTGCTGTGGTGCTGGGCACCAGCGGCGAAGCCTACGGCTATGTGACCCTGATGATCTCGGAGAAGCTGCGCACTTTGCTCAAGCTGATCCCCCTGCCTAAAAAAATGTCCCAGACCCCGGATCAGACTGAGGAATTTAACGTATACAGCTATCTCAAGCAGCTGATCGACGGCAATGATGTCAGCGTGCTGCTGCGGGTGGCAGACGAGGTAGTGTCGGTGATGGACACCGTAAGCTTCTTTGTCCCTGCCGGCTACCTGACCACCGTGAAGAACGTTTCCAACGGCATGAAGCTGGCGCTGAGCCTGATCCGCAAGTATCTGCCCGAGGGTGCGCTGAGCCGCATCTATCTGGACGAGCAGCCCAAGGACAGCGGCAAGTACTTTGCCGGAGCCATCGCGCTGGAAAGCAGCGATATCAACGCCGCCGGGTTTGCCATGTTCAAGATCAAGCCCAAGACGGAAAACGTCAGCCTGAGCTGGGCAGCGGATGCCCCGGCCAGCATGACCGTCTCCCAGCTGCAAAACACCGATCTTACCGCCAAGATCCTCTCGGACGGACAGGTGGCTGAAAACGGCAAGGTGAGCTACACTTATAAGAAAAAGACCTTCCTGTGCTTCAGCAGCAAAACAAACGGCGTGCCCACCGAGCCCGGCATCTACACCCAGATCGCAAAGGCAGGGGGCAACTACTCCTGCAGCAGCATCAGCCGCACCTTTACGGTGACCGCTGATCCCCAGCCTGCCGCAGAGCAGCCCGCGGCATAAACGTTTTTATAGCACATAAGCCAAGAGGGGCTGTTGCACAAGGATAGAAGCCTGTGCAACAGCCCCTTTTTTATTGCTCCATCTCTACACAAGCACAAACCGTATCGCAGGAGCAAGTGGACTGTTTGCTCTCCATAAAATGGGCCGCTTTACTCTTGCAAATCGCCGCATAATACGCTATTATAAAAATAAAGCAACCCCTTGCGGTAAAAAAGGGGATAAAGAAGGAGCAGTTTGTCTATGGAAGAGAAAAAAAGCGGCATCAAAAAGTTCTTCGAAGAGTTCAAGGCGTTTGCCATGCGCGGCAACGTGCTAGACATGGCAGTGGGCGTTGTCATCGGCGGTGCCTTCACCGCCATCGTCACCGCGCTGGTGGAGGACATCCTCAACCCGCTGATTGGCCTGTTCTTCAAGGCAGATTTTTCCGATGTAGTCATCGGTCTGGGCGGCTCCAGCATCAAGATCGGCGAGTTCGTCAACTCCGTCATCAACTTTCTCATCGTTGCCTTTGTGCTGTTCGTTGTGATCAAGTTTGTCAACTCCCTGCACAAAAAGCCGGAGGCGCCCGCCGCACCGGAGGAGCCCACCACCAAGGTGTGCCCCTACTGCCAGAGTGAGATCTCCATCAAGGCTGTGCGCTGCCCCCACTGCACCTCCAAGCTGGAGGGCTTTCCCGAAATGAAAGCCTGAAGCATTCAGCATTGACAATTGGCGCAGATGCGCTATAATAGAAGTAGAAAAGGCGCTGGTCGGCAAACGGCTACCCGTTACCGGCGATCGCTTGTTCCTAAGAGTAAAGAAAGCAAGTGACCGTTAGCTTGGGGAAGCGTGTGGCGGTTACTTGCTTTTCTTGTTGTCATCACAACAAAACCCTCCCTGCCGGGCGCAGTCTTTGCGCTTTCGGCCGGGAGGGTTTTGCACATTTTGCGGTTTGGTTGTGGAAAAGTGGAGTGGGAAGGGAAGTGGAAAATCAGGAACGCTTACTGGACCTTGGTCAGCTCAGCCAGCTTGTGGTAGATTTCGGTGTTGTCGTACACGCCGCCGAACTTCTCGGCGCCGACACCCATGGCGTACACGTTGACCATGGCACCGGTGTGGGCGTAGGTGGTGTGGTCCATACCGGACTTGTGGTTGATGGTGTGGCAGACAGCCATGCTGAAGGGGATGTAGGTGCCGTACAGCTCGTAATCCTGCTGGCTCATCTTGCTCTGGCTGGAGGAACCCTCTTTCAGGGTGCGCTCGTAAGCCTTGCGCAGGTTCTCCACCTCGTAGTCGGTCAGCAGCAGCTTGCCTGCGCTGGCGGCAGCGGGGTCGGTGGGCAGGGTCAGGCCAAAGACGTTCTTCACATCCTGCATGGCAGTCTCAAAGGGGGTCTTGTTGGCAATGTAGCCCTGCACATAGGTGGAATCGAACTTTGCGTAGGACATCTTCTGGTGTGCCAGATTGGTCAGGAAGGTGTTGTAGTTGGTGGTCTTGTAGCCGATGGCCATGCCGCCGGTCTCGTGGTCGGCGGTGACGAGGATCAGCGTCTCGTTGGGGTGGGCGTTATAGAAGTCCACAGCAGCCTGCACCGCGTTGCTCATCTCCAGCACATCGTGGATGGAGGCAGCGGCATCGTTGGCGTGGCAGGCCCAGTCGATCTTGCCGGACTCGGTCATCATGAAGAAGCCCTTTTTGTTGTTCAGCAGCTCGATGCCCTTCTTGACGTAATCGGTCAGCTGCCACTCGCCGTTGGCAGCGTCCATGGCGTAGTTCATGGCCTTGCCGTCGCCCAGGTTCTCGGCGATGATCAGGGTCTTGCCTGCACCGGCGGTCAGAGCAGCCGCACCGGCCTGGGTAGTGACCACATTATAACCGGCGTTGGCAGCCACGGTGTGGTTGTCGGGACCAGTGCCATCGCCGTTCACCTTCTGGAACTCGCCGCCGGCAAAGTACTCAAAGCCGGAGTTTGCCAGCTCTACGCCGATCTGGTAGTAGTTTTTGCGGGTCTTCTGGTGGGCGTAGAAAGCAGCGGGGGTGGCGTGGTCGATGTTCACGGTGGAGATGACGCCCACCTTATAGCCCTTCTGGGCGTGCAGCTTTTCGGCGATGGTCTCGTAGGGCACATCGCGGGTCCACGGGCACATATTGATGACGCCGCTCTCGGTCTTGTGGCCGGTGGCGATGGAGGTGGCGGTGGAAGCGGAATCCGGGCAGAAGGAGGTGCTGTCGTAGGTGGTCACGCTGCCCACCTGCGGGAAGTTGGTAAAGCTCAGGTCAGCCTCGGTCACAGCGCCGTTGTTGTCCACGGTGCCCTTGTAGAAGCGTGCAGACTGGATCTGGGCAGTGCCCATGCCGTCGCCGATGAACAGGAAAACGTACTTGGGCTTTTTGAACACGTCCAGCAGACCGTTCTCTTCGTCTGCTGCGGCAGAAGCATCACTCTCGGCAGCGTGAGCGGCTGCGGGGGCAGCCGACAGCATCCCCACTGCCGATGCAACGGCACCGGCCTTCAGGAAGCTGCGGCGGGAAATTTTCGCATTCTTCATAACAGATATCCTCTCTTTTTTCAGCCCGGCTTGGGGCGGTCATACTATTTCTTGTGGGAACACCTGTATTGTAGCGCACCGCCCGCAGCGGCGAAACCAGCCCCGTGTAACACTTAGGTAAACCTTTGGCGCACGGAAGGGCGGCGGTGTAAAATCCGGGCAAAGCAGGTAAAATCCGCCTGTAACGCCCGCCAAAGGGTCACTTTTTGCACCGAACCGCCCTGCAAGGGTTGCAAGCAAGGGGCTTTTCATTGTACAATAGAGAGAGCAAGCTGAGATACACTTCTATAACGAGAGGATCTTTTTAATATGTCTGATATCAAAGTGCTGGCGCTGGATCTGGATGGCACCCTGACCAACGACCAGAAGCTCGTCACCCCGTGCACCCGCGCCGCGCTGGACGCCGCCATTGCCAAGGGCGTGACCATCGTGCTGGCGTCCGGCCGGCCCACCGCCGGCATCCAGCCGCTGGCGGAGGAGCTGGGTCTGGACAAAAAGGGCGGCTGCATCCTGTCCTACAACGGCGGCAAGATCGTGGACTGCCGCACCGGCGAGACGCTGGTGGAAAAAACGCTGGACCCCGCCCTTGTGCCTGAGCTGTGCGCCTTTGCCGCCGCGCAGGATATTGCCATCCTGACCTATAACCACGAGGGCATCGTCTGCGAGCGGGACAAGGATGAGTGGGCCAACAAGGAGTGCTTTACCACCAAGCTGCCCATGATCCATGTGGACAATCTGGCGTCCTATGTGAACTACCCTGTGTGCAAGATGCTTATCACGCTGGACCCCGCCCGCCGGGACGCAGTTTGCGCCGCCGGGCAGCAGCAGTTTGCAGGCCGCGCCGACCTGTACCCCTCCAGCCCCTTCTTTATCGAGGCCGTGCCGCTGGGCGTAGCGAAGGACGGCAGTCTGGCAGAGCTTCTGCGCCGCATGGGGCTGACCCGCGAGAACCTGATGGCCTGCGGCGACGGCCTGAACGACCGCTCCATGATCGCCTACGCCGGGGTGGGTGTTGCCATGCAGAACGCCGAGCAGCCGGTAAAGGACTGCGCCGACTATGTGACCACCGCCGACAACAACCACGATGGCGTGGCCGAGGCCGTGGAGAAGTTTATTTTACGAGAGGACTAACAAAGCAATGCCGCGTAACTTGGTTTTATTTGATCTGGAATGGAACATCGGCTACCAGCCGTATACCTTTAACTACCATGGGGTGCAGCAGACCCTGCGGGGCGAGATCGTGGAGATCGGCGCTGTAAAGATCGACGAGGATGCTAACGTGCTGGACACCTTTTCCATCCATCTGCGCCCCCGCATCTTCCGTAAATTGCAGCACCATATCGCCAAGGTGACCGGCCTGACGCAGGCAGATCTGGACAAGGGCGAACCCATCGTGCAGGGACTGCGCCGCTTTATGCAGTGGTGCGGCCCGGATGCCGAGTTTGCCGAGTGGGGTCTGGATGACGTGCCGGTGCTCAAGCAGAATCTGTTCCTGTGCAATCTGGACGAGTCCAAGCCCACCGTGTGGTACGATCTGCAGCAGGTCTTTCTGCGGGAGCATCCCCGCAAGGAAGGCGAGGGTATGACGCTGGAAAGTGTAGTTACCCGCATGGGTATCCCCATGGAGCGCCCCTTCCACGATGCACTTTCGGACGCCCTGTACACCGCCGACGTCTGCCGTCTGCTGGATCTGCGCGCCGGGCTTGCCGCCTACCCCACCGAGGACGAGGCCCTGCGCCAGAGCCTGTGCCAGACCCCCGGCGACTACCGGGACTTTACGGTGTTCCACGGCTATGTGGAGCAGTACGCATGGCGGGCTGACCCCAAGATCAGCCAGATGCCCTGCCCGGAGTGCGGCACCACCTTGCAGCCGGACGAGCTCTGGCTGAAAAAGGGCAGCAACAGCTGGTACACCCTGTGCCAGTGCCCCAGCTGCACCGGCAGCGGCAACGCCGCCGGGCAGGGCGTGTTCCAGCGGTACAAGCTGTCCCGCCGGGACGGCCTGCACTGGAGCTTTGCCCGCTGCGCCCAGATGCCGGACGCCGAAAGCCTTGCCCGCTGGGAAAAGCTGCGCACCGCCCAGCTGGAGCGGATGCGCGCCAAGGCCGAAAAGCAGGCGGCGGAAAAATAAAAGCAGGAAAATCCCCTTCCGTTTCGTAGTATAGATAGCAGAGCACCGAACGTGTCGAAAAATGCACACTCTGTTCACGGCTCTGTCATAGAGAATGGATATACTAAGCATGATGCAGCCTGCCCGGGAACGCCCCGGCACCGGCTGCACAGAAAGGGATCGGACACAGGATGCAAACCGCATTGATGGGCTGGATACACCAGCTTGGAACACTGGAATACTGGGAAGCGCTGCTGGCGGGCTTTGAGGGGCTTGGTCCCCTTGTGCCCATTCTGCTGGCCATGGTGGAGTCCTTTTTTCCGCCGCTGCCACTGATTGCCATTGTGGCGCTGAACGTAGCCGCACACGGCGGTCTGCTGGGCTTTTTGTACAGCTGGGCAGGCGTGGCGCTGGGCGGCACCATCATGTTTTTGCTCTGGCGGCGGCTCGTCAAGCGCTTTTTCTGGAAGGTAGCCAGCCGCTCCCCCAAGCTGGAAAAAGCACAGCAGTGGGTGAACCGCTTCGACACCTCGTCCCTGTTCATGCTGTCGCTGCTGCCCTTCACCCCCACCTCCTTCATGCACTTTGCCTTTGGGATGTCGGACTTTGACGAAAAGCGCTATCTGCGCACTGTCCTTTTAGGCAAGGGGCTGATGGTAGCCATGATGGCCGTTTTCGGGCAGTCGCTGGTCAGCTCCCTGAAGAACCCGGTCTACCTTGTGCTCGCCGTCCTGCTGTGGGGCGGGATGTACTGGGTAAGCAAAAGGTTCTGCCAGAAGCATCATCTGGAATAAAACGATACTGTTCGGGACAGCGGAGCGCCTGCGGGCGCTCTACTGTCTCTTTTTTTGTGAAAAAAAGCCATGGCGGGCAGCCCGCAGACTGCCCGCCATGGTGTAGGTCATATTATTTTACTTCCGGTTCCTGCACAAGGGGCTCGGACGGCGGCGGGGTGAGGGTGGAATGCTCCACCACAAAGGCCGCAGCCTTTGCCCGGGCAAGGCGCTGACGCACCTTGCGGGTGTCGTTGGCCGGGAAGGTACGCTCCCCGTCCAGCTTCTCGTCCCAGTGCGCAAGGGCGGCGTTCACCTCGGCTTCGGTGGGCTGTAAGCCCTCCCGCTCGGCCACCAGCAAAAGCCCCAGCCAGCTGCGCAGCTTGCGCTCTGCCTGTTGGTGCAGCCACTGCCGGAACTGCTCCACCGTCTGTCCGCGCACGGCTAAGAACTGGTCAAAATTGACCCCGTTTGCCTGCAAGCCCAGATTGAACTGCCGCTGCTCGGCAAAGTAGTTGCCCGCTTCCAGCCGCTTGGGCAGCGGGCCGGTCACCTCGTCGCCCAGCTGCCAGACCAGCTCCTTCTCAGCACGGTCTTTGGCCTGTGCGCAGCGCTTTTCGTAGAGCTCCCGGGTCACCCGGTCGCGCAGCGCGGCCTTGCCTGCGGCATCGGCAGCGCGCTCTTCATCACCGTAGTTGCGGTTGATTTCCAGTTCAATGGTCAACCGGCGCAGCGGGTGCGGCTCGATGGGCTGCATAAAGCCGGTATCCCGCCCCAGCTCCAGCGGCGGCAGGGTGTAGAACTGCGCCCCCGCCCGGAAACCCTCGGCCTTGTTGACTGCCAGCAGCTCAAAATCTGGATCGGTCACCGGTACAAGCTGCTGCTCCTGCACCAGCTGCCGGTAAAGAGGGTCAAAACCCTCCAGAATGGTGCGGTTCACCGCTGCCGTCAGCAGTTCTTCCTCGTCCTGCGGGGCATCCGGAGCAGCCTGCTCCTTTGCCAGTGCATCGGCCAGCTCCTCTGCGCTTGCCGTGAATACCAGCCGG
Organism: uncultured Faecalibacterium sp.; assembly: GCA_934561555.1. Classification (GTDB taxonomy): domain Bacteria; phylum Bacillota; class Clostridia; order Oscillospirales; family Ruminococcaceae; genus Faecalibacterium. The sequence continues at coordinate 62,841 of CAKTGQ010000003.1, read as the reverse complement.
CAGTCCCCCGGCTCTGCCATGCCGAAATGTTCCAGTTTCATGCGGTATCCCTCCTTCTCAGCGACCCATAAGACCAAACATCAGCACCAGCAGCGCCACACCGATACCGGCATACAGCAGCTCAGCGCCCAGCACCGACTTGTCGCCCTCCACGAACATCTTCTCCGGGGCATCGGGGTCGTAGTACAGGGTGACCACACTGCCCTCGGCAAAGGGCTTGCCTTTGGCGGGCTTAGGATATTGCAGCCGGTGGCTGCCGCCTGCGGTGGTAAACTCCAGCACATAGGCTGCGCCGTCCCGGCTCTGCACCGTGCCGCTTACCGTGGCCTGCACGCAAACGCCCTTGGTGCGCAGCCGCTGCCGCGCCTGCACGCTGCGCAGCGCCATGTAAAACATAATCAGTGCGCCCACCAGAAAAATAATCACATTCAGCATCGTTTTCCCTCGTTTTTCCGTAATCGCCGGGCGGTGCCCGGACGTATAGGCAATACCACATAATTCTAAGTGCCGATACGGCGCGCGAGGTGCGGCAGATGCTAAGCCAAAAGCGCAGATAATACTTTGTGTATTATCGAGCATTTTGGCAACGCAGATGCCGTGCCGCAGCCGCCGGAACGGTGCTTAAGCCGTCAGGCGGGAATTGTGCGGTGTTGCCTTTCGTTTATTGTACCATAATCTGCCCTAAAAAGCGCCCCGCAGCCGCTATCCAGAGTGCACCAACTTTGCTGCAAAAATTTGTCGAATAATTTTGAAATTAAGCCTTGACATTTCTCTTGTATCTGGTATAATAACTATCGTTCCCGGCGCTGCGGTGCAGGAACACAACAGAATATGCGGATATGGCGGAATTGGCAGACGCGTTAGATTCAGGTTCTAATCGGGGCAACTCGGTGGAGGTTCAAGTCCTCTTATCCGCACCAAACAATGAAAATCCGAACCTTTTCTCGATAGGAGAAGGGTTCGGATTTTTCGTTTTCTTCGGAAATGAGAATGCTGCGGTTGCACAGCAATAAAACGGGCTGTTGCTATAACCACCCGCCACCCTTTTGTCGCTGCGCGACATCCCCCAGCCAAGGGAATCAGTCCCCAAGGGGTGAAGGCTTTTGCTGCATCCGATACGCCAAATTTGATTTTTGATCAGATGCCTTAGAATTTTTTTGCGCGGTATCTTTACTCCCCGATATAGGTAAAGCGGGGCTGGGTAACGCCGTCCCGAGTCACAGTCTCCAGCCACATGGCGGCGGGGCGCACCCACAGCCCGCCCTCGCCGTACAGGGCACGGTACACCACCATTTCCTCCTCGGTCTCGCTGTGGCGTGCCACGCCCAGCACCTGATATTCATTGCCTTTAAAGTGGCGGTAGCGCCCGGGGCGCACCGGATATTGCAGTTCCTTCATAATCGTTCCTTTCTGCTTTGCAAAAAAGGCTGCTGCGCCGGGCGGGTGCAGCAGCCCACAAACCTTATTATATTACAGCGTGCTGTCCGTCCCATCGCCGGGGGTCTGCTCGGCAGAGTACAGCAGCATCAGGTGGTTGGCTGAAACTTCCAGCTGACTCTTGGCCTGCCGCAGGGCGGCTTCCTCGGTCTCGTTCATCTTTTCGGGCTTATCCTTGCGCAGGCAGCGGCGCAGGTTGGCAAGGTCTGCCTTCACGCGGGCCTTTTCATCCTTGTCCAGCTCCTTTTTGCACTTGGAAAGTGCCTCGTCCACCTTATAAGCCAGCACCTCGGCCTGATTGTGCAGGTCCAGACGCTCCTTGCGGCGGCTGTCCTCGGCCTCGTAGGCGGCGGCGTCTGCCATGGCGCGCTGGATCTCGTTTTCGGAAAGGTTGGTGCTGCCGGTGATGGTGATGTTCTGCTCCCGCCCGGTAGCAAGGTCCTTCGCAGATACCTTCACCACGCCGTTCACATCGATATCAAAGGTGACCTCGATCTGGGGCTTAGACGAAAAGCTTGCCCGGATACCGTTCAGCTTGAACTTGCCCAAAGACTTGTTGTCCCGTGCAAAGTGGCGCTCGCCCTGCAAAACGTTGATCTCCACGCTGGTCTGCATGGGGCGGGCGGTGGTAAAGATCTGGCTCTTGCGGGTGGGGATCATGCTGTTGCGGGTGATCAGCGGGGTGGCCACGCCGCCCAGCGTCTCGATGGACAGGGTCAGCGGGGTCACGTCCATCAGCACCAGCCCCTGCGCTGCCGCGCCGGTGGCGCCCGCCAGCTTGCCGCCGCCCTGCAGCAGTGCGCCCTGCACCGCTGCGCCCATGGCAACGCACTCATCCGGGTTCAGGCTGTGGCTAGGCTCCTTTCCCAGCAGCTCCCGCACCTGCCGCTCCACGGCGGGCATCCGGGTGCTGCCGCCCACCAGCAGCACCTTGCCCAGCTGGCTGGCAGAGATGCCGGCATCCCGCAAAGCGTTCTGCACCGGGGTCACGGTGCGGGACAGCAGATCGCCGGTCATCATCTCAAACTGCGGGCGGGACAGGGCGATATCCAAGTGATGCGGCCCATCCTTGCCCACCGTGATAAAGGGCAGGTTCAGCTGGGCAGAGGGCGCACTGGAAAGCTCCTTCTTGGCCTTTTCCGCTTCCTCCTTCAGCCGTCCCATGGCGGCGGGGTCGCGGGTCAGGTCGATGCGGTCAGACTTTTTGAACTCGGCCACCGCGTACTCCACGATGCGCTGGTCAAAGTCATCGCCGCCCAGATGGGTGTCGCCGCCGGTGGCCAGCACCGTAAAGGTGCCATCCTCGATCTCGATGATGGACACGTCAAAGGTGCCGCCGCCAAGGTCGTAGACTAAGATCTTCTGCGCAGCTTCATTGTCCAGGCCGTAGGCCACAGCGGCGGCGGTGGGCTCGTTGATGATGCGCAGCACGTTCAGCCCCGCAATGCGGCCTGCATCCTGCGTGGCCTTGCGCTGGCTGTCGTCAAAATAGGCGGGCACGGTGATAACGGCTTCGGTCACAGGCTCGCCCAGATAGCTCTCGGCGTCCCGGCGGATCTTGGCAAGGATCATGGCGCTGATCTCCTGCGGGGCAAGGTCCTTGCCGTCAATGTGCGCCCGGTAGTCCGAGCCCATGTACCGCTTGATGCTGGAGATCGTGCGCCCGGAGTTCGTGGCGATCTGGCGCTTGGCCGCGCCGCCCACCAGACGCTCGCCGTCCTTGGTAAAGGCCACCACGCTGGGGGTGGTGCGCTCGCCCTCTGCATTGGTGATGACCACGGGCTTGCCGCCCTCCACCACCGCCACACAGGAATTGGTCGTACCCAGATCAATGCCGATCACTTTGCTCATACTGTTTCCTCTGTTTCTTGTCCGCCGTGTCTGCGGGCTGATTTTTCTCCAGTCTATCTTACCGGACGGCTGTGACCATTTTTTAGTCCAATTGTAAAGATTCTATGTTATATGCTGCCGGAGCCGCGGGCGGCTCGTGGGTCAGCTCATAGAGCAGCTGTTCCGCCTCCCGTAACCAGCGGTCGGCGTCCGGCTCGTGCTCCCGCTGCAAAATGGTAAAGGCCTGCTTTGCCTCTGCCGCCAGCGCCAGCGCCTTTTTGCGGGAGGTGTAGCGCGTTTCGTACTGCGCCAGCCGCAGGCAGACCCGAGGCGTATACTCGATATCCGGCACCGCTGCCGCGCTCTGCCGCGCCCGGCGGTACCATAATAGCGCCTTGCCATTGTCGCCCCGGGCGGCGCAGTCGTCGCCAAGGTTCAAAAGGGCGATGGGCTCACCGCTTTCGGCTGCGGCCTTCCACATCTTGCGCGCCTGCGCAGCACTTTTGGACGCCCCGCGCCCCTGATACAGGCACTCGCCCAGCAGCGATAGCCCGGCAGAATTTCCCTGCTCGGCAGCTTTCTGGTAGCACTCTGCCGCTGCCGCCCAGTGTCCGGCGCGGGCAGCCTCTTTACCAGCTTCGGCTTCCTCTGCACCGGGACCCTCCGGGGTGTGGCCTGCGTGCAGCAGACCGTTGAGCAGTGCACCGTCCAGCGAGGCTGAATTGCTCCACGGGTCCAGCACCACACCGTCGATGCCCGGGGTGTCCAGCGCCAGCTGCATGGCCTGTTCCAGGGTGCGGTCGGCCATGGGGCGGCTGCCGGTACTGCGGTCTGCACCGGCCGCTGCCACCGAGGTGAACAGCGGCAGCCAGCAGCGCCCCTTATCGTTGCGCAGCGTCCACAAGGCAAGGCCGTCGGCCTTTTCCGCCGAGATGGGGTGCTCCATCCACGGGGCGGGCGCACCCTGCGCCGAGAGCGCCGTTTGCAGCGGCACCAGCACATGGGTCTCCAGCTCCAACGCATAATTCAATGCGCTCATCAAAGACCAGAAGCTTTCCTCGTTCTGGCCCTTGTACAGCCCCTGCACTGCCTGTTCGATAGCCGGGCAGCCGGTGCCGCGCGGGCTGTACACCGGTGCGGTGCGGCTGCGGCGGCTGCCCACCGGGCGGAAGCGTACCCCGCCGTCTGTTCGTCTTGCCATTGTGTTCACCATACTTCCCTATCAATATCGGCATCAACATCAGCCCTAGTATAACAGGATTTGGCAGCTTGTACAATGCAAAACGCAGCTGCGGCACTGGATTTTCAGTATACATCGCGTTATAATAAGGTGTATTTTGACCCCCAAAGGAGGAATTTTTTTGAACCGGATGCTTGGCTACCTGAAGGGCTACAAGCGCGAAAGCGTGCTTGCACCGCTCTTTAAGATGCTGGAAGCCACCTTTGACCTGTTCGTGCCGCTGGTAATGGCAGATATCGTCAATGTGGGCATTGCAGCGCACGACCTGCATTATATTCTGGTGCGGTGCGGCCTTTTGCTGCTGCTGGCTTTTGTCGGCCTTACCTGCAGCCTGACCGCGCAGTACTTTTCCGCCAAGGCTGCGGTGGGCTACTCCACCGCGCTGCGGCACGCCCTGTTTGCCCATATCCAGAGCCTGAGCTTTTCAGAGATGGATACGCTGGGCACCAGCACCCTTATCACCCGCATGACCAGCGATGTCAATCAGGTGCAGAGCGGGCTCAACCTGTTTTTGCGCCTGTTCCTGCGCAGCCCCTTTGTGGTGCTGGGTGCCATGGTCATGGCCTTTACGGTCAACGCCCGGGCGGCGATGATCTTTGTGGTCACCATCCCGCTGCTCAGCGTGGTGGTGTTCGGCGTGATGGTAATCACCCGCCCGCTGTACAAGACCGTGCAGACCCGGCTGGACCGAGTGCTGGGTCTGACCCGCGAGAACCTGACCGGCGTGCGCGTGGTGCGCGCCTTTGATAAGGAGCAGAGCGAGGTCGAACGCTTTGAGAACGCCAACGCCCTGCTGACCGGGATGCAGCTGCATGTCGGTCATCTTTCGGCGCTGATGAACCCGCTGACCTATGTGCTCATCAACCTTGCCATCGTGGCGCTGCTGTATGTGGGCAGCATTGAGATCAACGTGGGCGGCATGGCCTCCGGTGATGTCATTGCGCTGGTGAACTACATGAACCAGATCCTTGTGGAGCTGGTAAAGCTTGCCAACCTCATCGTGCAGATCAGCAAAGCGCTGGCCTGCGCAGGCCGCGTGCAGGCGGTGCTGGATACCAAACCCGGCATGACCTTCCCCGCCAAACTTCTGGGCGAAGTGCCCGCAGACAAGACCGGCGATGCCGTGCGCTTTGACCATGTAGGGCTGACCTACGCCGGTGCAGGCGCACCCAGCCTGACCGATATCAGCTTTACCGCCAAAAAAGGCCAGACCGTCGGCGTCATCGGCGGCACCGGCAGCGGCAAATCCAGCCTTGTGAACCTCATCCCGCGCTTTTACGATGCCACCGAGGGCAGCGTGGAGATCTTTGGCCGCCCGGTGCAAAGCTACCCCCGGGACGCTTTGCACGGCAGGGTGGCGGTAGTCATGCAGAAGGCACAGCTCTTCGGCGGCACCATCCGCTCCAACCTTTTGTGGGGCAACAAGGATGCCACGGACGCCGACCTGTGGGCGGCGCTGGAAACGGCGCAGGCTGCGGACTTTGTGCGTGCAAAGCCCCTTGGGCTGGACGAGCCGGTGGAGCAGGGCGGACGCAACCTTTCCGGCGGACAGAAGCAGCGGCTCACCATCGCCCGTGCGCTGGTGGGCAAGCCGGACATTTTGATTTTGGACGACAGCGCCAGCGCGCTGGACTACGCCACAGACGCCGCCCTGCGCAAGGCACTGGCGGCGCTGCCCGGGGCGCTGACCGTGTTCATCGTCAGCCAGCGTGCCGCCAGCTTGCAGCACGCCGACCAGATTCTGGTGCTGGACGACGGCCATCTGGTGGGCATCGGCACCCACAGTGCACTGCGCAGCAGCTGCCCGGTGTACGAGGAGATCTACGAGAGCCAGTTCAAGAAAGGGGAGGCAGAAGCATGAGTGCAAAAGCAAAAAACAAGCTGACCCCGCAGCAGCGCAAGGCCACCCTGAACCGGGTGCTGCACAAGATCCGTCCGTACAGCGCCTTTGTGGTGTGCAGCCTGCTGGTGGCGGCGGTCAGCGTAGCCGCCCAGCTGTATATCCCCATCCTGTGCGGTGACGCCATTGATAAAATGCTGGGCAAGGGCAATGTAGACCTTGCCGGGGTGCTGCGCATTGCAGTAAGCATTCTGGTGGTGGCTGCCGTAGCTGCCCTTGCACAGTGGCTTTTGAGCGTGTGCAACAACCGCATCACCTTCTCGGTCAGCCGCGACCTGCGCAACGAAGCGCTGCGCAAGATCCAGACCCTGCCGCTGTCCTATCTGGACAGCCACCCCTCCGGCGATATTGTCAGCCGCATGGTGGCAGATGTGGACACCTTTGCGGATGGTCTGCTGATGGGCTTTACCCAGCTGTTCTCCGGCATCCTGACCATCTTTGGCACCCTGCTGTTCATGCTGCGGGAGAACGTGCCCATCACGCTGGTGGTGGTGTGCATCACCCCGCTGAGCCTTGTGGTGGCGGGCTTTCTGGCAAAGCGCAGCTACGGCTACTTCCAGAGCCAGAGCACCGTCCGCGGCAGGCAGACCGCGCTGGTCAACGAGATGATCGAAGGCCAGAAGGTAGTGCAGGCCTTTGGCCACGAAGCCGAAAGCCTTGCCGCCTTTGACGAGGTGAACGGGCAATTGCAGGACGTGAGCCTGAAGGCCATCTTCTTCTCCAGCCTGACCAACCCCGCCACCCGCTTTGTGAACAACATCGTGTACGCAGGCGTGGGGCTTGTGGGTGCGCTGTACGCCGTGCGCGGCGGCATCACCATCGGCCAGCTGAGCGTCTTTTTAAGCTACGCCAACCAGTACACCAAACCCTTCAACGAGATCTCGGGCGTGGTCACCGAGCTGCAAAATGCACTGGCCTGCGCCGCCCGGGTGTTTGAGCTGCTGGACGCCGAGGATCAGGTGCCGGAGGCTGAAAACGCCGCCGCCTTGCAGCCGGACGGCCATGTGCAGCTGCAGGACGTGTCCTTCCGCTACCTGCCCGACCGCCCGCTCATCGAGGGGCTCTCGCTGGACGTGCAGCCCGGCCAGCGCATCGCCATCGTAGGCCCTACCGGCTGCGGCAAGACCACCCTTATCAACCTGCTCATGCGGTTCTATGATGTGAACGGCGGCAGCATCAAGGTGTCCGGCACCGATATCCGGGATGTGACCCGTGCTTCCCTGCGCGGCAGCTACGGCATGGTGCTGCAGGACACATGGCTGCGCGCCGGTACGGTGCGGGAGAACATCGCCTACGGCAAACCGGACGCCACCATGGACGAGGTGATCGCCGCCGCCAAGGCTGCCCACGCCCACAGCTTTATCCGCCGCCTGCCCGATGGCTACGACACCGTCATTGCAGAGGACGGCGGCAACATCAGTCAGGGCCAGAAGCAGCTGCTCTGCATCGCCCGCGTGATGCTTTGCCTGCCGCCCATGCTGATCCTGGACGAGGCCACCTCCTCCATTGATACCCGCACCGAGGTGCGCATCCAGAAGGCTTTTGCCCGCATGATGCAGGGGCGCACCAGCTTTATCGTGGCGCACCGCCTTTCCACCATCCGGGAGGCAGATGTCATCCTTGTGATGAAGGACGGCCATATCGTGGAGCAGGGCAACCACGACCAGCTGCTGGCGCAGGGCGGCTTCTACGCCAAGCTCTACAACAGCCAGTTCGAGGGCGTGCAGACCTGAAAGAGCTGTTGTATCCTATCCGATCTGTAATAACAAATGGCTAAAATGCGTTTTGTTGATTAAAACAGACCAAACAGGCGTTCATTCACAAAATGTTAATAATAAGTTAACATTCAGTACACCACTTTTCGGTATACATAGGGCAACAAAGGCGCGCAGTGCGCCGAACCCCCGCCAAAAAGGGCAAAAAAGCACAGACCGCTGTGGTGTGCAGCAGCCTTGGAAACGCCCTTGGTACAGGAAAGGAAACGTTACTTATGAAAATTGGTTTTTGGGAACTTATCGTCATCGTCATCGTGGCGTTTGTGTTCATCGGCCCGGACCAACTGCCTGTCTACGCAAAGAAGATCGGCAAGATGCTCCGCGAGCTGAAGAAATACACCGGCGCTGCTTCTGAGGAGATCCAGAAGAACGTGGTGGAGCCGCTGAACGAGATCCAGGCACCCCTGAAAGAGGCTGTTGCCCCCCTGACCGATATCAAGAAGGATATCGACAACAGCATGCGGGACGTGACCAAGAGCTTTACCGGCATTGGCAAGACCAGCAAGGAGGAAGCCGCCAAGAAGCAGGCTGAGACCGAGGAAGTCACCGACCTGACCGAGGACACCGTGGAGGAGCTGCCCGAGCAGCCCGCCGAAGCCCCGGCAGAAGCAGCCGAGACTGCCCCTGCCGAAACCGCTGAAGCTGTGGAAGCCCCGGCTGAAAAGCCGGAGCAGCCCGCTGCCGAGGCCGCAGAGCCGGTGGCTGAGCCCGTGCAGGAAGCCCCTGCCGCTGCCGACGAGGCCGCCGAAGCTGCACCCGCTGAGGAAGCAAAGGTGTAAGCTGCCCTACTTATTTATGGATGCACCCGCGCCCGCGGTTGCCAGATACATTCTGTAATACGCCCGCCACGCGGCGCGGCAAGAAAAAGGAGATATTTATTATGCGTATTGGTACTAATGAGCTGCTGATCATTCTGGTTGTCGTTCTGCTGATCTTTGGACCCAAGAACCTGCCGAAGCTGGGCAAGATGTTCGGTAAGACCATCAACGGCTTCAAGAAGGGCATGGAGGACGAGGAGTCCGAGGAGACCGTAGAGAAGGTCGAGGAGAAGAAGGCCGTTAAGAAGGACGAAGACGAGGAGTAATTGTGGCTACAAACAAAAAGCGCAAAAAGAAAGCCGAAGTCATGGCAGAGGACGGCAGCATGACGCTGACCGGCCATCTGAAAGAACTGCGGAACCGGCTCATCATCTGCGCGGTGGTGTTTGTGGTGGGCGTAGTGGTCTCGCTGGCGTATGCAGACCGTCTGATCGACCTGCTTACCGCCATGGGCCGCGACTTTTACCAGTTCGTGTCCATTGCCCCGCAGGAAAAACTGATGCAGTATTTCCGGGTGTCCATTCTGGCCGGCGTGGTGGTAACGGTGCCTGTGGCCTTTTACAACATCTACGCCTTTGCAAAGCCGGGCCTGAAAAAGAGCGAGAGCGCCTTTTTCAAGCTGGTCATGCTGCTGGGTCTGATCCTGTTCTGCGTGGGCGTGCTGTTCGCCTATAAGCTCATGATGCCGTTCATGCTGCGGTTCCTCAGCACCGGCATCGAAGGCGCTGAGTACATCCAGACCACGACCAGTATCGAGAGCTACGTCAACCTCTGCCTGACCATGTTCATCATCTTTGGCTGTGTGTTCGAGATGCCGCTGATCACCATCATCCTTTCCAAGATGGGCATCATCAACCCGCAGATCCTCAAGCAGGTGCGCGGCGTGGCCATCGTGATCATCTTCTTCATCGCCGCTGTGGTCACCCCGCCGGACATCGTGTCCCAGTGCATGGTGGCTGGCCCCATGGTGTTGCTGTACTTTGTCAGCATCTTCCTGAGCGGCATCTTCTATAAGCCGCGTGATACGGACGAGGATGACGAGGACGAGGAAGAAGAGGAGAGCGAGGACTGATCCCGCTTCCGTTCCGGTTTTCATCAACTGAACCAAAAGCCGCTGCACGACCGTGCAGCGGCTTTTCTTGTTGGTACACAGTCTCCCCTGCCGTAAACAAAAACTGCCGCACAGCAGTGTGCAGCAGCTTTCGAGAAAATGAAGGAGAAACGCAGGTTCAGGAATTATTACTTGCCCAGATGCCAGATATCGCGGTCGTACTCGGCAATGGTGCGGTCAGAGGAAAACATGCCGGCCTTGGCAATGTTCACAAGGCACTTGCGCCGCCAGCCCATGGGGTCGCAGGCGTAATCGCTGAGGGCCTGTCCCTTGCGCACAACGTAGGCATTGAAGTCCGGCAGAGTCTGGAACCAGTCCTTATGGATCAGCTCGTCATGCAGGCGGGTCAGGTTTTCGGCATGACCGGCGGCCAGCATCTCCGGCCCGGTGAGGAAGCTGATGGCGCGGCGGATGTTGGCATCGCCCTCCACCCACTGGGCGGGGTCGTAATCGCCCACGGCATAGCGGTGGATGACCTGATCGGAGGTCTGGCCGAAGATATAAATGTTTTCCTCGCCCACCTGCTGGCTGATCTCCACATTGGCACCGTCCATGGTGCCCAGCGTCAGCGCACCGTTCAGCATAAACTTCATGTTGCCGGTGCCGGAGGCCTCCTTGGAAGCAAGGCTGATCTGCTCGGAAAGGTCGCAGGCCGGGATGAGCTTTTCAGCGGCGGTGACGTTGTAGTTCTCCACAAACACCACCTGCAGCCACTTGGACACCTCCGGGTCTGCGGCAATGACCTTGGAGAGGGTCAGCAGCGCATGGATGATGTCTTTTGCAATGGTATAGGCGGGCGCGGCCTTTGCACCGAAGATGCTCACCAGCGGCGCGGCGGGCAGGTGTCCGGCCTTGATCTCGTAGTACTGATGGATGAGGTACAGCAGGTTCAGCTGCTGGCGCTTATACTCGTGCAGACGCTTGGACTGGATATCGAACACTGCATCGGTGTTCACGCTCACCTTCTGGGTGTGCAGCAGCCAGTCGGCCAGTGCCTCCTTGTTGGCCTTCTTCACGGCGGTCAGCTCGTTCAGCACCGTCTCGTCCTCGGCAAAGGCCAGCAGCTTTTCCAGCTCGGCGGCGTCCTTGCGGAAGCCGGAGCCGATGTGCTTTTCCAGCGTGGCGGTCAGGCGCGGGTCGCATTCCAGCAGCCAGCGGCGGAAGGTGATGCCGTTGGTCTTGTTGTTGAACTTTTCCGGGTACAGCTCGTAGAAGCCGTGCAGCTCGGAGTTTTTCAAAATCTCGGTGTGCAGTGCCGCCACGCCGTTGGTGGAGTGGGTGAAGTGGATGTCCATGTGTGCCATGTGCACCCGGTCATCCTTGTCGATGATGGCAAGGCTCTCGTCCTCGGTGCGGGTGCGTGCCAGCGCATCCAGCTTTTCGATGATGGGCATCAGCTGCGGCACCACGGCGTCCAGATAGGTGCGGGGCCACTTTTCCAGCGCCTCGGCCAGAATGGTGTGGTTGGTGTAGGCGCAGGTCTTGGTAACGATCTCCACAGCCTCTTCAAATTCGATGCCGCGCTCCTCCAGCAGGCGGATCAGCTCCGGGATGACCATGCTGGGGTGGGTGTCGTTGATCTGGATGGCGGCGTAGTCGGCCAGATCATGGAAGTTGCAGCCCCGGGCAGCGCACTCGGCCAGAATGAGCTGTGCACCGGCGGAGACCATCAGGTACTGCTGGTACACCCGCAGACGGCGGCCCGCTTCATCGGAATCGTCCGGGTAGAGGAAGAGGGTCAGGTTCTTGTCAATGGCGGTCTTGTCGAAGGCAATGCCGTCATGGACGATGCTCTCATCAATGGTATCCAGATCGAACAGGTTCAGGGTGTTGGTACGCCCCTCATAGCCGGTGACCGCCAGCTTGTACAGCCGGGCAGTGTACTCCTTGCCCGCCAGTTCCACCGGGTAGGTGGTGTCGGTCTTTTCCGCCCAGCTGTGGGCAGTGAGCCACGGGTCGGGCTTTTCGTTCTGCACGCCATCCTCAAAGGACTGGTGGAACAGACCAAAATGGTACCGCAGACCCACGCCGTCGCCGGGCAGGTTCAGCGTTGCCAGAGAGTCGAGGAAGCAGGCAGCCAGACGCCCCAAGCCGCCGTTGCCCAGAGAAGGTTCCGGCTCTACCTCTTCAATATCGGAAAGGCGCTTTCCGGCAGCAGCCAGCGCAGACCGGGCTTCGTCGTACAGCCCCAGATTGATGAGATTGTTGGACAGCAGCTTGCCAATAAGGAATTCGGCGCTGATATAGTACAGCTTGCGCCCGGTGACCGGCTGCACGCGGTCGGCGCTCTTCTGCCGCACAAGTTCCAGCAGTGCCAGATACAGCTCCTGATCGGTGCAGTCTGCCAGCAGCTTGCCGGTGATACTCTGTAACGTTTCGGTAAAGCTCATAAAAGCATCCTCCTTTGCTAGGGTGTATCTGAAAAGTCGAAAATTCAGTCTATTTCTTTGTTTTCAGATGCACCTTACGGAAAACAGGTTTGACATCTGTACTTCAAGATATACCACATAAAACAATCGAAATCTTGCCTAAAAGATGCAAACTATGGTACAATCCTATCATCAGGGGGTGAGACGATGCAAAATCAGGCTTCTTTGCAGGAGACAAAACAGCACGGTGCCGTGCGCTTTCCGTTCAATCTGTACCCCTGCACCATTCCGGGGGATTTTCAGCAGGTGGCACTGCACTGGCACGAGAGCATGGAGCTGGTCTTTGTCAAGCAGGGCATGGGGCTGGTACAGGTGGGCGCTGTGACCTACCCGGCTTACCGGGGGGATATCTTCCTTTTTGCCCCTGGCACGCTCCACGCGCTGCGGCAGGCAGAGGGGCAGCGCATGGAATACGAAAATATCATCTTTGAGCCGGAACTTCTGGGCGGCGCAGAGGACCTTTGCGCCGAAAAATATCTGCTGCCGCTGCAAAGCGGGCGGCTGTCGCTGCCGGTGCGGCTGACCCCGAACGATTTGTGCTATCTGCAGGTCGCCGCCTGCCTGCGGGAGCTGGAGGATGCCAACCGCGCCAAGCGTCCCGGCTACGAGCTGCTGGTAAAAGGGGCGCTGCTGCGCTTTCTTGCCCTGCTCATTGCGCAGGGCAGGCAGTGTCTCCCCACCGAAACTGCCGACACCCAGCGGCTGAAAACCGTACTGCAATGGCTTTCGGCGCATTATGCCGAGCCGCTCCGGGTCGCCGATGCCGCCGGGGTCTGCTCCTTCAGCGCCAGCCATTTTATGCGCTGGTTCCGGCAGATGACCGGGCAGAGCTTTATCGCCTTTCTGAACGAGTACCGGCTGAACACCGCCGCCGAGGCGCTGCAAACCACGGACGAGACCGTGCTGACCATCGCCTCCCGGTGCGGGTTTGAAAACCTTTCCTATTTTAACCGGGCGTTCAAGGCGCATTTCGGCATGACGCCGCGAGACTACCGAAAAAAATAAGCAAAGCGCTTGACAGCTGCGGCTGTATGGCGTATGATGTGGGCAGAAGAGCCGCTTTCGGGCGGCTTTTCCCGGAGTGAAAAGTTAGCCATTTCTAACTATTATTTTATAAGATATTCCTGAAGGAAGGTATAAAAATGATCCAGACGACCGTAGAAGTAGGCGGCATGGCGTGTTCCATGTGCGAAGCCCATATCAATGACGCCGTGCGCAGTGCGTTCCCTGTGGATAAAGTCTCGTCCTCTCATGCCAAGGGCAAGACCGTGATCCTTTCCAAGGAGCCGCTGGACGAAAACGCGCTCCGCGCCGCCATTGAAGCCACCGGATACCATGTGGGCACCATCCACAGCACACCGTATGAAAAGAAGGGCCTGTTCTCCTTTTTCAAAAAATAAGCGCTGTCCCCCGCCGCTGCGCGCCGACCGCCATGTTCAGCCGTATCGACAAAAATAAGGCGCAATATTGTAGCAACTTTACAAAATGCAATTTCTCCTGAAGGAAAAGTTGTTGCACTTTTCAGATTGAAAGAAACCGTAAAAAACGCTATACTCTAGCTATCGAAAGCAAAGGCGCTTGGTGAACACTCACCAAGCGCCTTTTTTGTACCCTGCGGGGCAAGGCGGCTCCGGGGGCAGGCTGTAAGAGGAAAAGGGGAATGCGTAGTGATCAAGCTGGAACACGTTGACAAATACTTCGGGGATCTGCACGTTCTGAAAGACGTCAACCTCGAGGTCGCCGAGGGCGAAAAGCTGGTGATCATCGGGCCGTCCGGTTCAGGCAAGTCCACCACGGTGCGCTGCATGAATTTTCTGGAAGAACCCACCAGCGGCCATGTCTACATAGACGGGCAGGAGCTGACGGCCAAAAACAAGACCAAGCTTGTGCGGGAGACCACCAGCATGGTGTTCCAGCAGTTCAACCTGTACCCGCACATGACGGTGCTGAAAAACCTGACCCTCGCGCCCATGAAACTGCACCACAAGACCAAGCAGGAGGCCGAGGAGCTGGCGTACCACTATCTTGAGGTGGTTGGCCTGCGGGACAAGGCAAATGTCTACCCGGCGCAGCTTTCCGGCGGGCAGCAGCAGCGCATCGCCATTGCCCGTGCGCTGTGCGCCCAGACCAAGATCATCCTGTTCGACGAGCCCACCAGTGCGCTGGACCCGGAGACCATTCAGGAGGTGCTGGACGTCATGGTGCGGCTGGCGCACGAAAAAAACATCACCATGGTGGTGGTCACCCACGAGATGGGCTTCGCCCGGCAGGTGGCAGACCGCGTGGTGTTTATGGCAGACGGCCAGATCTTGGAAGAGGGCACACCGGAGCACTTCTTCACCAACCCCAAAAATGAGCGTGTGCGCCAGTTCTTGGGCAAGATCATCCGGTAAGTATTTTTGGTCACTGCGGAGCTGCCGCAGCACAAGCGGCACCCGTTGTGGATAGAGCAGCCCATGGGGGACGGAAGGGAAAGCCGTCCGGGCTGCGGACTTTATAGAGGAGTGTATAATTATGAAAAAGATTTCTCGTCGTAGCTTTGTCAAGGCCGCCGGTACGGCCATTGCGCTCACCGCTCTCACCGCCTGCGGCGGCTCTGCCAGCAGCTCTGTGGCATCCTCCACTGCATCCTCTGCCGCTTCCGGCAGCGTGGCAGCTTCCTCCGAGGCTGTCTCTGCGGATGTGCAGGCCATCATCGACCGTGGTGTGCTGAAGGTAGGCGTCAAGAACGCCGTCAAGGGCTTCAGCTTTCAGGATACCCTCACCGGCGAGTACACCGGTCTGGAGGACAGTCTGGCAGAGATGATCGCTGAGCATCTGGGCGTGGACGTGGAGTTTACCACCGTCACCGCCGCTACCCGCGGCGAGCTGCTGGATTCCGGCGATATCGACTGCGTGCTGGCCACCTTTACCATCACCGACGAGCGCCGCAAGAGCTGGGACTTCTCCACCCCCTACTACACCGACTACGTCAGCGTTCTGGTGGAGGATTCCTCCGGCATCAAGGCGCTGGCTGACCTGAAGGATAAGGTGGTGGGCGTTTCCTCCGGCTCCACCTCCGCCCGTGCTCTGGTACAGGAGATGATTGACGAGGGCGTGATCACCGGCGAGGGCTTCAATGCCGACACCTTCAACGCCGACACTTGGAAGGACGGCATTTCCTTCCGTCAGTACGATGATTATCCCGCCATCAGCACCGCACTGAGCGCAGGCGAGGTGAACGGCTTCTGCGTGGATAAGTCCATTCTGGCTATCTACAAGACCGAGGGCCGTAGCTACATCGATGCCGAGTTCAGCCCGCAGGAGTACGGCGTGGCTACCAAGAAGGGCAGCGGCTTCTCCGCTTTGTGCGATGAGCTGGTCAGCGGCTGGCTGTCCGATGGCACCATTGATGGTCTGATCAAGGAGAACGGTCTGGCATAACATTTGTGCGCAGGCTGTTACGGTTTAGGAGAGAGGAGTGTTCGTTATGTCCGGTCTGTTTTCAATGGACGCATGGGCAACGGTGTGGAACCACCGGGAAAGCTTTCTGCTGGGGCTGGGCAATACCCTGATGACGGCGTTTTTTGCGCTGGCACTGGCCTTTGTGCTGGGCGTTGTACTGGGCTTGATGGCGACCAGCGGCAAAAAGCCGCTGCAATTCATCGCCCGGGTGTATGTGGAGTTCATCCAGAATACGCCGCTGCTGCTGCAGCTGTGCTTTTTGTACTACGCGCTGGCCTTTGCAGGGCTGAGCATGGGTGTCATCCGCACCGGCATCATTGCACTGGGCGTTTACACCGGTGCCTACATGGGCGAGGTGGTCCGTGCCGCCATTGAGTCGGTGCCGAAAGGACAGTTCGAGGCCGCACAGGCGCAGGGCTTTGGCTATTTGCAGCGGATGGCCTATATCATCCTGCCGCAGAGCATCCCCGTTATGCTGCCGCCCATGGTCAATCAGGTGGTCAACCTGTTCAAGAACACTTCCTGCCTGTATATCGTAGGCGGTGCAGACCTCATCAGCGTGACTTACAGCTTCGTCACCGGTGCCTCCACCGGCGGTGCCTACGCACCGGCCTATATCGTCTGCGGTGCCATCTTCTTTGTGGTCTGCTTCCCGCTGTCCACACTGGCTACCCGCTGGGAGGCCTCCCTCAAGGAGCGCAAGGGCAAGGCAGACCCCGCCCTGCGCGCCGCAAAGGCTGCGGCCTTAAAGGAGGCGGCATAAATGAGCACTCTTGCTTCCAGTTTTTCCATCCTCGCGCAGCCGGGCGTATTCGTATACCTGCTGCGGGGTGTGGCCTTTACCTGCATCATCTCGGTGCTGGGCGTCATTCTGGGCTTGATCTTAGGCTCGCTGCTGGCGCTGGCCCGCACCTACTGTAAAAAGGGCCCGGCGCGCATCCTTGGCTGGTTTTCTGCCGCCTACATCGAGCTGTTCCGCAACACGCCTTACCTTTTGTGGATCTTCGTGTGCGTGGTATTCTGCCCCTGCCCGGCCTTCTTTGCCCACAAAATGTTCGGCCTGACCAGTGTGGAGATGAAGCTGCTGTTCAAGGCAGCGCTGGCGTTGATTTTGTTCAACTCCTCGGTCATTGCCGAGATCGTCCGCGGCGGTTTGAACGGCGTCGCTAAGGGGCAGTTTGAGGCAGGCTACGCGCAAGGCTTCAACACCGCCGAGGTGCTGCTGTACATCATC
Organism: uncultured Faecalibacterium sp.; assembly: GCA_934561555.1. GTDB lineage: Bacteria > Bacillota > Clostridia > Oscillospirales > Ruminococcaceae > Faecalibacterium. Next base: position 45,623 of record CAKTGQ010000003.1, on the reverse strand, counting down.
CTGCCGCAAGCTTACCGCAATATCATCCCTACCCTGCTCAGTCAGGTGATCACCACCATCAAGGATTCCTCCTACCTTGCCAACGTGGCCACCATTGAGCTGATGGCACGCATCCGGCAGCTGTTGAGCGCCGCCGGCACCTACAACGGCCTTGGCACGGTGAACGTTTCGGATGTCATGGTGCTGTTCGGCACCGCCTGCGTCATCTATTTTGTCATCAACTTCACCCTGAGCTGCATCGTCCGCTCCATGCAGGCGCGGCAGAAGAAGGCCGTGGTCTTTGCCCCGGCAAAGGCCGCATAAAACTGATATTTACCAACCATTCTTCTTTTCACCTCTTTTTTGTTTTCCACCCACAGAGAAACACCCCCGGCAGCCGCAATGGCCGCCGGGGGTGTTTCTGTATTTTGTTTCTTAGTGGATAAAGCCCACGAACACCGGGCAGAGCACGGCGGTCAGCACACCGGCTACGGCGATGGAAAGACCGCTCATGGCACCTTCCACCTCGCCCATCTGCAGCGCCTTGCTGGTGCCCACAGCATGGGCTGCCGTGCCGATGCCCACGCCCTTGGCGATGGGATCGGTGATGTGGAACAGCTTGCACACCGTCTCGGCCAGCAGTGCGCCCACGATGCCGGTGACAATGACGATGGCACCGGTCAGGGCAGCAATGCCGCCCAGCTCTGCGGCCACATCCATGCTGATGGCGGTGGTCACCGACTTCGGCAGCAGGGTGACGTACTGCTCCTGGGTCAGGTCCATTGCCAGCGCCAGTGCAAAGGCGCTGCCCAGACTGACCAGCGTGCCCACCGAGATGCCCGCGATGATGGCGGGCGCGTTCTCCTTGAGCAGATCCAGCTTCTCATACAGCGGGATGGCCAGCGCCACCGTGGCGGGCAGCAGCAGATAGCTTACCGGCGCGGCGCTGGTTTTATAGTCCCCGTAGGGGATCTTGCACACCGACAGAAAAACGATGACAAAAATACTGCCCAGCAGCAGCGGGTTAAAGATGGCCTTGCCGGTCACCTTATTGATGAGCACACCCAGCCCAAAGGCCGCCAGCGTAAGCAGCACGCCCCACGCCACCGAGCCGGTCAGAAAGTCGTTCAGCAGCTCAGTCATGGTCGGCCTCCTCTTTTTTATTGCGGGCGGTCAGCGCCTGCGTGGTGCGGCCTGCAGCCACCATCACCAGCACCGTCACCGGCAGAATGGCGATCAGGATGGGCAGCAGCAGCTGTCCCATCTCTGCCCACAGCTCCATGATGCCCGCAGCGGCAGGCACGAACAGCAGCGGAAAGATACCGGTCAGGTAGGTGCCGGTCTCCTTGACCTGCTCCAGCTTTACGACCCCGGCGGTCAAGGCTGCCAGCAGCAGCACCAGACCGTACACGCTGGCAGGCACCGGCAGCGGCAGCACCGCGTGCAGCACCTCGCCCAGAAAACAGAACGCGAGAATGCGCCCGAACTGAAAAATATACTTCGTGTCAGAACTCCCCTTTCTGGTCTTATAAACGTACAGACAACGGGCTTTTTGCCCGGAATTTTCTGTCTCACACAAGGTAAAAGTATACCGCGGACTGCCCGCCCCATCAATCGTAAATTTTGCCAAGAAGTTCTGCACCTTTTGCGCAGAACTGTACAAAAAAGCGCACCGGTGCAGTTCCGGTGCGCAAGGTTCAGATCACATAATCGTTGCCGGCCTGATCCGGCAGGGCAAGGTCTGCCAGCGTGATCTTGCCGAAGTAGTCCGAGATCAGGTCGTTGAGCCCCTTCCACATCTCGTAGGTGCGGCAGTTGGCCATCCGGGCGCAGGCAGAAGCCCCGGGGGTCAGGCAGCTTACCGGGGCAAGACTGCCCTCGGTAAGCATCAAAATCTCGCTTACGGTGTACTGATCCGGGCTGCGGGTCAGCCGGTAGCCGCCGCCCTTGCCGCGCAGCCCCTCCAGAAAGCCGTTCTGCACCAGCACCTTGAGGATGTTCTCCAGATACTTTTCCGAGATCTCCTGCCGGGTGGCTACTTCCTTTAAGGGAACATATTTTTCAGACTGATGCTCCGCGAGGTCGATCATCACCCGCAGCGCATAGCGTCCTTTGGTCGAAACGATCATAATCCGTACTTCCTTCCGGTCAATTTTTATCATAACCCATTATACAACAGGGTAAGTCACTTTTCAATCCCACTTTTTTCAAAAAAACCCTTGACAAGCAGGGGAAACAGGGCTATAATGCCATCAAACCCACAAACAATGTTGGTTGAAAGGTTTAGAGGGAATCACAGCCGGGCACACCGGCACAAAACAGGGCTACACACCCCGTAATGATATCAGAAAGAGGGACAAGTATTATGAGCAAGATCTATACCGCCGCAGATCAGTTGATCGGTCACACCCCGCTGCTGGAGCTCAGCCATATTGAAAAGGAAGAGCAGCTGCCCGCCCACGTTATTGCCAAGCTGGAGTACTTCAACCCCGCCGGTTCCGTGAAAGACCGCATTGCGAAAAAGATGATCGACGATGCCGAGGCCAAGGGTCTGCTGAAGGAAGGCTCTGTCATCATCGAGCCCACCTCCGGCAACACCGGCATCGGTCTGGCTGCTGTGGCAGCTGCCAAGGGCTACCGCATCATCATCGTGATGCCCGAGACCATGAGCGTGGAGCGCCGCCAGCTGATGAAGGCTTACGGTGCCGAGCTGGTGCTCAGCGAGGGTGCCAAGGGCATGAAGGGTGCCATTGCCAAGGCCGATGAGCTGGCAAAGGAGATTCCCAATTCCTTCATCCCCGGCCAGTTCGTGAACCCCGCCAACCCGCAGGCGCACATCGAGACCACCGGCCCCGAGATTTGGGAGGATACCGACGGCAAGGTGGATATCTTTGTGGCAGGCGTTGGCACCGGCGGCACCGTGACCGGTGTTGGCAAGTACCTCAAGAGCAAGAACCCCGCCGTCAAGGTGGTGGCTGTTGAGCCCGCTTCCTCCCCTGTGCTGAGCAAGGGTACTGCCGGTGCGCATAAAATTCAGGGCATCGGCGCAGGCTTTGTGCCGGATGTGCTGGATACCACCGTCTATGACGAGATCATCACCGTGGAGAACGATGACGCCTTTGCCACTGGTCGTCTGATCGGTCACAAGGAGGGCGTGCTGGTGGGTATCTCCTCCGGCGCTGCCGTCTGGGCTGCCATCCAGCTGGCAAAGCGCCCGGAGAACGCAGGCAAGAACATCGTTGTTCTGCTGCCCGATACCGGTGACCGTTACCTGTCCACCCCGCTGTTTGCTGAATAATCTCCAAAAACTCTCCTCTCCCGCTCTGCACCCCGCAGGGCGGGAGTTTTTGTTTGGGGACAAACGATTTGAATGCGCGTCGGGTAGCGGGCTCGCCCTCTCAGGCGCTTACGCGCCAGCTCTCCCAAAGGGAGAGCCCTTGGCATGGCGGGAAAGTTTCCGGCTAAAGTGCAGAGTTTGCGGTTACGCCAGAGCCTCTCCCTTTGGGAGAGGTGGCACGGCGCAAGCCGTGACGGAGAGGGCGAGGACGCTTACGGGGTAATTCCTCCTCTTTCCCCTCACGCAATTTTATGCTACAATACCGGTAACAAAAACGTTTGGAGAAACGCCCATGCTTTATTATGCTGCCCCCATGGAGGGGTTCACAGACCGGGTCTGGCGGCAGACCCATCAGAAATGGTTCGGCGCACAAGGCGCTGCCGACCGCTATTATGCGCCGTTTATCTCCCCGCCGGAGAACCGGGTACTCGTTAAAAAGAAGATGGCAGAGCTTGCCCCGGCGGCAAACCCCGGTGCGCCGGTCATCCCGCAATTGCTGGCCAAGGACGGCGAACTGGCCGCTTGGATGATCGGACAACTGCGGGCGCTGGGCTATACCGAGGTGAACCTGAATCTGGGCTGCCCCGCCGGAACGGTGACCGCCAAGGGCAAGGGCTCCGGGATGCTGCGGGACCCGGCCAAGGTAGACGCCTTTCTGGACGGGGTATTCTCCCGCGCCGAGGGGCCTGTCTCGGTCAAGACCCGGCTGGGTGTGGAGAAGCCGGAAGAGTTTGCCGCCATTCTGGAAATTTATAACCGCTACCCCATCTCGGAGCTGACCATCCACCCCCGGGTGATGCGGCAGCAGTACCGCGGGCAGGCCGACCGCACCGCCTTTGCGGCTGCGCTGCCCCGGTGCACCATACCGGTGTGCTACAACGGCGATGTGACCACCGCCGCCCAGCTCCACGCGCTGGAAGAGGAGTTCCCCGCCCTGTCCGGCATCATGGTGGGGCGCGGGCTCATCGCCGACCCGGCGCTTTTCCGCAGGGCGCGGGGCGGTGCGCCCGCCACCAAGGAGGAGCTGCGGGGCTATCTGACCGATTTGTACCACGGCTACACTGAACTGTTCGGCAGCGCGGGCTGCGCCATCAGCCGGATGAAGGGGCACTGGTTCTACCTCATCCGCTGCTTTGCCGGGGCGGAAAAGCTGGAAAAGCAGCTGAAAAAGCTGCGGGAGCCGTGGGAGTACGAGGTGGTGGTGAACCAGATCTTCACCCTGCCGCTGGTGGAAAATGATTAAAATGGTCTCACACGCAAAAAAGCCCGCCGTCTTGCAAGACAGCGGGGCTGAAAAGGACCGTATTACACGTTGAGGTAGCTGCGCAGCATGGCCTGCAGCAGGTCGTCACGATCCACCTTGCGGATCATGGCACGGGCATTCTTATAGGTCGTAATGTAGGTAGGGTCTTCGGACAAAATGTAGCCCACCAGCTGATTGACCGGGTTGTAGCCTTTTTCCTTCAAAGCATCGTACACCTGTTGTACGATCTCGTGGATCTCATAGTCCTTTTTATCGTGGATGGAGAAAATCGCGGTTGCGTCTCCCACGCAATACACCCCCTTCGGTTGAAACTAGCCCCATTGTACACGAAATGCGCCGAAACTTCAAGATAATTACGCTGGATTTGCACATCCTGCACAAAATTTCCAGCATTGTTCCGGCAAGATGAACGATGTCCGGGCGGCATTCTGCCCGCGAAAGGAGCCTTTGTATGCTTTACGGCATCGGCTGCGACCTGTGCAGCCTTTCCCATCTGGAAAAAAGCCTTTCCTCTGCCCACGCAGCGGCCTTTGTGCGCCGGGTGTACGGCCCCGCCGAGCAGGCGGCACTGGGGCTTTGCGAAGCCTCTCCCGCGCCGCTGAACGCCCACCGCCTTGCCAGCGCCGCCGCAGATTTTGCCGCCAAGGAAGCCTTTCTCAAGGCGGCGGGCACCGGCCTGCGGGAGCCTTTTTCCCTGTGTGAAATCGAGGCCGTCCGGCTGGAAAACGGTGCCCCGGCCTACCGCTTCAGCGGGCAGACCGCCGCATGGGTGGCGCAGCACCGGCTGCGCGCCCGGCTCTCCCTGAGCCACGAGGGCGGCATGGCGCTGGCCTTCTGCACGCTGGAAGAGGAAAGCTGACCACCCCTTGTGCATACAATGGAATATCGCCCCCGCACTGCATAAGCCGCACCCGGTCTGCGCATACTGAGAGCAGACAGGATGCGCCGGACGCATCACATAGCGGGGCACATCCTCCAGACAAACAGGAGGGAGATTCCATGGAGGTACACAGAGGAGAAGTTTTCTACGCCGATCTTTCGCCGGTGGTGGGCTCGGAGCAGGGCGGTGTGCGCCCGGTGCTGATCGTACAGAACGAGATCGGCAACCGGCACAGCCCCACGGTGATCGCAGCGGCCATTACATCCCGGCTGGACAAGACTCGCCTGCCCACCCACATCAACATCCGGGCGGCAGACACCGGCCTTGCCAAGGACAGCGTCGTGCTGCTGGAGCAGATCCGCACGCTGGATAAGCACCGCCTGCGGGAGCGCGCCGGGCAGATCACCGCCGCCGACCAGAAGCGGGTGGATCAGGCCTTGGACGTCAGCCTCGGGCTGAGCTCGTACTAAAGATTTATTTATAAAGCAGAGACACCGGAGCGTCCACAGACGCTCCGGTGTCTCTATTTTTTAGTATTACTCGATCAGGCCGTTGAGCAGGGTCAGGCACTTGCGGCTGTGCAGCTTGCGGATGGCCTTGGCTTCGATCTGGCGCACACGCTCGCGGGTGACGCCGAAGTCGCGGCCGACCTCTTCCAGCGTGCGGGGACGGCCGTCGTCCAGACCAAAGCGCAGCCGGATGACCTTTTCCTCGCGGGGGGTCAGGCTCTTGAGCGCCAAGTTGATCTGCTGTGCCACCATGGCGCGGTCGGCTGCCTTGCCGGGAGCCTCGGCGTTCTCGTCGGCGACGAAATCGCCCAGAGAGGAATCCTCTTCCTCGCCCACGGGGCTTTCCAGACTTGCGGGCTCCTGTGCCATGCGCTGGATCTCGCGCACGCGCTCCACGCTCATGTCCATGGCCTTTGCCAGCTCTTCCGGGGTGGGCTCGTGACCGTTCTGGTACACCAGCTGGTTGGTAGCCTGACGCATACGGTTGATGGTCTCCACCATGTGCACCGGGATGCGGATGGTACGGGCCTGATCCGCGATGGCGCGGGTGATAGCCTGACGGATCCACCAGGTAGCGTAGGTAGAGAAGCGGAAGCCGCGGTCGCAGTCGAACTTCTCGGCGGCCTTGATGAGGCCGATGTTGCCCTCCTGAATGAGGTCAAGGAAGGCCAGATTATGGCCGACATGCTTCTTGGCGATGGACACCACCAGACGCAGGTTTGCTTCGCTCAGGCTGCGGCGGGCGTTCAGGCCGTCGCGGCGGGTCTTGAGCAGCTCCTGACGACGCTCCTCGCTCAGGGGGCCGTTCTCCACGGCTTCCATGGCCTTTTCCTCGTCTGCCTTTTCCTCGGCATCCTCGACGGACTTTTCGCCGTCCTCGTCCAGATCCTCGGTGTAGCTGCGGCTGTTCTCGTCCTCTTCAAAAGAGAAGCGGGCGCTGTTCTTCTTGATGTATTCCGGTGCGCCATACTTCTGGCGGTCTGCCTGCAAAATATGCGCAGCCTCGGCACCGGCATGAATACGGCGGCTCAGCTCCACCTCCTGCTCAGCGCTCAACAGCGGGATCTGACCGATCTGCTTGAGGTAGTTCTTCACCGGGTCGTCCAGCAGTTCGTCCATGGCAGCCTTCAGGTCTGCCGGGTTCTCCTCGGCATCCTCTTCGTTCTCATCGGCAAGGCCCATGTCATCGTTGTTGTTCTCGGCGCTCTCCACCTCAGCAATGATGCTGTCCACGTCCAGACTCGGCTCGTTCTCTTCCTCCAGGATCTTGATGCCGCGCTCTTCCAGCAGGGTGTAGAGGGTATCTACATCCATGCGGCATTGTGCCGCCAGCGCCTTGGCCTCCTGTGCAGAGAGGGTGCCCTCGCCCTTAGTCAACAGTTCCTTCAAAGTCATGCCCATTTTTTCTCTCCTTCCCACTCCGGGGAAAATTCTGTAATATCGCCCTGTGCATCAGATCACAAGGCCGCCGTTCACCCCGAACACCTGTCCGGTGATGTATCCGGCATCCTCGCCGGCCAAAAAGACCAGCAGCTTTGCAACTTCTTCCGGGGTGCCCAGCCGCCCCACAGGGGTCTCCTCGGCCAGCGCCGCCTTGTCCTCGGCGGTAAAGGCCGCCATCATATCGGTCTCAATGACCCCCGGCGCTACGCAGTTCACCGTAATGCCGCTGGGGCCTTCTTCCTTGGCCAGTGCCTTGGTCAGGCCGATGAGCCCGGCTTTCGCGGCGGAATAGTGCACCTCGCAGCTGCCGCCGGTCTGGCCCCACATACTGCTCACAGTCAAAATGCGGCCCTGCTTGCGGCGGATCATGCCGGGCAGCGCCAGCTGGCACAGGTGGAACGCGCCGCTCAGGTTCACGTCCAGCATCCGCTGCCACTCCTCCGGGGTGATGTCGGTAAACAGCTTCTGCTGCGCGATACCGGCGTTGCACACCAGCACATCCACCCTGCCCATGGCCTGCTCCACTGCATGGAACGCCAACTCACAGCTGGCGCGGCTGGCTACATCGCACTGGATGGCGATGCACCCGGGCAGCTGCTGCTCCAGCGCAGCGGCTGCGGCGGCGTTCTGGTGGTAGAGCACTGCCACCTGATACCCTGCTGCCGCAAAGGCGCGGGCAGCGGCAGCGCCGATGCCCCGGTCGCCGCCGGAGATCAGCACCCGGCGCACCGCAGCGGGTGCGGCAGGGGCAGGCTGTTCTTTTACGGGCTCCGGCACAGGCTCTTCGGGCGGCTTCGGCGCAGGCGGCTGCGGCTCTGCGGGCTTTTCCAGCGCGATCACCCGGGTGGGCTCGTCCACCGCAGGCGCTGCCGGTTTTTCCAGCGTCATGATGCGGGTCGGCTCGTCCACCACCGGCTCCACCGGTGCAGCCGGTTTTGCAGCCGGTGCGGCAAGGGGCTCCGGTGCGCTCTCTTCCTCCGGCACCTGAAAGGTCAGTTCAAACTCGTCCTCGTACAAGAGTGTATCCCTCCTGTTCGGTATTCTCGGCTGGGCGCAGTGCCCGAACCGGAAAAACCCTGTTCCCATCCCCAGACAGTGCAGCGTTCCGTTCATGTGTCCGGCAAAGGTCCGGTGCTTTGGCGTGCCTGCCTGTGCTTATGATGGGTTTCGACAAGATTCCATTGAATAATATACCACAATCCAGCCCAAAAAGAAAGTGGGAACTGCATTTTTTTACGCAGTTCCCACTATTTTTCCTTATTTTCCCCTGTTTTCGGGCACCGGGGGCTTCCAGCGGGGTCTGCCCGCCCGCTTTTCCCGCAGGGAAGCAAAAAACGCCTGCAAAAGTTGCTGCGCCTCGGCCTCCCGCAGCCCCTTTTCCACCACCGGATGGTGGTTGAAGGGCAGCGCAAACAGGTCGGTCACAGAGCCGCAGCATCCGGCTTTGGTGTCGGCAGCGCCGTACACCACCCGGCGCAGACGGCTGTTGATGATGCCGCCCGCGCACATGGGGCAGGGCTCTAAGGTGACGAACAGCTCGCACTCCCACAGCCGCCAGCCGCCCAGCGCCTTGCAGGCGGCATCAATGGCCAGCAGCTCCGCGTGGTGCAAGGCGTTTTTCTCGGTCTCCCGGGTGTTGTGCGCCGTGGCTACCACCTCGCCGTGCCGCGCCACCACAGCGCCCACCGGCACCTCGCCCAAGGCGGCGGCTTTGGCGGCCTCTTCCAGCGCAAGACCCATCAGTTCAAAATCGGTCATCTATCCCATCCTCTCATCCCATCGCCAGCACCAGCAGGTTATTTGCGCTGTGCAGCAGCATCCCCGGCCAGAGATGCCCGGTGCGGTCGGCAAGCCATCCAAGCCCCAGCCCGCACACCAGCGCATAGGCCATGGCGGCAGCGCTGCCGTGCTGCAAGGCGAACAGCACCGCCTGCAAAAAAATAGCCTGTCCCCTGCCCAGCGGCTGCGCCCGGCGCTGCACCGCGCCCCGGAACACCCCTTCCTCCACCAGCGGGGCCAGCAGGCAGACCCGGAAAAACCGCGCCGCGCCGCCGGGCGGCACGGGCAGCAGCACCGCCAGCGCCTTGCCCGCCAACAGATACCCCACCGCCCAGCCAAAGGCCGAAAGCAGTGCTGCGGTGCGGGGGTTCAGCTTGTGCATGGTCGGTCTCCTCCTGCTGTGGTTCGTTCCCGGTTATAGTACCATATCTGCCGCCGGGTGCGCAAGGTTTCGGCGTTCTGTCGCGGCAAATTTATGCAAAATATTGACACATCGCCCTAAATGGTGGTATAATAATTTCCAACCTTTTTAATGAAAACGTTGCGTATACTGTATTTTACCGGTAGACCGGAGGTATTATTATGATCCGTATCCTCACCGATTCCGCGTGCGACATCCTGCCCGCCGAGGCGCAGCAGCTGGGCGTGACCGTGATCCCCTTGAACGTGACGCTGGAGGACGGCACCGTCCTGCGGGACGGCATCGACATGACCCCCAGCGAATACTATACCCATCTGGCAGCCTGCCGCAAGCTGCCCACCACCAGCCAGCCCAGCCCGGAGCAGTTCGAGCGGCTGTATCTGGACGCCGCTGCCGCCGGGGACGAGGTGCTGGGCATCTTTTTGTCCGATGCGCTGTCCGGCACCGGTCAGTGCGCCAGACTTGCTGCCGACCTTGCCAATGTGGACAATGTGGTGTTCGTAAACACCGAGAACGTCTGTCTGGGGCAGTCTATGCTGGTGCGTCTGGCGGTGCAGCTGCGGGACGCCGGCAAAACGATCACCCAGATCGCTGCCGATCTGGAAAAGGCCAAGCAGCACCTGCATCTGGTGGCTGCGGTGGACGACCTGAAGTACCTGCGCAAGGGCGGCAGACTGTCCGCTGCCGCCGCTGTGGCGGGCGGTATGCTGGGCATCAAGCCCATCCTCGCCGTTCTGGAGGGCAAGGTAGCGCTGGCCGGTAAAGCACGCGGTCTGCCCGGCGTGTATGTGGCGCTGTTCAAAAAGATCGACGAGATGGGCGGCATCCACCCGGACTACACCCCGCTGCTGGGCTACACCGCCAACCCCCGGGAGCTGCAGCCGCTGCTGACCTATTTGCAGGACAACCTGCATCTGGATGCACCGCTGGTGCGCCAGATCGGCTGCGTCATCGGCACACACACCGGCCCCGGTGCGTTCGGCATCGCGTTCTTTGATAAAGAGCTGGTGCTGGACGTATAAACATTTCCCGCAAAAATTTGGCAGTTTTGTCAATTGAAAAAAGCCTTCTGTACGCTACACTTGACTTGGGGTCCGAACCCATGCTTTGAGGTAGAATACAGGAGGTTTTTTGTTATGAAATTGCGGCACTCTCTTTTGCCCCGGCGCGCCGTCAGCCTGCTGGTGAGCACAGCGTTGTGCACCAGTCTGCTGGCATTTCCCGCCCATGCGGCAGTTTATACCACCAACCCTGACGACAGCCTTCAATACGACAGCAAGACGCAGACGTTTGTACAGCGTGCAGAAAGCACCTCCATCAAGAAAGAACTTGAACGCATTGGGGAACTATCCACAGTAGAAGAGCAATACCGCGCCTGTTCTGCATTCTGTGAACAGCATCCAGACGTTCCAAGCGCAAACTATATGCTGGCCTATCTTATGCGGTATTCTGAACCGGACAAAAACAAAACATTACAACAGTTGGAGCATGTCATCCAGATTTCAGAAACCTATCAGAACTGGGCAGCAGAATATCCTGATAAACTTTATTATACATCTTCTGGACCCATTGCATTTTCGTCCGCTTACACAAAAACCAACATTCAAAAAGCCGCCTATGAAATGGAAGCGGATATTTATCTGCACGACCTTCGTCATCAGGAAAGTTATGTAACCGCTATGCGGCATTCACTGCGCGTGCAGAAAGCAGATTGCCTTCGCTATTTCAGCGATGATCTCTATGAGCAGATAGAAGTCACCCCCGAAGGCGAACTGGCATTCGCCTCTTTAGATGCTGCTTTTACTACTAGCGAATGGCCCTTTGCTATTGGCACTTTACGAAACATTAACGCCAAGGAAAAAGAGCTTGATGCCATTGAAGCCTGGTATCAGTCCGGCAGTCCCAAAGATTTTACAGCTTGGAACGGCCGGGTACAGGTTTCTGCCAGCAACCCCCGGAATATGACCATTTATGTACAATGTACCGGAGACAATGTTGCAGCAGTACAGGATGAATTTCACAAAGATACACCGGTGTCACGGATCCTGCGTGGATTGGACGGTGTCTGTTTCATGTTACGACCGGAAAGTTCTTCTACCGATTCTAACAAACAAACGACCTGGTATACAGATGGAACCACAAAACAGTCCATCAATTCTGGGGGTTCCGTTTCCTTCGGTGACACCTTTGAGTTCTGTTCTTTGCAGGATTTAGACCTTCCGCCAATCGTAGCTGAGGTTTTGAAAGCCCAATATGGCGATGAATATCAAACCGCATATCAGCATCCTGAAACTCTTCAATACTTTTCTACATATGGCACAGAAGGGTCGCATGGAAACACCATCATTTTCTCAAATAATTTTTCCTATGAATTGTGGCAATTGTATAAATAATTTTTTCCCATGAATTGCGGCAATTGTATTAACTTAGCACTATCACAAAGAAAACGCGCAGGAGCGCATTCCAAATCGTCCTGCCCCTTCCTTACAGCACCGCGTCCGAAATGAGCTTGCCCAGCAGCAGCACCAGCACCACCAGCATCATGGGGCGGATGAAGCGGGCGCCCTTTTTCAGGGCGAAGTGAGAGCCCAGCAGGTTGCCCAGAATGTTGCTGATAGCACAGGGGATGCCGATGTGGAACACCACCAGACCGTTCATCAGGTAGGTGAACAGGCTGGCGTAGTTGCTGGCCAGATTGAGCACCTTGCCGTTGCCGTTGGCGGTGCGCAGGTCAAAGCCCATCAGGGTGGTAAAGGCAATGATGGCAAAGGTGCCGGTGCCCGGGCCCACGACGCCGTCGTACAGGCCGATGCCCAAACCGATGGCCAGCGCCAGCAGGATCTTTTTCAGGTCCAGCGTGCCGTCGTCCCGGTTCTCGTCCGGCAGGTTGCGCTGCCACAGAATGATGACCGCCGCCACCGGCAGGATGATGAACATCATGGTGCGCAGCATTTCATCGCTGAGCAGCAGCACGATATGCGCGCCCAGCGCACTGCCCGCAAAGCTGCCGATGGCTGCAAGAACGCCCACCTTCACGTTTATGGCACCGCTTTTGAAAAAGTTTGCCGTGGCAAAGGTGGTGCCGCAGGCGGCGCTGAACTTGTTGGTGGCATAGGTGTAGTGGGGCGGCAGCCCGGCGAACAGATAGGCCGGCAGGCTGATCAGCCCGCCGCCGCCGGCTGCCGAATCTACAAAGCCTGCGAAGCCGGTCATCAGAATGAGAAACGCCATCATCCACGGCGAGATCGTGATACCCATTGTTATAATTCCTCTTATCTTTCCAAGTCGTTTGTGCTTTTTCAGGGGACGCGCGCCTCAGACCATATAAAACCTCCCCTCGCAGGGCAATACACAGCCCGGGATACCAGCGCACAGCAGGGCATCTCCGGGCACTTTTTTGCATTTTTTCAGGTTATTACAGGTTGTTTTTAAAGAAGCGGTATGCGTTACGCCAGTAGATGGCCTCCACCTCGTCCTCGGTAAAGCCCTCGCGGCGCAGCGCCTCGGCCAGCAGCGGCATATCTGCCGCCGTTTCCAGCTCGTGCTGGCCGCCGATGCCGTCAAAGTCGCTGCCAAGGCTGATGACCTCAATGCCGCCCACCTGCTTGAAGTGTGCCGCGTGCTTTGCCAGCCGCTCCACCGTGCTGCGGCAAAGCTTCGGATGTGCCGAGTCTGCGTCCACAAAGGAGGCGCAGTAGTTCAGCCCCGCAATGCCGCCCTTTTCTGCCAGTGCACGGATCATCTCATCGGTCAGGTTGCGGTTGTGGGGCGACAGGGCACGGCAGTTGGAGTGGCTTGCCGCAAAGGGGCGGGTGCTGTGGTTTGCAATGTCCCAGAAGCCCTTATCGGAAAGGTGGCTCACGTCTGCGGTGATGTGCAGCTTTTCCATCTCCTCCAAAAAGGCAAAGCCCCGCTCGGTCAGGCCGGTCTCGGTGTTGGGCACCAGCGGCCCGCCGGGGTTTGCGTTGGGGGCTGCCAGCTCGTTGGGGTAGTTCCAGGTCAGGGTCATCATGCGCACGCCCAGCTCCTGCAGCCGCCGCAGCACGCCCAGACTGCCCTTGCAGCAGCCGCCCTCTTCCACCGTCAGCATGGCGCTGAGTTTTCCCTCGGCGCGGTTGCGCTCAAGGTCGGCGGCGGTGTACACCGGGGCGATCTTTTCCGGGTAAGCCGCCATGAGCCGCTTGAAGATGTCGATCTCTTCCAGCACGCTTACCAACGGGTCAGCCCCGGGAGCGGGGTCGGCCAGATCCACATAGGCCGCAAAGCATTGCAGCAGATAATCTCCCTGCTGCAATTTTTCAAGGTCGATATGCAGGTCGTTGTGCAAAAAGCTTTTGGGTGCGCCTGCCTTTTCGGCGCGGCGCAGCTCTAACAGGGTATCGCAATGCAGATCCCAAACCTTCATGATAGATACACTCCTTTATGCTTCTTCTCCCAGCAGCTGTAGCAGCTGTTCGGGGTTCATGGACAAAATCGCGCCGTCTGCCCCACCGGTAACGGTGTCGGCCAGCGACTGCTTGGCCTGTTGCAGCTCCACGATCTTTTCCTCAATGGTGTCCTGCGCGATCAGCCGGTACACCTGTACCGGGTTGCGCTGACCGATGCGGTAGGCGCGGTCGGTGGCCTGATTCTGCGCCGCAAGGTTCCACCACGGGTCGTAGTGGATAACGATATCGGCAGCAGTCAGGTTGAGGCCCGTACCGCCCGCCCGCAGCGAGATGAGAAAAACGTCTGCCTCGCCCTGATTGAACCGGCGCACCTGCTCGGCACGCACCGGCTTCGGGGTAGAGCCTTGCAGGGTGAAGTGACTCACCCCGGCTTCGTCCAGCCGCTTTGCCAGCAGCTCCAGCATGGAGGTGAACTGGCTGAACAGCAGAATGCGGTGCCCGCCCGCCACCGCCTCGGTGACAAGTTCCAGACAGGCTTCCAGCTTGGCGCTGCTGCCGGTCCAGTTGTCTGCCACAAGGCGCGGGTCGCAGCAGATTTCCCGCAGCCGCATCAGCACGGCAAACACGGTCATCTTGTCCTCCGGCTTTGCCGCCCGCAGCTTTTCGCGGGCGTCCACCACCGCTGCCAGATACAGCTTGCGCTGTTCCGCTTCCAGCTCGACGCGGCGCACATTCTCGGTTTTGGGCGGCAGCTCCCGCAGCACCTCGGACTTCATGCGCCGCAGAATGAAGGGCCCGGTGAACTGGTTCAGCCGCCGCACGGCATTGGCATCCTCGTCCTGCACGATGGGCTTTTCAAACCGGGCGCAGAAGGTCTTGTAGGGGGGCAGATACCCGGGCATCAAAAAGGAGAAGATGCTCCACAGCTCGCCCAAGCGGTTCTCCACCGGGGTGCCGGTCAGGGCAAAGCGCACCCGGCTGTTCACCCGGCACACCGCCTTGTATTTCTGGGTGGTGTGGTTCTTGATAGCCTGCGCCTCGTCCAGAATGCAGGCGTAGAAGCCTTGCCCGGCATACAGCTTTTCGTCCCGGCGCAGCAGATCGTAGCTGGTGATGACGATATCCGCCTGCGCCCACCCATCGACCAGCGCGGCGCGGTGGGCGGCGTCGCCGTCCATGGCAACGCTTTGCAGCTGCGGGGTGAACTTCTGGCATTCCTCCTGCCAGTTCAGCACCAGCGAGGCCGGGCAGACGATGAGGCTGGGCAGCTGCTGCCCGCCCTCCTTCATCGCCAGCAGGTAGCTGAGCACCTGCACGGTCTTGCCCAGACCCATATCATCCGCCAGAATGCCGCCCATGCCGTAGCCATCCAGTGTGCGCAGCCAGCGGTAGCCGTCCCGCTGATATTTGCGCAGGGTCTTTTGCAGGGAGAGCGGCGGAGTATATTCACTGTCCCGCACGGCGTGGAAGCTGCGGCTGATGCGCCGGAAGGCGTCGTCCCGGTCGAACCGCAGGCCGTTCTGCCCCGAAAGCGCCCAGTCCAGCGTGGGGGCGCGGTAAAGCGGCAGGGCGGCGTCGCCGTCCTTCAGCTTTGCACCGGAAAGCTCCAGCGTGTCGTTCAGCTCGTCCAGCCCTTCCAGACTGTCGTCCAGCCGCAGCAGACTGCCATCCCGCAGGCGGTGGTAGCGCTTTTTCTGGTGCAGGGACTGCAACAGCTCCCGCAGCTCCTCCACCGGGAAGGCGCCGGTGTCCACTTCCAAGTCCAGCA
Source organism: uncultured Faecalibacterium sp. (assembly GCA_934561555.1). Classification (GTDB taxonomy): domain Bacteria; phylum Bacillota; class Clostridia; order Oscillospirales; family Ruminococcaceae; genus Faecalibacterium. Next base: position 29,855 of record CAKTGQ010000003.1, on the reverse strand, counting down.
CACTGCCGTGCACCGACACCCCTACCGAGATCTTGGGCGGGGCGGCTTGTAAGTTGCGGAAGGCATCGGTCTGGTACACCTCGCCCATGGCCAGCAGGGCGGGAATGCCCTCTTCCAGCAGCTGGAAAAGCGCCTCCTCCCCGGAAATGCTGTAATGTCCGGGCTTGCCGGGCTGGGGTTCCAGATAGGTTTCCAGCAGCCGCTTTGCCCGGTTCTCGGTGCGGGCGTCCCGCAATAGATCCGGCGGCACCGGCTCGCCGGGGGCTACCCTGTCCTCGCCGTACAGAAAGACCGGGTACGCCGTGACGGTAAGCCCCCGGTCGGCGTCCAGATAAAACTGCACCACCGGTTCCAGCGGGATCTGGTTCAGCAGCAGCCGGTCGGGGTCCACGATGTTGACCCGGTTGCCCAGCTCCGGCAGCACATAGCTGCAAAAGGCGGCGGCGTCCGCGCTGGTAAAGAACAAACTGCGCCCGCCAAAAGTCTCCAGCACCGGCAGCACCCGGCGGCATTCCTCCCGCTGCATCCGCCAGAGGGTGGTCTCGCCCAGCAGATAAGCATAGTCCAGCCCCTGCACCCCGCTGAGCGCCGGGGTACAGCTCAGCTGCACGCCGCCCTTGCGGCGCTCCACCTTCAGGCTGATGACCGGCAGCCCCTCTTTAAGGGTATAGCCGCCCACAACGCCCTCGGCGGCATAAAGCTCCACAAGGGCATCCAGCCCCTCGCCGGTCAGCGGCAGACCGCCCGCCGGGCCTTTCTCCCACGCAGAGCGGTTCGGGCCTTCCGCTTCGATCTCCTGCCGGGCGCTCACCTGACGGCGCAGCAGCCGCAGCAGCTGCTGTGCGTCCGGAGCAAAGGCGTCCCACCGGTGCACAAACGCCAGTGATTTGCCGTAGCTGACGCTTTCGCCCCGCTCGATTGCATCCAGAAACTGCGGGATGCTTTTTACCAGATACTGCCGCCCGCCGATGCCGTCCGAGACCCGCAGCCGCAGCCAGACGCGGTCGTTGTGCACCGTAAGCTCCGGCTCCAGCAGGGCAAAGCCGGTGCGCTGGGCAGCGGGCTGGGGCTGCTGCTGCGCATCCTCCCGCTGGTAGCGCTTCAGCAGCAGCTGGGCATCATAGTCGGTCTCCGGCTCCTCGCCCCGCCACTTGCGGCCGAACAGCATATCCAGCCCGGCGCTGTAACTATCCTTGCGGGGTTCGGTGCTCAAGCCCGCCACGCCCCGCTGCACCCCGGGGATGCTCTCCAGCTTTTTTGCCGGGGAAGGCGGGTTCTTATCCACATTCTGCAGCAGCAGCGCACCGATATGCTTACAGTAGGTGCCGTCGCCATTCTGGTTATAGGGACAGTCGCAGGAAGCGCTGACAAAGCTGCCGTTTTCCCGCAGCCAGACCTGCGTATAATAACAGTTCGACCCGCTGCCCTGCACCAGCGCCGCCAAATGCCGCACCCCGTCCTCGTTGGTGGTGCAGCTGCTTTGCAGGATGCGCTTGCGGTATTTCTGTGCCCGCTCAAAGATGCTTTTGCCCAGCAATGCGCGGATCTCCTGTGCGTCCATGTGGTCTCCCTCCCCTGTGCTGTCGCGGTTCCGGTCTATTCTATAAGAATACCGCGTTCCACCCCGGGATGCAAGGGCAGAAGGGTAAAAAACGTTTAGAAAACACCGGGCGGGACGATTTGGAATGCGCTCCGCGTTGCTCTGCGCATCATCAGCGGAAAAATTATTTTTATATAGAGCAATACCGGAGCGTCTGCGGACGCTCCGGTATTGCATTTTTCACGGGAAAGGTCGTAAAGGCAAACGGCATTTATAGTGTTACAGTAAGTTCAAAACCGTTCAGCTCTGTTTCTCTGCAGGGGCTGTGCCGCGCTTGCGGGTCTTGAGCTGGTACATCTCCTGATCGGCCTTATCGATCAGGTCGTGCACGGTGGCAATGTCCGGCTCAAGGCGGGCGCAGCCGATGCTGATCTCGATCTGGTAGGGCTTGCCGGAGGCAGCGTTGGCGGCGTCCAGCTCCCGCTGGATGGAGGCGATCAGGGTGCGCACCTCCACGCTGTTGCAGCCGCAGGCGATGCAGAATTCATCGCCGCCGTAGCGCGCCAGCACGCCGTTATAGTTTGCGCACACCTTTTTCAAAATGCCCGCCAGCAACACCAGTGCGGCGTCCCCCTCCAAATGGCCGTATGCATCGTTGATGTGCTTGAAGTGATCCAAGTCCATCATGAGGAAATGCAGCGAGCAATTGGGGTGGCGGCGGTAATAGGGCAGTTCGCTTTCCAGATAGCGCAGCGCCACGATGCGGTTGCTGACGCCGGTCAGGGTGTCCACCGTGAACTTGGTCTGCAACACCAGCACATACACGCACACCAGCCCCAGCGCAATGCCGCAGCACAGCAGCCCGCGCCCGGGCAGCCAACCTTGCAGCAAAAAGCCTGCTGCCGGCACAAGCGCGAGCAGCAGCAGGGTTTCCAGTTCCTCTTTGGGTCTCTCCTGATCCCGGCGAGCCAGCGTCCAGCCGCAGTGGATAAAAGTAATGGCCAGATAGGCAAGCCCCACCAGCTCCGGCCCCAAAAACAATGTGCTGCCCCGCAGCCCTTCTGCATCCAGATAGCAGAAGCCGTTTTCGTCCCGCGCCGTCAGCAGCGCCAGCAAAAGCAGCACCAGCGGCGCGGCGCCGAGCGCCAGCTTGCGGCTATCCTCCATCCATGTATGCCCCAGCTCTGCCTCCACATACAAAAGCACCAGCAGGCAGCACCATGCCGCCAGCAGATAAAACAAAATGCTGCACCCGGCGTTCAGGCCGTAGGTCAGGGGGATGCCCAGCTCCTGCCACGCACCCAGCTGCGCCAGCGCGCTGCCATGATCTACGATCGTCAGCGCCCCGGCAGACCACAGCAGCGCCGTGAACAGCCGCCCGGGCAGGCTTTTATCCCGCATTTTCTGCTGCGCCCGCAGCAAAACTGCCAGTGTGACCAGACAGACCGCACTGACCTGAGTATGCGCAATAGCATCCATGCCGCAACGTTCTCCTTTATCTTAGGGCAGCTTTACGCCGTCCCGGCTCTTTTCATTCTTCCATCGTTTCTTTTCCTCACAGTCTTATTGTACCAAATCCATAACAGATATGCAACGAAAACCGAAGTTTTCGTACAAAAAGAGACACCGGAACGCCTTTCGGCGTTCCGGTGTCTCCTGAAATCAAATTACTTTGCCTGCGGGTGGGTGGCGTCGTTGCGCAGGGCGCTTTCGCGGATCTTTTCCAGCGTCTGTTCGCTGAGGATGTGCTCTGCCTTGCAGGCGTCCTCGGCGGCGGTCTGCTCGTCTACGCCCAGCTGCACAAAGAAGTGGGTCAGCAGCTGGTGGCGGCTGTAAATGCGCTGGGCAATTTCCTGCCCGGGCTCCAGCAGGGTCAGGTTGCCTTCGCCGTCCACCGCGATATAGCCGTTCTCCCGCAGCTTTTTCATGGCGATGCTCACGCTGGCTTTGGTAAAGCCCAGCTCATTGACTACGTCAATGGAGCGCACTTTGCCCATACGCTGGCTCAGCATCAGGATCGTTTCAAGATAATCTTCCGCGGACTGGTGGATCTGCATGGTTTGTCCGGCCTCCTGCCTTATTCCCTCTGGGGGATTTTTCCGACAGGGTATGTGTACCCTCTGTCGTATGTTAAAGGATATCACACTTTTGCGGTTGATGCAAGTAATTCGCAGCAAGTTTTGTTAAACTAACCACATTTCTCTGCACAGAACTGCTGTTTTGCCGGTTTTGCACCGCCCCTGTTTTGTGCAAAGGGTGCAATTTACAGCGCAGCCAGATAGGCGGCTGGGCCTTCCTCGTACAGGTCGCCGCCGTGGGCATCCAGCACCACGGTCAGGGGCATATCCTGCACGGTCAGGCGGCGCACCGCTTCACAGCCCAAGTCCGGCCATGCGATCACTTCCAGCGTCTGCACGCTTTTTGCCATCAGCGCACCGGCACCGCCCAGCGCGGCCAGATACACCGCGCCGTTGCGCACCACAGCCGCCTTGACGGCGGCGTCCCGCTTGCCCTTGCCGATCATGATCTTGTTGCCAAGATCCAGCAGCCGGGGGCTCATGGCGTCCATGCGCCCGCTGGTGGTAGGCCCTGCCGAGCCGATGACCTCGCCCGGGCGCTCCGGGGTGGGACCTACATAATAGATGGCGCTGCCCTCAAGGGAAAAAGGTAAAGTCTCGCCCTTGTCCAGTGCTTCCATCATCCGCTTGTGTGCCTGATCCCGGGCGGTGTACACCACGCCGGAAAGCAGCACGGTATCCCCTGCTTTCAGCGGGGCCAGATCCTGTGCGGTGCAGGGGGTAGTCAGTCTGTATTCCATTCTTCTCCCCTCCTTACAGCTCCGCGCTGGCGCGGCGGGTCACATGACAGGAAACGTTCACAGCCACCGGCAGACCCGCCACATGGGTGGGCATCTGCTCAATGGCAAGGCCGAGGCAGGTGGTCTTGCCGCCAAAGCCCTGCGGGCCGATGCCCAGTGCATTGATGGCGGCAAGCAGCTCCTGTTCCAGCTGGGCGTAGTAGGGGTCGGGGTTTGGGATGTCCAGCGGGCGCAGCAGCGCCTTTTTGGCAAGATACGCCACCTTGTCAAAGCTGCCGCCCACGCCGATGCCCAGCACGATGGGCGGGCAGGGGTTGGAGCCGGCCAGACGCACGGTATCCACCACGAACTTTTTAAAGCCCTCCACGCCGTCGGCGGGCTTGAGCATCTGGATGCGGCTCATGTTCTCGCTGCCAAAGCCCTTGGGTGCCACCGTGATGCGGCAGCCCTCGCCGTCCACCAGATGTACCGTAATGGCCGCCGGGGTGTTATCGCCGGTGTTGCCCCGGCGCAGCGGGTCGGCCACGATGCTCTTGCGCAGATAGCCATCGGTGTAGCCCCGGCGTACGCCCTCGTGGATGGCGGCTTCAAAGCTGCCGTCAATGTGCACATCGGTGCCCAGCTCCACGAACACGCAGGCCATGCCGGTGTCCTGACAGATGGGCAGGTCTTTCTCCTTTGCAGCGCCAAGGTTCGACCACAGCAGGTCTAACGTATTTTTAGCCAGCGGCCACGGCTCTTCCTCCCGGGCCTTTTCCAGCGCGGCCTGCACGTCCTGCGGCAGCTGGGTGTTGGCCTTGATGCAGAGCCGCGCCACCGTATCCGTAATGCTCTGTGCGGAGATCGTTCTCATGCCTGTGCCCTCCGCTTACAGCCGTGCCACGCCGGTCTCGCGGGCAGCCTTTGCCACGGCATTTGCCACAGCTTCGGCCACGCGGGGGTCGAACGCGCCGGGGATGATGTTCTCCTCGCTGCGGTCGGCGTCGGTGATGAGGTCTGCAATGGCGTAGGCGGCGGCCAGCTTCATCTCATTGTTGATATCCCGGGCACGGACGCTAAGCGCACCCTTGAACAAGCCGGGGAAGCACAGCACGTTGTTGACCTGATTGGGGAAGTCGCTGCGGCCGGTGGCCATCACCCGCACGCCGCCCGCCTTTGCCTCGTCCGGCATGATCTCCGGTGTGGGGTTTGCCATGGCAAAGACGATGGCGTCCTTGTTCATGGTCTTGCACAGCTCGGTGGTCAGGATGCCGGGGCGGGACACGCCGATGAACACGTCTGCGCCCTCCAGCGCTTCCTTCAGGCCGCCCTTGATCTGGCGGGGGTTGGTCACCTCACCCAGCCAGTTCTTGTGGGCTTCAGCGCTGTTGCAGCCCTTGTACAGAGTGCCGAACTGATCCACCGCCACGATGTCCTTGGCACCGGCGGTCATCAGCATCTTGATGATGGCGGTACCGGCTGCGCCGGGGCCGTTCAGGACGATATGCACGTCCTCCATCTTTTTATTCACCACGCGCAGAGCGTTGATGAGGGCAGCAGTGACCACGATGGCGGTACCGTGCTGGTCGTCGTGGAACACGGGGATGTCCAGTTCCCGCTCCAAGGTCTCCTCGATCTCGAAGCACTCCGGGCTCTTGATATCCTCCAGATTGATGCCGCCAAAGGTGGGCGCAATGGCCTTGCAGGCGGCAATGACGCTGGCAGCGTCGTGGGCGTCGATGCAGATGGGGAAGGCGTCCACGCCGCCGAACTCCTTGAACAGCACAGCCTTGCCCTCCATGACCGGCAGACCGGCTTCCGGGCCGATATCGCCCAGACCCAGCACGGCGGTGCCGTTGGAGACAACGGCCACCATGTTGCCCTTGAAAGTGTACTTATACACATCCTCCGGGTTTTCCTTGATCTTGCGGCAGGGCTCGGCCACACCGGGGGTGTAGGCGGTGGACAGGTCGTCACGGGTGGCGACCTCCACCTTGCTCACGATGCCCACCTTTCCCTTGTGGGTCTCGTGCATTTCCAGAGCTGCTTTATTGTAATCCATGGTTTTATCCTCCAATTTCAGCAAAAGGCTTTCCCCCGCAGGGAAAGGCTCATACAGTTTTATTGTAACAGAACCGCCCGGGTATTTCCACCGGTTTTGCGGCATTTCCCGTCCCAAAGCGGGCAAAAGTGATACCTGTGCCGGGCGGCATTTGTGGAATTTTCGCAAAAATCTTTTCTTTTCGCATTTTTCCGTTATAATAGGATGGTATGATATTTGCATTCTCCGTGAAAACGGTCTGCTATTTTTAGGAGGTATCTCTTTTGAAACGCAATACCAAGACCCTGTTGTGTGTGCTGTGCGCGGCAGCCGCTGTGCTGTGCGTAGTTTTAGCCTGCTTTATGCTGACCAAAAAGCAAGGCAGCACCACGGCATCCTCTGCTGCATCCGGCGCAAGCGTGTCCGTCTACGGCAAGGTGTCGGATTTCGACTACGCCAGCTTCGATTACTCCGAGGGGCTGGACGATAACGGCCACTGGACCGGCATCCGCGCACTGGACTATGTGACGTTACCGGATGATGTATCTGCGCTGCCGCTTTCCAAGGCAGACATCGAGCCCACCGAGGCCGAGATCCAGACCCAGATCGACACTTTGCTGAACCAGTTCGCCACCACCCAGAACATCACCGACCGGGCAGCCCAGAGCGGCGACACCGTGAACATCGACTATTCCGGTGCGGTGGACGGCGTGGTCTTTAACGGCGGCACCGCCACCGGCTACGACCTGACACTGGGCAGCCACACCTTTATTGACGGCTTCGAGGATCAGATCATCGGCCACAACATCGGCGATGTCTTTGATGTGACCGTCACCTTCCCGGAGGGCTACGGCGACTCCACCGACGCCGAGGGCAACACCATCCCGCTCAGCGGCAAGGAAGCCGTATTCAGCGTGACCCTGAACGCCATCACCCAGAGCGTTGTCCCCACCCTGACCGACGAGTGGGTGGAGACCAATTTTGCCGCCAGCGACGATCTGCACACCGCAGACGCCCTGCGCCAGTACTTTGACAGCGCCCTGTACGCCAACAATCTGGACAACGCCGTGATGGACTATCTGCTCAATAATTCTACCTTCAAGGAGGTTCCCAACCAGATTACCAGCTACTACATCCGCATGTTCCTGAACTACCACTCTCAGCTTGCCGCCAAGTACGGCATGGAGCTGGACGCCTACGCACAGGCCAAGGGCTACGCCGATGCTGACGCGATGCTGGCAGATTCTGACGCCTACTTTGAGCATCTGGCCAAGCAGGATCTGGTCTTTCAGGCCCTTGCGGAACAGCTGGACATCATCCCCACGCAGGAGCAGATCGACAGCGCCAACAGCTCCTACGCCGACACCTACGGCGCACAGCGCAGTATGCTGAATGCTTTGCAGCTGGCTGTGCTGGACAAGGTGGAGGAAAGCGCAGTGCTTTCCTGACAGCAGTCAAAAAACGATTTTAAATTTCGGGGTTCAGAAACGCCTGCGGGCGTTTCTGAACCCCATTTTCACGGGAGAGGTCGTGGAGGGAAGCGGCATCTGCCGTTTTTCAAAAGCATACAAAACGGAGACCCGCCGCACCTTGGTTTCGTGCAGCGGGTCTCCGTTATTTTTGATTGGTTAATATTCTGCTTACTTCATGTCGTCCGGGCTCTGGCCGTAACGCACGGTGGCATTTTTCAGGCGGTCGTTGCCATCTGCCGTCTTTTGCATCAGGTTCTTCCACTGCGCTTCGCTGCCGCCATAGTAGACGGTCAGTTCAGCAGGTTTTGTACCAATATCTTCTTCCGGGTATGCGTAGAATGCATCATCCTCAATCGTTTTGACTGTACTGGGAATATACACCCTGCTCAACGCATAGCAGCAGCTGAAGATACCACTACTGATCCTGTCATTTCCCTTCTGGATCGTAACCTTTTCCAATTTCTTGCAATCCGCAAATGCGTTGAAGCTCATCATGTTCGGGGTAACAGTCAATTCCTTAAAGCCTGTATTTCCAAAGCAACCCTCTCGTACCAAATACCCATCCGGGCTCTCGATTTTTTCCCAGCCGACAACTTCTTCCAGCTTGTCGCAGTCATAAAATGCAGAGAATACCAAATGCACATTTCCAAGGAAAGTGACCTTTTTCAGCATCGTAGCTGTGCGGTGGGTTCCTACGCCAGCATTGACACAGCCGTTGAACGCCGCCTGCCCGATCCAGCGGATGCTTGCCGGAACGGTCATCTCGGTTACAGCAGAGAAGTCCGACCAGGTATAGTTCTCCGTTTCCGGGTCGCCATACTTCTTGTCACACTTGTACAGCATATCAAACGCATTCGAATCCACATCTGTAACACGCAGGCCGTCCAATGTACTGGGCAGGGTCACATTGCCACGGGGCTGTACGCCCTTGTAGCGGTTATAGCCGGTCAGGCTAACCTCGGTGCCAGAGCCCTCATAATAGTACGTCCAGTACACGCCCTGCGTGTCCGGGGCTGTTGCGGTGTAGTAGCCCTTTTCCTTTTTGCCGCTGCCAGGCTTATCTTCCCCGCCGCCGGGGGTGCCGAGCTCTTCCCCACCACCGGGGTTCTCCGGGCCGTCCCCACCGCCGGGGTTGCCGCCGTTACCGCCGCCGTTGCCGGAACCGCTGCCGCCGCAGCCAGCCAGTGCACCGGCCAGTACAGCCGTGCCCGTCACTTTCAGGAAGGTTCGTCTGTTCATTTTCAAACGCATAAGTTTTCCTCCGTTTTTTGATAAAGCATTTGCCCGCCGCACAGATGTTTGTGCGGCAGACCCCACCTCATACTACCCCCTGCCGCCCGGATTTGTCAAGTTCTCTGCGCTGTTTTAGCAGGTTGTGCAAAACGCGGCCGCATTTCTTGGACAAGCTGCAACAAAAACGGCCAGCGCCGTACAGCGCTGGCCGAAGTTTTCCACATTTTTACTTTGCAGTGTTGATAAAGCTGCGGTTATCCCACAGGTACTTGATGCCAGAAATGGCGGTCACAGCGGCCACCATCCAGCACAGGGCGATGGAGACCACCACCACGATGGAAACGCTTTCCACCGTGCCGCGGTAGCTCAGGGCAGTGCCGAAGAAGTAGAAGATGATGCTCAGCATCTGCAGCACGGTCTTGACCTTGCCCCACATATTGGCGGCGATGACCTTGCCGTCTTTGGCGCCGGCGGCTACCATGCGCAGGCCGGACACCGCAAACTCGCGGGCCAGAATGATGCACAGCACCACGGGGCTGCACACGCCGTCCCGCAGCATGTAGATGAAGGCCACGGTGGTCAGCAGCTTGTCAGCCAGCGGGTCGGCAAACTTGCCGAAATCGGTGACCATGTGCCACTTGCGTGCCAGATGACCGTCCAGAAAGTCGGTGAAGCTGGCAGCGGCAAACACGATACCGGCCAGCAGGTAGAAGGTGGCGTTAAAATTGCCGTCCACGATGCCGTCCAGACTGGTCAGGGACACAAAAATCATGAACACCGGCACCAGAATAATGCGGGTCAGGGTAAGTTTATTGGGCAGATTCATAGATTTTATCCTCCAATTCGTTATTTTACGACTGTACCATACAGATCGTAAAGGTCGCTGTCCTCTACCAGCACGTCATAGAACTGGCCGGGGTACAGCGGTTCCTCGCTGGAAACGCAGACGCAGCCGTCCACCTCCGGCGCATCGCCGGTGGTGCGGCAGAGGTACAGGCCATTTTCCTCGTCGATGCCGTCACACAGAACGTGCACGGTCTGGCCCACCTTTTCAGCCTGCTTCTGTGCCATGATGCCGGTCTGGATCTGCATCACCAGCTCGGCACGCTTGTCCTTGACCTCCTGCTCGATCTGGCCGTCCATCTTGGCGGCCACAGTATTTTCCTCGGCAGAGTAGGCAAAGCAGCCCAGACGGTCGAACTGCACCTCCTTGACAAAGTTGCACAGATCCTCGAACTGCTCCTCGGTCTCGCCGGGGAAGCCTGCGATCAGGGTGGTGCGCAGGGTGATGCCGGGGATCTCACGGCGCAGCTTGCCGATGACCTCCAGCAGCTCCGCGCGGTTGGAGCGGCGGTTCATGTTCTTCAGGATGGTATCGTTGCAGTGCTGGATGGGCAGGTCAAGGTAGGGCACCACCTTCTCGTTGCGCTTCATGGCGGCGATAAATTCATCGGTGATGCGCTCCGGGTAGGCGTACATGATGCGGATCCATTCCAGCCCCGGCACCTTGTTCAGCTTGTCCAGCAGCTCACAGATGCTGCCGGGCTTGCCCCAGTCCTCGCCGTAGGCGGTGGGGTCCTGCGCCACAACGATAAGTTCCTTCACGCCCTCACCGGCCAGCCAGCGGGCTTCGGCTACGCAGTCGGCCATATCGCGGCTGTGCAGCGGGCCGCGGATGCCCGGAATAGCACAGTAGTGGCAGCGGTTGTTGCAGCCCTCGGCGATCTTTAAGTACGCATAGTGGGCGGGCGTGCCGATGACACGCTTGCCGCCCAGCGGGAAGTCTTTTTTGGCACCGTAGCTTTCCAAGTGATCCTCGCCGTGGAACAGCCGCTCCACGATAGTATCAATGGCCTTGTTGGAGGCGCAGCCCACAACGGCGTCCACCTCGGGGATCTCTTCCTCGATCTGGCTGCGGTAGCGCTCGGCAAGGCAGCCGGTAACGATGACCTTCAGGTTCGGGTTCTGCTGCTTATAGGCACAGGCTTCCAGAATGTTTTCAATGGCCTCGGTCTTGGCGCTCTCGATAAAGCCGCAGGTGTTCACAAGAATGACATCGGCTTCGGCCAGATCAGCCACGGTCTCGTGCCCGGCAGACAGCAGGATGTGCACCATCACATCCAGATCCACCTGATTTTTCGGGCAGCCAAGGGAAATACACGCAATTTTCATAAGGGATGATACTCTCTTTCTCTTTTGAGGGATGCTTTTGAATTTTTACGATTTAAGGATTTAAAATGCGCTCCGCGTTCGCTTTGCGCATCATCAGCGGAAGAATTATTTATAATTTTGCAATTCTGGAAAATCTGCGGATTTTCCAGAATTGCCTTTTCACAGGAGGGGTCGTAACGGAAAACGGCATTTGCAGCGCCGCTTTCTGTGAAAGCGCGGCGCTGCGGGGGAAAGCTTCTGCTTAGCGCAAGCGGGCTGAACCCTCTCCGTCTTTGCTTCGCAAATCCACCTCCCCCGAAGGGGGAGGTTTTGCTCTACTTACCGGAAGTTGCCGAAAAGCTCCCCCTTCGGGGGAGCTGGCAAAGCCGCAGGCTTTGACTGAGAGGGTTTTACCCCTCCTCCACCCTGCGGATGGCTTCCTTGATGACGGGGTAGGCAAAGCCGCGGCGCTGCAAGGCGGCCACCACAAGGTCGCGGCGGCCGATGGCAAGCTTTTTGCGGTAGCGGCTGTCCACCAGCGCGGCGGCGGCTTCCAGTTCCGGGTCATCGCCGCCGTCCGGGGCGTAGACCGCTTCCAGCGCGCCCGCTACCTCGGCGGGGGCAAGCCCCTTCTGGCGCAGGCTCTGGGCGGCGGCGCGGCGGCTTTTGCGGGCAGCCAGCAGGCTGTGGGCCCGTGCCTCGGCGTAGCGGGCATCGTTCACATAGTCCAGCTGCACCATCTCGGCCACAGCAGCGGCGGCAGCGGGCTCGGTATAGCGGCGGCACAGCCGCTCATACAGCATATTGGCAGAGACCTCCTGCCCGGCCAGCGTTTCCAGCGCGCTGGCCCGCGCCTTGGCGGGGTCGGCGCACTTTTCCGCATCCGGGCGGGGTCGGCGGCGGTAGAAGGCCATTTAGTCCTCCACCATGATGTCCAGCTCGCTCTCGCTGCTGCGGGTGGGTGCCTTGACTACCGGCTCCTTTGCGGCGGCAGGCTCGGCGGGCTTCTCCGCTGCGGCGGCTGCGGCGCGGCCTGCCGGGCGGCGGGTGGCGTACAGCTTATCGGCGTTGGCGCGGATCTGCCCCTCGATGTCGTTTGCGATCTCGGGGTTATCCTTCAGGAACTGCTTGGCGTTGTCGCGGCCCTGACCCAGACGGATATCGCCGTAGTTGAACCATGCGCCGCTCTTCTGCACGATGCCCAGCTTGACACCCACATCGATGAGCTCGCTCATTTTGGAGATGCCCTCGCCGAACATGATGTCGAACTCGGCCTCACGGAACGGCGGAGCCACTTTGTTCTTGACGATCTTGGCGCGGGTGTGGTTGCCGATGAACTGACCAGAGGAGTCCTTCAAACCCTCCACGCGGCGGATATCGATACGCACCGAGGCGTAGTATTTCAGAGCGCGGCCGCCGGTGGTCACCTCCGGGTTGCCGTACATGACGCCCACCTTCTCGCGCAGCTGGTTGATGAACACGCAGACCGTGTTGGTCTTGCCGATGACGCTGGTCAGCTTACGCATGGCCTGACTCATCAGACGTGCCTGCAAGCCCACATGGCTGTCGCCCATCTCGCCCTCAATCTCGGCACGGGGCACCATGGCGGCTACCGAGTCCACTACAATGGCATCAATGGCGCCGGAGCGCACCAGCGCCTCGCAGATCTCCATGGCCTGCTCGCCGGTATCCGGCTGGCTGACCAGCAGGTTGTTGATGTCCACGCCCAGTGCCTCGGCATAGGTGGGGTCCAGTGCGTGCTCAACGTCGATAAAGGCCACCTCGCCGCCCTTCTTCTGGGCTTCGGCAAGGATGTGCAGTGCCAGCGTGGTCTTACCGCTGGATTCCGGGCCGTACACCTCGATGATGCGTCCGCGCGGCACACCGCCCACGCCCAGCGCCAGATCCAGCCCCAGACTGCCGGTGGAAATGGCATCCACCTGCATGGAGGCGTTGTCGCCCAGTTTCATGACGGCACCCTTGCCGAACTGCTTTTCGATCTGCGCCAGCGCCGTAGCCAGCGCGTCCTTCTTGGCTTCCGGCTCGGTCTTCTGGGTAGCCGGTGCAACGTTGTTGTTCTGATTTTTTGCCATAGCCTGCTGCTCCTTTTATCCTTTGGGCCCGCAGAGGGCGGGCTGTGCTTCGCTTTCCTTCTTAGTATAACACAAAATCAAAATATTACAACAAGAAGTTGTTTGTTTTTTCCAATTTATTTTAGGCGATGGGCGATCACACAGCGGTCGTTGCCGCCAAAGTCCTGGATGCAGCGGATATCCGTCCAGCCGTTCTCAGCCAGTAGGGCGGTTACGGCTTCCCGCTGCTGCCAGCCGATCTCCAGCACCAGCGCCCCGCCGGGGCACAGCGCATTTTGGTAATGCTGCGCCAGCGCCCGGTAGAACACAAGGCCGTCCTCTCCGGCTTCCAGCGCCATGGCAGGCTCCTGCGCCACCTCGGGCTGCAGCTGCTCCATCTCGGCGGCGGTCAGGTAGGGCGGGTTCGAAACGATGAGTTCCAGCTGCCCCTCCGGCAGGGTCTCCCAGTAGGTGAACAGGTCGCCCTGCACCGGCTGCACCGCGTAGGCGGGCTTTTGGCTTGCCCGCAGCGCGTTCAGCGCCGGGCCCCAATCAAAGGCGGGGGCATCCGCCTGCTCAAGGGCAGAGGGTTCCAGCACGTTCTCGGTCTGTCTGCCCTGCCCGGTCAGGGCGCAGCGGGCGTTCTTTTCCAGATAGGCAAAGGCTTCCGGGCTTTTTTCCACGCAGGTCACCTGCGCGGCGGGGCAAAAGCGCTTGACCCCCAGCCCCAGACAGCCTGTCCCGGCACACAGATCCAGCACCCGGGGCACCGCGATGCCCGCAAGGGTCTCGGCGGCGGCCTGCGCCACCACCTCGGTATCTGCCCGGGGACAGAGCACCCCGGGGCCTACCGCCAACTCAAAGTCCAGAAAGCTCCAGCTGCCACAAAGGTATTGCAGCGGCTCCCGCGCGGCGCGGCGGGTGCAGAGGGCTTCCAGCACCTCCGCCTGCTCTGCGGTCAGCGGACGGTCGGAAAGCCGCACGTCCCGCCCGGTCGCCAGCCGGAACAGCTCCCGCGCGTCAAAATCCGCGTCCGGGCAGCCTGCGGCAGTCAGCCGCTGCTCCACCTCCCGCACCGCTGCGCGAGGGAGCATTGCTTCGCTTACCATTTGCCCTCCTCCGGGGTCTCGGGCAGCACGGGGGTAATGGCCGCAATGGCCACCTCGATCATGCTGTCGTCCGGCTCAAAGACGGTGAGGTGCTGCACCCAGATGCCCGGCTGCCGGATGATGCGGGTAGCGATGTTATCCGACCGGCCGCACCACTTGAGCAGCTCGTAGCTGATGCCCATGACCAGCGGCAGCAGCAGCAGCTTGCACACCACCCGCAGGCCGATGCTGCCCCACGGCAGCACGCTGTACAAGAACACGCTGACGATGACCACCAGAATGAGGAAGCTGGTACCACAGCGGGGGTGGAAGCGGGTGTACTTGCGCACATTCTCCACGGTCAGCGGGTCGCCCGCCTCGTAGCAGGCAATGGTCTTGTGCTCCGCACCGTGGTACTCGAACACGCGATGGATCTCCTTCATTTTGGAGATGCCCACCATATAGGTCAGGAAGATGGCCACCTTCAGCACGGCTTCCAGCACCACCTTGCCCCAGCGCCCCAGCGGCAGCAGACGGTTCACCCCGCCCACAAGGAAGGTGGGCAGCACGGTGAACAGCAAAATCGCCAGCAGACCGCCCAGCACCGCTGCAACGGTCAGCAGCGCGTTCTCGGCTTTCTCGCCCAGATGCTCCCCCACCCATTTTTCAAAGGCGGTCTCCTCCTCGGCGGGGTCGTAGTCGTCCCCCATGCTCACCTGCGCCGAGTACATCATGTAGCGGTAGCCCACGATCATGCTCTCGATCATGGAAATAGCGCCGCGCACCAGCGGGATCTTCGTCCATACCCCGTGGGCGGGGGTGGGGTCAAGTTTCGTCTCGATGGTGCCGTCCGGCTTGCGCACGGCGCAGCACATCTGCTTGGGGCCGCGCATCATGATGCCCTCCATCAGTGCCTGCCCGCCCACGCTGGTCTTAAAGCGTTCCTTTTTAGGTTGATTCATTGATTTCTCCCGATATCCGTCCCTGCCGCTTTGGGCAAAGGGCGGTCTTTTTTGTATTTTATCCGGGTCAAGACCCGGGCAAAGCTTATTCTAGCACACAAATGTGACAAAATCTGTGTTCTGAGGGGCATTGCTCACGCCTTATGGTACAGCGGCAGACCCAAGGTGACCACAGTGCCGCGCCCGAGGGTGCTCTTGATATCCAGCGTGCCGTCCAGCGCGGTCATGATGGAATCCACCAGCGCCAGACCGATGCCGCTGCCGCGCACCGAGTTGCTGCCCTTGTAGAACTTGGTCTTTACGTTTTCCAGATCCTCCGGCGGGATGCCGCGTCCCTGATCGATGATCTCCACAAAGGCTTTGTACTCCCCTGCCCACAGCTTGACCGTAATGCGCCCGCCGGGGGCGGAGTATTTGATGGCGTTATCCAGAATATTGATGAACACCTGCCGCAGACGGTCCGGGTCGGCGTAGACGGGGATCATCTCCTCCGGCTCGGTGTAGTGGAGCAGCAGCCCCTCCTGCCGGATGCGCGCCTCGCAGAAGAGCACCGCATCGGTCAGCTCTGCCACCAAGTCCAGCGGGCGGCACTCCATGCGGATGCGTCCGTTCTGCAGACGGCTGAAATCCAGCAGCTCCTCCACCATATTGTTCAGCCGCCCGGTCTCGTTGTTGATGATCTCCAGCCCCTTGCGGTAGTTCTCGTCGGTGGGGTCGTCCAAGGTCATCAAGGTCTCCACCCAGCCCCGAATGGAGGTAAGCGGGGTGCGCAGCTCGTGGGACACCGAACTGATGAACTCGTTTTTCATCTTCTCGGTCTCTTCCAGTCCCTCGGCCATTTGGTTGATGGTGCCGCGCAGCCGGTCCACCTCGTCGTGAGGGTCGCCGGTCAGGGGAAGACGCACATCCAGCTCGCCCCGGGCGATGCCGGCGGCGGTGCGCTCCACCTGCCCCAGCGGCACCACGATGCCCCGCACAAAGTACAGGCCGGACATGACCGTAAACAGCAAAATTGCCACCGCAAGGAACACACTGACGATAACGGCGTTTTTGACCTGCCGCTCCACCAGCGCCAGACTGGTGACCAGCCGCAGGGCGGCCACGTCCTCGGCGTCGTAGGGCACCAGCGAACAGGCTGCCATGACCATTTCGCCGGACTGGGTGCGGTACACCGCCACGCCCAGACCGTCCGGTGCGCCGAGCGCCTGTTCAAAGTCCTTACTGCTGACGATGCCCTCCGCGTCCGTACCGCTGGAGGAGGCAATCACGCCGCCGTAGCTGTCCAGCAGCATAAACTCGTATTTATCCTTATCGGCAAACTGCTCCACCATGCGCCGCAGCGCCAGACTGCGGCTGGCGGCGGCACTCTGGGCGGTATCGCCGGTATACATTTTCAGCTGACCGGTCACCGAGGAGAACCGCCGGTACATGATCTGCTGCACACTGCCGTAGTAGCTGCGGGTATAGCTGTACAAAAACATCGCTTCGGCCAGCAGCACCACCAGTACGGTGATAAGCAGGTTGCCCCGCAGCCAGCGGCGGGTGATACCGCTTCGCATAACAGTGTCCTCCTTTCGGTGAGTATAGATAATAAAAAAATATTTTTTTGTGATTCAGGAAAGTCCGCAGGACTTTCCTGAATCACATTTTTATTCTTCCCACCGGTAGCCATAACCCCACACGGTCATGATATGGGTGGGGTGGCTGGGCTCGTCCTCCACCTTCATGCGCAGGCGGCGAATGTTCACATCCACGATCTTTACATCGCCGAAATAGTTCTCGCCCCAGACCCCTTTCAGGATCTTTTCGCGCACCAGCGCGGTGCCCGGATTGCGAAAAAACAGCTCCATGATCTGGAACTCCACCTGCGTCAACTCAATGGGCTGACCGGCCTTCAGCAGCACGCGGCGGTTCTCGTCCAGCACAAAGTCGCCGCTGGTCAAAGTGCCCAGCGGGGTGTTCTCCCGGCTGTCCCCTTCCTTGGTGCGGATGACCCGGCGGCACAGCGCCTCTACACGCGCCAGCAGCTCGCTGACGCTGAAAGGCTTGGTCATGTAATCGTCTGCGCCGATGGACAGACCGCGGATCTTATCCTGCTCCTGCCCCTTGGCGCTGAGGATGATGATGCCGATCTGCTGGTCGGTGCGGCGGATGGTCTCACACAGCGAGAATCCGTTCATGCCCGGCAGCATCACGTCCAGAATGGCGGCATCGCAGCCGGGCTTCTGCGCCAGCAGCGGCAGGGCGGCTTCGGCGCTTTCGGCCTCCACTACCTCCATCCCCGCATGGCGCAGGTTCAGGGCGATCATATCGCGGATATTGGCTTCATCTTCTACAACAAGCACTCGTACCATGCAGCATCCTCCATTCCTTAATTCAGCAGATACAACGCCTTGGAAAGGCGGTAGTTTGTGTCGGCAAGCAAAACGCCCGGGCCCATTCTGGCCTGCAATTGACGGGACGCCACCACGCCCAGCCGGGTCCAGCCGGTGGAGTTGGCCGAGGTGCTTGCCAGCCGTACCGTCAGCACCAGCTGATCCTCGTCCACTGTGCGCAGCTCCACTGCGCCGTCATATTCCTCGCTGTCGGTCAGTTTCAGGTTGCCCTCCCACTCGGCGGGCAGTTCGATATAACAGTTGGTCTCCTCGTCCAGCAGGCCAAAGCTTTTTTCCGGGTGGCTGCTGGTGTAGTCCATCCAGACGATAAAGTCCATGCGGCGGCTCTGGCTCAGGTTCAGCAGGCCCGCCTCGTCCGGCTGGGTGGGGATCTCCACGATGCCGTCTCCGTCCAGATCCCGGCTGACCAGCGTGGGTACATTGCGCAGGGAAGCGTTATACAGCCGCTGGCTGCTGATCCTTGTGGCAGGCACCATCTGCTGGCTGTTCTCATCGTAGCACAGCAGCACCGAGGCCAGATTGTTGCCGGAAATGCCGGTCCAGCCGTCCAGCACCAGATAGTGCCGTCCGTCCGCGCCTGCGCCCGCTGCCACCGAGGCGCAGCCGGAGAACTTATCTGCGGAAAGGCCGTTGACCGCCACCTGCCGGAAGCTGCCCTTGCGGTCTGCGGTCAGCAGTTCGATCTGCACGCTGCCGTCCTCCTGCGTGGACATCAGGATCAGATCCTGACTGCTGCCGCCGGTGATATTTTCCACCAGATACTGCTCGTACTGCTGCTCCAGAATGGTGGACAGGGTACCGTCCTGATAAGAGTACACCGCCAGATAGTGGTCATTCTGGGCGGCGGTATAGCCCACCACCAGTTGGCAGCTGTCTGTATCCTGCAATTGGGCAAGGCTGACGTTCTCCACCGTTTCGGCAAGACCCTCCACGCTCTGGCGCACCTGCCAGCTTCCGGTGTCGTCCCGCTGCAAGATGGCCACGCAGACGTTGGCGGTCTGGGCGGTGGTATACAGCACCGCCGCATCCTGCTGGCCGTCGCCGTCCAAGTCCTGCAGCACAAAGGGAGAAAGCAGCTCGCCCTGAATGGGATATTTCAGCTGGGCGCTCTCCCCCAGCCAGTCGTTCAGGGACGTTTGCAGCGCGCCGTAATCGCCGGAAAGTTTCGGGGCGCGCAGCAATTCCTCTACCTGTGCTTTTTCGTTGGCCGGCAGCAGCGTCTGGCAGCTGCACAGCAAAGCGCACAGCATCAGACTGGCCAACAAACACAGTAATCGATTTTTCATGGATCGGCGCTCCTCCTTTCCGTCGTCTGGGCAAACTGGGCTAGTGTCAGTATACCACGGGGCAGGCGCAATGCCAAGAGCCTATCCGTGCAGAAACCGTCCTCACAGAATTTTACAAATTACGCGTTATTTTTGCACATTCCTCTTGACAGCCTCCGATTTTTCCGACTAAATAGAATTATCCAAAATTTCTTTGATCGTGGAGGAGGTTATATCATGAAAAAACGCACCCGTTTTGCTGCCGGCGGACTGGCCTGCGCCTTTCTGGCGCTGACACTGGCTTCCTGCAGCACAGAAGACCCAGCCGTCACCCGTGTCCGCGCAGCGCAAAAAGCCTATCAGGCCGCACTGAACAGTCAGACTGCTGCCACACAGACCCTTGCTGATGCCACCAACGCACTGGCTGAGGATCAGGCAGAGCTTGCAGCGGTCAAGAAATCGCAGCCCGGGCTGGAAACCGCCATCACACAGGCCGTCCAGAACAAAGCAGACGGTGAAGCGGATTACCAGCGCAGGCAGGATGCCACCACCGCCGCGCAGAGTGCTCTGGAACAGGTTCAGAAGGAGCAGGAAGAGCCGCGCAAGTACCAGAACAACTCTCTTGGCTTTTTTATCTGGAATGCAGACGACAGTGGTTCTGACATTGAAACCATTACCAAGCTGTTCTTAGGGCAGTTGCCTGCGTTTGACGAGGTAACGCCAAATCTTTCCAGCCCTTATGATGCAACTTCGTACCAAAATTTTAAAGCATCCCTCAAATGGATCGACAAGTGCAATGAAATGCGCCGCCGCGAAAATCAAAGCAACGGAACCAGCTTAAAAGACCTGCCCATCAACGATTGGGGCATGGCCGCTGCACAGCTGCATGCAGATTACAGTGCTTACGCTAAAGGACATCACGGCCGCACAGGCAACTGCCGTTTTCACCTTGGTGAGAACCTTGCCTGGAGCGCCTACAATGATTGCGCAGACGGCCCCTTTGATGCCTGGTACACTGTTGAAAAAAAGCAATATGCGCTCACCCCGGAACGGAATAATCGCACCGGTCACTATTTGAACATCGTAAATCCTAATTATTGTGTTACAGGCTATGCCATCAATACAGACCCCAAAGGTTTCTTTAGCCAATGTAATGCACAGAATTTTGCATATGGTTCTGTCTCCGGGCAGAAAACATACACCACCAGCGAATATCGTGCCCGTCTTTCTGCCTACGAAGCCTATCTCCGTGGTCTGGATACGACTTTAAATGCTGCTAAAAAGACCGTTTCGGATGCACGATCCGCAGAAAAGGCTGCACAGAAAGAGCTCACCCGGCTGGATGCCGCCATCACCGCCGCAGAAAAGGCCCGGGATGATGCCGCCGATCGTGTGAACGCCCTGACCGAAAAGATCAAAACCGATCATACCGAAGTTTCCACCGCAAAGGAAACGCTGGCTGCAGCAAAGGAAGCCGTTCTTGCCGCTGAGCAGGAACTGGAAGATGCCCGGAAAGCACTGTCTGAACAGCAGACCTCCGCCGCAAAAGCCGCCTGATCCAGTGCTCTTCCCGCCCTGTACGGTATTCTGCCGTGCAGGGCTTTTTTCGTATCCGAAATATGTGCCACTACAACAAAAAGCCCCTTCCCATCACTGGGAAAGGGCTTTTATCAACCGTTTATACAGTCAGAGCAGGATCAGACGAGCTCCAGAACTGCCATCTCAGCTGCATCGCCGCGGCGAGCGCCGATCTTGATGATGCGGGTGTAGCCGCCGTTGCGGTCAGCGTACTTGGGGCTGATCTCGTCAAACAGCTTCTTTGCAACATCTTCCTTGGTGATGTAGGCGTAGACCTGACGCTTGGTGTGCAGGTCGCTGGCCTTGCCAAGGGTGATCATCTTCTCGGCCATGGAACGAACGTCCTTAGCGCGAGTGACAGTGGTCTCAATCTTGCCATTCTCTAACAGGTAGGTAACCATAGCGCGCATCATAGCGTTGCGGCTGTCGCTGGTTCTACCGAGCTTTCTGGTACCGGGCATCCCGTTTCACTCCTTAATTATTTTTAGTTGTCATCATCCGTGTTCAGCTTGAAGCCCAGGGAGTCCAGCTTTGCCATGACTTCTTCCAGGCTCTTGCGGCCGAGGTTACGAACCTTCATCATTTCGTCCTCGCTCTTGCTGACCAGATCTTCCACCGTGTTGATACCGGCACGCTTCAGGCAGTTGAAGGAACGCACGCTCAGATCCAGCTCTTCGATGGTCATCTCCAGAGCCTTCTCCTTGTCGTCGTTGGTCTTTTCTACCATGATCTCAGCGCCGGCGGCCTCGTCCGACAGGTTGACGAACAGGTTCAGGTGCTCGGTCAGCACACGGGCAGCCAGAGAAACGGCTTCCTGTGCGTTGATCGTGCCATCGGTCCAAACCTCAATGGTCAGCTTGTCGTAATCGATTGCCTGTCCAACACGGGTGCTCTCGACGTTATAATTCACCTTGAGCACAGGGGTGTAAATGCTGTCAACGGGAAGAGTGTTGATATCGTTCTTCTCGATGATAGCCTGTTTGTTGCGCTCTGCGGGCACATAGCCGCGACCCTTGTCGAAAGTCAGCTCCATAACGAGCTTGGCACCCTCGCCCAGAGTTGCAATGTGCCACTCAGGGTTCAGAATTTCGATGTCGTCGCCCTGCTTGATGTTGTCAGCAGTGACCTCACAGGGACCAACTGCCTCAACACGCACTGTCTTCGGACCATCGGTGTACAGCTTTGCAGCAATACCCTTCAGGTTCAGGACAATTTCGGTAACGTCTTCCTTGACGCCCTCAATGGTGGAGAACTCGTGGACCACACCGTCAATCTTGACGCTGGTCACGGCGACACCGGGCAGAGAGGAAAGAAGCACACGACGCAGGCTATTGCCCAGTGTGATGCCAAAGCCACGCTCCAGAGGTTCTGCCACGAATTTGCCGTAGCGGCCGTCCGGGGACAGGCTTGCCGTTTCGATCTTGGGACGTTCAATCTCCATCATATCTATGCCCTCCTTGTCAAACCGGTGTTTCCACCGGCCCATTATTGAATTCTTTCAAAAAAGAATGCGAAAGCGTACCATCCAAAAGGAAGGCACCGCCTTCTTAATGGATTACTTGGAGTACAGCTCGACGATGAGGTGCTCTGCGACTTCGTAGTCGATATCGCTGCGCTCGGGCAGCTTAGCGACAACGCCCTTCAGAGAACCGGTCTCGCGGTTCAGCCATGCGGGCAGAGCCACGACGGGAGCCTCGGCACCGGTCAGCTTTGCAAACTTTGCAGAGCTGCGGCTGGACTCGCGCACTTCGATCACATCGCCGGCCTTCACCTGGTAAGAGGGGATGTTGACCTTCTTGCCGTTGACGGTGAAGTGAGCGTGAGACACCAGCTGACGAGCGTCGCGGCGGGTCTGAGCAAAGCCCAGACGGAACACGACGTTGTCCAGACGGCACTCCATGATCTGGAGCAGGTTCTCACCGGTCTTGCCGGGGCGAGCCTCTGCCTTCAGGTAAGCGTTGTGGAACTGCTTCTCCAGAACGCCGTAGATGAACTTGACCTTCTGCTTCTCCTTCAGCTGAGATGCGTACTCAGACTGCTTCTTGCGGACATTGCCGTTGGAGTTGCGGGTGGTATTCTTCTTTGCATAGCCCATGACCGCAGGAGAAATGCCCAGGGCCTTGCAACGCTTTGCGATAGGCTGCGTATTCTTTGCCATAATTCAATTTCCTCCTTCGATCAGACACGACGGCGCTTCGGGGGACGGCAGCCGTTGTGGGGGATGGGAGTCACGTCCTTGATCAGGGTGACTTCCAGACCGGTAGCCTGCAGCGCACGGATAGCGGACTCGCGGCCAGCGCCGGGGCCCTTGACGTAAACTTCAACAGTCTTCATGCCGTGCTCGATCGCAGTCTTAGCTGCGGTCTCGGCAGCGGACTGAGCTGCGAACGGGGTGCTCTTGCGGCTGCCACGGAAGTTCAGGGAGCCGGAGGAGCACCAAGACACTGCATTACCCTGCAGGTCGGTGATAGTAACGACAGTATTGTTGAAGGTAGACTGGATGTGAGCCTGACCAGCAGCAATGTTCTTGCGCTCTTTCCGCTTCATGCGGACATTTGCGCCCTTCTTGGCGTTATTTGCACTTGCCATTTCTCAAATCCTCCTTACTTCTTCTTGTTTGCGACAGTGCGCTTGGGACCCTTGCAGGTACGTGCATTGGTCTTGGTGCGCTGGCCGCGGCAGGGCAGATTCTTGCGATGGCGGGTGCCACGGAAGGACTGGATCTCAACCAGGCGCTTGATGTCCAGAGCAACGTTGCGGCGCAGGTCGCCCTCAACGATGATGTTTGCCTGATCGATGTAGTCACGGATCTTAGCCTCTTCTTCCAGAGTCAGGTCCTTGACGCGGGTATCGGGGTTGATGCCAGTTGCTTCCAGGATCTTGTTAGCAGTGGTCTGACCGATACCATAAACGTAGGTGAGACCCACCTGAACGCGCTTCTCGCGGGGCAGGTCAACGCCGGCAATACGTGCCATAGTAGTTTCCTCCAAAAATCATCCCATGTCAGTGTCGGGGTCTGCGCCGGGACTCTACGCACTTGACCCCCAGGCGCCCGAATTAGCCCTGGCGCTGCTTGTGCTTGGGGTTCTGGCAGATGACCATCACGCGGCCTTTGCGGCGGATGACCTTGCACTTTTCGCAGATGGGTTTCACGGAAGGCTTGACCTTCATGATGTTGAACCTCCTTTTGGTTGATACCCTGGTGCTTATTTGGAGCGCCAGGTGATGCGGCCCTTAGAAAGATCATAGGGCGACATTTCCACGGTTACCTTGTCCCCGGGCAGGATACGGATGAAATTGGTCCGCAGCTTGCCGGAGATGTGCGCTAAGAGGATGTGACCGCTGGGAGTGAGCTTCCCGGTGTTCTTATCCTCGCTCAACATTTCCACCTTAAAGATGGCGTTGGGCATGGCTTCACGCACAATGCCTTCGATCTCGATGACGTCTTCTTTAGACAAGCTATTTGCCTCCTCATTGGATCTGCTCAGTTTGTCATAATTGAGCACCGGTGCTCCCGCCTCAGAAAACAGAAAGCACTGCATTCTTCCGTGCCTGCGCCCGTTTTTGTGCAGTTTGCCGCTTCTCTTTTCAAGAGTTTTCACGCCGATTCTCAGACGGACAGGTGGCGATGAGCGCCACATACTTCATCTCCTGCGGCACAAAATCCGCAAAACGGGCAGACTGAGCCTGTCCGTCGAGGAAGTATCTGGCTTCCACAGCCATTTATAGATTATACACCTTTTGTTGTCAATTTGCAAGAGGTTTTTTCCGTATTTCCGATAAAAAATTATTCTGTGTAAAAGCTCTTTCCCGCCCCGTCCGGCTTTCGCGGTTCTCCACCGTGAAGGTGAAACTTTTTCACTAAAACTTGTCACAATTGCACAAATTGCAGGGGTGAAAAGAGAAAGAAGCCGCTGCACATCGTCCGTGCAGCGGCTCCTTTATAATGGTTGCTTACTTCAGGCTGAAGGTGGCCGGGTCAAAATCCGGGTCATCCCAGCTGCGGGTCATGATCTCGGTGCGGTCCTTCAGGATGGCGATGGAGTGCTCAAAGTGAGCAGCCAGTCCGCCGTCCTTGGTCTTGACAGTCCAGCCGTCGCTGAGCTGCTTGATCTTGTAGTCACCCTGACAAATCATCGGCTCAATGGCGATGGTCATGCCGGGCACAAGCCGGGGCCCGCGGCCCTGATGGCCGTAGTTGGGCACCTCGGGATCCTCGTGCAGCTCCTTGCCGGTGCCGTGACCCACAAAGTCACGCACCACAGAGAAGCCCGCATCCTCGCAGTAGCTCTGCACGGCGTAGCCGATATCACCGATGCGGTTGCCCGCCACGGCCTGCTCGATGCCCTTGTACAGAGAAGCCTTGGTCACCTCCAGCAGGCGCTGGGCTTCCAAGTCCACCTTGCCCACCGCGTAGGTGCAGGCATTGTCGCCGTTGAAGCCGTCCACCTTGGCACCGGTGTCGATGCTCACGATGTCACCCGGGCGGATGACGATATCGTGAGAGGGGATGCCGTGGATGACGGTATCGTTCAGGCTGATGCAGGCTGTGCCGGGAAAACCGTACAGACCCTTGAAGTTGGGGATGCCGCCGTGCTTCACGATGAAGTCGTAGATCAGCTTGTCCAGCTCCCAGGTGGTCATGCCTGCTTCGATGTGCTCTCCGCCGTACTTCAGGGCAGCTGCGCTCAGGGCGTTTGCCCGGCGCATACCGTCCAGCTCTTTTGCATTTTTGATCTGGATCACGCTTATGCCTCCAAAGCCTTCATGACTTCAGCCGTAGTCTCCTCGATGGAGGGGCAGAACTTGATCTCTGCCAGCTTGCCGCGGGTGCGGTAGAACTCCACCAGCGGCTCGGTCTGCTCATGGTAGGCTTTCAGACGATCCAGCACGGTCTCGGGCTGATCGTCCTTGCGGATGACGGTCTTACCGCCGCACAGGTCGCAGACGCCCTCCACCTTGCTCTTCTTGTTCAGGATGTGGTAGCTTGCGCCGCACTTCTCGCAGACGCGGCGGCCGCTCATGCGCTCTACGATCACGCTGTCCTCAACCTGCAGCTCCAGCACCTTGTCGATGCGGATGCCCATGGTCTCGATGGCCTCTGCCTGCGCAATGGTGCGGGGCACGCCATCCAGAATGAAGCCGTTGGCGCAGTCAGCCTGTGCCAGACGCTCCTTCAGGATGCCGATGATGACTTCATCGGGCACCAGTGCACCGGCGTCCATAAAGCTCTTGGCCTTCAGACCCATCTCGGTGCCCTCCTTGACAGCAGCACGCAGAATGTTGCCGGTGCTGATGGAAGGGATGTTCAGCTTTGCGCAGATGATCTCGGCCTGCGTGCCTTTGCCTGCGCCGGGTGCGCCCAACAGGATCAGATTCATAGGATCGCTTCCTTTCTTATATGTTGCTTTATAGAAACATACGTACAAAAAGCAAAAAAGCACTGAAAAGTATGAGCGTACTCTCCTTTCCAGTGCTTTCTTACATCTTTATTGCTTTAGATCAGCCAAGGAAACCCTTGTGGTTGCGCATAGTCATAAAGCTATCGAGGCTGCGGGTGGTATCCAGTGCCACACCAACCACGATCAGCAGGCTGGTACCGCCCAGCTGAATGCTCATACCGGTCAGGTTGCCCAGAATGATCGGCAGTACAGCCACCGCAGCCAGGAAGATGGCACCGATGAGGGTGATCTTGTTCAGGGTGCGGGTGATGAAATCGCTGGTCGGCTTGCCGGGACGGAAGCCGGGGATCGAGCCGTTGTTGCGGCGCAGATTGTTGGCGATCTCAACGGGGTTGTACTGGATGGCCACATAGAAGTAGTTGAATGCCAAAATCAGCAGCAGGTAGATCACAACGTACAGCCAGGAGGTGTAGTTGAAGGTGTGGAAGAATGCATACCACACCGGGTGAGCCTGCTGGTCGATCTGCAGGAAGCTGCCGATGGTGCCCGGGATGGACACCAGAGCCGAAGCGAAGATGATGGGCATGACGCCGCTCATGTTCAGCTTCAGGGGCAGGTAGCTGTTCTGGCCGCCCATCTGCTTCCGGCCCACCACACGCTTGGCGTACTGGATGGTGATGCGGCGCTCTGCGTTGGTCATGACCACCACAAAGACCACAGCAACCAGTGCCAGAATCACCAGAACGGGCAGCAGGATGTAGAACTGCGGCTCGCCGGCCGCTGCGCGGGTCAGCAGACCCGTCACAGAGGTATACAGCGAGGACCAGTTGGAAACGATGGAGGCAAAGATCAGAAGGGAGATACCGTTGCCGATACCCTTGTCATCGATCTGCTCGCCCGCCCAGGTGATCAGCTGAGCACCTGCAACGAAGGTGGCGATGATGACCACAGCGGCGAACACGCCGGCTGCGCCGGAAACATACTTCAGTGCGCCCATATTGCGGATCACGAAGTAGTAGCCAATGCTCATGATCAGTGCGACCACGGCACCGGCGTACCGGTTGATCTGCTGCAGCTTCTGCTGACCGTCCGCTTCCTTTGCCAGATTTTCCAGCGCAGGAATGGCCACAGTCAGCAGCTGCACAATAATAGAGGCGTTGATATAGGGTGTCACACCTAACGCGAAGAGCGTGCATCTTGCCAGTGCGCCGCCGCTCATCATATTGAGGTACGAGAGCATATCGCCGTTTGCAAACATCTGCGTCAGAGCAGAGCCGGAAACGAACGGCACGGGGATGGCACAGCCAAGACGGTAAACCACGAGGATCGCCAGCGTGAACAGAAGACGATTTTTAAGCTCGGGGATCTTCCATGCGTTACGGAATGTCTGGAACACCTTACATCACCTCAGCCTTTCCGCCTGCCTTCTCGATTTTCTCTTTGGCAGAAGCGGAATAGGCTGCGGCCTTCACGGTCAGAGCCTTGGTCAGCTCGCCGTTGCCCAGAACCTTAACGCCGTCCAGGGTCTTCTTGACCAGACCCTTTGCCTTCAGAGCCTCGGTGTCAACGACAGCGCCAGCCTCGAAAGCAGCCTCCAGGTCCGCCACGTTAACAATGGCGTACTGGGTAGCAAAGATGTTGTTAAAGCCAACCTTCGGCAGGCGGCGTGCCAGAGGCATCTGGCCGCCCTCGAAACCAGCGTGCTTCACGCCGGAACGGGCCTTCTGGCCCTTGCTGCCGAAGCCGGCAGTCTTGCCATTGCCGGAGCCAATGCCGCGGCCCTTGCGGGTCACAGCCTTGTTGGCGCCGGGAATCGCGTGCAATTCATGAAGTTTCATTATGCGTATACCCCCTGCTATTAGGCTTCGGTGACGCTGAGCAGAAAGCCGATCTTTGCGATCTTGCCCTGCGTAGCGGCATTGTCAGGCTGAACGGTAACGTCGCCCGGCTTCTTCAGGCCCAGAGCCTCAGCGGTAGCGATCTGCTTAGCGCCGCGGCCGATCAGGCTCTTCTTCAGCTCGATCTTGAGCATCTTATCTGCCATGGTTAGTTACCTCCTTAACCCAGAATTTCTTTCACGGTCTTGCCGCGCTTCTCAGCGACAGACTCGGCGCTGACCAGACCGCACAGACCTGCAAAGGTAGCAGCAACAACGTTGATGGGGTTGTTGGAACGCATAGACTTCGCACGAACGTCCTTGATGCCAGCAGCCTCAATGACGGCACGCACGGGGCCGCCGGCGATCATACCGGTACCGGGTGCAGCCGGCTTGAGCAGAACAGCGCCTGCGCCGTACTTGCCGACGATCTCGTGGGGGATGGTGGTGCCCTTCAGGGCAACCTTGTGCATGTTCTTCTTGGCAGCAGCTTCGCCCTTGCGGATTGCCTCAGGCACTTCGCCGGACTTGCCGATGCCGTAACCGATGGTGCCCTTGCCGTCGCCCACGACAACCAGAGCGGCAAACTTCATGATGCGGCCGCCCTTGACAGTCTTGGAAACGCGGTTGATGGAGACAACCTTGGTGATCATGCCGTCGTCTTCACGGTTTCTCATAGCCATAATGTGTTTCCTCCTCTCATTACAGCTTCAGGCCGCCCTCACGGGCGCCATCAGCCAGGGCCTTAACACGGCCATGATAAACGTAGCCGCCACGGTCGAACACGACCTCGGTGATGCCCTTTTCCAGAGCCTTTGCTGCGATCTTCTTGCCGATCTCAGCAGCGGCCTCGACGTTGCCGCCGTAACCGTTGAAGTCCTTGTCCATAGTGGAAGCCGACACCAGAGTCACGCCCTGCTCATCATCGATGATCTGAGCGTAAATGTGCTTGGCGGAGCGGAAAACATCCAGGCGAGGACGTGCTGCGGTGCCGCTGATCTTGTTGCGAACGCGGCGATGACGACGAAGACGAGCTTCGTTCTTGTCGATCTGCTTAACCATTGTCTTTCACTCCTTACCTTATTTCTTGCCCTTGCCGGCCTTGCCTTCTTTGTGCTTGACAACCTCGCCCTCGTAGCGGATGCCCTTGCCCTTGTAAGGCTCGGGCGGCTTCTTGGCGCGGATCTCGGCAGCATACTGGCCGACCTTCTGCTTGTCAATACCGGTAACAGTGAAGTGGTTGGGATCCTGCCACACGATGGTGCAGTCCTCAGTATCAGGAATGTTCACCTGATGAGAGAAGCCCAGGTTCATGACCAGGTTGGAGCCCTGCTTCTGGCAGCGCAGGCCAACGCCCACGATCTCCAGCTTCTTCTCGTAGCCGTTCACAACACCGTTCACCATGTTGGCGATGTTGGTACGGGTCAGGCCGTGCAGGCTGCGGGCCTGGGGTTCGTCATTGGGGCGGGTAACCAAAACTTCATTGCCCTCGACCTTGACGGTCATCAGGGGATGATAGTTGGAATTCAGGCTGCCCTTGGGGCCCTTGACGGCGACGTGATGTGCTGCCTCATCGACAGTAACAGTGACGCCGGCAGGAATGACGATGGGTTTTCTTCCAATTCTCGACATTGTCTTTTACCCCTTTCTTACCACACGTAGGCCAGGACTTCGCCGCCGACGTGCTCAGCACGAGCGGCCTTGTCAGTCATGATGCCCTTGGAGGTGGAAATGATCGCGGTGCCCAGGCCCTTCATGACCTTGGGCATATCCTCGCAGTTGGTGTAGATGCGCAGGCCGGGCTTGGACACACGGCGCAGGCCGGCAATAACGGGCTCGCCGTTTGCCTGATACTTCAGGGTGACAACGATGGTGCCCTGAACAGTGTCGTTCTTGACCTGCATACCCTTGATGTAGCCCTCGTCAACCAGAATCTGGCAGATAGCCTTCTTCATGTTGGAAGCGGGGATCTCCACAGAAGG
>CAKTGQ010000002.1 GCA_934561555.1 uncultured Faecalibacterium sp. | reverse complement strand
TTTTCATGTCTTTGCCGCTCTTGCCTTTGCTTGTCTGATTATCTCTAATAAATATTTCTACTATTGATTCGCATCGAAGGGGGAGCCAAGCCGGTAGCCCCGTTGCTAAAGTATTAGGTTCAATGAGAAAGCTTCCGGTAGTGCTCTTGGCTCTCCCTTTGGGAGAGCTGTCACCGCAGGTGACTGAGAGGGCGCACGCCGTCAGCCTCATTTTAAAGTATCAAACGCAACAAGAAACTTTGCCGTCACCTCCAAAAGCCGTCCCCTTGGGGAAGGTGGCTGCGAACGTAGTGAGCAGACGGAAGGGGTATCCCCAGCAGGCTGTATACAGACTGATATATCAATTTGTTGCGTTTCACGGCGGCTACTGATATATCAACCGGGCAAAATACGCACTTTTTTTGCGCTATTGATATATCAGTTCAGACCGGGCAGTTACTCGATGGAGGGGAGAGGGAGTAGGAGAAGAAGAGAGCAGCGGGGGACGGCAGAGCATAAAAAATTACAGGCAGAACGGGAAATGTAACAGGAATTATTGAAATTTTTGCCGTTCTGCCCTTGTTGCATCCCAGATTTTTATGCAAGTCATTGAAGTATACAAGTTGCACAGTTTTTCAGCGCAAGTTTATTCATTTCGGCAAGGACGTCGAATCTGTTCCGAAAACAAGGGCAATATTTGTACGTTTTTATCCTGTATCACTGTAAATTGCATCTTTCTTTTTCTTGTAGCTTTTGTTATCATAATTGTATACAAGGGGGCATGTGCAGACCCCCTACATGAAGATGTTTTCTTTTAGGAGGAGAACAAAAATGAGCAAGGCAATTTCTCGTCGTAACTTCCTGATGGCTACCGGCGCTGTCGGTGCTGCAGGTCTGCTGGCTGCCTGCGGCAGCAAGCCCGCTGCTTCTTCCACCGCTTCTTCCGCTGCTTCTCAGGCTCCCGCTGCTTCCGCAGACGAGAGCCTGGCACTGTCTGACGGCCCCGTCAACCTGAGCATCAGCTGGTGGGGCGGCGACAGCCGTCACGCTGCTTACCAGAGCGCTCTGGAGGCTTTCCAGGCTGAGCACTCCAACATCACCGTGGAGCCCACCTTCGCCGCATGGTCCGGCTGGGAAGAGAAGATGGCTGCTGCCTTCATCGCAGGCAACGCTCAGGATGTCTGCCAGGTGAACTGGAACTGGCTGTACAACTACTCTGCTGACGGCAGCAAGTTCGTGGACCTGAACACTGCTTCCAAGTTCATCGACCTGACCCAGTGGGATGCCGCTGCTATGGACGCCTGCTATGTGGCCAACAGCCAGCAGTGCGTGCCCGTCTCCATGACCGGCCGTATCTTCTACTGGAACATGACCACCTTTAATAAGGCTGGCATCACCGAGGTCCCCAAGTCTCTGGACGATCTGATGGCTGCCGGTAAGGCTTTCCAGGAGAAGCTGGGCAACGATTACTACCCCATGCACCTGGGCGCATACGACCGTATGATCCTGATGGTGTTCTACCTCGAGTCCAAGTACGGCAAGGACTGGGCAGATCCCACCACCTCCACCCTGAACTACACCGAGGAGGAGATCGCTGAGGGTCTGGCCTTCATCAAGAGCCTGGTGGACAACCACGTCATGATGAACCTGAAGACCTACTACTCTGCAAACTCCGATACCGCTACCCACCAGTCCAACGAGTGGATCACCGGTAAGATCGCAGGCATCTTCGAGTGGGATTCCGCTGCAAGCAAGTACTCTTCCGCTCTGGACGACAGCAACAAGGACGGCTTCACCGTCGGTGAGGAGATCAAGTTCGGCGACAACAACGGCGGCTTCTCCAAGGTGTCCATGGGTCTGGCTATCACCAAGACCTGCAAGAACGTTGCCGAGGCTGCTACCCTGATCAACTTCCTGCTGAACGAGGAGAAGGGCGCTTCCATCATGGGCTCTGAGTGCGGCATCCCCGCTTCCAAGGCTGGCTTGAAGTTCGCGCAGGACGCAGGCGCTGTCAAGGCCCTGATCGCTGAGGCTAACGCCAAGGTCATGGCCTTCACCACCAACAAGCTGGATCCCCTGTTCGAGAACAACGACCTGAAGGCTTCCGGCACCGGCATCTATCAGGAAGTGTTCGATAACATCGACTACGGCGATCAGACTCCTGAAGAGGCTGTTGAGACCCTGCTGGACGGCATGGAGTCTGTTGGTTACACCGTCGGCTAAGCTTATCACACTGACAGCAGCCTGAACCGGGCAGCTGTTCTCTGAACTGAATAGGGGCATCTGCCGCCCGTACGACAGATGCCCTTGTTTTATCGGAGAATGGTTATCAAACCTTGAAGGAATTGTTACCGGTCTGTGACCTGCTGCACTGTTCGCTTCAAAATCCTGTAAAAGGAGGACTTCGGATGAAAAAAAGTAATGCGCCCGCAGGCGCACGAACTCCGTTCCAGAAATGGGTCGATAAGTATCAGGGTCTGTTTTACCTGATCCCCTGGATCATCGGCTTTCTCGTCTTTAAGGCGTTCCCCTTCGGTCAGTCGCTGTATTACAGCTTTACCGATATGAACTTCTTCAAGGACGGCACCAGCTTTGTTGGTCTGGCCAACTACATTACCGCATTCCACACCAAAAAGATCACCAAGGCGCTGATCATCACCTTCAAGTACGCCTTTATCACCGTGCCCCTGAAGCTGATCTTCGCACTGTTCATCGCCTACATCCTGAACTTCAAGATCGCCTGCGTCAACCTGTTCCGCACCGTGTACTACATCCCCTCCATTCTGGGCGGCTCTGTGGCTATCGCTGTGCTGTGGAAGGCTGTGTTCAGCGTGGACGGTCTGCTGAACACCGTGCTCCGCGCTATTACCTTTGGTGCGGTGCAGGGTCCCGAGTGGCTGTCTGACCCCAACTACGCGCTGTGGATCATCTGCTTCCTGCGTATATGGCAGTTCGGTTCCGCCATGGTGCTGTTCCTTGCTGCACTGAAGGGCGTGCCCGCAGACCTGTACGAGGCTGCTACCATCGACGGCGCCGGCAAGTGGCGTCAGTTCTTCTCCATCACCGTTCCGATGATCACCCCCATCATCTTCTACAACCTGGTCACTCAGATCTGCCAGGCTTTCCAGGAGTTCAACGGCCCCTACATCATCACCAACGGTGGTCCCCGTGGTTCCACTACCCTGATCTCCCTGCTGGTTTACAACTACGCATTCAAGTCCTACGACATGGGCATGGCTTCTGCTCTGGCATGGATCATGTTCATCATCGTCTGTGTCCTGACGATCATTGCGTTCACCAGCCAGAAGAAGTGGGTCTACTACTCGGATGAAAGGTAAGGTGACCAATATGGGAATGAAAGCAACGAATAAGATCGCAACCTTCTTTAAGTACTTCGTGCTGATCCTGGTTGGTGTCATCATGATCTATCCTCTGCTGTGGATGATCAGCGCTACCTTCAAGGACAACAGCGAGATCTTTGCAGGCATCAGCCTGTGGATCAAAAAGCCTACGCTGGATGGCTACCGCAACGCCCTGAACAACTTCGGCGGCTCCATCAACATCCTGCAGGCCATGCTCAACACTTACAGCTATGTTCTCCCCAAGGTGATCTGCACTGTGGTGTCTGCCTGTGTTGCCGCTTACGGCTTTGGCCGTTTCGACTTCCCCGGCCGCAAGCTGCTGTTCAACATCATGCTGGCTACTCTGTTCCTGCCGCAGGTCGTGCTGAACGTGCCGCAGTACCTGCTGTACAACAAGTTCGGCTGGGTGGACAGCCCCTTCTATCTGGCTATCTGGGTGCACTGTGCATTTGCTACCGAGACCTACTTCGTGTATCAGCTGGTGCAGTTCATGCGCAATGTCCCGCGTGACCTGGACGAGGCTGCCGCCATTGACGGCTGCTCTTCTTTCCAGACCCTGTACAAGGTCATCGTGCCCATGCTGGGACCCGCTCTGGTGTCCTGCGCACTGTTCCAGTTCATGTGGAGCTGCAACGACTTTATGGGCCCGCTGCTTTACGTCAGCACCCCCGGCAAGTACCCCATGTCCCTGTTCGTCAAGCTGTCCATGGACGGTGATACCGGCTTTGCATGGAACAAGATCCTTGCGCTGTCCCTCATCTCCATCCTGCCGCAGCTGATCGTATTCTTCTGTGCACAGGATCAGTTCGTTGAAGGTATCTCCGCAGGTGCCGTCAAGGGCTAATGCGCCATAAGAACATCTGACCAAGACCAACACCCCCTGTGCTGCTCCCAACGGATGGCACAGGGGGTGTTTTGGTTGATACATCATTTCGTCTGCTTTTTGCGGTACTGCAAAGGACTGATATCCATTACCTCGCGGAACACGCGGCGGAAGTGGGCGGCGCTGGCAAAGCCGGTCTGCTCGGCAATCGCGCTGATGGAAAGCTCGGTGGTCTCCAGCAGCTTCTGCGCAGCCTCGATGCGGCGGTTGTTCAAGTAGTCCACGATGGACTGCCCGGTCACCCGCCGGAACAGGCGGCTGAGATAGTAGGGGGAAAGGTAGAACCGCGCCGCCACCTCGGTAAGAGAAAACTTTTGCCGGTAGTTGGCGGCAAGGTAGCCGCACACCTGCTCAATGGTCTCGTTGCGGGGGCGCGCTGCGGCGCTGCTCTCGGCAAGGCACTCCTGCTCGACATAGTGCAGGATCAGCAGCAGGTACAGCCCGCCGGGGTAGTCCTGCTCCGGCATGGCAGAGCGCATCATCTCCAGCAGGGTGCGCAGGCGGCGGGTCCACAGCACCGGGCCGTACAGCACCGTGGCCTCCCCGGGCACGAACAGCCGGGCAAAATCCTGCTGGGTGGCGCTGCGCAGCTCGTGCAGGGCGCTGAGCGGGAACCGGCAGCCCACCAGCTCCGGTACGGCTGCACCGGCGGCGGTGAGCTGCGCATCCCCCGCACCCAGCAGCAATGCGCTGCCGGGGTTCAGCAACAGACTGTTTTCCCCCATTTGCAGGGTGCAGCTGCCCTCACTTACCAGCAGAAAGGTGCACATCTCCTCGTCTGCCGTCAGCTCCAGCCTGCTGCCGGTCAGCCGCACGGTGTCTGCCTTTACCTTCGCGTTGATCTTTTCCCGTTCCGCTTTCATTTTGCGCATCCTTTCCGGAAACAGCCCTCCCGGTAGCCGGGAGAGCGCTTTTCCTCATGATACCACGTCTGCCCCGTGGGGGCAAGACAAACTCACAGGAGGTTATTTCGCATGAATCTGACCCTGATCCGTTCCATGACCCGCAGCGCCGTTTTCGAGCTGGAAAACGAGCTGTGCTACCGTCCGGCACACCCCTTTACCGTTGCCCTGAACGGCAAAACGGTATACGAAGCCTGCAACACCAACGTGTTCTCCCTGTTCTCCCTGCTGCCCGGCACCACCTATACGGTGGAGGTGCAGGCAGAGGGCGAGACCCTGAAGCTGGATTTCACCACCGAGGCCGAGACCTTCTTCGTGGATGCTTCCCGCTACGGTCTGGTGGCTGACGGCGAGACCGACAACACCGTGCGGCTGCAGGCGGCGCTGTCCACCTGCCCCAAGGGCGGCACGGTGTATGTGCCCGCCGGCCGTTACCGCACCGCCAGTCTGTTCATGAAGAGCAACACCACCCTGTATCTGGAAAAGGGCGCTGTGCTGCTGGGCGACAACGACCGCACCCATTACCCCATCCTGCCCGGTGTGCTGCCCAGCGAGAACGAGGTGGACGAGTACTACCTGACCGGCTGGGAGGGCAACCCGCTGGACAGCTTTGCAGGCCTGTTGAACATCACGCAGGTGCATGACGTGGTGGTGACCGGTGAGGGTACGCTGGACTGTGACGCCGAAAACGGCGACTGGTGGGTGAACCCCAAGGTCAAGCGCATCGCATGGCGTCCCCGCGCCGTGGCTGCGGTGGACAGCGAGAACGTCTGCCTGCACGGCATCACGGTGCAGAATAGCTATTCGTGGACCATCCACCCCATCTTTGTCAAGCATCTCGACCTGCTCAACTTCAACATCAACAACCCCTACAATGCCCCCAACACGGACGGCATCGACCCCGAGAGCTGCGAGTATATCCGCATCATCGGCATGAACATCCATGTGGGCGACGACTGCATCGCCATGAAGGCCAGCAAGGTCTTTCTGGGCATGAAGCTGAAGCGCAGCTGCGAGCACACCGTTATCCGCAACTGCCTGCTGGACAAGGGCCACGGCGGCATCGTCATCGGCAGCGAGATGAGCGGCGGCGTCAAGGACATGGTGGTGACCCAGTGCCTGATGGACCACACCGACCGCGGTCTGCGGGTCAAGACCCGCCGCGGCCGCGGCAACACCGCCGTCATCGACGGGCTGGTGTTCCGCAACGTGGAGATGCGGGGCGTCAAAGCACCCTTTGTCATCAATATGTTCTACTTCTGCGACCCGGACGGCCACGGCCCCTATGTGCAGTGCCGCGAGCCGATGCCGGTGGACGAGTACACCCCCAAGCTGGGCAGCCTGACCATGGAGAACATCGTGGCTACCGATGCCCAGTTCGCGGGCTGCTACTTCGACGGCCTGCCGGAGCAGCCCATCGAGCGGGTGACCATGCGGGATGTGAGCATCACCTTCGACCCCAACGCCAAGGAGGGACAGGCTGCCATGGCCGACAACCGTCCGCTGGTGAAAAAGCTGGCCATCTATGCCGAGAACGTCAAGGAGATCGAGCTGCACAACGTGAAGATCGAGGGCTACGAGGGCGAGCGGCTGCACTTTGCCAACGTAGGACATTTTGAGGAGGACTGACCCATGACCCATGAAGAGATCCTGTCCATGCTGGGCGACTATGTGGACTACCTGATCGCCAATTCCAGCGCCGAGGCACCGATGTGGAACATCGAGAAGGTGCGCAGCGGCAAGCCCAACAAGTGGAACTACATCGACGGCTGCATGATCACCGCCTGCCTGAGCCTGTACAAGACCACCGGCGACGAGAAGTATCTGGAGTTTTCCAAGGAGTTCATCGACTACTTTGTGCAGCCGGACGGCTCCATCAAGACCTACGACCCCAAGGAGTACAATCTGGACAACGTGAATCAGGGCAAGAACCTGTTCATCCTGTACGACATCTACGGGGACGAGAAGTACCGCAAGGCCATCGACACCATCCGCAGCCAGCTGCTCACCCAGCCCCGCACCAAGGAGGGCAACTTCTGGCACAAGGATATCTATCCGTGGCAGGTGTGGCTGGACGGCACTTATATGGCGCAGCCCTTCTACATGGAGTACGAGACCCGCTTTAACAAGATGCAGGGCTGCATCGACAGCTACAAGCAGTTCATGAACATCAAAAAGCATATGCGGGACGAAAAGACCGGCCTGTACTACCACGGCTACGATGAGAGCCGCCAGATGTACTGGGCAGACCCCGAGACCGGCTGCAGCCCCAACTTCTGGCTGCGCGCCATGGGCTGGTTCCTTGTGGCGATGGTGGATGTGCTGGAGCGCATGGACGAGCAGCTGTACAACGAGTACCGCGGCATCATGGCCATGCTCAAGCAGACCGTGGAGGATATGCACAAGTTCCAGGACGAGCAGAGCGGGATGTTCTGGCAGGTCATCGACCACCCGGAGGCCGAGGGCAACTATCTGGAGACCAGCGGCACCGCCCTGTTCACCTACGCGGTACTCAAGGGCGTGCGTCTGGGCTACCTGCCCAAACGCATGGCTGCATGGGCAGAGAAGGCCTTCTACGGCACCTGCGACCGGTATCTGTCCAAGAACCCGGATGGCAGCTTGCAGCTGGACGGCATCTGCCTTGTGGCAGGTCTGGGCGGCAAGGATCACCGTGATGGTTCTCTGGCCTACTACTTCAGCGAGCCGGTGGTCTGCAACGACGCCAAGGGCGTAGGCCCGCTGGTGCTGGCTTATACCGAAATGATCGCACGCAAGTAACCAAAAACAGGGTATAGCAGGGCTGAGCAGCTGCAAAAAAAGCGGCTGCTCAGCCTTTTTGCGTGTCTTTTTTGGCCCCTTGCATAAACCGCCCGCCGCTGTCCCACACTAAACCCAGAAAAAGACCCCGTACACAAAACGGACAGATGGGAGTAACAAGCATGGAGCAGATCAAAAAATTTCTGCACGGCAAGGGCTTTGCCCTGCTGCTGACCGCAAGCCTGCTGGCTGCGGCTGCGGCGGGGGTGTGGGCGGTGCGCGCCCTGCGGGCAGAACTGCAAAAAAGTCTGGATGGGCTAAACGCCCCCGGCACCACCCAACAGACCACCCCGGAAGAAGAACCAGACTGGGACGCACAGGAGGATACCACATGGCAGCAGCCCGCGACCGACGTTGCAAACAGCAAGGCAGATGTGCCGCAGCAGACGCCCTCTGGGGCGTCCTCTGGTGCGCAGTCTGGCTCTGGTTCGCTGCGCGAACCCTCGGCACTGCAAGGCGCATCCTCGCCTGCCAGCAGTTCGGCACAGCCTGCCGCCGCGCCCTCTATGCCGGGGCGCGTGCTCAACGCCTTCAGCGGCGATGAGCTGGTCTACAACAAGACCCTTGGCGACTGGCGCACCCACAACGGCGTGGACTACGCCTGCACGCAGGGCGCAGCGGTAGCGGCACCCGTGGCGGGCAAGGTGGTGTCTGCCGGGGCAGAGGGCAACTGGGGCACCGTGGTGGTGCTGGAGGATGCCGCTGGCCGCAGTTGGCGGCTGTGCGGCGTGGCCGACCCTGCCGTAAAGGCGGGGGATACCGTGACCGCCGGGCAGAAGCTGGGCGCGGTGGGCACTGTCGGCTGCGAGTGCGCCGAGGAGAGCCACATCCATGTAGAGGTAAAGCAGGGCGAAAGCTATCTCGACCCGGCAAAGCTGCCGGAGTAAGCAAACTATAAAAGGGGCTGCAATAGCGGCTCCTTTTTTGCTGCGTCAGGCGGTACGGCGCGTTTGCAGCAGCCAGAGGACCAGTGCCGAAAGCACCCCGGATGCCAGCAGGACATCTGCCGGGTGCGCAGCCCAGTGCTGGAAGGCGCTGCCATAGGCTGCCTGCCCAATGGGCTGAGTCAGGCAGGCCAGCACGGAGAGACAGGCGGTCGTCTTGCCCAGCTGTGCCTGCGGCACTAACACTTGCAGCTGCGCAAAAAACCACACATTGAACAGCGCCGCCACGGCCATAAACATGGCCCCCAGCACCAGAATGCTGCCGAATTGAAGTGTGGGCACCCGGAGGGCAAGACCCAGCGCGGCGCACACGCCGCTGAGCGCCAACAAAAGACGAGTGCCGCTGCGGATGGGATGCCGGACAAAGACGGTTCCGGCCAGCACGCCGCCTAAAATGCCGCCCGCGCTCAGCACTGCCTGCACAAGGCCAAGGGAGGCATCACTTTTTTGCAGGGTCTGCACCACCAGCACCGGAATGCCCACAGTGAGGGCGGGGACTTCCAGCAGGTTTACAGCCGCCATGGCGGCAGCTAGCCGCAGCACCGCAGCCTGCCCGGTGAGAAACTGCGCACTTTCCCGCAGGTCAGCCCACAGAGAACGGAGCGAGAGCTTTGTGCCCCGGAGGACATCCTGTGGAATGCGCAGGCAGAACTCCATCCCGGCGGAAAGTGCAAAGCAGCCGCCGCAGAGCGCCAGCAGACCCCGGATGCCGAGGTGCTCCAACAGAACAGCACCCAGCAGGGGACCGAGAAGCTCGTCCACGGTATCCACCAGCTGGATGACCGCGTTGCCGCGCAGCAGCTGGGTGCCGTTCAGCAGCAGGGGCAGACAGGCGCGTACCACGGGCTGGTAAAGCCCCTGGATGGCGTACAGACTGCCCAGCACGGTCAGGATCAGCGGAAGCAGCGGCAGATGCGGCAGTCCGGCAGCGGCTGCCGCCGAAATACCGGCGGTCACCAGATCCAGCAGCGCCATCAGGCGGGCTTTACGGCAGCGGTCTGCCAGCGCGCCGCCGGTCAGCATTCCGGCCAGAGCAGGCAGCATGGCCAGCGCGGTGATGCCGCCGTACAGCGCAGCAGAACCAGTCTGCCGCAGCAGATACAGCGGCAGCGCAAACCGCAGGGCGGCATTGCCGAACAGGGAGATGATCTGCCCGAGGACGATGAGGAAAAAAGTGTTCATGAGAACCTCCTATTTTTTACTTACAGACCGTTGGTCTGTATCTGCGTACAAAAAAGGGCGGAGCGTTCCGCCCGGAAAATTCAGTCTTTGACCGGTGTGCACAGCTGCACCAGCTGTTCGGCCTGTGCATCCGTCAAAAGGTCCAGCCCAAGCGCATGGGTCATCTGCTGAAACACGACGTTCCGTGCCCGCTGCTGGGCTGGCGTGGTGGGGCGCGTCTGGGGAGAAAGCCAGATGTCTGCCAGCACGAACAGCGCTTCGGCCAGCGCATTGGCATCAGCAGTGTGGATGGAGCCGTCCGCCATGCCCTGCCGGATCATGGGTGCAATACATTCCGGGGCCAGATGCGCTTCAATGTTGGTCAGTTCCATGGCAAGGAACTGCGGGTTGCTGCACAGGTGCGGCAAAGTCTGCGCGATCTGCTGCTGCCGCTGCCCGGCAAAGGATGCTGCAAACACCGCCTGCAGCTTTTGCAGCCCGGTCAGAGCCGGGTCGTCCCGGATATGGCGCAGCGGCTCCCACATCTGGTCGCCCAAACGGTCACCGACGCGCTGCGCAATCTCCTCCTTGGAGCGAAAGTGATGGTACACCGCCCCTTTGGAAAGCTTTGTGGCATCGATGATGTCCTGCAGGGTGGTATTCTGGTAGCCCTTCTGAATGAAGAGCAGGGCGGCGGCGTCTAAAATCTTTTCCACGGTCTGTTCCGGGTATTTGTTGCGCGGCATGGCAGATGCTCCTTTTTACAAACTAACGGTCTGTAAAAAGAATACAGCAGCCCGGCGGCTTTGTCAAGAGGGCAAAGAACCGAAAATCCATTCATTTCCTGCGGCACTGCATTGCTTTTGTGTGGGGTTTCTGGTATGATACAATAGAGTTAAAAGGCGATTTTGGGAGGATGACAGATGGCAAGGGTTTTGATCGTGGGAGCCGGGGCAGCCGGACTGATGGCGGCGGGTGCCGCCGTGCGGCAGGGACATCAGGTAACAGTGCTGGAGCATACCGACAAGCCCGGGCAGAAGATCCTTGTCACCGGCAAGGGGCGCTGCAATGTGACCAACGACTGCCCGGCAGAGGAGTTTTTGCGCCATGTGCGCACGAACCCGCGCTTTCTGTACTCCTCGCTGGGAGCGTTCCCTCCGGCAAAGACCATGGAGCTGTTCGAAGCCTTGGGCGTGGAGCTGAAGGTGGAGCGCGGACGCCGGGTGTTCCCGGTATCGGATAAGGCTGAGGAAATCCGGCAGGCGCTGCTGCGCTATGCGCAGGACGCCGACATCGTCTATGACGGCGCAAAAAAGCTGCTGCTGGAAGAGGTCGTGCCCGAGGCAGAGCCCGCCCCGGCGGCACCGGAAAACCCGCGCCACCCCAAAAAGAAAAAAGCAGGCCCGGCGCTGCGCTGCGTG
The DNA here is from genome assembly GCA_934561555.1 of uncultured Faecalibacterium sp. GTDB lineage: Bacteria > Bacillota > Clostridia > Oscillospirales > Ruminococcaceae > Faecalibacterium. The sequence goes on along the minus strand of CAKTGQ010000002.1, from coordinate 177,289 downwards.
GGCGTGCGGGGCACTTCCGGCAGGGAGTACCGGGCGGACGCGGTGCTGGTGGCTACCGGCGGCGTGAGCTACCCCACCACCGGCTCTACCGGCGATGGCTACAAGTTGGCGCAGCAGGCAGGGCACACCCTTGTGGAGCCGGTGCCCAGTCTGGTCAGCCTTGTCAGCCGGGACCCGGACTGCAAAAAGATGATGGGTCTGGCGCTGAAAAACGTCACCCTGACCCTGCTGGAGGACGGCAAGGCCATCTTTGACGAGCAGGGCGAGATGCTGTTTACCCACTTTGGCATCAGCGGGCCGCTGACTTTGAGCGCGTCCAGCCATCTGGGGGATATGAAAAAACACAGGTACATCGCGGAGATCGACCTAAAGCCCGCCCTGAGCGAGGAGCAGCTGTACGACCGCATCACCCGGGACTTTGCCCTGCTGGCAAACCACGCGGCGCAGGGTGCGCTGGTCAAGCTGCTGCCCTCCAGTATGCAGCCGGTGATGGTGGCGCGCTGGGGCATCGACCCCGCCACCAAGGCAAACCAGATCACCCGGGAGCAAAAGCGGGAGCTGGTGCAGCTGGTCAAGCACTGGCAGGTGTCCATTGACGCCCGGGGCGACCTTGCCCACGCAGTCATCACCAGCGGCGGCGTATCGGTGCGGGAGGTAGACCCCAAGACCATGCAGAGCAAAAAGGCGCTGGGACTGTATTTTGCGGGCGAGGTGCTGGACGTGGACGCCTACACCGGCGGCTACAATCTGCAGATCGCTTTCTGCACCGCGCAGAGCTTTGCGAATAATCTGTAAAAAAGAAAAAATGTGGACAGCTGCTGTTTGTCCGCGCCCTCATCCGTCTGCTCACTGTGTTCGCAGCCACCTTCCCCCGACCGGGGGAAGGCTATTGCGGGCGGCTGACGGGAGCACGTCAAACGCAGTGAAACGGCTTTTCCTGTGTACTATATATAAATAAGGAGAACATATCATGGTATCTGTTGCGATCGATGGGCCTGCGGGCGCAGGCAAATCCACTCTGGCACGCCGTCTGGCGGCAGAGCTGGGCTATATCTATGTGGACACCGGTGCAATGTACCGCGCCATCGGCCTGTACGCCCTGCGCGCGGGCAAGGACCCCAAGGACAACGCGGCGGTGGATGCTCTGCTGCCGGAAATTGAGTTGCGGCTGGCGTCCATTGCGGGCGAGCAGCACATCTACTTGAAGGACGAGGACGTGAGCACCGCCATCCGCACTGAGCAGGCGGGCATGGCAGCCTCTGCCGTGGGTGCAAACCCTGCCGTGCGGGCATTTCTGCTGGACTTGCAGCGCAGCATGGCCAAAAAACAGGATGTGCTGATGGACGGCCGGGATATCGGCACGGTGGTGCTGCCGGACGCTACGGTGAAAATTTTCCTGACTGCCAGCCCGGAGGCACGCGCTACCCGCCGCTGGAAGGAGTATCAGGCCAAGGGCATCGACACCCCCTACGAGGAAGTGCTGGCAGACGTGAAGCAGCGGGACTATCAGGACACCCACCGCGCCGCCGCTCCGCTGAAGCAGGCAGAGGACGCCGTGCTGCTGGATACCTCGGAACTGGATTTTGAGCAGAGCCTTGACGCCATGAAGCAGATTATTGCCAAAAAGATCGGCTGATACAACAAACAGGACAGGAATAGAAAAATGGTACTATATTATATTCTGGTGCCCCTTGCGTGGCTTGTGTGGCACATCGGCTTCCGCATCCGGGTGGAGGGACGCGAAAACCTGAAAAAGGTGCAGACGAAGGGCTGCATCCTTGCGCCCACCCATGTGTCTGCCATCGACCCGGTGTTCATCGTTGTCACCCGGTGGGGCAGGCGGATGGTGGTGTTCGCCAAAAAGGAGCTGTTCGAGATCAACGCCTTCTTGACCTGGTTCTTCCGCTGCTGCGGCGGCGTGTGCGTACGCGGCACCAAGGACGAGATGGCGGTCATCTCCCAGACGGTGGAGGCCTGCAAGCAGGGCGAGACCCTGCTCATCTTCCCGGAGGGCACCCGCGAAAAGGAGGGCAAGCTCTTGCCCCCCAAGAGCGGCCTTTTTGTCATTGCCGCCGAGGCGGGGGTGGACGTTGTGCCCTGCCGCATCCTGTACGACACTCCGGACGGAAGAATGCACCTGTTCTGCAAGGTGCGGGTGATCTACGGTGAGCCGATGCCCGCAGAACAGTTTGCCATGGAGGGCCGCCGGGATACCAAAAAACTCCGGGCCAACAAACAGGCACTGCTGGAAGCATGGGAAAAGATGGGAGCGTAAGAGATGGAGATCCATTTGGCGAAAACGGCGGGGTTTTGCTTTGGCGTGAACCGTGCCGTGGAACTGACCTACGGCCTGCTGGCCGAGGGACATAAAGTAGCGACACTGGGCCCGCTGATCCACAACCCGCAGGCGGTGGAGGATATGCGGCGCAAGGGGGCACAGGTGGTAAACACCGTGCAGGATGTGCCTGCCGGGTGCGAGGTGGTCATCCGCAGCCACGGGGTGCCCCGTAGCGTTTACGACGAGCTGGAGGCAAACGGCATCCCGTACCATGACGCTACCTGCCCCTTTGTGCAGAAGATCCAGCGCATTGCCGCGCAGGCTGAAAAAGAGGGTGCGGTGCTGCTGGTGGCGGGGGATAAGACCCACCCGGAGGTGCAGGGCATCGTGGGACACACCCGGGGTGAGGTGTTCGTTTTTGCCGATTTAGCCGAGTTAGAGGCGTGGAAAGGCCCTTCTGACCCCCAAAAACCCCTTTTTGCAGTTGCACAGACCACATTTCAGGTAACAAAATGGAAAGAAAGTTCGGAGTTTCTCAAAAAAGCCTATACAAACGCCCGAATTTTTGATACAATATGTAATGCGACGTGGGCGAGGCAACAGGAAGCGGAAGACCTCAGCCAACAATGCGACATCATTGTTGTCATTGGCGGTCATCATTCTTCCAATACCCAAAAGCTGGTACAGGTCGCCGCAAAGCACACGCGAGCCGTAACGGTCGAGACAGCGAGCGAACTTCGGCCGGAATGGTTTGCAGATGTAAAGACGGCGGGCGTCACAGCCGGGGCTTCAACGCCATCGTCTATTATTGAGGAGGTACTTAACAGTATGAGCGCAGAAATCAATGACAGCATGAGCTTTGAGGAGATGCTGAACGCATCCGAGGAAAAGCGTGTTCATGCAGGCAGTATTGTGAAAGGAATCGTGACCAGCATCTCTGCCAACGAGATCCAGGTGGATATCGGTGCGAAGCAGACCGGCTTTGTCAAGCTGAGCGAGCTGACCGATGATTCCTCCGCCAAGGTCGAAGACCTGGTGAAGGTTGGCGATGAGCTGGACCTCATCGTCGAGAAGGTTATGGATCAGGATGGCGTCATCCAGCTCTCCCGCAAGAAGCTCGCATCTCGCAAGGGCATGGAAGAGATCGCCAAGGCAGCAGAATCCGGTGAAGTCGTCGAGGGCGATGTTACCGAGTTCAATAAGGGCGGCGTTGTCGTCAACGTCAAGGGCGTCAAGGTGTTCGTTCCCCGTTCTCAGGCCACTATGCGCCGCGACGAGGACTACACTGCTCTGGTCGGCCAGCACGTTCAGCTGGTCGTCACCGAGTGCTCCGGCCGCAAGATCGTGGGCAGCATCAACAAGGTGACCGCTGAGCAGAACAAGGCAAAGCGCGAGGAGTTCTGGGCAAACGTTGAGGTGGGCAAGAGCTACACCGGCGTTGTCAAGAGCCTGACCTCTTATGGTGCATTCGTTGACATCGGTGGTGTTGACGGCCTGTGCCACATCAGCGAGCTGAGCTGGAACCGCATCAAGCACCCCTCCGAGGTCGTCTCCGTTGGTGACACCATCGAAGTGTATGTCAAGGACATCGACACCGAGAACCACAAGGTCTCTCTGGGCTACAAGAAGTCCGAGGACAACCCCTGGGAGCAGCTGAAGAACAACTACCCCATCGGCAGCACCTTCCACGCTCCGGTCGTTTCTCTGACCAAGTTTGGTGCATTCGTCCGCATCCTGCCGGGTGTTGACGGTCTGGTCCACATCAGCGAGATCAGCAATGACCGCGTTGAGAAGGTCTCTGACGCACTGAAGGTCGGCGATATGGTCGATGTGAAGCTGCTGGATGTTGACTTCGACAAGAAGCGCATCAGCCTGTCCATGAAGGCTCTGCTGAACGACGACGCTGAGTAATCAGCCCTTCGTGCAAAAGCATAGCTTCTGACACAATGCGATCTGCAGCCCCGTTGCCGGGAAAACGGCGGCGGGGCTGTTTTTGTTAATAAAACCATGATAAAATTCGTCAAAAAGCACTGGGAAGTGCTCAGTTACCTGATCTTCGGCGTGCTGACTACCCTGCTGAATATTGTGCTGTACGCGCTGTTCAGCCAGCTGTTCGGCTACACCGCCGCCAACAGCTGGGGCAATGTGCTGGATAACGCCTTGTGCATCCTGTTTGCCTACTGCACTAACCGGGCGTTCGTGTTCCGCAGCAGGACCACCGGCAAAGCCATGGCCAAGGAGTTCGGCACCTTTGTCACCTGCCGTCTGGGCACCATGGTGCTGGACGCTGTGATCATGATCGTGGGCGGCAATCTGCTGGCGGCGCAGGGCGCAGCGCTGATAGATGGTCTGATCGGACATTTTATCCCGTCCGGGGTAAGCTACACCGGCGCGGCGGCTTCGGCAGCAGCATCGGCAGCGGGCGTTGCCATCATTGGCGGCGCAGACGGCCCTACGGCGATTTTTGTCAGCTATAACGCGCAGGAGCTGTGGGGTCTGTGCGTCAAGGTGTTCTCCAACGTGGTGGTCGTGGTGCTGAACTATGTGTTCAGCAAGCTGATCATCTTTAAAAATCGCAAGTGAGATATTTTCTCCGCCGCAGGCGGAGAAAATATCCAATATAATTTAGGAGGTACGGTATTATGAAACGTGGTCTGAAAGGGTTCGCATTCTTGGTCTCTGGTCTGGTGCTGGGCATCATTGGTGCAACGGCATCGGTGACTGCGATCGCACTCAGCGCTGTGGGCATGGCAAAGGTGCGCCGTGCCAGCAAGTAAAACAACGGAGGAACGAGCATGAACCGCGAAGAGATCCTGTCCCATGTCGATCATACCCTGCTGAAGCCGGAGGCTACCTGGCCCCAGATCCAGCAGCTGTGTGACGAAGCCATTGCAAACCACACCGCATCCGTCTGCATCAACACCTGCTACGTCAAGCAGGCTGTGGAGTATATGGCGGGCCGCATCCCCGTGTGCTGCGTGGTGGGCTTCCCTCTGGGTGCCATGGATACCGCCAGCAAGGCCTTTGAAGCCAAGACTGCCATCGAGAACGGCGCAGCCGAGGTGGATATGGTCATCAACATCGGCCGCCTGAAGAACAAGGAGTACGATGCTGTCCGCGAGGATATCCGTGCCGTGAAGCAGGCTGTGGGCGATAAGATCCTGAAGGTCATCATCGAGACCTGCCTGCTGACCGAGGAAGAGAAGGAAAAGATGTGCGACATCGTCTGCGAGGCTGGTGCCGACTACATCAAGACCAGCACTGGCTTTTCCACCGCCGGTGCCAACTTCCACGATGTGGAGCTGATGGTCAAGGGCGTGCATGGCCGCTGCAAGGTCAAGGCTGCCGGCGGCATTTCCACCGTGGAGGATATGGAGACCTTCCTTGCACTGGGCGCTGACCGTCTGGGCACCTCCCGCGCTGTCAAGATTTTGAACGGCGAGCAGGCAAAGGGCTACTAAGCTTTCTGCAAAAAAGTATTTCGGCGAAGCTCTGGGCTTGGCTGAACTGCAAAGGATGATTTCCTCAAAGGCTGCTGCACAAATTGCTGTGCAGCGGCCTTTTTTGCGCCTAAGCCTTGCAAGCAGGGCGCGGCAGGGTGTATAATACAGATAGACACTGTATAAAATTGGGGACTGCCCGCTTTATGGGGTAAGGCGGGCAGAGGAGGAAATGCAATGAATATACCCGAGATCCTTGTGGCCAATGGCACAGGGGCGGTGCTGGTAAGCTTTCTGCTTTTGCTGCGGGTGCGCGGCGAGAGCAAAAACAGCGTTGGAACAGCGCTGTTTTGCCGGATACTGGTGGTGACGCTGCTGGCACAGGTAACAGAGACGATCAGCTTTCTGCTGGACGGCGTGCCCGGCGCGGCAAGCCGGTTCTGGCTGTACCTCACCAACACCGTCTGCACCGGCGCTACCGTGAGCGTGGGCTATGCGTGGTGTTTGTATGTGGACTTCCGGGTCTACCGCAGCACCGGACGCCTGCGCAAAAAGCACCTGATGCTGGGTGTGCCGCTGCTGGCTGTTCTGCTATTGCTGCTGGCAAACCTTTTCGGTATGGGATGGATCTTTAACATCTCCGCAGACAACGTTTACCATCGTGGTCCGCTGAATATTTTGCTCTATCTGCTGCTGTTCGGCTATTATGCCGAGAGCGTGTGGCAGGTGCATAAGGCAAGGCGCGATGGCGTTACGGTGGAGTTTTTCCCGGTGTACTACTTCGCGGTCACCTGTGCGGTGGGCACGGTGTTACAGGGCGTGTTCTACGGCATGGCTTTCGGCTGGCTGTCGGTGGCCATCGCCTTTGTGTTTATAGACAGCCAGACCCGCAGCCTGCGGGGCTATACCGACGAGCTGTCCGGTCTGTTTGGGCGCAAGTACATGAACTACTGTCTGGACCGCATCCACGCCATGCAGGAGAAGGACGTTTACGGCATCATGATGGACGTGAACTGCTTCAAGGAGATCAACGACACCTACGGTCACGCCGAGGGCGACCGGGCCATTCAGGAGATCGGTCACATCCTGTCCGGGGCGCTGGCGGCAAACTCGGTAGCCATCCGCATGAGCGGCGATGAGTTCATGGTGCTGATCCGTCACGGCTCGGAGGAGATACTGGATAAGACCTGCACCGCCATCGAGCAGCGGGTGCAGCACTATAACGCCACCGCCCCGGCGGGCAGCTTTCAGCTGTCCTTCTCCACCGGTGTGGCAAAGTACGAAGGCGGCAGCGTGGAGAAGTTTCTGGTGGAGCTGGATCAGCGGATGTACGCGGAAAAGCGCGCCTTCCACGCCGCCCGGGACGGTCATGCCGCACCGGAGCAGGGAAGTGCTCCATCAATTTAAAAGGAATGTCTAAAATAAGTGCGACTTATCTTGACAATCTGACGCTGCAATGATAGAATATGGAGCGTACCAATTGAATACCGACTTATCAAGAGCGGCTGAGGGGACAGGCCCTGTGAAGCCCGACAACCTGCGCGAGAGCGTAAGGTGCCAAATCCTGCGGGAAACCGGAAGATAAGAGTGCAACGCTCAGAGCTTTCGGCTCTGGGCGCTTTTATTTTTCAGAACAAACTTGATGGAATGGTAAATACACGTAACTGCAACATTTAGGAGGCAAAAAATGGCTAGACACCTGTTTACTTCGGAGTCCGTCACCGAGGGACATCCTGACAAGATCTGCGACCAGATCTCTGATGCGATCCTGGACGAGATCCTGACCCACGACCCCGACGCCCGCGTGGCCTGCGAGACCTGCGCATCCACCGGCCTTGTGCATATCATGGGCGAGATCACCACCAGCTGCTATGTGGACTTCCAGAAGGTCGTCCGCGAGGTGGTGGCCGATATCGGCTACACCCGCGCAAAGTACGGCTTTGACGCCGACACCTGCGCCGTCATCTCCAACATTGATGGCCAGAGCCCCGACATTGCACTGGGCACCAACGATCAGGTGGGCGGTGCAGGCGATCAGGGCATGATGTTTGGTTATGCCTGCGACGAGACCCCCGAATTGATGCCCATGCCCATCAGCCTTGCCCACAAGCTGGCAAAGCGCCTGACCGAAGTGCGCAAGAGCGGCGAGATGGACTACCTGCGCCCGGACGGCAAAAGTCAGGTGACTGTGGAGTACGACGAGAACAACAAGCCCGTGCGCGTGGACGCTGTGGTCATCTCCAGCCAGCACAGCGAGAGCGTGAGCATGGAGCAGCTGCGGGCAGACGTGATGGAAAAGGTCATCAAGGCCACCATCCCCGCCGAGCTGCTGGACGAGAACACCAAGTACTACATCAACCCCACCGGCCGCTTTGTTGTGGGCGGCCCGCAGGGCGATACCGGTCTGACCGGCCGTAAGATCATTGTGGACACCTACGGCGGCTATGCACGCCACGGCGGCGGTGCTTTCTCCGGCAAGGACCCCAGCAAGGTGGACCGCAGCGCAGCCTACGCTACCCGCTGGGTGGCCAAGAACATCGTGGCTGCGGGTCTGGCAAAGCAGTGCGAGGTGCAGGTAGCCTACGCCATCGGCGTGGCAAAGCCTGTGTCCATCATGGTGGATACCTTCGGCACCGGCACGGTGGCAGACGAGAAGATCGAGCAGGCAGTGGAGAAGGTGTTTGACCTGACCCCCGCCGCCATCATCCGCGAGCTGGACCTGCGCAAGCCCATCTACCGCCAGCTGGCTGCCTACGGCCACATGGGCCGCGAGGATCTGGGCGTGAAGTGGGAGAACACCGACCGCGTGGATGCCCTGAAGGTTGCCGTAGCTGCCCTGTAAAAAAGAAGCTCTGCCTGATAGAAGGTAAGTGAAGAAAGATCGCTGCACCCGACCGTGCAGCGGTCTTTTTGCGTCACGGGGAAAGAAAAGGAAATGGTAAAAAAGTCCTACTTTTCCTCGAAAATCAGAGGAACGTTGCGAAACGGTAAAGATTTGGTCGCGTTTTTGTAAGAAACTCACATTCTCTTGAAGGAAAAAGAAAAACAGCTGTGCAAGGCGCAGAAAATCTACACATGAAACAAATTGATATGGAACAATCGACAAAATGTGATAAAATAAAACTAGATATGCGCACTTGTGTGCATGGTACGGATGGTAAACAGCAATAAGGAGTTATGTGACTATGTCTATTGAAATTTCCCCTAAGTCCTTCTTTGAGCAGCCCAGTGTGGCGGATATGCGGCTGATCGCCTGCCCCGGTGCCGAGGAGCTGACCGGCCTGATCGACAAGCACCTTGTCCGTTGGGCAAAGGCTGCCGGAATTGAAAAAGACACCTTCATTATTTCCTGCGACTGCCCCCGCTTCCAGAGCGGCGATGCCAAGGGTCTGGTCAAGGAGTCTGTCCGCGGCGACGATATCTTTATCGTGGTGGACCCGGGCAATTACAGCGTCACCTACAAGCTGTTCAACTACGAGAACCACATGTCCCCGGACGACCACTTTGCAAATCTGAAGCGTCTGATCCAGGCTGTGGCCGGTAAGGCACACCGCGTGTCCGTCATCATGCCCAGCCTGTACGGCGGCCGCCAGCACCGCCGCGTGGTGCGCGAGAGCCTGGACTGCGCTGTGGCCCTGCAGGAGCTGCAGACCATGGGCGTGCGCAACATCATCACCTTTGATGCACACGACCCCCGCGTGCAGAACGCAGTGCCCCTGATGAGCTTTGATAACGCCATGCCCACCTATCAGGTGCTCAAGAGCCTGCTGAAGAAGGACCCCAGCCTGTCCTTCGATAAGGAGAAGTTCACCGTGGTCAGCCCGGACGAGGGCGCTATGAACCGCAACATGTACTTCTCCAGCGTGCTGGGCTGCAACCTGGGTATGTTCTACAAGCGCCGCGACTACACCCGCGTGGTGAACGGCCGCAACCCCATCGTTGCCCATGAGTATCTGGGCGAGAGCGTAGAGGGCAAGACCGTCTTTATCGCGGACGATATCATTGCTTCCGGCGAGAGCATGCTGGAGGTCGCCAGCAACCTGAAGGAGCGCGGCGCTGCCAACATCATCGCCAACGCCACCTTCCCCCTGTTCACCAGCGGTCTGGAGAAGTTCGACAAGGCTGTGGCAGACGGCACCCTGACCTACGTTGTGGGCACCAACCTGACCTACCGTATGCCCGAGCTGCTGACCCGTGACTGGTATGTGGACGTGGACGTTTCCAAGTACGCTGCCTACTTTGTGGTGGCACTGAACCACGATATGTCCGTTTCCAGCATCATCGACCCCCTGAAGAAGATCGAGAACCTGCTGGCAAACCGCAAGTAAAAAGCTGTTCCAAAGCCCCTGCACCCTGCGTGCGGGGGCTTTTTTGCGTGGAACGATTTAACTCCCTCAGGCAAAGCCTGACGGCTTTGCCAGCTCCCTCGGAGAGGGCGCCTCTGGCGCGCCCGCAAACTTTGCACTTGAGCTGAAAACTGTACCGCCATGCCAAAGGCCCCATCCTAGATTGGGGGAGTTTTTTCGCAAACACTTTTTCTGAACAAATTGCCTGCATTTCGTCCAAATTACTAAAATATGCCAGATTTTTTGTGAGATAAGTCATACTTATTTAAGAAAACTTGAACGAATTGCGAAATTTGTGTGTTTCCGATGTGGACAAAAACGTTTTCAGCTGATAGAATGGAAGCTGTTCTTTCTCCGCCGTCCGCAACCGGCGGAGTGTTTTATTGGAAGCAGGAGGTTTCTCATGTTAGAAAAGTTCTTTCACCTGAAAGAAAACCACACCGATGTAAAGACCGAGATCATGGCCGGTATCACCACCTTCATGACCATGGCTTACATCCTTGCCGTCAACCCCAACATCCTGTCCGCAGCGGGCATGGATTCCAAGGCTGTGCTGATCGCCACCGCGCTGGCATCCTTTATTGCCACCGCACTGATGGCTGTGCTGGCCAACTACCCCTTTGCACTGGCTCCCGGCATGGGCCTGAACGCCTACTTTGCCTACACGGTCGTGCTGACCATGGGCTACAGCTGGCAGCTGGCTCTGATGGCCGTCTTTGTTGAGGGCATCATCTTCATTGCACTGTCCCTGACCAATGTGCGCGAGGGCATCTTCAACGCCATTCCCATGACCCTGAAGAGCGCCGTCAGCGTGGGCATCGGCCTGTTCGTGGCCTTTGTCGGCCTGCAGAACGCCAAGCTGATCGTCAACAGCGATTCCACGCTGGTCACCTACCAGCACTTCAAGGGCGCAACCTTCCACAGCGTGGGCGTGGGCGCCATTCTGGCTCTGCTGGGGGTGGTCATCACCGCCATTCTGCTGGTCAAAAAGGTCAAGGGCGGCATCTTGTACGGCATCCTGATCACCTGGCTGCTGGGCATCGTGTGCGAGCTGACCGGCATCTACGTCCCCGATGTGGAAGCCGGCATGTACTCCGTGATCCCCACCGCCTTTGTCAGCTTCGACTTCTCCGCACTGGGCGAGACCTTTGGTCAGGTGTTCAAGACCGACTTCTCCGGTGTCGGCCTGCTGAACTTCTTCGCCGTGATGTTCTCCTTCCTGTTCGTGGACCTGTTCGACACGCTGGGCACCCTGATCGGCGTGGCCTCCAAGGCTGATATGCTGGACGAGGATGGCCGCCTGCCCAACATTAAGGGCGCACTGATGGCAGACTCCATCGGCACCTGCGTGGGCGCTGTGCTGGGCACTTCCACCACCACCACCTTCGTGGAGAGCGCCTCCGGCGTTACCGAGGGCGGCCGCACCGGTCTGACCGCTATGACCACCGGTGTGCTGTTCCTGCTGGCTACCATCTTCAGCCCGCTGTTCCTCACCATCCCCAGCTTTGCTACCGCTCCGGCTCTGATCATCGTAGGCTTCTACATGATGGGCTCTGCCGTCAAGATCGACTTCAATGATCCCAGCGAGGGCATCCCCGCCTTCCTGACCATTCTGGCTATGCCCACCGCATACAGCATCTCCGAGGGTATCGCCATCGGCATTATCTCCTGGACCATCATCAATGTGATCACCGGCAAGGCCAAGGAGAAGAAGATCAGCCCGCTGATGTATGTGCTCACCGTGCTGTTCATCCTCAAGTATGTGTTCCTCTAATTCTTTGAGCATCTAAAAGTCAAGCACCCCCTGCGGTCTGCCCGTACAGGCCGCAGGGGGTGCTTTTTATGGTTTTGCTTTTGTAATTACTCCGGGGCCTTCATGCTTTCCACCATGCTGATGCGCCGGACGTGCCGCCGCATGACAAAGCAGACCACCACGGTAAACACCATGGTCAGCGCCACCGCCAGCAGATAGCTGCGGGGGGCGATGGTGCGGATGAACATCAGCTGATCCATCTCCACGGTCAGGATGATGAACTTGTGCAGCGGCACACCCAGCGCCAGACCCACGCCGGAGCCGATGAGCGCCAACAGCTCGATCTCGCGGAAGATGTAGCGGTACACTTCCTGATCGTAGAAGCCCAGCACCTTGATGGTCGCCAGCTCCTTTTTGCGCTCCCCAAGGTTGACGCTGATGAGGTTATACAGCACCACAGCCGCCAGCGCCGCCGCGCAGATGATGATCAGCACCACCACATAGCTCAGACTGACGATGAGGTTATCGAACAGCTCGGTGGTCTCCTCGGTAAAGCTGATGCTGCTGACGTAGTTGCAGTCCAGCAGGTCGGTGCGCAGGGCGTTGTACCCGGCAGCATCGGTGCAATTAGTCTGGCCGTAGACCGTGTTCCACGGGATATCCTCCGTGCCCAGCAGGCTTTCCAGCTGTGCGCGGGGGAGGTACAGCCGGGTGAACATATAGTTCTCGGTAATGCCGGTCAGGGTCAGTTCCACCCGGGTGCCCTTGGTGTTCTCCACCCAGAAGGTATCGCCGGTGTGCAGGCCCAGATTCTCGGCGGTCTTTTCGGTCAGGATGGCGCTGCCGCTGTCAAAGCTGATGGTCTTGTGCCCCTTGCGGGTGCGGAAGGTGATGTACCGGGTCAGGTCGCTGTCCTTGGCGGCAGCCACGATGCTCACGCTTGCGCTCTCGCCTGCGGCATTGTAGATGGTAGTGGATTTGGTATACACCGCGCTCCAGTTCTGCACGGCGCTGTTGCTGTTCAGCTCCTCCGCCAGCCCCTGCTCCATGGTCAGGGCTTTGGGGTCGCTGAGGGTGACGGACATATCGTTGTGGGTCAACTCAGTAGACTGCTTTGTGACGATGGGCAGCAGGGAATCCTGAATGCCGAAGCCGATGAGCAGCAGCGCGGTGCAGCCCGCCACGCCCAGCACGGTCATGAAGAACCGCTTTTTATACCGGAACAGGTTGCGGGCGGTAGTCTTTTGGGAGAAGGACATCCGGGACCACAGTGGGGTGATGCGCTCCATCAGGATGCGCTTGCCCGCCACCGGGGCCCGGGGTAGCAGCAAAGCTGCGGTCTTTTCGGCCAGACTGGAACGGCAGGCGTACCATGTGGCAAAGCCGATGACGGCGGCGCTGATGCCCACGCTGGCAGCTGCCATGCCCGGGTAGAAATGCAGGGTGAAGGTGGGCAGGGTGAACACCATCTGATAGGCGTTCCAGATAATGATGGGGAACACCACAAAGCCCACCACCATGCCGACGATGCTGCCCAGTATGGTAGCCAGCAGGGCGTAGAACAAATACTTGCCCGCAATGCTGAAGTTGGAGTATCCCAGTGCCTTTAAGGTGCCCATTTGCAGGCGGTTCTCGTCCACCATGCGGGTCATGGTGGTGGTAGCCACCAGCGCCGCCACAAGGAAGAAGAACACCGGGAACACCCGGGCAATGGCGTCCATGCGGTCGGCGTACTGGGCAAAGGTGACGCAGCTCATGGTGGAGGTGCGGTCCAGCACATACCACTCGCCCTTTTTGATCTGGCTCACCTGCTCCTCGGCGTCGTTCAGCTGGGCAAGACCCTCCGCCAGCTTCTGCTCTGCCTCGGCTTTCTGGCTCTCGTACTCGGTGCGGGATTCTTCCAGCTGGGTCTGCCCGGCGTTATACTCTGCCCAGCCTTCTTCCAGCTGCTTTTGTGCGGCATCAAACTGGGTGTAGGCACTGGCAGTGCCGGTGGTCAGCTGCAATTGTCCCTGCAAAAGCTGCAATTTCATCTTGCGCAGGGCGGCCTTGGCTTCGGTCACCAGCTGGTCGTTGGAGAGGTTCGGCGAGGAGATGAGCCCCTGCTGGTACATCTGCCGCTTGCCCGCGTCCAGCTGCTGCTGATAGCCTTGCAGCTGGTTATAGATGTTGTCGTAAGCGGCCTGCGCCTTTGCCAGCGCATCCCGCAGTTCAATGTAATCCTCGTCCTCCGGCTCGGCTTCGTCCAGCGCCTTTTCGGCGTTGCGCAGGGCGGCTTCCGCGTAGGTCAGCAGGGGGTCTGCCACCTTTTTCAGGTTGACCAGCAGTTCGATCTGCTGCAGCTGCTCCTCAAACTCCAGCACCTGCTCCTCGCTGCTCACCAGCTTGTCGGCACCGCTCTGCATGGTGTCCGGCAGGGCGGCTTTCTGGGCGGCAAGCTCCTTTTCGCCGGCTTCCAGCTGCGCCTTGGCGGCGTCCAGCTGCTGCTGCGCGTCTGCCAGCTTCGCCTCGGCCTCGGCGAACTGGCGCTCGGCTTCGGCCTTCTGGCTGTCGTACTCTGCGCGCGCTTCGGTCAGCTTGTCGTTGGCGGTGTCCATCAGCTCTTCCCGCCGGGCGGTGCACTGCACGCTCTGGATGGCCTTGAGGTTTTCGGCTACGGCATCCACTGCGGCCTGATATTCATCGGAATAATTATCATACAATCCGGCGTTTTCCGCTTTGATATAGCACACCGTATAATAGTCAGCGGTCAAAGTGCCCTCCGGCACAAACAGGATATAGTCCAGCTGGCCATCACCCACGGTGCTGCTCTCGGAATCGGTAGAAAAATGCAGCGGGTCCTGCACCGTGCCCACCACCGTGAACACCTGCCCGCTGACCCCCTCGGTCTCTTCCGGCAGGGTCAGCTGGGTGCCCAGTTCCACCGGGCTGCCGTGGCCCATAACGTGCACCACGCACTCCCCGGCAGCTTCCGGCATCCGGCCGGACAGCAGCACCGGGCGGTTCATGTTTTCCAGCGTATCGGCCTGCGGGTCGTCAGGCAGCTGGTACAGCCGCGCCACCGTGGTCTGCTCGTCCCCTGTCCAGTGGCCCTCCACGTCCTGATACTTCACCGCCTGCACGGCGTCCACGCCGTCCACAGCGGCAATGGCGTCGATATCGCTCTGACTGAGACCAAGGGTGGACAGCACCCGCAGGTCGAACACATTCTGCTGCACATAGTACTTCTGGCCAGCGGAGCGCATATCGGGGGCAATGCACATCAGGCCGGTGAGCATCATCACCCCCAGCGCCACGATGCCAAACAGGGACACCACCCGGCTGATGCTGCTTTTCATCTCGCGCAGGATATTTTTGCGGTAACTTTTCTGCACAGTACTCACCACTCGATCTGTTCCACCGGCACCGGATGCTCGTTGACCTGATTGGACACGATGCGGCCGCTGCGCACCTGAATGATGCGGTCAGCCATACCGGTCAGTGCCGTGTTGTGGGTAATAACAATGACGGTGCGTCCGGTCTTGCGGCAGGTATCCTGCAAAAGACCCAGCACCTGCTTGCCGGTGCGGTAGTCCAGCGCACCGGTGGGCTCGTCACAGAGCAGCAGCTTGGGGTTTTTAGCCAGTGCGCGGGCAATGGACACCCGCTGCTGCTCGCCGCCGGAAAGCTGCGCCGGGAAGTTGTTCAGCCGCTCGCCCAGCCCCACGCTGCGCAAGGTCTCGGCGGGGTCCAGCGGGTCGCGGCAGATCTCGCTGGCAAGCTCCACGTTTTCCAGCGCGGTCAGGTTCTGCACCAAGTTGTAGAACTGGAACACAAAGCCCACATCATACCGGCGGTAGGTGGTCAGCTCCCGGGCCGAAAAGCGGCTCACGTTGCGGCCATCCAGCCAGACGTTGCCCTCGTCGCAGTTGTCCATACCGCCCAGAATGTTCAGCAGGGTGGTCTTGCCCGCGCCGGAGGGCCCCACGATGATGCAAAACTCGCCCTTGTCCACATAGAAATTCAGGTGGTCGGCGGCAGCGATCTTCACACTGCCGGTCTGGTAATATTTACAGACATCTTCAAACTCCACAAAATGCTCCATGGCGTTTTTCCTTTCTGTCAGAATGCAAAATATTTCAACTTAAATATAGCATAAACCCACCGGGTTTTGCAAAGCCCCCGGCACGAATTTTCAAAAACTTAACAGACAACGCCTAAAAACGCAAAAAGGGCGGCGTTCGCCCTCTCAGTCACCTGCGGTGACAGCTCTCCCAAGGGGAGAGCCGAGAGCACGCCCGAAAGCTTTCTCATTAAGCCTAATACTTCAGCAATGAGCCTGACGGCTTGGTTCTCCCTTTGAGGAAAGACTTTCCCCGCTCCGGGGGAAGATGTCGCGTAGCGACAAAAGGGGGAATCTGGCGCGGGAGCTGCCGTTTGCCTTTACGACCCCTCCCGTGAAAAAAGGGTTTCTGAAAAGTCCGCAGACTTTTCAGAAACCCAAAATTTAAAATAATATTTCCGCTGAATATGCGCAAAGCAAACGCGGAGCGCATTCAAAAGCGTTCCGCCCGCAGCGCAAACGCTTACAGCGTCTCTACCCGGTCGAACAGGTCCTTCGCGGCTTCCACGGCGTCCTTGCTACCAAAGGCCACCCGCACGCCGCCGGACAACACATCAGACAGGGCGGCGGCCTGTGCTTTGAGCAGGGCGGCGTCCACGCTGCACAGCGCCTTGCGGTCGGCGGCGCGCATCTCGTCCGTGATGCCGCAGAAGTACCGGTGATCCAGCTCCCGGGCAGCGGCACGCGCCTTGCGGGGCGTGTCCAGCTTGGCGGCGGTGCCCACGATGAACTCATCCAGATCCCGGGCGGTGTAGTCCCGGGCGGCAAGGGCGGCAGGGGCGGCGGCAAAGGTATCGTAGCTTTCCCGCAGGTGGGGGTCCCGGTAGGTGTACAAAAACTCGATGCCGTCGGCACAGAGCATGCCGGTGCCGTAGGCACCGCCCACCTCCCGGATGGTGTGCCACAGGTATTCGTAGCTCATCACCCGCGCCAGCACCCGGCGGCGGCTGTCCCGGGGCATGGGCCATGCCAGCACATCGTAGTTCACGCCGCCGTCAATGATAAAGGCTTCGTTCACCGGGGGCGTCAGAGGCTGGGTGTAGGGCTGCGCCGGGGTGCGCCGGGCGGCGGCAAAGCGGCTTTCCGGCAGCAGGGCGCGCAGCTTTTCCAGTGCGTCCTCGGTGCCGTGCAGGCTGACGGTCAAGGCGGCGTTTTGCAGCACCCGGCTGCGCAGGGTATCCAGCTTTGCGCCCAGTGCTGCCCAGTCGGCCTCTTCCAGCAGACCGCACAGGAAGTGGTAATAACTCACGCCGGTGCAGGCTTCGTCCGCAGCGCCCTCTACATAATAATGAGCGCGGGCGCGGGTGGAGGCAAACTCGTTGCCCTGCTGGATAAACAGCTGCTCCATGCGCAATTTCAGCTGGCTGACCACCCGGGCATAGGCTGCTTCGGCGGCAGTGCCGGTAAGGATGGTATCGTACAGCCACTCGCCGCCGATCTCCACCGCCTTTTCCAGGCTGCGCTCCAGCAGGCTCAGGCAGAGGGAAAGTTTCGCGTGGCAGGGGGCACCCTCCTGCCGCCCGGTCCAGAGGTCCAGCTGGGCGCGGCTGTCGCCCAGCCATGTGCTGCGCAGGGTGTTCAGCTGCTGGGCGGTATTGGTGGGGGTGTCCAGCTCGTCCAGCACATCGGTGAGCAGGTTCAGGTATTGCAGCTCCTCCGGGGTGATGCTGCCCAGATCATAGTAGAAATTCAGGTACAGGCTCCCGGCAGAGGGGTGGCGCAGCAGGGTGGCACCGGCCAGCTGCTCGGCGCTGCCCTGCGGGGTGGCATCGCCCGCGCCAAGGTCGGCGGCGGTGAGGGGGTGCTCCAGCACCAGCTTGCCATCGGTGCGCACCGGGGCGGCGGTGTCCTCGGTTTTGGGTGCGGTGGGAATCTGCAGCACCTGCACCGGGGCGGGGGAAAACAGCTCCCGCAGCAGGGTGTCGAACCAGCCCTCCTCCAGCTTGCTGCGCAGGGCGGCGAAAAGTTTGTCTGTGTGCAACAGCAGGGCGGCGTCGCCGGTATGCAGCCAGCCGGTGGCGGCGTTGATGGCGTCCAGCACGCCGTCCGGCAGACTGCCCGGACGCTCCAGCGAGGCAAACTCGGCCTCGTTCAAAGCGGCCAGCAGTAGGTCGTGGGGGATGCCGGTCTTTAGCATCTCGTCCACTGCCTTGCGCACAGCGGGGGCAAATTTGCGGGCAGAATCTACCGTAGCACCGCGCAGCAGCAGCTCCAAGGTGGGCTGCAGGGTGCTGTCGTCAAAGCCGATGTCGATATCTGCGCCCAGCTGCTCGGCCAGCAGCGCGGCCTTGAGGGGGGAGCTGTTGGTGCTCAGCAGCGCACCCAGCAGGATCTCCACGCCCAGCTGCCGCTCCCGGTCGGCAAAGGCGCCGGTGTACCATGCCAGTGCGCACTGCACCTCATCCGGCTTGGGCTGGTCGGTGTAGTAGGGCAGCTCCACGAACGCGCCGGGCTGCTCGTCCTGCATGGTCAGGCGGGGTCGGGCAGCGGCCTTGGGCATCTTGGACAGATAGTCCCTGTCCAGCCGCGCCAGCTTATCGACCATGTCCATCTTGCCGTACAGGGTGATGCAGCAGTTGTCGGCGCTGTAATGGCGGCGGTACACTCGCTGGTATTTCTCATAGGTCAGGGCGGGGATGGACGCCGGGTCGCCGCCGGACACAAAGCCGTAGGCAGTATCCGGGAACATGGCTCTTTGCAGGGCGTTTTGCAGCTGGGCATCCGGGGAAGCCAGCGCACCCTGCATCTCGTTGTAGACCACACCGCTGACCGTGCCGTCTGCATCCCGGTGCCAGCCCTCCTGCTCGAACACGGCAGAGTCCACCATGGCAAGCGGGCAGAACACCGCGTTCAGGTAGACATCCATCAGGTTGCAGAAATCGGTCTCGTTGGGGGTGGCAAAGGGATAGACCGTCTTGTCCGGGAAGGTCATTGCATTGAGGAAGGAAGCCATGCTGCTTTTGAGCAGCTGCACGAAGGGAGAACTGACCGGGTATTTTTCGCTGCCCGCCAGCACGGAATGCTCCAGAATGTGGAACACGCCGGTGTCATCGGAGGGGAAGGTGCCGAAGCCGATGCCGAAGGCCTTGTTGACGTCCTCGTTTTCCACCAGCAGCACGGCTGCGCCGCTGACGTCATGGGTGAGCAGGGTCAAAGTACCGTGCTGCTCGGGGCAGTCCTCGGTGCGCAGAACGGTATAACCGGGATAGTGTGCCATTTTTATTCTCCTTTACGGGATGTTTTTCACAGAGGATGCGCCTGCGGCTCAGCCGCCAAACAGGCCGAAAAAGCTGGTGTGGGTCACGCCCAGCACAAGGAAAAGAGCAATCAGGGCAAACAGCACGCCGATGATGATATCCATCTGGTGCACCGTGAGCGGGAATTTATCGTAAAGCTTTTCCTTGGGGTTTACAAAGTCCTTGCTGCCGTTGTCCAGCAGGCGCTTTTTGCCCTGCTCAAAATCGGCCTTCTGCGCCTGCAATTCTGCCTGCTGGCGGGCAAGTTCTGCCTCGCGGGCGGCCAGTGCGGCCTCGCGGCGTTCAAGCTCGGTCTGGGTGTCCGGGGTGGGCTGTGCCATGAAAAGTCCCTCCTGTAAGCATAAGATATTTTCCTTATGATACCACAAAAATGTGGACAAAAAAAGCACCCGCAGTGCAAAGACTGCGGGTGCAAAGGGGGATGGTGAGGAGATTACTTCTTAGCCAGATACTTGCGGATATCAATGGCGACAGCCACGATAATGACAAGACCCTGAACGATGTAGGTGTAGGAGGAGTTGACGTTCATGAACTGCAGAGCGACCTTCATCAGCTCAAAGACCAGAACGCCGACCAGAACGCCGGGAACGGTGCCGACGCCGCCGGTGGTGGAAACACCGCCGATGGTGCAGGCTGCGATGGCGTCCAGCTCATAGCCCATTGCAGTGTTGACGGATGCGCCGCCGGACTTTGCAGCCAGCAGGCAGCCTGCCAGACCGAACATGCAGGAGGCCAGAATGTAGATGCGGATCTTGGTGGCGTAAACGTTGACACCGGCCACCTCAGCAGCAGCTTCGTTGCCGCCGATGGCGTACATATACTTACCGTGGCGGGTCTTGTTGTACAGGAACCAGAAGCAGACAGCCACGATCAGGGCGATCCAGATCAGTACGGGAACGGCAAGGATGGTGTTGGAGGCCAGAGAGGTGAAGTTTTTGTTCAAAGAGCCGATGGGGGTACCGCCGGTGTACACAAGGCAGATACCGTAGACCACCTGCTGCATACCCAAGGTAGCAATGAAGGGCTGCACCTTCAGGTAGCTGACCACCAGACCGTTGCACAGACCCACGATGGCGCAGATGGCAATGACCAGAATGAACACCACGGGGGTGGACAGGGTGGGCATATTGGGGTAGAACTTGCCGGAAGCGCCTTCGGTCTGCGCAAAAATGCAGGCAAGGCAGGCGGCAAAACCAGCCAGACGGCCAGCGGACAGGTCGTTACCGGTGGTGATCAGGCAGCCGGAAATGCCCAGCGCGATGATGTAGCGGATGGACACGTTCTTGAACAGGTTGATCATGTTGGTGCCGGAGAAGAAGTTGGGGTGCATGATGCCAACGACCAGAGTGACGGCCAGCATCATCATGATAATGGCGTTGTTGCTGAGCCACTTGCCCACAGCCTTGCCATTCAATTTTTTGGTAGCTTCCACGATAGACAGCCTCCTTAATTACTGATTTGCCGCAGCTGCGTCAGGTGCGGTCTCGAACTGGGTGGCCAGCGCCATGATGTTCTCCTGCGTGGCATCCTTACCGTTGATAAAGCCGGTGATACGGCCATCGCACATGACCATGACACGGTTGGACATACCGATGATCTCGCTCATTTCAGAGGAGATCATGATAATGCTCTTGCCCTGCTTGGCCAGATCGGCGATGATGCAGTAAATTTCATACTTTGCACCAACGTCGATGCCGCGGGTAGGCTCGTCCAGAATGAGCACATCGGGGTTGTTGGCGAGCCAGCGGGCGATCAGCACCTTCTGCTGGTTGCCGCCGGAAAGGCTCTTGATCTGGGTCTTGGGGCTGGGCACCTTGATGGCCATTTTTTCCTTGTTGGTAGCCACCAGATCCAGGATTTTCTGGTTGTCCAGCATGATGGGACCCTTGCGCAGGGCGTCCAGAGAAGCGATGGAGATGTTATCGGCAACGCTCAGCACGCCCAGAATGCCGGTAGCACGGCGGTCCTCAGTCAGCAGAGCAACGCTCTTCTGGATGGCATCGCGGGGCTGCTTGATGTTGACCTCTTCGCCCTTGATCCACACCTTACCAGAGGTATGGGCACGCAGGCCGAAGATGCCTTCCATCAGCTCGGTACGCTGTGCGCCCACCAGACCGGCAACGCCCAGAATTTCGCCCTTTTTCAGCTCAAAGCTGCAATGACGGAAGGAGCGGGGATGGATGGAGGTGAAGTCCTCCACCTTCATCATGACCTCGTCCGAGGGCACGTTCTCCAGCGGGGGGAACAGGTTGGAAAGCTCACGGCCGACCATCTTTGCAATGATCTCTTCCTTGGTCATGTTGGCAACGTCCCACTTACCGATGTACTGGCCATCGCGCATGATGGTAACTTCGTCCGCGATGACTTTGATCTCGTCCATCTTGTGGCTGATGTAGACCAGAGCAACGCCCTGCTCCTTCAGATCCCGCATGATGCGGAACAGGCTCTCGACCTCGTTCGCGGTCAGAGAAGAGGTGGGCTCGTCCAAAATCAGCACCTTACAGTTGGCGGAAACGGCCTTGGCGATTTCCACCATCTGCATCTGGGCGATGCTCAAAGAGCCCAGCTTTGCATGGGGGTCGATGTCCAGCTTCAGTTTCTTCAGCAGTTCATCGGTATCTTTATACATTTTGGCGTGGTCCACAACGGTGATAACGCCGTATTTCTTGGTGGGGTAGCGCCCCAGCCAGATATTCTCAGCCACGGTACGGGCCGGAATGGGCTGCAATTCCTGATGCACCATGGCGATGCCACGGTCCAGTGCATCCAGCGGGGTGGGGATGGTTACCTTCTGCCCCTCGTATTCGATCTCGCCCTCGTCCATCTTGTAAATGCCGAACATACATTTCATCAGAGTGGACTTACCGGCGCCGTTTTCGCCCATCAGAGCCATGACTTTGCCGGGACGGAGCTCCAGCTGTGCATGATCCAGGGCTTTGACACCGGGGAAGGTCTTGACCACGCCTTTCATTACCAGACGGTATTCTGACATTCCGCAAAAGCCTCCTTTTTGGTTGTTTACAGGCGGGCAGCTTTTTTCTAAAATAAGGCGCGTGCGTGGAGATGTTTTCTCGCACGCACGCGCTTTTTAGCTTACATTCAAGCCGTTAAGGCCTGCTGCGCACCTTGCATTCTTTTCAGGGAAACTTTGGTCTTACTTCAGGTACTGAGCAGCGTTGTCCTTGGTGACCTTGACGTAGTCGACCCAGTAGTACTTCTCCACGTCCTTGCCGTCAACGAACAGCTTGGTAGCCTCGGCAGCCTTGGTAGCCTGACCCACGTCGTCGTTCAGAACGGTACCGGTCATGTTGCCATCGACAACGTTCTGCACAGCCTCTACCAGAGCATCGACGCCGACCAGGTAGACGTCCTTGCCAACGGTGCGGCCAGCCTGCTGGATGGACTGCAGAGCGCCCAGTGCCATTGCGTCGTTGTTGCAGAAGACGACTTCGATCTTGTCGCCGTACTGAGACAGAGCGTTTGCAACGTCCTGCTGAGCGGTGGTCTGATCCCAGTTGTCCAGGTACTCGTACAGGCACTCAACTTCCTTGCCGGCATCGGTCAGAGCCTTGATGGAGAACTCGGTGCGGTACTGAGCGTCGATGTTCTCGGGGTCGCCCTTGCACATGATGTAGGTGACCTTGCCGTCGCCGTTGATATCGCCCTGGGTCTCGGTCTCGAGGATCAGCTCGCCCTGATAAGTACCGGACTGACGTGCGTCAGCACCAACGTAGCAGCACTTGCCCTTGTAGGAATCCAGAACGCTCTCCTCGGGCTCACGGTTGATGAACACGATGGGAGTGCCGGAGGGAGAAACGGTGTCAACGATGGTCTGAGCGGAAGTGGTCTGGACGGGGTTGATGACCAGCACGTCCACGCCCTGCTGCAGGAAGGTGTTGATCTGCTCGGTCTGGGTGTTCTGGTCGTTCTTGCCGTCCATGATGGTGACGGAGTAGCCCATGTCCTTCAGGTAGCCTTCCAGATCGGAGCGGTACAGGGTCATGAAGTTATCAGCAAACTGATAGATGCAAACGCCGATGTTGGCGGAGCCGTTGGTAGCAGCGGCAGAAGCAGCGGTGGAAGATGCAACGCTGGAAGCAGCGGTGCTGGAGGAAGAACCGCCGCAAGCGGTCATAGCAGCGGTAGCGCCCACAACGGCAGAAGCCTTCAGGAAGTCGCGACGAGAAATCATTTTCATAACAGTAATCTCCTTCATTTGTGTATCACAGCATATTCACAGACGCATTTGTCGCATGCGTCCGTAATCCCTGACAGTATTATACCCTTGTATGGGGGTGTTCCGCAAGAGAATAAGTTCACAAGATTGGTGCAAATGTTTTGTTACGTTTCTACAAAAGCGGACCAAAGGTTACAAAATCTTTTCACGAATTATCACAATTTTTCATGCCGTTGCAACCAACATACAAATATGATGCAGGTATGTAAAAAAACACCCTTGAACATGACCGAATGTTGCATGACTGCTAAAAAAGCGCGAAAATGGGCGATACATTTCTTGAAAGATATTTTCAGGGATACTACGCAGCGGAAAGAAAACGCCTTTTATACACTCTTGCTGGGCGGGAAAAACAACACAGGTCGAGAAAAGTTCTGCTCCCCGGGCGGGGACGGTGCTGCGGCCTTGGGGCACGGCAGCACTGTACCTTTATAGTGATAGGGCGGGCGGGGCGCAGCGAACGTTTTTGTGGGAGGTGCCCGAAATACGAGCGGACGTTTTCTGCGCGCCGCACCAGCCGGAAAGATAAAACTGACGCAGCTGCGTTGCGCCTTGAAAATAAAAAATATACTGTTTGGATAATGCTTTCATAAAAATACCAAATGACCCTGCGAAAGTGCACACTGTCGGATGCGGCGGGCGGGTGATATCCTGTGTACAGAGCCCGGGACACCGGACGAAAGGAGGAAGAACATCATGGGGCAGACAAAGCCCGCCGCCGGGCTGAAGAGCCTGAACCGCGCCGCCGACACCCTGAGCACCCTGCTGGCGCAGGAGGTGAAGGAGCTGAACGAGCGGCAGAAAGCCGCCCGGCGGGAGAACACCCCCGACCCCGGGATGATGAAGGGGCTGAAGGAGGCCACCGCCGTGCTCAAGGATCTGGCGGGCGTGGTAAAGACCCTGAATGATCAGGGCACAGAGCTGGAAGGAACAGAGTGCGGCGTGGTGCTGCTGCCGCCGGTGGAACAGGAGGAAAAAGCATGAACAGAGCAGAGCGGGCAGTCATCGTGTGGAAGCCGCAGCCCCGGCAGCTGGAATTTATGCGCAGACCGGAGCCGGAGGCGCTGTACGGCGGCGCGGCGGGCGGCGGCAAGAGCGATGCACTGCTGATCGAAGCACTGCGGCAGGTGCACATCCCGCATTACCGGGCGCTGATCCTGCGCAAGACCTACCCGCAGCTTTCCGACCTTGTGGACAAGAGCCAGATGTACT
The DNA here is from genome assembly GCA_934561555.1 of uncultured Faecalibacterium sp. GTDB lineage: Bacteria > Bacillota > Clostridia > Oscillospirales > Ruminococcaceae > Faecalibacterium. Next base: position 152,664 of record CAKTGQ010000002.1, on the reverse strand, counting down.
ACCGCCGGGCGTTCCCGGAGGCGCAGTACAACGCCACCTCCCATGTATGGGTGTTTCCCAGCGGGGCAAAGATCTGGTTCGGCTCCATGCAGTACACCAAGGACCGCACCAACTATCAGGGCAAAGCCTACGATTTTATCGGCTTTGACGAGCTGACCCACTTTGAGTGGGACGAGTACAGCTACATGATGAGCCGCAACCGCCCCACCGGGCCGGGCACCCGGGTGTATATGCGTGCCACCACCAACCCCGGCGGCATCGGCCACGGCTGGGTGAAGGCGCGGTTCATCACCCCCGCCCCGCCCGGCACCCCCATTGTGGAAACCGTCACGGTGCGCCTGCCGGACGGCACCGACCAGCAGATGGAGCGGGCGCGGGTGTTCATCCCGTCCAGCGTGTTCGATAACCCCGCCCTGCTGGCCAACGACCCCGGGTATCTGGCAAGCCTTGCCAGCCTGCCGGAGGCGGAAAAGCAGGCGCTGCTCTACGGCAGCTGGGACAGCTTTTCCGGGCAGGTGTTTACCGAATGGCGCAACGACCCGGCGCATTATCAGGATCAGCGCTGGACCCACGTTATCGCGCCCTTTGCCATCCCCAAGCACTGGCCCATCTGGCGCGGGTACGACTTCGGCTTTTCCAAGCCTTTTTCGGTGGGGTGGTATGCGGTGGACGAGGAGGGGCGGCTGTACCGCATTAAGGAGCTGTACGGCTGCACCGGACGCCCCAACGAGGGTCTGCGCATTGACCCGGTGGAGCAGGCCAAGCGCATCCGGGAGGCCGAGCAGAACGATCCGCTGCTGCGGGGCAGGGTGATCCATGGGGTGGCAGACCCCGCCATCTTTGACGAGAGCCGGGGCGAGAGTATTGCGGCCATGATGGAGCGCAGCCCGCATTTTCTGCGCTGGCAGCCCGGGGACCACACCCGGCTGGCAGGCAAGATGCAGTTCCACTACCGGCTGCGGTTCGCGCCGGACGGGCGGCCAATGCTGCAGGTGTTCAGCAGCTGCAAGCACTTCATCCGCACCCTGCCGAACCTTGTGTACGACGAGAGCAATGTGGAGGATATCGACACCCGGCAGGAGGATCACATCTACGACGAGTGCCGCTATGTGCTGATGGAGCACCCCATCAGCCCGCCCGAGGCCTCTGCCGCGCCGCCAAGGCCGGACGACCCGCTGGAGCTGCACCGGCAGGCGCGGTTCTACCGCATTTGAAAAGAAAGGAAAGATTATGGAAGATACAAGAGCAGAAGCCCTGCCCATCGGCGCGGCAGAGGCGGCGGCTGCCTTGCAGACGCTGCAACGCTACAAGGCGGGCAAGGCGGCGCTGGACAAGCGCCTGATCGACAACGAGCTGTGGTTCCGCATGGGACACTGGAAAAACTACCGCGACCCGCTGATGCCCGGCAAGGCGCAGCCCTCCAGCGGGTGGCTGTTCAACAGCATCGCCAACAAGCACGCCGATGCCATGGACAACTACCCCGAGCCCATGGTGCTGCCCCGGGCGGCAGACGATCAGGCCACGGCGCAGGCGCTTTCCAGCGTGCTGCCGGTGGTGCTGGAACAGGCGGATTACGAGCAGGTGTACAGCGATGTCTGGTGGCGCAAGCTCAAGCAGGGCACCGGCGTTACCGGCATCTTCTGGGACCCGGCGGCGCGCGGCGGGCTGGGCGACATTGCGGTGCGCAGCGTCAACCTGCTCATGCTCTACTGGGAGCCGGGCGTGCAGGATATTCAGGACTCGCCGGATCTGTTCCACCTCAGCCTTGAGGACACCGCCCGGCTGACCGCGCAGTATCCGCAGCTGGCAGGGCACGCCGCCGGTGTGGTGGACGTGCCCCGGTACATCCACGAGGACGGCCAGACCACCGCCAACAAGAGCGTGGTGGTGGACTGGTACTATAAGCGCCCGGACGAGAACGGCAAATTGCGGCTGCATTACTGCAAGCTGTGCAACGGCGTGGTGCTGTATGCCAGCCAGAACGACCCGGCGCTGGCGGCGCGCGGCCTGTACGACCACGGAAAGTACCCCTTTGTGTTCGACCCGCTGTTTGTGGAGGAGGATTCCCCTGCCGGGTTCGGCTACATCGATGTGATGAAGGACTGCCAGAACGCCATTGACCGGATGAACCACGCCATGGACGAGAACGTGCTGCTGGCGTCCCGCCAGCGGTATGTGCTCAGCGATACCGCCGGGGTGAACGAGGAGGAGCTGGCCGACCTGAGCCGGGACATCGTGCACGTTGTGGGCCGCCTGAACGAGGACAGCTTCCGTCCGCTGCAAACGGCGGGCTTGCAGGGCAACAGCCTGAGCTATCGCAACAGCCGCATTGAGGAGCTGAAGGAGATCAGCGGAAACCGCGACCTGACGCAGGGCGGCACCACCGGCGGTGTGACCGCCGCCAGCGCCATCGCTGCCCTGCAGGAGGCGGGCAGCAAGCTGAGCCGCGATATGCTCAAGAGCGCCTACCGCGCCTTTGCAAAGCAGTGCTATCTCATTATTGAGCTGATGCGGCAGTTCTACGATGAGCAGCGGGTGTTCCGCATCACCGGCCAGCGCGGCGAGAGCGAGTTCGTACCCTTCTCGGCGCAGGGGCTGCGCGCAAAGCCCGTGCCCGCCGTGGGCGGGGTGGAGCTGGGCAGTCGGGAGCCTGTCTTTGACATCGTGGTCAGCGCTGCCAAAAAGAGCACCTTCAGCCGCCTGTCCCAGAACGAGACCGCCAAGGAGTGCTACCAGCTGGGATTTTTTGCACCGGCGAACGCGGACGCGGCTCTTGCGGCGCTGGAAATGATGGACTTTGAAGGGGTGGAAAAGGTGCGCGCCCGGGTGCGGCAGAACGGCACGCTGGCGCAGCAGCTGGTGCAGCTGCAAGGGCAGATGGCAAGACTTTCTGCCGCTCTTGCACAGCAGCCCGGCGGCACCCAAGCGGCGCAGGACACTGCCGGTCTGACGGCACAGCTGCCGGTGGCGGCGGCTGCCCGCGCCATGAACTGGAACGGAAAGGAGGTGAAGTGAGATGATCAAGGTATGTTACAGCGAGCTGGACGGCCCCAAGGGGCTGAGCCTGCGGCTGGAAGCCGCCGGTCACGCGGGCTACGCGCCCGCCGGGCAGGATATCGTATGCGCCGGTGCAAGCACCCTGATGCAGGCGCTGGTGTACCTGCTGGCAGGGGAGGAGAGCGCCCGCAGCGATGCTTGGGACGAGCCAGAGGGCCCGCGCCTTGCGGTGGCGGCACAGGCACCGGTAGCGCCGTGGGTGCAGGGCGCATTTGAGCTGGCCAAGGCAGGCTTTACCCTGCTGGCAGAGCGCTACCCGGATAACCTGCGCTTTGCGGATGTGAGCCGCAGCGGGCAGCAGAGCATGATGGACCTGCAGCTGTTTGCGGAAGGCGAAGCTGCCCCCGCACTGAGCCCGGAGCAGACCCGGCAGGCGGTGGCTGCGGGCACGCTGAAGCCGGAAGCCCCCGCCCCGCAGCCGGAAGCGCCCCGGCAGACTCCGGCAGAGCCGGAGAAGCAACCGGAAACACCTGCACAGCCGGAGCGCCCGGTGCTGCCGCCCCTGCCGCTGCCGGTAGAAAACACGGTACGCGGTCTGCACGCCCGGTGGGCGGCAGAGGAAGCGGCCATGCGCCGCAGCCAGCCGGGTTTTGACCTGAAAGCAGAGCTGAAGAACCCGGAGATGCGCCGCCTGATGCAGCTGCCCGGCATGCGGGTGCAGGACGCCTACCGCCTTGCTCACTACGAGGATGCCCTGCGCACCACGGCACAGACCGTGGAACAGGGGGTTGTGGAGCGGGTGCAGCAGCGCGCCGCGCGTCCGCTGGAAAACGGCCTGCGCCCCGGCGCTGCCGCTTCGGTACGGCCGGACGTAGCCGCCATGACCCGCGCCCAGCGGGAGGCCTTGGAGCGCCGTGTGCTGCACGGTGCACAAATTGAACTTTGACCCGACAGGAGAAAGGAAAAAAGCATGATGAATTTTAATATCCAGCTGTTTGCGGACGCACAGACCAACACCACCGGCACCATGTCGGTGGAGATGAAGACCTTTTACGAGAAGCGCCTGATCGATCAGGCAGAGCCGCGCCTTGTGCACGACCAGTTTGCGGACTACTACCCTGTGCCCCAGAACGGCGGCAAGACCATCGAGTTCCGCAAGTACGACAGCCTGCCCAAGGCCAGCACCCCGCTGACCGAGGGCGTTACCCCCAACGGTCAGGCACTGAACGTGACCAGCATCACCAGCGACCTGCACCAGTACGGCGGCTGGACCCCGCTGACCGATGTGCTGCAGATGACCGCTATCGACAACAACGTGGTGCAGGCCACCCGCGTGCTGGCAAGTCAGGCCGGCCGCACCATGGACAGCATCACCCGCGATGTGCTGGCGGGCGGCACCAATGTCATCTACGCCCCGAAGCTGGGCGCAGACGGTGCCGAGACCGCCGTTACCAGCCGCAAGGCGCTGGACAAGAGCTGCACCCTGACCCCCAAGCTGTTCTTTCAGGCAGCGGCGCAGCTGGGTGCGATGAACGCTGACCCCATCGGCGACAGCTACGTTGCCATTATCCACCCCTACGCAGCCTACGACCTCAAGACCTGCAAGGAGTTCATGGAGGTGCACAAGTACGCCGACCCCGATACCATGTTCCGCGGCGAGATCGGCAAGCTGGGCAACATCCGCTTTATCGAGACCAGCGAGGCCAAGATCTGGAAGGACGATACCTGCCCGGCGGGTCTGGCAGTGTTCGGCACGCTGGTGCTGGGTGCCCACGCCTACGGCGTGACCGAGCTGGAGGGCGGCGGCCTTGAGCATATCGTCAAGCAGCTGGGCTACGGCGACGACCCGCTGAACCAGCGCGCCTCTGTGGGCTGGAAGGGTATGCGTGCCGCCGAGCGTCTGGTGGAGCAGTACATGGTGCGCATTGAGAGCGTGTCCAGCTACTCTGCCACCGCTGCCGCCAACTAAGGAGGTGCCCATGGCTGAAAAGAATGTGCGCATCCGGCTGTTCAAGGACAACAGCCGCTACAAGGGTGATCTGTTCGTCAGCGTCAACGGCGTGAATTATAAGATCCGCCGGGGCGTGGAGGTGGAGGTGCCGCCCGCTGTGGCCGAGGTGCTGGAGCACAGCCAGCGTCAGGACGAACTGACCGCTGCCCGCATTGCCGCTGCGGAGAACGCGGCGCAGTAAAATCTGTAAAATCAACGCTGCCCGGCTGGGAGAAATGCCCCCGGCCGGGCTTTTTATAAAAAGGATGTGATGAGATTGACCATAGGAGAGGCTTTGGAGCGTGCCGAGCAGCTGCGCCCAAACTGCCGCATTGAAACCGAGACCCGGCTGCAATGGCTGCGGGAGGCGGACGCCCTGCTGCGCACAAAGCTGTTTGACCGCAGCGCCGCCGGGGTGTTTGACGCCGTAGGTGCAGACCGTCCATGGGAGCAGCCGGTGCAGGACGACCAGACGCTGCTGGCACCGCCGCCCTTTGATGCCCTGTACCCGCACCTGCTGTGTGCGCAGATGGATGCCGCCTTGGGCGAGACCGACCGCTACGCCGGGGAACAGGCACAGTACAACGCCCTGTATGCAGAGCTGGCGGTCTGGCTGCGGCAGAACTACCCGCCCCGCAGCCGGGCGCAGTGGCGCTGGTAAGGAGGTGAGGCGATGGTACTGGCAGACAGAATACGGCTTGCCAACACCCGGCAGCTGCTGCGGGCCTTTGGCGGCCTGAACGAGACCTACGGCTGCTCGGAAGCAGAGTACAGCGCCGGAGTGAACTTTTCCACCCGGGATTTTCCTGCCCTGAGCACCCGCACCCCGCGCCGCAAACTGCGGGCGCTGACCGGGCTGAACGGGATGTACCACCTGAACGGTCTGCTGACAGTCTGCGGGCGGGACATCGTTTATACCCCGGATGATGCCGCCGCCCCGGCGGTGACGAAACCGGACGCCGTGACCGACGGCCGCAAGGCGCTGGTGGGCATCGGCACAAAAATCCTGATCTTCCCGGACAAGCTGGCCTTCGATACGGCAGACGGCAGCGTGACCGCACTGGGAGCGCTGTGGACAGCGGCGGGCAAAAGCGTGACCTTTGCCCCCTGCGATGCCGCAGGCAAGACCTATCAGGTGGAAGCTTTTGGCCGGGACGAGCCCGCCGAACCGGCAGACGGACAGCTGTTTTTAAAGGTAGAGGATGCCGACCACCCGTGGCGGTACGACAGCACACTGGAGATGTACAGCAAAAACTCCGGCAGCTGGGCGGCCATCCCGCTGGAATACTGCCGCATCACGGCGGCAGGGCTGGGGGAGCTGTTCCGGCAGTGGGACACCGTGACCGTGCAGGGCGCAGCCGCCGAAGCGGCAGGGCAGAGCCCGGAGTTGAACGGAGATCAGATCGTGTATGACGTGGGCGAGGACTGGCTGCGGGTGCGCTGCACCCCGCAGGGCGAGTATTTCTACGGCACACTGGTGCAGAATGCCGCCGCTGCGCAGTGGCAGAGCATGGACGGCAAACAGCACCGCAGCGTGGACGCCGCCCAGACGGTATCCATGGAGCGCCGGGTGCCGGAGCTGGATTTTGTGACCGAGTGCGACAACCGGGTGTGGGGCTGCAACAGCAAGGAGAACGTCATCTACGGCTGCAAGCTGGGCGACCCCACCAACTGGTTCAGTTACCGGGGCATCGCCGCAGACAGCTACGCCGTCACCGTGGGCAGCGATGGCGCTTTTACTGGGGCGGCTTCCTGCATGGGCTATGCGCTGTTCTTCAAGGAGAACACCCTGCACAAGCTGTACGGCTCCAAGCCTTCGGATTTTCAGCTTTCCAGCCTGCGCTGCCGTGGCGTTGCCAAAAACGCCGCCCGCAGCCTGTGCGTGCTGAACGAGACGCTGTATTATCTCTCGCCGGACGGTGTTATGGCGTGGGACGGCAGCCTGCCCACCAAGGTGTCCGGCGCATTGGATGCTGCAAAGCTTTCCAACGTGCAAAGCGCCGTGGGCGGTGCGCTGGATGGCCGGTACTACCTGCACATCTCCCGGGAGAGTGCCCGGCTGCTGGTCTACGATACCGAGAAGGGGTTGTGGAGCGAGGAGGACGTCTGCTCCTGCGATATGACCAGCACCGGCGGCCAGCTTTATCTGTGGGACGGGCAGGCGCTGTGGGCGGCAGACCCCACCCGCGAGCCGGACTGGCAGAGCACAGACGGCGTAGAAACGGACATCCCCTTTGAGCTGGTCACCGGCGATGTGGGGCTGGACGGTACCGAGCAGCGGTATCTCTCCCGGCTGACTTTGCGGCTGGACGCCGAACGCACCAGCACAGTAGAGGTGGCAGTAAGCTATGACGGCGGCGCGTGGGAGACGGTAGCCTCTCTTGCCACCCAAGGCAGCCGCCGCAGCTGTGATTTGCCCTTTGTGCCCCGGCGGTGCGGGTCGCTGCGGCTGCGGCTGCGCGGCAAGGGCCAAATCACCCTGCGGGGTCTTGTGCGCACCATCGCCCCGGCAAAGGGAAAATTATGGGAGGAGGATGCCTCATGGCAAGCATGAACGGCCTGAGCAAGCTGGGCGTACCCAAGCTCAGCGATCACATGGACCCGGAGGATGCCCGGGCGCTGCGCAGCTATCTGTACCAGATGCAGGAGCAGCTGCAGTATGTACTGACCAATCTGGATACGGAAAATATGTCCGACACCCTGCGCAGCAAGCTGCAGGGGCTATAAGAACGAAAGGAGAATTTTATGGCATCCAAAAAGAAGGAGGAGCTGCTGCAGCCGGATGTGCAAACGCAGGCGCAGCCCACTTACAGCACCGAGGGGCTGAACAGCCGTGCCGATGTGGAAAAGGCCATGGCAAACGCCGGCTACCGCCCCAGCCAGCAGGTGACTGATGCAGCCGACGCCCTGAAGCAGTGGCAGCAGAACCGCCCCGCAGATTACCAGAGCAGCTATCAGGACAGGATCAACGAGCTGCTGGGGCAACTGCTGGAGCGGGAGAATTTTCAGTACAGCTACACCCGCGACCCGCTCTACCGCCAGTATGAGCAGCTGTACACCCAGAACGCCCACAACGCCAGCGCGGACGCGGCGGCGCAGGCGGCTGCCCTGACCGGCGGCTACGGCTCCAGCTATGCCACCAGCGCGGCGCAGCAGGCCTATCAGCAGCAGATCGGCGGGCTGGCCAGCGCCATCCCCACCCTGTACAGTCTGGCGCTGGATACCTACCAGAGCGGCGGCGAGGAGCTGGTGAACCGGCTGGACCAACTGAACGGACAGGAGCAGAATGCCCAGACCCTGTATGACCGTCAGCTGCAGGACTACTACACCCAACTGCAGCAGAAAGGCGAGGCCTACAACGACGCCTACGCCAAGGACTACGGCCTGTATCAGGAGCACCTGAACCGGCTGGACACCCTGCATGGCTACTACACCGCGCAGGAGCAGGCACAGATCAGCCAGCGCCAGCAGGCGTTCAACAACGTTATGACCGTGCTGGGCGTTATCGGGGATGTGGTGCAGCTGGCCATCAGCGGCACCACCGGTCTGGGCAGCTTGGCGGGCAGTCTGTTGAACGCCGGGTACAACATCTACGCCGGCGACCGCGCCTACGAGGCCGAGCGTGCCGACACCCAGTGGAACCAGCAGATGCAGGAGAAGCAGCGTCAGGACGCACTGACCCAGCAGCAGTACGACAACACCGCCAGCGAGCGTGCCTATCAGGACGCACTGAAGCAGCAGGCCTTCAACAATAACGTGACTACCCAGAAGCTGAACATCGCCAAGGGTGAGTGGGCAATGAAGCAGGCCAATGCTCAGCAGAAGGCCGCACAGGCCGCCAGCAGAGCAGCGGCTGCGGGCACAAAGGCCGGCAGCTCCGGCAGCGGAAAGACCACCGGCAGCAGCGGTTCTGCTTCCGGCGGCAGCCGCAGCACTATCAGCGCCGGGGTGCCCTACACGGCGGCGCTGCTGCGCAGTCAGGGCAAGAACGAGGTAGCCATCACCTCTGCCCTGCGGCAGGAGGGCTACACCCCCGCCCAGATCGCAAAGATTTTACAGGAGATGAACGAGTAAAGAGAAAAGGCCCCCCGGCAAAGCAGCTGCTTTGCCGGGGGGCCGTACTTTTGTAGTATTCCGCCAAAAGAAAAAGTCCGCTGTTTTAAACAGCGGACTTTTTGGTGGGGTGCCCAGTGGGACTCGAACCCACGGTCTCCAGATCCACAATCTGGCGCGTTAACCGACTACGCTATGGGCACCACATGGATGCGCCCGAAGGGACTCGAACCCCCGGCCCACTGCTTAGAAGGCAGTTGCTCTATCCACCTGAGCTACGGGCGCACGTTGTTATCCCAATGGGTTCCTTTATGGCGGCAGCGCTGTGTCGGCACAGGCTGCGAGTGAAATAATACCATACCCATCGCTTTCTGTCAAGGAAAATCTGAAAAAATTTTCAACTTTTTTGCGCCGCGGGCAAAAATGGACGCTCCGGCGTGCACAAAACGGCCTTACAGCAGCCACATCCCGGCGGCGCCCAGCGCAAAGCCCAGTGCAAAGCCGCACACCACGTCCCGCACATGATGCACCCCGGTGAGCACCCGCAGGCAGCAGATGAGCAGGGCAATGCCCACCATCACGCAGCCCGCAGCAGGGTAGAAATACAGCCACACCGCCGCCAGCACAGCGGCGCTCAGCGCGTGGCGGGAGGGCATGGAGTGCCCACGGCTCTCCTTTGCCACCAGCGGGGTGAAGCCGGGCTGCTCGTAAGGGCGGGGGAAATGCAGTCGGCTGCGCAGTAGCGTGCCGCCCCAGAATACCAGCCCCGGCACAAAGACGGAGCGGGCGATGAGCACCATAAAATCCAGCGCGGCCTGCTTCTGGGTGAGGAACAGCCGCGAGAGCCGGACGTTCAGCAGGCACAGCAGCACCGGGTAGCACACAAAGGGCACCAGCGGCAGCCACCGGTCCAGAAAAACGACCAGACGCTTTACAGCCGGGTGGGCATTGAACCAGTGATAGATGGGCTTATACTGTTCGGCGGTCAAAGCAGGTCACCTCCTGTCAGGTCGAATATCAGAAGCAGGTATCCAGATAGTTTTCCACATCAAAGGGCTCCGGGGTGGAATCCTTGCGCAGGTACAGCGGGTGGTGCGGGTGTCCCTTTTTGCTGCGCTTGCCAAAGGTGACCCACGGGATCTCCCGCTCCCGCGTCAGGGCCACCATCTCCCGCATCAGGCCGGGCAGGTAGTCCCGCTTTTCGATCAGGGTGCCCCATGCCGCCCACATGGTAGGCTCGGTCTGCGCCAGCACGGCCTGCAGCCAGCGCAGGTTTTCATCGCACAGGGCGCGGTCGGGGGTCTTGTCCATATCGTTGGGGTCGGTGGCGCGCTGGGGATAGACGTTGAACATGATCCAGCTGTCAAAGCCGTTGGCGGCAGCCAGACGCTCCACGCTTTTTAAGGTGGGGTCCAGCGCGCCGGGCTGGGCGGTGCTGGGGTTGATGCCGATGCACACCAGCGGGTGCCTGCCCACACGCCCCAGAACATAACGGTAGTTTTGGTAGGTGTGGGGCTCGTAATACCAGACGCCGCCGGCGTATTCACCCGCCGTAAGCACGGGCAGAGAAACGGTCTGCATGATAGTAAACTCCTGTCGGTTATGAATATCATTATTATCGTACCTGAAACCTCCGGGAAAATCAACAGTTTTAGCCCCAAAATACTGCCTTATTTCTGTTTTTGTGGTATACTGGGGATGTTCCGGTGCGGCAGGGGGACTGCGGCACCGCGCTTCTCGCTTATAGAAAAAAGGAGTTCTTATGCTGGAAGATTATAAAAGTGCACTGCGCGCAGGGCAGCGCGCCTATCGTGCCCGCATAGCCCGCGGTCAGTCGCCCTATCTGGCCGTGCTGGACGATGTGCTCAAGGGCGTGGATATCGTGGCGCAGGAGCCGCTGGGTCTGGTGGAAATCCCGTCAGACAGTCTTGTGGGCACCAAGACCAGCGGACGGCACACCGCCTTTTCGTATGATTTTATGCCCCTGCTGGAGCCGGACACCGAGTTTGCCGCCAAGTGGTCGATCCTGTGTGACGCCCATTTGGAGGAGGGCATCCAGACGCCTATTATTGCCTACGAGTACATGAACCGGTTCTATGTGCAGGAGGGCAACAAGCGGGTCTCGGTGCTCAAGTATTACGGCGCCGTCAAGATCCCGGGCACGGTCACCCGGCTCATCCCTGCCCGCACAGATGACCTTGAAAATAAGATCTACTACGAGTTTCTGGATTTCTATAAGCTGTCCAAGGTGAACTATGTGCATTTTTCCAAGCTGGGCGGCTATAACAAATTGCAAACGCTGGTGTGCAAGGCCAGCGGCGAGACGTGGTCGGAGGACGACCGGCTGAACTTTGCCGCCTTCTACACCATGTTCCACCAGCAATTTGAGGCCTTGGGCGGCGGGTCCATGGGGCTGACCACCGGAGATGCGCTGCTGGTGTACCTGTCGGTGTACCGCTACTCCGACACCTACGACGCCACCCCTGCACAGGTGCGACAGAACTTGGAAAAGCTGTGGAACGAGGTGAAGGTGCTTACCGAGCCCCATGGTGTGGAGCTTTCGCTGGACCCGCCCAAGAGCCCCGCAGAGCCGCTTTTGTCCAAGCTGAATATCTTCAGCCCCAGCAAGCAGCCCAGCGAGCTGCGGGTGGCATTTATCCACGAGTACAACGCCAAGATCAGTGCATGGGTGCGCGCGCATGACGAGGGACGCGAGGCGCTGGCCAAGGTTTTCCCGGACAAGGTGCATATCAGCTGCTACGAGGACGTGAACCCGGAGGTGGACGCGGAGCAGGTGCTGGAGGAGGTCGCCCACAACAACGCGGACGTGGTGTTCGCCACCAGCGTGCGGATGTACAACGCCTGCCTGAAGGTGGCGGCGCAGCACCCCAAGACCCGCATCCTGAACTGCTCGCTGAACGCGCCGCACCCGCTGGTGCGCACCTACTACCCCCGTACCTATGAGGTGACCTATCTGCTGGGGATGCTGGCAGGTATCATGACCAAGACCGGGCACATCGGCTATGTGGCGGCAAACCCCGTGTACGGCGTGCCCGCTGCGATCAACGCCTTTGCACAGGGGCTGAAGAGCGTGCGCCCGGCAGGCCGCATCTGGCTGCGCTGGGCCTGCCAGACCGATGCAGCCCACCCGCTGGATTTTGCCGACTGCCCGGATATTGATCTGGTCTACGCTCGGGACAGTCGGGAGCCCGCCGACACCAACCGGGACTACGGCCTGTGCCGCAAGCTGCCGGACGGCAGCTTACAGCCGCTGGGTCTGCCGATTTGGCGGTGGGATACCTTCTATGTGCAGATCGTGCGCTCCATTTTTGACGGCAGCTGGGACAATGCAGCTACTACCCGCGCGGTGAACTACTGGTGGGGACTGCGCAGCGGCGCAGAGGATCTGGAATATCAGGAAGCACTGCCCAGCGGTACGCGGCAGCTGCTGGATCTGATGGAAACGCTGCAAGGGTCGGACAATGTGCATATCTTCCCGGAAAAGCTGTATGATAACGAGGACAACCTGCACTCCCCGGAGAATAAAGTTTACAGCCCCAAAGAGCTGATGGAGATGGATTGGCTGGATGCCTGTGTACACGGCAAGCTGCCACATTACGATGAGCTGGACGTCAAGACCCGTACCGTGCTGGCAATCAATGGACTGGACAACGTAAAGGGTCTGGAGAAATGAGCCGGTCTGACCGGAAAAGAATGGAGCATACGAACGTGAAAATTCTTGCCATCTCAGATGTCCCGTCCAAGGCGCTGTGGGACTATGACACCCGTGCCCGGCTGGAAGGCATCGACCTGATCCTCTCCTGCGGGGATCTGCCCAAAAAGTATCTGGAATATCTCACAAACTTTACCGCTGCACCTATCCTGTATGTGCACGGCAACCACGACGGCAGCTACCAGACTCAAGGCGAGCCCGGCGGCTGCATCTGCGTGGACGATCAGGTGTACACATGGAGGGGGCTGCGCATCATGGGGCTGGGGGGCTGTCAGCGCTATAACAAAGAGGACACCTACCAGTACACCGAGAAGGCCATGCGCCGCCGTGCGCACAAGCTGGAACATCAGGCGCACAAAAAGGGCGGCATCGACCTGCTGCTGACCCACGCTCCGGCCAAGGGGCTGAACGATGGGGACGACTGTGCCCACAGGGGCTTTGAGTGCTTCAACGAGATCTTGGACGAGTACCAGCCGAAGTGGTTCATCCACGGGCACATACATTTGAATTACGACGCAAAGCTGCCCCGGGTGTGCACCCGCGGCAACACCACCGTCATCAATGCCACCGAGCGCTATGTGTTCGAGATCCCGGACCCGGATCCGGCCGAAGAGCGTAAGTCCCTTTGGCGGATGCTGGGGTTCTGACGGGTTGTCGGCGCTCGAAAAAATGATTTGAAATGCCCTCCGCCTTTACGACCCTCACTTGTGAAAATGGGATATCGGAACGCCTGCAGGCGTTCCGATATCCCGAAATTTAAAATAATTTTCCGTTGAATATGGCCAGAGCACAAGCGGAGGCCATTCCCAATCGTCCCGGCATAAAAAGAAGCCGCTGCACAGTGCTTGTGCAGCGGTCTCTTTGTTTATGGAGCCTCATTGTGGGAATGGCGGGCGCGGCAGCAGTGCGGTGCTGCTTGCAGCCCTGTGAAAAAATTACAGATCCAGCTTGCCGGAGAACTTGTTGATGACGTAGTAAGCTGCGCCCTCCTCGGGCTTGACGTATACCTTGCAGGACTGCACGCCGACCTTGTGGGTGGTGCGGTAGTCTGCCTTGGCGCGGTCGATGATGTCGGTGATGTTGTACTGCTCACCGCCCATCTCTACATACAGCTCAGGTGCCAGCGGCGGGCGGCCGCGGCGGGCGGGAGCCTTGGTGGATTTGCGGGTCTTGCCCTCGGCAGCCGGAGCTTCGGCTGCGGGAGCAGAAACTTTCTTTTCAGGCATGATGCATAACCTTCCTTCTGTATTTGATCTGGTGCAGCGGGGCTGCACCGGCGGGCTCCAATGATCTATCGCAAGGCAGAAGCGGCGCGGAAAGCGCAGACCTCGCTGCCCCATACGAACCGGAACGAAACTATTTGCGTAAAGAAGTTGAACTTATGATTATATAATATGTTTTTAAAATTCATTTGTAAAGCCTTTTTTGCAAAAAACATTGTAAAAACGGTAAGAAATAGTAGAATAAATGGCCGGAGCAGTATTTCGATGTTTTTTTCTCGGGTATAGTACGACCTTTCGGCAAAACGGGCGGCCATTCCCGGGAAAGCCGGGAGGCGCTGCGGCCACAAATACGGCGGGCAAAAACGGCCTTTTGCGGGGGCAGAATAAGGCGGAACGGAACTGTCGGCACGCGCAAGGGACGCAGCGGATAAAAAGCAGAAGCTGCCGCACAAAAAATGAACCGCCCCATTTCCTGAGCGGTATACCATACGGTCTGGCAAATGGGGGCGGTTCGCGTTTCCGGAACATTCTTTGTCAGGGCCGTGCTGTTCGACCCGCTCACACGCCGCAGGCAGATAAAAAGAAAACTCCCCCAGACAAGCTGGAGGAGTTCCCTTTTTATGCCGGTGGTGGGGGTCTCCCGCGCACTGAGCGACAGCCCGCAGGGCTGATCGCTCGCCCTGCAAAGCAGGGCCGTGCTGTTCGACCCACTCACACGCCGCAGATAAAAAAGAAACTCCCCAGACGAGCTGGGGAGCTTCTTTTTTATGCCGGTGGTGGGGGTCGAACCCACACGTGTTATTAGCACAAGGGATTTTGAGTCCCCCTCGTCTGCCATTCCGACACACCGGCGCATCGTTTTTGAACGACTTTTATTATACCGGATTCTATGGGTAAAATCAAGAGGAAGTTTTGCAGCTTTTCTCAAATCGTCCCGCCCGGCGCAAAATACATAACTCCGGTTCTTGCCCGGCGGCGCGGGCTGTGCTACACTAAGGTTATATCAAAACGTAAAATATGCCTACAAGGAGGGAACCGGACTTTGAAACATTTGCATTCTTTTGCCCGCCGCGCGGCGGCTTTTCTGCTGGCGGCGGTGCTGTGCGTCTGCATCCCGGCGGCAGCGGCTTCGGCTGCCACCACCATCGGCGGGGCCGATACTACCCTGATCCCCGCAGAGGACGAAAACTGTCTGAGCTGGCTGTTTGGCTCCAAGGATAAGATCACCATGCCCTACCTGAACATCAAGGGACAGGGGCTCAAGCGCAACGTCACGCTGGATCTTGAGGACTGTCTGGTGGGCATCACCTATACCGAGCTTGGCTCCATTGGCAGCTATGTCAGCGCCAGCGCCGCGCAGCAGGCGTGGAAGGCGCAGGCGGTGGCGGTGCACTCCTATCTGGAATATCACAAGCAGTACGGCTCGTCTGCCAATGCGCTGATCTACACCCCGGTCGATCAGATCCCGTCCTCTGCCCGCAGCGCCATCCGCAAGGCAGTGCAGGCGGTCAAGGATGAGGTGTTGGTGTACAACGGCAGCGTGTGCGACGCGGTATGGTCGGCCAGTGCGGGCTACAACACCCAGACCGGCGTGTACGGCACCTGCGCCAGTCTGGACGCATGGGGCACGGATGTGCCTTACCTGCAAAGCGTGGAAAGCCCTTACGAGGAGCAGTACCACAACCTGATGCGCCGGGTGATCGGCAAGGACTACACCTATATAGAACACAACGACAGCCGCACCGGCGAGCCTTACCAGAGTGCCGACACCACCCACAAGGATCTGGGCGGCTTTGTGCAGTACAACACGCTGGTGTCCAACGGGCGCAGTTACCGGTACATCAACCAGTTCGTTTCTTCCCGCTACTGCTTCGATTTCGGCACCGATGCCAGCGGCACCCCCTGCATGACCTACTACGGCTTTGGTCACGGCGTGGGCATGAGCCAGTGCGGCGCGGTGGGCTACGCCGCCGAGGAAGGCATGAACTACAAGCAAATTTTGCGGCACTACTACACCGGTGCAAAGATCCGTACCAGCACTACCCGCAGCGGCGGACTGTTCGGCTGGCTGGCGGGGCTGTTCCGCTGAGAGGCTATTTAACTGAAATTTTGGAAATACCTTCTCAAACGCCGCAGGATTTGGTATACTATATCCGTTTGTGAAAAATGAACGGGAAACATAACTGCGTGGAAAAACGCACGGATTGGAGTATCAGCATGGAGTTGGATCAGGAAAAGCAGAATCAGGAGGCCGCCGAGCGCTGCCGTGCACTGGCACAGCGCATCGTGCGGGAGCTGGCTCCCCGCAGCGTACAGGTGCTGGAGGACAGCGGGTTGCTGGAAAAAGCTTTTTGTAAAATGAATACCACTGTGGTGCAAAGCGCCCCGGAGCTGCTGGTGGTGGCAGACCCCCAGTGGGTCAATCTGCCCGCCGTACAGGCCGAAAAGGTGGTGCTGGTGTGCGGCGAGTACGCCGGCATGGCAGACTGCGCAAAGCAGCTTGTTGCACAGGGCTTCTGCCGGGAGCTTGCATGGAAGGACAGCGGCAAGGAGCAGCTGACGGCGCTGTTCTGCCGCATGGACGCCCCGGAACTGCCGGAACTGGAAAACGGCTACGAGCAGCAGCTGGACGTTTTGCGGGAGCGCACCCTGCAGGCCGAGCGCACCGCCGCAGAGCAGGCTGCCCAGCTGGAACGGCTGCGCAGCGACCTTTCCCTGAGCCGCAGCCACGAGCAGGACCTGGAAAAGACCCTGAACAGTGTGGTCAACTCTACCTTCTGGAAGGCCAGCTGGCCGCTGCGGTATCTGGTAAGCAAGTGCCGCCAGCTGTGGCGCACCTTCCCGCTGTTCGTCTTTTTTGCCACCCTGCGCCGGGTGGGCTTTGCGGGCGTAAAGGCACAGGCTAAGGCCAAAAAGGAGTACAAAAAGCTGTTCCCGGGCAAGGCGATGCCCGCCGACCGCTTTGCGGACGTGGAGCTGCTGGTGCGGCAGGCCGCCGACCAGCCCGCTGCACCCCTTATTAGCATCGTGGTGCCGCTGTACAACACCCCTCACGATTTTCTGGTGGAGCTGCTGGACTCGGTGCAGAACCAGACCTACCGCAACTGGGAGCTGTGCATGGTGGATGCCGGGCAGGACGCGGACGTGGGTGCCCTCGTGCAGGAGCGCGCCCGCACCGACAGCCGCATCCGCTACCGGAAACTGGACAGCAACGAGGGCATTGCGGGCAACACCAATCAGGGCTTTGCCCTTGCCACCGGCGAGTATATCGCCCTGCTGGACCATGACGACATCCTGCACCCCTGCGCACTGTGGTATGTGGCAGAGGCCATTGCCAAGCAGGGTGCGGACTTTGTATATACGGACGAAGTGACCTTTGAGGGGGACATCGACCACCTGACGGTCTACCACTTCAAGCCGGATTATATGCTGGATAACCTGCGCTCCAACAACTATATCTGCCACCTGAGCGTGTTCAGCGCGGCGCTGCTGGCAAAGGTGGGCGGCGACGAGCGGGCAGAGTTCAACGGCAGTCAGGATTACGACCTCTATCTGCGCCTGACCGAACAGGCAGAAAAGATCGTGCACATCCCGCACTTGCTCTACTACTGGCGTTCCAGCCCGGCAAGTGTAGCCAGCAACATCTCCGCCAAGACCTACTGTCTGGAAGCAGCCATGAAGGCGCTGCGCGCCCATTACGACCGCATGGGCGTGCCGGTGGACGCGGTGACCATGGTGCCAAACACCCCGGGCTTCTACAAGACCGATTACACCATCACAAAGCCCGGGCGGGTCAGCGTGCTGATCCCCAGCTGCGACCATTCGGGCGATCTGCGGGTGTGCGTGGAGTCCATCTACCGCAAGACCACCTACCCGGATTTTGAAGTGATCATCATCGAGAACAACAGCAAGGAGCCTGCCACCTTCCGCTGCTACGAGCAGCTGCAAAAGGAGCACCCGGACACCCTGCATGTGCTCACATGGCAGGGCACCGGCTTCAATTACAGCGCCCTGAACAACTTTGGCGCAAAGGCCGCTACCGGCGAGTATCTGCTGCTGCTCAACAACGATACCGAGGTCATCTCTCCCCGCTGGATGGAGGAGATGGTCATGTACGCCCAGCAGGACCGGGTGGGCTGCGTGGGCGCAAAGCTGCTCTACCCGGACAACACCATCCAGCACGCGGGCATTGGCTTTGGCTTCCTGACGCTGGCGGCCCACATGCACAAGAACTTCCCCGTGGGACACCCCGGTTATATGGGACGGCTGGTCTATGCGCAGGACGTGTACGCCGTGACCGCCGCCTGCCTGATGGTGCGCAAGGACGTGTACGAGCAGGTGGAAGGGCTGGACGAGAGCTTTGCCGTGGCCTTCAACGACGTGGACTTCTGCGTCCGCGTGCGGGAGGCCGGCTACACCAACGTGTTCACCCCCTTTGCCCAGCTGTACCACTACGAGAGCAAGAGTCGCGGGCTGGACGAAAGCCCCGCCAAGCGCAAGCGCTTTGCCTCCGAGGTGGAGCGCTTCCAGAAGCGGTGGGCAAAGCAGCTGGCTGCGGGCGACCCCTGCATGAACCCCAACTTTGACCTGATGAAGGAGGACTTCAGCTTTGACATCAAGCCGCTGGAGTGAGCCTTCACCCCAAACCGATACGAAAGGGGGAACGCAGATGGAGCTTTCGGCCTGTATCGTGGTGTATAACGGCGCAGAGGAAGCCATCAAGGCCGCCCAGACCGTGCTGGACTGCACCCGCCGCTACCCGCTCACCTTATATCTGGTGGATAACGCCAGTCCGGACGGCAGCGGACAAAAGCTGACCGCCGCCGCAAAGGACGGCACCCTGCGCACCGCCCCCGGGCAGACCGTGCAGGTGCTCTGCCGGTTGGAGAACGGCGGCTTCGGCACCGGGCACAACACGGTGCTCTCGCTGCTGCACAGCCGGGTGCATTTTATCCTGAACCCGGATATCCAGCTGACCGCGGACACCCTGAGCGACCTTGCGGACTGGATGGCGGCGCACCCCGGCGTGGTGATGACCCGCCCGGGACTGACCTTCCCGGACGGCAGACCCCAGCAGCTGCCGCTGCGCCGGTGCAATGTGCGCGCCATGGTCTACCGTCAGCTGCCCTGTCTGCGCTTTTGGGCAAAGTGCAACGACCGCTACCTGATGACGGACAAAGACCTGACAAAGCCCACCGAGATCGAGTTCTGCACCGGTAGCTTTTCGGCGGTGGACACCGCCGCCTTCAAGGCGGTGGGCGGCTTTGACGAGGGCTACTTCATGTATGTGGAGGACGCCGACCTTACCCAGAAGATGCGCACCCGGGGCAAGGCGTATCTGGTGCCCCAGTACACCGCCATCCACGCATGGCACCGCGCGGCGCACCGCAGCCTGAAGCCCTTTTTGTGGCAGCTGCGCAGCCTGATGCGCTACTTTTCCAAGTGGGGCTTTGCGTGGTGAGCGGGGACGAAATAAGATTGTTTTTGATTCGCAGAAAGCGGTGTGCCGACGGCACGCCGCTTTCTGCCTTTTCAACCTCTTGCATTTTGCGTGCTTTCATAGTAAAATAAAGTGTACTGCTATCGTCTTTTGCAAAAATGCGGACGCGGCAGACCCAAAATTGTTTACAGCGGACGCAGCTCCGCTTTGAATTAAGCTGCACATCTTTTTATAAGAAAAAAGGAGTGCACAAGTATGAAAGGCATTATTCTCGCCGGCGGTGCCGGCACACGGCTCTATCCTTTGACCATGGTTACCAGCAAACAGCTGCTGCCGGTCTACGACAAGCCGATGATCTACTATCCGCTGTCCACCCTTATGCTGGCGGGCATTCAGGATATCCTGATCATCTCTACCCCTACCGATACGCCCCGCTTTGAGGCGCTGCTGGGCGATGGCAGCCAGTACGGCATCCATTTGCAATATAAGGTGCAGCCCTCCCCGGACGGTCTGGCACAGGCCTTTATTCTGGGCGAAGAGTTCATTGGCGACGACTGTTGCGCCATGATCCTGGGCGATAACATTTTCTACGGCAACGGCTTCTCCAAGCTGCTCAAAAGCGCCGTGGCCAACGCAGAGAACAAGGGCCGCTGCACCGTGTTCGGCTACTATGTGCAGGACCCCGAGCGCTTTGGCATCGTGGAGTTCGACAAGGACGGCAAGGTGCTCAGCGTGGAGGAAAAGCCGCAGCATCCCAAGTCCAACTACGCTATCACCGGCCTGTACTTCTACAACAAGGAAGTGGTGCAGATGGCAAAGCAGGTAAAGCCCTCTGCCCGCGGCGAGCTGGAGATCACCACCCTGAACGATATGTACCTGAAGAAGGACGAGCTGGATGTGCAGCTGCTGGGCCGCGGCTTTGCATGGCTGGACACCGGCACGATGGAAAGCCTTGTGGAGGCTGCCGACTTTGTGCACATGATCGAAAAGCGTCAGGGCATCAAGATCAGCGCACCGGAAGAGATCGCTTTCAAATACGGCTGGATCGACCGCGACACCCTGCTGGAAAGCGCCGAGCGCTACGGCAAGAGCCCCTACGGCCAGCATCTGAAGAACGTGGCCGACGGCAAGCTGCGCTACTAAGCATAAGGAAAGGCACATTGGTATGAAAATCATTGTCACAGGCTGCAAGGGTCAGCTGGGCACAGAGCTGCTCAAACAGCTGCAGGAGGGCCGCAGCGAGCTGGGCCCCATCCCCGAAAAGCTGCTCAACGCTACGGTGATCCCGGTGGATCTGCCGGAGCTGGATATCTCCAACTACAAGATGGTGGACGAGTTCGTGCGGCGCAACCGCCCGGATATCATCATCAACTGCGCCGCCTACACCAACGTGGACGGGTGCGAGGTGCACCACGACGATGCCTTTAAGGCAAACGCCCTTGGCCCCCGCAATCTGGCGCAGGCTGCCGAAAAGACCGGCGCACGGCTGGTGCACGTTTCCACCGACTATGTGTTCTCCGGCCGGGAGAACGGCGGCATCCCGCAGGATGAAGCCACCCTGCCCGGGCCCATCAGCGCCTACGGCTCTACCAAGCTCATGGGCGAAAAGTATGTGGAGCGGTTCTGCCACCGCCACTTCATCGTGCGCACCGCGTGGCTGTACAGCTACTACGGCAAAAACTTTGTCAAGACCATCGTGAACGCGGGCAAAAAGTTCGGCAAGCTGGAAGTGGTCAACGACCAGTGCGGCAACCCCACCAACGCAGCCGACCTTGCCCACGAGATCTTGCAGCTGTGCGTGACCCACGAGTACGGCCTGTACCACTGCACCGGCGAGGGCATCTGCTCCTGGTACGATTTTGCTGCCGAGATCATCCGCCTTTCCGGCGTGGACGCCACTGTGGCTCCCTGCACCAGCGAGGAGTACAAGGCAAAGCACCCGGACAGCGCCGACCGCCCCAAGTGGAGCGCACTGGACAACCGGATGCTGCGCTGCACCGTGGGCAACGATGTCCGCGACTGGAAGGACGCTCTGGCCTGCTTCTTCGCCCACTGGGACGGCGAAAACGGCATGAAGTAAAGAGCCGTTTTATAAGCACCCCACTTACGAGAACAGCTTTTAAAACACCCCCCTGCGGAAGAACTGAGGATGTATCATGTTTGATGCGATTTTTAGCAGATCTGTCAAGATATTAAAGATCTTTGCAAAGGTGCAGTGCGTGCTGTCGTTTGCGCTTGCAGCCATGCTGTACGGCTCGGTCTACCAAGCGCTGAAGCCCTTCAACCGGTTTTCAGCCATCGTGCTGGGGCTGACGGCCGCTGTGGTGCTGTGGGTATTGCAGATGTTCCTTGCATGGGCGCTGTACGCCTTTGCGGAGCTGGTGGAGCATACCGAGGCCACTCACAAGGAGCTCAGCAACATGAGCACCGGTCTGGCACGGTACACCCAAGCCACCTACGAGGAGATCCACAGCATGAACAAAGGGCTGGAAGCATACACCAAAGCGATGGGCAAGACCATGAATAGCATGAACAAAAACCTCTACCTTGTGGCAAAGTACTGCTGCGCCGAGGAGGAACGCGCCCGCGCCGCAGCCCGCCCGCAGTCCGGGGACAACAACAAATAAATAAAGAGGGATACTGACCTATGAAAACCTATCTGATCACCGGCTGCGCCGGTTTTATCGGTTCCAACTTTGTGCACTATATGCTCAAAAAATACCCGGAGATCCTGCTGGTCAATTTGGATAAGCTGACCTACGCGGGCAATCTGGAAAACCTGAAGGACGTGGAGGGCGACCCCCGCCATGTGTTCGTGCAGGGCGATATCTGCGACAAGGAGCTTGTGGAGAGCCTGTTTGCAAAGTACGATTTCGACTACGTCATCAACTTTGCCGCCGAGAGCCATGTGGACCGCTCCATCAAGAACCCCGAGATCTTTGTGCAGAGCAACGTGATGGGCACCGTCAACCTGCTGCAGCGCGCCAAGGAGGCATGGTACGACGCCGATGCCAAGACCTGGAAAGAGGGCAAGAAGTACCTGCAGGTGTCCACCGATGAGGTGTACGGCGCTCTGGGCGCAGACGGCTTCTTTATGGAGACCACGCCCCTGTGCCCCCACAGCCCCTACTCTTCCTCCAAGGCCAGCGCCGATATGTTCGTCATGGCCTTCCACGACACCTACGGCATGCCGGTGAACATCACCCGCTGCTCCAACAACTACGGCCCCTACCAGTTCCCGGAGAAGCTGATCCCCCTGATGATCAACAACGTCAAGCACCACAAGCAGCTGCCCGTCTACGGCGACGGTATGCAGATCCGCGACTGGCTGTATGTGGAGGATCACTGCAAGGCCATTGATATGGTGGCCAACGGCGGCAAGATCGGCGAGGTGTACAACGTGGGCGGCCACAACGAGCGCCCCAACATCTTCATCGTCAAGACCATCATCAGCCAGCTCCACGACCGTCTGCAGGACGAGGGCATCAGCGAGGAGCTCATCAAGCACGTCGCCGACCGTCTGGGTCACGACCGCCGCTACGGCATCGACCCCACCAAGATCAAGAACGATCTGGGCTGGTACCCCGAGACTCCCTTCGAGAAGGGCATCGTGCTGACCATTGACTGGTACCTGAACCACGAGGAGTGGATGAACCACGTCACCAGCGGCGACTACCAGAATTACTATCAGGATATGTACAAGAATAAGTAACAGATTGTAAATTTACCCCCCCTGCATCTCACGGTGCAGGGGGAGTTTTTTTGCTGCCATTCCCGTTACGACCCCTCCTGTGAAAAAGTAGTTCCGAAACGCCCGCAGGCGTTTCGGAACTACAAATAAAAATATTCTTTCCGCTGAACATGGCTAGAGCGTAGCGGAAGCCATTTCAAATCGTCCCGCCTTGGGTGGTATCTACCACAAAATCCGCTGCTTCCTCAATGCCGTGCTGCGCAAAATACCCCTCTTCCAGCGGCACCCACCGGTCGGCAAAATCCGCGTAGCGTGAGCCCTCCCGTGCCTGTAAGCGCCGGGTCTGCTCGGCCTTGGTGCAGGTCACGAATACCCGCAGCGTCTCATAGGGGCGCAGCAGCGGGTGGTGGCTGTAACTGCCCTCTAAAATCACCAGCGGCTGCGCGGGCAGCTGCACCGTGGGCAGATAAGCTCCCTGCCGGCAGCTGTACGCCCGGTAGGCCACCGCCTGCCCCCCGTAGGCCGGGCGCAGGGCTTCGTCCCGCAGGCGGGTAAGGTCCATGTTGGCGCAGGGGGTGTGTGCCCAGTCCGGGCAGCGCTGGGCGGGCGGCAGATAAAAATCGTCTGTGCGCAGCAGGGTGCAGCCGGGAAACTGCGCTGCCAGCCCGTTTGCAAGGGTGGTCTTGCCGCTGCCGCAGCGGCCGTCCAGCGCCAGCACCAGCGGGCGGGTAGGCTTTTGCGCCAGCGCGGCGGCAAGCAGCGCAGACAGGGTGGACGCGGTGATGGGTGTGGGCATGGGTTTGGCCTCCTTGGCAGGGTGCGCCCCAAGGGGCAGACCCGATGATACCCGATTATACCACAGCCGCCGCCGGAAGGGTAGCGCGAGCGTGGTTTGCCATAAATAACTTTTTTGCCGGAAAGGCTTGACACAGCCGGCGGTGCTGTGGTACACTACTGACGTTAGAAATAACTAACCGCATAAGACCCCACCGGCAGCGCCCGCAGCCCGGGCGTGCTGCTTCTTTTTTGGAGTACTGGTTAGCTGCGTCTTACTTATAACAGCCCGGCATCCGGGGCACACTGACCCCGACACCGCCGCCAAAGGAGAACCGCCATGGAGCGTGATTTTGAGACCGTAATGATCGAACAATGTGCCCCGGTACTGGCGGGGCTGAAACCTGCGGGGCTGTTCCGCTACGAAACGCGCGACCGTGCCGACCTTGCCCGGCGGGTGGCGGGCTGGAACGCCCAGCTGAACCCCAAGGGCCTGCAGGTGCGGGTGCTGCGGGGGTGCATTGCCACCCGGCAGTATCTGGTGTACGTCTACCGCGCCGCCAAGCTGCAGACCGTGCTGGCAGATGCCGCTGTGCGGGGCTTTTTGGCCCGGGAGGGCTACCGTCTGCCGGAAGATGCAGCGGACTGCAACGCGCTGATCGACCAGCTCAGCCTGCGTCTGTGCTGCGCGGCGGAGGCGGCGGATTTCCCCCACGAGATCGGGGTATTTCTGGGCTATCCGCTGGAAGATGTGGTGGGCTTTATCCGCTACCGGGGCAAGTGCTTTACCTGCTGCGGGTGCTGGAAGTCCTACGGCGACCCCGCCGCCGCCCGGCAGCACTTTGACCAGCTTGCCAAGTGCACGGCGGTGTATCTGCGGCTGTTCCACAGCGGCACGCCTATTTTAAAGCTGGCAGTGGCCGCCTGAAAAATTGATATTCTCTTTTCAAATACTCTCTTTTATCCTGGCAACTCTCCTATGCTTCCGACACAGGAGAGAGCGATCCTCCTTTTTACACATGACCGCCCGGTGCAGCTTTGGCCCCTGCGCCGGGCGGTCGTGCGTTTGGGCGGGGACGATTTTGAATGCGCTCCCGCGCGGGGTGGGACGATTTAGAATGGCCTCCGCTTGCGCTCTGGCCATGTTCAGCGGAAAGAATATTTTTATTTCGCGTTTGTCGCGGCCTGCGGGCCGCTCCAAACGCTATTTTCACGGGAGGGGTCGTGGAGGGAAACGGCATTTGCAGCGCCGCTTTCTGCGAAAGTGCGGCGCTACGGGGGAGCGAGCTCGCCCTCTCCGTCATCGCCTGCGGCGATGCCACCTCTCCCAAAGGGAGAGGCAAGAGCACTGCCGGAAGCTTTCTCGTTTCTCCTAACACTTCAGCAACGGGCTTTAAACCTTGGCTCTCCCTTTGGGAGAGCTGGCGCGGGAGCGCCTGAGAGGGCGAAACTGGCGCGTCCGGGCACTTTGCACTTTAGCGGGGAACTTTCCCGCCATGCCAAGGGCCCCATCCTAGAGGGGGCTGTCGCCGTAGGCGACTGGGGGAGTTTCCCTAGTCACCCTGCCCTATAAAACCGCAAAACAGTTCCCAAAAATGTAAACATTAGCTAACTTTACTTCAAAAAATAGAGTTAGTCATTGATGATTTTGATAAAAATGCGGGGCGATACCGGCATAAAATTTGTTTGTTCATATAAACTAACTATGAGATATGAAAAAACTATTGACAAGTTGGGTTAGCAGAGGTAAACTGTCTACGCTGATAGTTACGGCTGACTAACCACCGCAGCATCACATTTTTTTCTATGGAAGGGGAGCACAGCGATGATGCCTTTGACGATGACAAAAGCAGGCGAGACCGTCACCATCCGCAGGATCAGCGGCAAGGACGAGGTGCGGCTGCATCTGGCCGAGCTGGGGTTCGTGGTGGGCAGCGAGGTGACCGTGGTCAACGAGATCGCGGGCAACCTGATCGTGCAGGTCAAGCAGAGCCGGCTGGCACTGGATAAGACCATGGCAAGCCGCATTATGGTGGCCTGAGGCAGCGCCTTCCCGGTGCTGCATGAGATACTGCAAGGGAGGAACGAGTACGATGAAAACACTGAAAGACGTAAAGGTGGGCGAGACCGCCACCGTGGCACGGCTGCACGGCGAAGGCCCGGTGAAGCGCCGCATCATGGATATGGGCATCACCAAGGGGGTGCAGATCTATGTGCGCAAGGTGGCGCCCCTGGGCGACCCCATGGAGCTGACCGTGCGCAACTACGAGCTGAGCGTGCGCAAGGCCGACGCTGAGATGATCGAAGTGGTCTGATAAGACCAAAGGGAGGAAAGGTATCCGCAATGAGCATTAAAATTGCACTGGCCGGCAACCCGAACTGCGGCAAAACGACCCTGTTCAACAACCTGACCGGCTCCAACCAGTACGTGGGCAACTGGCCCGGCGTGACTGTGGAAAAAAAGGAAGGCAAACTCAAGGGCGACAAGGACGTGATCATTCAGGATCTGCCCGGCATCTACTCGCTGTCCCCCTACACGCTGGAAGAGGTGGTCTCCCGTACTTACCTTGTAAAGGAAAAGCCCGACGCCATCCTGAACATCATTGATGGCACCAACATCGAGCGCAACCTCTACCTGACCACCCAGCTGATTGAGCTGGGCATCCCGGTGGTCATGGCTGTGAACATGATCGATCTGGTGCGCAAGAACGGCGATAAGATCGACCTGAAGAAGCTGAGCGCAGAGCTGGGCTGTCAGGCTGTGGAGATCAGCGCACTGAAGGGCGAGGGCACCGAGGCCGCCGCAAAGGCTGCGGTGGCAGCTGCCAAGGCCGGCAAGACCGGCGAGCTGCCCCATGTGTTCACCGGCAGTGTGGAGCACGCCATTGCCCACATTGAGGAGAGCATTCAGGGCAAGGTGGATGACCGTTTTCTGCGCTGGTACGCCGTCAAGCTGTTCGAGCGGGACGAGAAGGTGCTGGCAGAGCTCAAGCTGGACAAGGCACTGGTGGACCACATCGACGCCCACATCCGGGACTGCGAAACCGAGATGGACGACGATGCCGAGAGCATTATCACCAACCAGCGCTACGCCTACATCAACACCGTGGTGCACAAGGCGGTGAAGAAGAAGGCACGCGCCGAGCACCTGACCATCTCCGATAAGATCGACCAGATTGTCACCAACCGTGTGCTGGCACTGCCCATCTTCGCACTGGTCATGATCCTGATGTATTCGTTGTCCATGGGCACCTCCATTGCAGACGGTGGCTGGTCCATCGGCACCTTTGCAACTGACTGGACCAATGATGTGCTGTTCGGCGAGCTCGTGCCCAATGCACTGGGCGGCTTTTTGGAGAGCATCGGCGTGGCAGGCTGGCTGTACGGCCTGATCATGGACGGCATCGTCGCCGGTGTCGGCGCAGTGCTGGGCTTTGTGCCCCAGATGCTGGTGCTGTTCTTCCTGCTGTCCATCCTCGAGGACGTGGGCTATATGTCCCGCGTTGCCTTTATCATGGACCGTATCTTCCGCAAGTTCGGCCTTTCCGGCAAGAGCTTCATCCCGGTGCTGGTGGGCACCGGCTGCGGCGTGCCGGGCGTCATGGCTTCCCGTACCATCGAGAACGAGCGTGACCGCCGCATGACCATCATGACCACCTGCTTCATCCCCTGCGGCGCTAAGATGCCTATTATCGGCCTGATCGCAGGTGCCATGTTCGGCGGCTCTCCGCTGGTTGCTGTTTCTGCTTACTTCATCGGCATGGCTGCCATCATCTGCTCCGGCATCATCCTGAAAAAGACCAAGATCTTTGCCGGTGACCCCGCTCCCTTCGTTATGGAGCTGCCTGCTTACCATGTGCCTGCCTGGGGCAACGTGCTGCGGGCAACCTGGGAGCGCGGCTGGTCCTTCATCAAGCGTGCCGGTTCCGTCATTCTGCTTGCGACCGTCGTGCTGTGGTTCCTGCAGGGCTTTGGCTTCGAGAACGGTGCATTCGGCATGGTCGAAGATCAGGACAACTCCGTTCTGGCTGCCATCGCCACCAAGATCGCATGGATCTTTGCACCTCTGGGCTTTGGCAACTGGAAAGCAACCGTCGCTTCCGTGTCCGGCCTAATCGCCAAGGAGAACGTCGTTGGTACCTTCGGCGTCCTGTATCACTTCGGCGGCGAGCTGTCTGAGAACGGCGACGAGATCTGGGCCGCTGTGGCACAGGATTACACTGCACTGTCTGCTTACGCCTTCATGATCTTCAACCTGCTGTGCGCTCCCTGCTTCGCAGCCATGGGCGCCATCAAGCGTGAGATGAACAACGGCAAGTGGACTGGTATCGCCATCGGTTATATGTGCCTGCTGGCTTACTGCTCTGCTCTGGTCGTGTACCAGATCGGCGGCCTGATCACCGGCGAGGTGCACTTCGGCCTGTTCAGCGTGGTGGCGCTCGTGGTGCTGGCAGCGTTCATCTACCTGCTGGTGCGCCCCAACAAGTACGCAAACAACAACGAAGTCAAGATCGACGTGACCAAGATCTGATCAAACCGCATGACATTGTGAAAGGGTGTGTTTTGTATGATGGAATTCCTCGCTGCAAATTTTAATCTGCCCACGATCATTGTGGCAGTCATCGTGTTTGGCGGTGTGGGCTGGATCACATGGCACTCCCACAAGCATGGCGGCGGCTGCAGTGGGTGCAGCGGCTGTGGCGAAGGCGGCTGCAATGGCAGCTGCAGCGGTTGCAGCGGCTGTCACTGAGCATTGAAATGATCCGCAAAGGGCGCGGGCTGAACCTCTCGGCTCGCGCTCTTTTTTAAGCAAAATAAAGTTAGCTTATGATAACACCGGGCAAGCCCCGGCGCACAAAAAGGAGAGTGACCGGTATGCAGCTGACGGCAGCGCATCTGCGCTATCTGCTGGCCATCTACGAGGTAAGCCGCACCCATCTGGACATCAGCTCCCGCAGCATTGCGGAAAAGCTGGGGGTGACAAAACCCTCGGTGGTGCGCATTTTGAACCTACTCATGGAGCAGGGCATGATCGTAAAGGAATACTACGGTAAAATTTACCTGACCGACCGCGGCATCTGGGTGGCAAAGCGGGTGCAGCAGGAGCTGGACGCCATTCTGGCGCACTTCCCGCCGGTGAGCGGGGAATTGACAAAGGAAGAGCAGTGGAACGCCGCCCTTGCCATGACCAGCGCCTTACCCCAGCGCCTTTTTACCGCCGACTATGAGCGGATGGTGGAGGAAGAGACTTGCGCCGCAGGCGGGACGATTTGAAATGGCCTCCGCTTGCGCTCTGACCATCTTCAGCGGAAAGATTATTTTAAATTTCGCGTTTGTCGCGGCCTGCGGGCCGCTCCAAACGCTATTTTCACAGAAGGGGCTGCAATGGTTAAATGGCGGTTTGAATTGCAAATGCAGTTGACCGTTACGACCCCTCCCGTGAAAAGGGGATTCAGAAAAGCCCGCAGGCTTTTCTGAATCCCGAATAAAAATCTAATTCCGCTAATTATGCGCAAAGCGAACGCGGAGCGCATTCTAAATCGTTAACGCGTCCCACTGCCCGGCGGGGCAGAGGAGACTGAAAAGGAGAAACACCCATGATAAACAAAAAACTGCTGTCCTTCGACCGGACGGCGCTGCGGTATGTGTGGGCAAACGTGGCGTTCCAGTGGCTGGGGCTGGTGTGTAATATCATCTTTGTCCGGGCGGTCGCCCGGCTGGTGGGGGCGGCCTTTGCGGGCAGCCTGACCGCTGCCGTGCTGCGGCAGAATATCCTGCTCTGCCTTGGCACCGTGCCGCTGCGCTTTGCCTTTACCATGCTGGCTTCCGGTATGAGCGATCAGGCTTCGCGGGATGTCAAACGCACCCTGCGCAGCAAGATTTACGAAAAGCTTACCCGCCTTGGCCCCGGCTATACTGGCACGGTAGCCACCAGCGAGGTGGTCATGCTGGCAAGCGAGGGCGTGGAGCAGATCGACACCTACTTTGCAAAATATCTGCCGCAGCTGTTCTACAGCCTGCTGGCACCCGTCACCCTGTTTGCGCTGCTGGTGGGGGTGCACGCACGGTCGGCGGTCATTCTGCTGTGCTGCGTGCCGCTGATCCCCATGTCCATCGTGGCGGTGCAGAAGTTCGCCAAAAAGCTGCTGGCAAGCTACTGGAGCGAGTATACCACGCTGGGCGACAGCTTTCTGGAGAACATTCAGGGGCTGACCACCCTGAAAATTTATCAGGCCGACGGCTGGAAGCACGAGCAGATGAACACCGAAGCTGAGCGCTTCCGCAAGATCACCATGCGGGTGCTGACCATGCAGCTGAACTCTGTCACCCTGATGGACCTGATGGCCTACGGCGGCGCGGGGCTGGGCATCATGAGCGCCGTGGCAGCCTTCGCGGCGGGGCAGCTGGAACTGACCGCCACCCTGACCATTTTGCTGCTGGCAGCAGACTTTTTCCTGCCGCTGCGGCTGCTGGGCAGTTACTTTCACATTGCCATGAACGGCGCGGCTTCGGCAGAGAAAATTTTCCGTCTGCTGGCAGCTGAGGAGCCGCAGGACGGCGCCGAGAGCGCCCCGGCGGATACCACACTGGCGTTGGAAGATGTGACCTTTGGCTACGAGGCCGGCCGCACCGTGCTGAAAAACGTCTCCATTACCGTGCCGCAGGGCAGCTTTGTCTCGCTGGTGGGTGCTTCCGGCAGCGGCAAAAGCACCATTGCCGCTCTGCTGGCGGGGCGCTGCACCGGATATACCGGCCGGGTGACCATGGGCGGCGTACCGGTGCAGCAGCTGCAACAGGCTGCGCGGCAGCGCACGCTGACCGTTGTGCCCCATGATTCCACCATTTTCAAGGGCACGGTGGAAAACAACCTGCGCATGGCAAAGCCGCAGGCTGCGGAGACCGAGCTTTGGGCGGCGCTGGAAGAGGTGAACCTTGCGGACTTCTGCCGCAGTCAGAACGGCTTACAGACCGCCGTGCACGAGGGCGGCAGCAACCTTTCCGGCGGGCAGCGGCAGCGCCTTGCCATGGCACGCGCCCTGCTGCACGATACCCCCATCTACCTCTTTGATGAAGCGACCTCCAACGTGGACGCCGAGAGCGAAAACGACATCATGGCGGCCATCCGGGGTCTGGCGGGGAAAAAGACGGTGATTTTGATCTCCCACCGGCTGGCAAACGTGGTGGACAGCGACTGCATCTATGTGCTGGAAAACGGACGTATTGCCCAGCAGGGCACCCACACGCAGCTGCTGGCGCAGGGGGGCGCTTACTGCCGCCTGTACACCGCCCAGAAGCAGCTGGAGACCCTTGCAAAGGAGGATGCCTGATGCATAAAACAACGGACCATCGCACGCCCGCCGCCATTGTGGCGCGGCTGATCGTGCTGGTAAAGCCCATGCTGCCCATCATGGCGGCAGCCATCGTTATGGGCGTGGCGGGGCATTTCTGCGCCACCTTCATCACCATTTTCGGCGGCTTTGCCATCCTGACCGCTGCCGGGCTGCAAAGCCCGCTGCCCACGGTGGGCACGGCCTTCGGGTGCATTCTGGTGTTCGCGCTGCTGCGCGGCGTGCTGCGCTATGCAGAGCAGGCCTCCAACCACTATATCGCCTTCCGGCTGCTGGCGCTTATCCGGGATAAGGTGTTCGGCGCGCTGCGCCGCCTGACCCCCGCAAAGCTGGAGGGCCGCGACCGGGGCGACCTGATCTCCCTCATCACCGCCGACATCGAGGCGCTGGAGGTGTTCTACGCCCACACCATCTCGCCGGTGTGCATTGCCGTGCTCTGGGCGGCGGGCATGACCGCCTTTACCGCGCACTGGCACATCCTGCCCGCGCTGGTGCTGCTGGCGGGTTACCTGCTGGTGGGCGCGGCGCTGCCGGTGTGGAGCGCAAAGCGCGGACAGGCCGTTGCCCGGGAATACCGGCAGGCGCTGGCGGATACCAACAGCTATGTGCTGGAAAGCCTGCGCGGCCTGCGGGACACCTTGCAGTATCAGGACACCGCCGCCCGGGCGGCGGGCATTACCGCCCACAGCGAGGCGCTGGGCGCAAAGCAGACGGCGCTGAAGTACCGCGAGGGGCTGATCGTGGCCGTGACCAACACCCTGATTTTATTCACCACACTGGCGGTGCTGGGCGTGAGCCTGTGGCTGTACCAGCGCGGCGCGCTGGCGGCGCAGGGGGTGCTGGTGTGCACCCTGACCGCCCTCAGCTCCTTCGGGCCGGTGGTGGCGCTGGCGAACCTTGGCGCAGGGCTGACGCAGGTATTTGCCAGCGCAGACCGCGTGCTGGCGCTGCTGGATGAAGCACCTGTGACCCCCGAGGTGACCGACGGCGAGAATACCCCCTTTGCGGGCGCAGAGGTGCGTGGTGTCAGCTTTGGCTACGCGGGGGAGCAGGTGCTGCGGGAGATCAGCCTGACCATCCCGGAAAAAAAGATCGTGGGCATCACCGGCCGCTCCGGCAGCGGCAAAAGCACCCTGCTGCGGCTGTTGATGCGCTTCTGGGACGTGCAGACCGGCAGCATCCGGTTCGGCGCAGAGGACATCCGGCGGGTGAACACCGCCGCCCTGCGGGCGCAGGAAAGCCTTGTGACCCAGGAGACCGAGCTGTTTGCGGACACCATCGGCAACAACATCCGCATCGCAAAGCGGGATGCCACGCAAGAAGAGGTGGAGGCCGCCTGCAAAAAGGCCGCGCTGGATGACTTTATCTGCAGCCTGCCCAAGGGCTACGACACCCCCGTGGGTGAGCTGGGCGGCACCCTTTCCGGTGGCGAGCGGCAGCGCATCGGCGTGGCGCGGGCGTTCCTGCACGATGCGCCCTTTCTGCTGCTGGACGAGCCCACCTCCAACCTTGACAGCCTGAACGAGGGCATCATCCTGCGCGCCGTCCGCGCCGAGTGCAGGGACCGCACGGTGCTGCTGGTATCCCACCGCAAGTCCACCATGGCTGCGGCGGATGTCAGCTTCTCGGTAGAGAGCGGAAGAGTAAGCTGAACAAACGCAAAAACCGGACAGCCCGTGGGCTGCCCGGTTTTTTGATGCGGGGGAACTCCCTTAGTCAAAGCCTGACGGCTTTGCCAGCTCCCCCAAGGGGGGCCTTTTGGCGCTGCCGCAAACTTTCCCGCCGCCGCTGAAGCCGTCCCCTTGGACAGACTCTCCCCGGCCGGGGAGAAATGTCGCGCTAGCGGCAGAGTGGGGAACGGGAGCAGACGGAAGGGATTTGTCCCGCGCAGTGAGGCTGAGAGGGGACAATTACCCCAGCTCCTCTTCCAGCTTGCGGTAGTCTGCCTTGCCGGCGGGGGTCATGGGCATTTCGGGGATGATCTTATAAGCCGAGGCGGCGGGCTGCACATACTCCGGCAGCTCCTCGCGGCA
Source organism: uncultured Faecalibacterium sp. (assembly GCA_934561555.1). Taxonomy (GTDB): domain Bacteria; phylum Bacillota; class Clostridia; order Oscillospirales; family Ruminococcaceae; genus Faecalibacterium. The sequence goes on along the minus strand of CAKTGQ010000002.1, from coordinate 119,381 downwards.
CAGCTGGCGCAGCTCCCGCAAAATCTGGCGCTTTTTGCCGGTGGCGGCAGGGTCCAGCACTACAAAAACGAAGGGCAGACGTCCCTGGGTGTGGTCGGTATCGGCGTAGCCCACCACACAGCACTGGTGCACGGCAGGGTGGCGGCTGATGACGTTTTCGATCATGGAAGGGAACACCTTGAAGCCGTCGTGCCGGATGATGATGCGCTTGATGCGGGCATCCAGATACACAAAGCCGTCCTCGTCCATGTAGCCGATATCGCCGGTGTGTGCCCACAGCTGACCGTCGGCGTGGCGGCGCAGCAGATAGGCGGTCTCCTCGGGCTTGTTGTAGTAGCCCTTCATGGCGGTGGGGGTGCAGATGCAGATCTCGCCGCGCTGACCGATGGGCAGCTCGGTCTCGGTGCCGGGCTCAAAAATGGAGACGACGGTGTTGACCATGGGGATGCCCACGCTGCCGGGCTTTGTCACGTTACCGGCGGCGATGGTGGCTGCCGAGGACACCTCGGTCATGCCGTAGCCCTTTGCCAGCGGGTACTCGACCCTGTGGGCTTTGAGGAACTGGTTCACCGTCTGCTCCGCGCCCAGCGAGAGGGAGTCGCCGCCGGCGGCGTAGTTGCGGATGAAGGAGAGGTCTTTGTTTTTCAGCAGCGGGTCGGCGGCCAGCTGCTGGTAGTGGGTGGGCACGCCGAACATGTGCGCGGGCTTGTGCTTCCACACCAGCGCGCCCAGCTTATCCGGGTCCAGATTGGGGATGATGATGACATGCAGCCCCATGACCAGCGGCATGTGGATGCCGCAGCTGTAACCGTAGGCGATGAAAGGCGGCATCACGTTCAGCATCTTCTGTCCGCGGTGGAACAGATGGCTCTGGGCAGCAAACTCCTGCGCAAGGGCGTTGAAGCAGTAGTCGGTCAGCATAACGCCCTTGGGCGAGCCGGTGGTACCGCCGGTGTGCACCACCACGCAGGTGTGCTGGGGGTCGTAGGGCGCGGCGGCGGGGCTGTGGCCCTTGCCTGCGGCGATAAAGTCCTTCCAGCGCAGCACGTTGGAGGCGTAGCGGTTTTTGTCCGGGTTGGTCAGCTTGTAGCCCACGGCTTTGGCCAGTGGCAGGCTGTCGGCGGGGCTGAGCACCACCACCCGCTCCACACTGGTGCGCTTTGCGGCCTGATGGCAGCGGGGGTACACCACGTTCAGGCAGATGAGCAGGCGGGACTCCACCTCCTCGATGTACTCCCGGATGCCCTCGGCGCTGTACCGGGGGTCTACCAGATTCAGGGTAGCGCCCAGCAGGTCGGCGGCGTAGAAAGCATAGACCACCTCCGGGGTCATCACGCTGACCACGGTGATGATATCGCCCTTTTTCACCCCCAGCGCCTGTAAGGCGGCAGCGGTCTTTTTTACCTGCACGATCAGGTCGGCATAGCTGAACTTGCGGCCGTAGTATTCCAGCGCGGTGTCGCCCAGATGCCGCTCGTTGTTGCGGCAGATCAGCTCAAAGGCAGAACACTCCGGCACGGTCTGGTGGATGTACTTTTCGTCATAATACTTCAGCCAAGGTTTTGCCTTGGAGGCATAAATCAGCTCCTTGGTAGTTTCCGTCATAGGATCAGACCTTTCTTCATTCTTCTCTTTTCTTCTTTTCTCTTTTAGCGTCTGCGGCAGACAAAAAAAGCAGCTTGCCATGATGGAAAGCTGCCGGGATGCTGTTGCATCAGAGAGGGCAAGACCTCTCATTCCGTATTGTAGTAGAACCGCAGGGGAAAGTCAATAAACAAACCGTGCAGGATGCGCACTCTGCCCCTCATCCGGCGCGGCGCGCATTTCAAATCGTCCCCGCATTGCTGTGCTGCGCAAACCTCATGTCTGCGCAGCAGACCACTTTTCCGCCTCCGCGTCATTGCACAGTACCCAGTGCCGGGGGCGTAACTCCCGCCACGCGGGGGGCGCTGCGGTGTAATCGTGCATGGCGGGGTCGTAGACCAGCAGTTGCTTCTCCCGCTCCCGGCGCGGGTCCGGCATGGGAATGGCAGAAAGCAGGCTGCGGGTGTAGGGGTGCAGCGGGTGGGTGACCAGCTCCTCGGCGTCCGCCAGCTCCAGGATGTTGCCCTTGCGGATGACGGCAATGCGGTCGGAAATATAGCGCATCACCGAAAGGTCGTGGGCGATGAACAGGTAGGTGATGCCGCGCTGCTTTTGCAGCTGACGCAGCAGGTTGAGCACCTGCGCCCGGATGGACATATCCAGCGCGCTGATGGGCTCGTCTGCCACGATGAACTCCGGCTCTACGATCAGCGCCCGGGCAATGCCGATGCGCTGCCGCTGCCCGCCGGAGAATTCGTGGGGGAAGCGGGAGGCAAACTCCGGCAGTAACCCCACGTCCAACAGCGCCTGCCGCACCTTCTCCTCCCGCTGCGCGGCGCTCAGCTCCGGGCGCACGTTCTGCAAGCCCTCGCCCACGATGTAGCTTACCTTGGCGCGCTCGTTCAGGGAGGATTGCGGGTCCTGAAAGATCATCTGAATTTCCCGGGTGAGCTGCCTGTCCAGCGCGCGGGAAATTTTGCCGTTGATGCGCTGCCCTTTGTAAAGGATCTCGCCGCCGGTGGTGGGCAGGATGCGCAGGATTGCGCGGCCGATGGTGGTCTTGCCGGAGCCGCTCTCGCCCACAAGACCGAAGGTCTCGCCCTTATAGATGGTAAAACTGGCGTTCTGCACCGCAGAATAGGCTTTGCGCCCGCTGCCGTAGGTCACCTGTAAATTTTTTACTTCCAGTAACGGCTCTGCCATATCACAGCCCCTCCTTTTGCAGCTTTTTCACCGCAGCGGGCGGCTCGATGTGGGGTGCGCGGGGGTCCAGCAGCCATGTGCGCGCTTTGTGGGTGGGCGACACCGCAAAGTAGGGCGGCCGCTTGACAAAATCGATTTTGAGCGCCTGCGGGTTGCGGGGCGCAAAGGCGTCGCCGCGGATCTCCGCAAACAGGTTGGGCGGCGTGCCCGGGATGCTGAACAGGTCCTCGCCTTTCACGCCCATTTGTGGCATACTGGACAGCAGCGCCCATGTGTAGGGGTGGCGGGGGTCGTAGTAAATTTCGTCCGCTGTGCCGATCTCCACGATGTCGCCCGCGTACATCACCGCCACCCGGTCGGCAAGGTTTGCCACCACGCCAAGGTCGTGGGTGATGAGCACGATGGTCAGGTGGTACTTTGCCCGCATCTGCCGCAGCAGCTGCAGAATCTGTGCCTGAATGGTCACATCCAGCGCGGTGGTAGGCTCGTCGCAGAGCAATATTTTCGGGTCACAGGCCAGCGCAATGGCAATGACCACCCGCTGCCGCATGCCGCCGGAGAACTCGTGGGGGTACTGCTTGTACCGCAGCGAGGGGTCCGGGATGCCCACGTCCCGCAGGTATTCCAGCGTCTTTTCCCGCGCAGCAGCGCCCTTTAAGCCCTGATGCAGGGTGACTGCCTCGGTGATCTGCTCACCGATGGTCTTGAGCGGGTTTAAGCTGGTCATGGGGTCCTGCATCACCATGGCGATCTCCCGCCCGCGGATGGCAAGCCACTCTTTTTCGGTCTTGAGCGCTGCAAGGTGCAGCGGGGCGCAGCCCGGGGTGGGATAGTAGTCGATGCTGCCGCCGGTGATGCTGCCGTTTGCGTCTAAAAGGCCCATAAAGCTTTTGGTGAACACGCTTTTGCCGGAGCCGCTCTCGCCCACAAGCGCCAGCACTTCGCCCCGGTAAAGGTCGAGGTCGATGTCCCGGATGGCGTGCAGGGTGCGCCCGCGCAGTCCGAACCGGATCTGCAAACCGTGCACCGAGAGGATGGGGTCTTGGGTCATGGCTTCCTCCTTATTGCAGATGGTTCTTGGGGTCGGCGGCGTCCGAGAAAGCGTTGCCGATCAGGTAAAAGGCAATGGTGACAAAGCTCAGGATAAGGGTGGGGTAGAGCAGCTGATACCGCAGCCCCGCCTGCATCATCACCTTGCGGCCATCGTTCACCAGATTGCCCAGCGAGGGCGTCTCCACCGAGAGCCCAAGACCGATGTAGGTGATGAACACCTCGTTGCCGATGGCTTCCGGGATGGTAAGTGCCATGCGCAGCATGATGACCGACACGAGGTACGGCAGCAGGTTGCGCAGCACGATGCGCAAAGTGGGGGTGCCGATGCACCGGGAGGCGATGTTATAGTCCCGGTCGCGGATAATTAAGATTTGGTTGCGGATGAACCGCGCCATCTCGATCCAGCCCTTGATGGACATGCCAAGGATCATCGTCCAGATGCTGGGGGTAGCCACATAGGAGATAAGGATGAGCACGATGGCGGTGGGGATGTTATCGAAGATGTTGTACAGCTCGGTAAACACAAAGTCCAGTCCGCGCACATAGCCCCACAGCACACCGGCGGTGATGCCCACGGCAGCCTCGATGACCGCCACGAAAAAGGCGATGGTCAGGCTGGTGCGCGCCCCCGCCCAGATGCGCGCCCATAAGTCCTGCCCGATGGAGTTGGAGCCCCAGAGAAAGCCCTGCTGCCCCGGGGCGATGTTGCGGTACTGGATGCCGGTGGCGGGGTCTACGGCGCAAAGGTTCGGGTCTGCCTGCCCGGGCAGCAGCGGCTGCACAAAGGCGAACACCACCACCGCCATAAGCGCTGCCAGCAGCGCCACGGCAAGTTTATTTTTAAAAAAGGCGCGGAAGGTGCTGCCCCAGTAGCTGTAACTGGTGCTGGCAGTGGCTTCTGCCTGCTGGCTGCTGAACCCGGCGGGGGTGAAAAGCTCCTCCTCCGGCAGGGCAGCCCACGCGGCGGGGCCGTCCTTTTGCAGGGTGTTCAGCTGCGTTTCCAGCCGGCGGGAGCATGCGCGTTTGAACATCAGCGGCCACCTTCCTTCCTGCCAAAATCGATGCGGGGGTCAATGAGCACCATTAAGATATCGCCTAAAATCAGCCCCACGATGCCCACGCAGGCGTACAGCAGCACGATGCCCTGCACCATGGTGTTGTCGTGGCGCTGCACACAGGTGACCAGCAGCCCGCCCATGCCGGGGATGCTGTACAGGCTCTCGATGTAGATAGAGCCCACCACCGTGTTGAGGAACGCCGAGGGGATATACTGCACCAGCGGCACCATGGCGTTGCGGAACACATGATGCAGCGCGATATCCCGCCCGCACACGCCCTTGGCGCGGGCAAGACGGACGTAGTCCTTGTTGCTTTCGTCCACCATGTAGCGGCGCAGCCACATGGCGTAAAAGGCAAGGTTTGCAAGGCTCATGCTGCACACCGGCAGCACCCAGTACTGCCAGTTTGCGGCGTTGAACAAAAGGCCCACGCCCACCGCCGCCGTGCCGTACATCTGGATGTACAAAAAGTACACCGCAGCGGGCACAGCCTGTATCAACACGATGAGCGCCGTGCCCAGTTTATCCGGCCAGCGTCCCTTGTACTGCCCCATGATAAGCCCCAGCGGAATGCCCAGCACAAGGCTGAGCAGCATGGCCAGCACGCCCATCTGCACAGAGATGGGCAGCTTCTGGGCTAAAATCTGGGTGACCGGGGCGTTTACCTTATAGATATGGCTCACGCCAAGGTCGCCGTGCAAAGCGTTCTTCCAGAAGCGCCCCACCTGCACCGGCAGGGGGTCAAGCAGACCCATAGCCTGCAGCCCGGCCTGAATTTGCGCCTCGGACATTTTTTCGTAGTTTGCAAAGTAGCCTTCCACCGGCATGAGCCGCAGCAGGCAGAACACCAGCGTCACGATGATAAACAGCGTCAGCACCGAGCGCCCGATGCGCTTTGCAAGATATTGCACCATGGTGTGCACCTCTCTTTTTCTAGCCCTTACCGTGCATCCCGGTTATGGTTATACTCGTCCATGGAGACGTAATGGTCAAGGATATGGATGCCCTTCAGGCGATTGGTGGAGAAGCCGGTGGGGGCGTACTGTCCCTCCCAGAGGTTCAGCCGGGTGGCGATGTAGGGCGGCACCGGCAGGCTGAGCGGGATGACCAGCGCATTCTCGATGAGGTACGCTTCGGCGTCGGCAAAGGCGGCGTACCGGGCGTCAAGGTCGGCGGTGATGGCCTTGGCCTTTTCCACCATGTCCATGTAGGTCATCACATAGTCGGCGGTCTCGCCGGTGATGATGCCGTCCTCCACGCCGGTGCGCAGGAAAGCGTAGCAGGTGCCGCGGTCGCCGGCTTCCTGATAGAAGGGGTACACCTCGGTCTCGGGGTCGGAGTAGTCCGCACCCCAGTAGTAGGACATGAACTCGTAGGCGCCTGCGCGGCGCACGGCGTTCAGGAAATTATCCGAGGGCCCCTGCGTGATGAGAATCTCCACAAAGTCGAAGCCGTCGTTCAATACGCCCTCTACCTGCTGCTTGAACACCTGACACTGCTTGTCCCAGTCTACCACGGCGGGGTTGTAGGGGTACTGCACTTTAATGGGGAAGGTAGCCCCCGCAGCGGTCAGTTCCTCCACGGCGGCATCGCGGTACTGCTTGGCGGCGGCTTCGTTGAAGTGGTCGGTCACCTTGGCAAGGGCACCGCATTCGGTGTAGTCCACGCCCTTGCTGTCAGCGCAGAAGGAGGGCGGGGTAATGGTGTGCAGCTTGTAGTTCTCGTACCCTTCCGGCGCAGTGACCGCCAGCGTAACGGCGGGGTTGATGGCGTAGAGGAACGCCTTGCGGAAGTTGGTGCTGTTTACCGCCTTGGCCCAGTTGTCCGGCTGGTACTGGGCGTCCACGCCGGTGGTGTTCCAGTTGGAGAACTGGTGGGCGTAGGGCAGGAAGTTGAAGAAGTAGAAGTAGCTCTTGCCGGTCTCCGGGCGCTCCATGGATACCATGTCCTTGGTGGTATCGTCCGCCAGCCAGCTGTCCAAAATGTCCGAGCTGATGGTGGCCTGGTCGATTTCACCGCGCCGCACCATCTCCGGGCCGCTGATGAGCGCCTCCTGATTGTAGATGTAGCGGATGGTGTCGATGTAGACGTTGTCCTTATCGTAGTTTTCGGGGTTTTTCTTCATCACCCAGCTTTCCAGCGGGGTGTACTCCGCCAGATAGAACGCACCGCAGTTGCAGGCGGTCTCGGCGCTGGTGCAGAACTGGTCGCCCAGCTCTGCCAGCATGGGACCGTAGGCAGGCTCAAAGGGGGCGTAGTTCAAAAGGCTCAAAAAGCCCGGGAAGTCGTAGTTCAAAGTATAGGTCAGGGTGTGCTCGTCCACGGCAGCTACGCCCACGGAGGAAAAATCCACGGCAGGGCAGGTGGTGGTGCTGCCATCGGCGGCGGTCAGGGTCACGGTGCCTGCGGCGTCGATAGTGTAGGTGGTGCCGTCCTCGGCCACCGTGCCGTTCTGGGCGTTGTTGCGCCAGACGCAGTAGTTATAGTAGTCCTCAGCCCCGGCCACATAGGGGGTGACAAGGCTGGCAGTGCCGGAGGCGTAGTCCGGGTCCAGCAGATAGGCCAGCGCGTCGACAAAGTCCTGCGCGGTCACGGGGCCCAGCACTGCGCCGGTATAGTCCACCCAGTTCTCGTCCCGCAGGTGGAAGGTCCATGTCAGGGTGTCGGCGTCCCACTCCCAGCTGGTGGCAAGGCCTTCGCGGATCTTGCCGCGGCTGTCGTATTCCACCAGCGTGTCCACGCAGTGGGTGCCGTGGTACAGATCCGGGTCGGCAGAGCAGATGAGATAATTCAGGGTGGCGGGCTGACGGGCGTACAGCACGGTGTAGGTGGCGCTGCCGTCACCGGCCGTGCCGCCCGCAGCGGAACCGCCGCAGCTGCTCAGCAGCCCGGCAGCAGCGGTGGAAAGGGCTGCCACACCGCCGGCCTTTAAGAACTGGCGGCGAGAAAAAGCATGATGCATCATAAAAACCTCTTTCGCTCTTTGTAAAAAAAGAGGCAACGGAACCACCTCCGTTACCTCTCTGTAACAAGTCCATCGGCTACCAACGGTAACTTTAAGCCCAGTATAGCATTGTTTGGGCGCAACGTCAAATAGTTTCCGCCGGGGCGGGGGCAGCGCCCGTTTCGCCCTCTCAGGCGCTCCCGCGCCAGATTCCCCCTTTTGTCGCTGCGCGACATCTTCCCCCGGAGCGGGGGAAGTCTTTCCTCAAAGGGGGAGCCAAGCCGTTAGGCTTGTTGCTAAAGTATTAGGCATAATGAGGAAGTTTTCGGCAGTGCTCTTGGCTCTCCCTTTGGGAGAGCTGGCAAAGCCGCAAGGCTTTGACTGAGAGGGCGAAGTTGGCGCACCTAGATACTTTGCACTTGAGCCAGAAGCTTTGCGCCTTATTCGGAAACCTGCTCCCCGAGACTGGGCGCAGTGACGTTAGCAGGGGCAGCGCTCTGCCCGGCGGGGACGGCAGCGGGCAGGGCGGCGGTCTCCACGGTCTGGGCAGCAGCTTCGGCAGTGGCTTCCGCAGCACTTTCGGCGGCGTTTTCCGCTGCTGCGGCGGCTTCCTCAGCGGCCTTGGCGGCGCGCTCGGCTTTCAGCTGCTCGGCGCGCAGACGTGCCTCCTCCTGCCGCTTTTGGGTGCGCGCCTTGATGCGGCACACCGAGCACAGGCCATCGGCGCTGTCCGGGGCAATGGGCTTGCCGCACTGCTTGCACAGGGTCTTGGTGCACTTGTGCAGCACCACGGGGCCAAGGGTGGTCAGCTGGTACAGCTTCATGCCGTCAAAGCCCTTGTTGGAGCACACGTTCATGCACACGCCGCACTCGCTGCACTTCCACGGGGTAAGCACCATGCGGGTCTGGCCGTTGGGCATCTCCTCAAACTTCAAGGCGTTGGCGCGGCAGGCTTTCTCGCACCGGCCGCAGCCAAAGCAGTTGTCGGTGAACTTGGGCATATAGTAGCCGTACTGCAGGGGCGTTTCCATGGCGGCTTTCAGCTGCTTTGTGCGCTGGTGCAGCAGCAGGCGGAAGTCCACCCCGCTGTCCTCTTCGCTGCGCAGGCCGGGCAGCATCTGCAGCAGCTTTTTGGTGCCGCTCTTGGAGCCGTGGCTCACCTGTTCCAGCATCTCGCGGCGGGTCAGCTCCTGCACATGGTAGGGGTACTCCTTTTCCTCATACGCCAGCGAGAACCGCGCTTCGAACATCGGCTGACCGAAAAAGTCCACAAGGCGGGTCAGCTCCTTGCGCAGCTGCTCGGCGCACAGGTCGTTCTCGCACCCGCCGCAGGGGGTCAGGTCCAGCACGATCTTTTTGTTCAGCGCCAGATACGCCAGCGCCTCCCACGAGAGGGCACAGATGCAGCTGCGCACCACGGTGTTCTTGCGGGTAGATTTTTCACAGCCGATCCAGATGGTGTCGCTGTCGGTGTCGGCAGCGGCGGTATCCCGCTGCACCTGCTCCGGCGAGGGGGAAATGCAGCCGCTGCGGCAGGCGGAAACGCACAGTCCGCAGTCGGTGCAGGGGTCCCAGTCCTTGACAAGGTTCGGGCGAGAGAAGATCTCCTCGCCGTAGGGGCAGATGTCCTTGCAGGTGGTGCAGGGCTTGCGGTGGGGGTGCAGGTTCCAGCATTGGCGGCGGTTGATCTCGGGATGGGTGGTCTTCATCAGGGCATCCATTGCAGTTCTGGTAAAAAAGCCCATGGTCTTTACTCCTTTTCCACAACAGAGGTAAGGGCGGCGTGGTCGAGCAGGAAGCGCTGCACCTTCTGGTTGGTCACGGCGGCGGCGATGGCGTCCCGGCTGAGCACCTTGCGGATCTCCTCCTCCGGGGTGTCGTGCAGCTTGGAAAGGCGGGCGATCTCGGCGTCCACCTCCTGCTGGGTCACGGTGATCTTTTCAGCTTCGGCAATGGCGCGCACTGCCAGAACCGCCCGCAACTGGCGCTCGGCTTCCTTGCGGTAGCCCTCCCGCACCTGCTCCGGGGTCAGCCCGGCGCTCTTGCAGTACAGCTCCATGGTCATCTGGCTCTTGCGCAGCCGCTGGCGCAGCTGGGTCATCTGGTACTCAGCGTTCTGCGCCAGCAGCTCTGCGGGCAGCTCCACGGTCAGGTTCGCGCCCGCCATATCCAGCAGCGCCGCCCCGGCAATGCGGTCGGCGTTGGCTTCGTGGGAAAGGCGCTTTTTCTCCCGCAGGCTCTCCCGCAGGGCTTCCAGATCGTCAAAGCCCAGCGTCTTGGCAAAGGCATCGTCCACCGGGGGCACCTGCTTGCGCTCTACCGTGTGTAGACAAATTTCAAACTGTGCGGTCTTGCCGGAAAGCTCCGGTACGCGGAAATCGGCAGGGTAGGTGAAGTTGAACCGGAAAGTCTCGCCCGCGCCGTGGCCGTACACCGCTTCCTCGGCGGCGGGCATCAGCTGCCCGGTGCCCAGCACCACGGTCACATTCTCCATCCGGCTGTCCGGGATGGGTGCACCCTCCAGAAAGCCCTCGAAATCCAGCGTGACACGCATCCCGCGGGCGGCGGGGTCGCCGGTGGGCACAAAGGGTGCATGGACACGCGCCATGTTGGCGATATCCGCTTCCACGGCCTTTTCCGATACCGGGCGCACCCGGCGGGTGAAAGCAAGCCCCTTGTACTGCCCTAAAGCGGCAGTGGGCATGGTGTTTGCAGTTTGTTCCATAGTCGAACACTCCTTTTATATAGCAAAGCGGCGTTACAGCCCACGGGCGGCCAGCCAGCTTTCTGCAATTTCGGAGAACATCTCCGGGTATTGGGCATCTTCTTCGGCAAAGGCGCTCAGGTAATACTCCACCTCGGCGCGGGTGGGGGCTGCGGTGCGCCGCCAGATGGTAAAGGTGGTGCCGTTGCCCATATCAAAGGTGGCTTCCAGTGCAAAGTACTGCTCCCGCACCGCAAGGAACATCTCGTTCCACTTGTGGGAAAGCTCACCGCTGCCCACAAAGGTCTGGGGGAAGGGGTCGGCAGTGAGGACGTACTTTGCCTCAAAGAACCGCACCGGGAACTCGTGGGTGCCCGGGATGGAGATGCCGGAGGTCAGCTTGCCTTGCAGCCGGATGTCCGGCAGGGCTGCATACTGGAACATATCCGCGTTATACAGCATATCGTGGGGAATCATGTAGGCAAACTCGCCCTGCTCGGCATCGCAGTGGGCGTCAAGCCAGTCGTCGATGTCCTGCACCCGGGCGGCGTCGGTGCGGTCGTAGGTGAGCTTATCCAGCCGGACGAACTCCGACACCGCTTTGAGGGGGAAGTGGTCCACCACAAAGCCCGGCAGCGCCACAACGGTCAGCGGAGAGCAGCGCACCGAGACTGCAAACACCAGCGTAAACACCCAGTAAAAAAGCTTGAGATTCCGGTGCTTCTGGATGCCCTCGGCCAGCGCGGCCGCGCCGGTGAGGAAGAGCAGCAGCCACCCCGGCACGAACAGCAGCATCTGGTGGGAGCCGGTGTTCTGCACCCGGGTAAACAGCAAAAGGCTGGTAAGCAGCTCTGCACCCGCAAGGCAAGGGAGGGCGGGCAGGCGGCGCTTTGCCGCAAACCACAGCCCCAGCCCGATGAGGATAAAGTTCAGCAGCCCGATGCGCAAAGCCTGTGCGGCAAGCTCCAGCGCGATGCCGCCGAAGTTGTAGTAGGAGTAGCGCCCGGCGTAATCGAAGCCGAGAATTTTGCGTACCATGGGCAAAAGCAGCAGCACCATGGCTCCGGCGGCGCACAGGCCGAATCCGGCCAGCCGCAGGATGCGGTGCACAGCCCGGGACTGCTGCCCATCTTTTGCCAGCCGGACGCCGGACACCAACAGCAGCAGAACATAGGCGAAGCAGTAGCCCACCACAAAGTATAAGTACCACCGCCGGGTAAGGATGACCCCCGCCGTGGCGGCAAAAATCAAAAGATAGCGGGCAGGCTCCATGCGGTCAAAGCGGTAGTCCAGCGTGAGCAGCACAAGCATGAAGGCAAAGATGAGCCCGAACCAATCCGGCTGCCCCAGCATGGCGCTCATGCGCAGAAAAGGAAAGGTGATGCACCACGAAAAGCCGATAAGGAAGTACCAGAACCGGTTCTTCACCCGCAGCATCTGCCCCACTTTAATGGTAAGCCCTGCCAGCAGCACCATCAGGCTGGGCAGGACGCTGAACACCTGACAGAAAGCGTAGTCGTTGCCGGTCTTGCCGCTCAGGCAGAAGGGAAACTCGGTGAACAGGGGGATGAAGTTGGTGTAGTCCTCGGTGATGGAATCCAGAATAAAGCGCAAGCCCGCCGCAGGGCTTTGCAAAAAGGCGGCTTCGGCGGCATACTGCTTTAAAATGTAGTTGACATAATCCCAGTGGTAAAGGAAGGTGTGGCGGTCAAGCGCCCAGAAAAAATAGACCAGTGCCGCCGCCCACAGGCCAACGATGATTGCCTTGTGGAACAGGTCGAACTTTACCCCCGCCACCCGCAGCACCAGCAGTGCACAGGCAAACAGCGCTAAGTTGCACCACAGGCTCACCAGCGGAAAAAACGACCCGCTGCCGGGCGCTGCCCGGGCAAAAACGGCCAGCAGCACCGCAGCTGCCGCCAGCGCCAGCACGCACTTCGCCGCAAGAGAAGTGCGCAGTCTGGTCAGAGTATCGGACATGGAACAAGAGTCCTCCTTGCAAAGTTTCACACCATACAGTATAACAACTCCCCCGGGCACTGTCCAGCACCCCGGCGGCGAAAAATGCAGAATGTCCCGCCGCTTTCAAAGCAGACGGGACATTTTTGTGTAAATATTACTTTTTGGAATCTTCTGCGGCGGCCTTAGCAGCCTTTGCCGCCTTGCGCTTTTGCGCCAGCGCCTTGTTGGCGCTCAGGCGGGCGGCGTCCGGGTTCGGAGCCTCCGGGGTAAGCCGCAGCAGATAGCTGCCCATGGCGGGCAGGTCCAGCGTCAGGGTGTAGTCCCTGCCGAACACACCGCCGTCAGTGGTGTGGAAGTTCTGCTTGCGGTGCGCCTTGTGCACGCCGCCCCATGCCCCGGCTTCGGTATCCAGCACCAGCTCTGCGCTGCATGGGAATTTAAGGTACAGGGGGAACTTTTTGTGGGCGTGGTCCTGCGTGTTCATGACGCAGAGCAGGTTCTGCCCGCGCCCCTTGCGCAGCCATGCGTACACGCCCTCGGCGCAGCTTTCGCTTGCCACCCACTCAAAGCAGTCCGGGTTGTACTCGCCGTCATACAGGGCGGGCTCGGAGGCGTAGGTGCGGCTCAGGGCGGCAAAGTATTTCTGGAAGGCATCGTGGAAGGGGTATTCCAGCAGATTCCAGTCCAGCTCCCGCTTTTCGTCCCACTCCCGGAAGTGCGCCAGCTCGTTGCCCATAAAGTTCAGCTTTTTGCCGGGATGGGTGTACATATAAAAATACAGGGTGCGCAGCTGGGCGCATTTTTCCGCGTAGCTGCCCCACAGCTTATCAATGATGGTCTTTTTGCCGTGCACCACCTCATCGTGGCTCAGCGCCAGCAGATACAGCTCGTTGTAGAAGTAGTGCATGCTGAACAAAAGCTTGCCGTAGCAGCCCGGGCGCTCGCCGAAGGGGGTGGCAAAGTAGTCCAGCGTGTCGTGCATCCAGCCCATGTCCCACTTGTAGTCAAAGCCTACGCCCTCGTAGCGGGTGGGGGCGGTCACCTTGAGGAAGTTGGTGGAATCCTCCGCCATGTAGATGCCGGTGGGCCAGCGCTCGTTCAGGCCGTGGTTCAGGCTGCGCAAAAAGTTCACCGCGCCCTGATTCACGCCGCGGTTGGGGTCGCCCTGCCAGTACAGGGCGCGGGAGATGGCGTCCATGCGGATGCCGTCGCAGTGGTACACGTCCATCCACAGCCCGGCGGCGCTGCTCAGAAAGCTGCATACCTCCCGGCGGTAGTAGTTGAAGTTGCAGGTGCCCCACTCGCTCTGTCCCACGTCGCTGTCGTACTCGTACAGGTGGGTGCCGTCAAACTTTGCCAGCGCGTCGGCGTTGGCGGCAAAGTGTACCGGCACAAAGTCCATGATGACGCCGATGCCCATGCGGTGGCAGGCGTTGACAAAACCGGCAAACTGGGCGGGGGTGCCGTAGCGGCTGGTCACCGAGAAGTAGCCGGTGGTCTGGTAACCCCAGCTGCCGTCAAAGGGATGCTCTGCCAGCGGCAGCAGCTCCACATGGGTAAAGTGATGCTCCAGCAGCCACGGGATGAGCTCCCGCGCCAGCTCCTCGTAGTTGTACCACCCGTCCGAGCCGTCCGGCTGGGTGGAGCCGGGCTTGTGTTTCCAGCTGCCGGCGTGGAGCTCGTAGATATTCAGCGGGCGGTTGCGGCATTTGTCCCGCCGCTCCATCCACGCGGTGTCGTCAAAGGTAAAATCCAGCTTTGCCAGCTTGCTGGCGGTGCCGGGGCGCAGCTCGGTGGCAAAGGCGTAGGGGTCGCTGCGCATCACGGTGCTGCCGTCCGCGCCGTGCACGCGGTATTTGTACAGGTCGCCCTCCGCAAGGCCGGGGATAAAGGCGCTCCACACGCCGGTATCGGCTTTTTCCATGGGCACGCCGCGCTCCCAGCCGTCAAAGCCGCCGCATACCTCCACGGCGGTGGCACCGGGTGCCCACACGGCAAAGCGCCAGCCCTCGGCGCCGTTTGGGTCGGTGCAGGGGTGCGCACCCAGAATGCGGTAGGCATCGAAGCAGTCGCCACTGAAAAACGTGCGGGGGATCACAGGGTAATTCATGCAAAGATCTCCTTACTTCTCTATGTTGACCGGCACCGTGCGCCGGTTGGTACAAAGCTATTTGGGCAAACTATCCAAGAAAAACGCCTTTTTACCGGCACAGTGGCCGATATTCTTAGCGAATCTTGACAAAAATCGGCAAAAATACACATATTTGCCAGAGGGTGTGGTATACTGTTGCTACCGCCTTACAAGCGGTGCAACTTTTTATAGCAATAGAATGGGAGCGAACGATCATGGCTTGGTATGACGAAGCAGTATTTTATCACATCTATCCGCTGGGGCTGTGCGGCTGCGCGCACGAAAACGACGGCCAGCCCACCCCGGGCGCTTTTGCAAAGCTGGAAGCATGGGCAGCCCACGCGGCAAAGCTGGGCTGTACGGCCATCTACATCGGCCCGCTGTTCGAGAGCGGCTCCCACGGCTACGATACCATCGACTACCGTCTGGTGGACCGCCGCCTTGGCACCAACGAGGAGTTCAAGGCCTTTGTGGCGGCCTGCCACGCACGCGGACAGCGGGTCATCGTGGACGGCGTGTTCAACCATGTGGGCCGCGATTTCTTCGCGTTCCAGGACCTGAAGGCGAACCGCGAGAACGCCCGCTATAAGGACTGGTTCTGCGATGTGAACTTCTGGGGCAACAACGAGTATAACGACGGCTTTTCCTACGGCAACTGGGGCGGCTACAACCTGCTGGTCAAGCTGAACCAGCGCAACCCGGAGGTGCAGCAGTACCATTATGATACCGTCCGCTTCTGGGTGGAGCAGTTCGACATCGACGGCATCCGTCTGGACGCAGCCGACGTGCTGGATTTCGACTTCATGCGCGGGCTGCGCCGTCTGGCAAACGAGGTAAAGCCGGAGTTCTGGCTGATGGGCGAGGTCATCCACGGCGATTACAGCCGCTGGGCAAACCCGGAAATGCTGCACTCCGTTACCAACTACGAGCTGCACAAAGGCCTGTGGAGCGGCCACAACGACCACAATTATTTTGAGATCGCCCACACCATGCGCCGGCTGCAGGGGCTGTGCCACGACACCCGGCTGTATCTCTTCTCGGATAACCACGATGTAGAGCGCCTGCCCAACAAGCTGCGCAACCAAGAGCACATCCGGCACATCGCCATTCTGGTGTACAGCCTGTGGGGCATCCCGTCCATCTACTATGGCTCGGAGTTCGGCATCGAGGGCAAAAAGGAGTGGGGCAGCGACTGGCCGCTGCGCCCCTGTCTGGAGCTTAGCGACTACGCTGATGCAGAACGCACAAATCCTGTTACCAGTGTATACAAAGTTCTGGGGAAATGCAAGGCTGAATTGCCGGAAATGACCTACGGCGAGGTAAAAGAATTGCAGCTCACCACCCAGTGCTACGCCTTTGCCCGGATGCTGGACGGCAAGGCGGTGGTAGCGGTGCTGAATAACGGCGATACCCCCGCACAGCTGGAGTTCCAGCTGCCGGTGGAGGCTGCCAAGGTCACCGACCTGCTGGCGGACACCGTGGGCGCGCAGGAGGTGCTGGTCTCCACCGAGTGGAACCGCATGAAGGTGCAGCTGCCCTCTAATTACGCCACCCTGCTGCGGGTGGAATAAAGCAACGCTTATGGCTTGACCGGAGCAAAAGCCTTCATCCTTTGGGGAAAGACTTCCCCCTTCCGGGGGAAGTCTTTATTTCAGAAAGCTGCTGCTGGAATAAATCTTGCACATTGCGCCGCGTTTTGCTACAATAAGGAGAGAAAAGTCGTTTTACGGAAAGGAAGCCTGACCCCCTATGAATGCAGCACAGCGCAGAGAACGCATCCTGACCCGGCTGAACAGCGCCGGTGCCCCTTTAAGCGCCAGCACACTGGCGGCTGAGCTGGGGGTGTCGCGGCAGATCGTGGTAGGAGATGTGGCGCTGCTGCGCGCCGGCGGGGCGCAGATCGATGCCACCCCCCGGGGCTACCAGCTGCACCCGGCAGAAAAGGGCTATACCGGCATTCTGGCCTGTGTGCACCGCACGCAGGAGGAAATGCGCCGGGAGCTGTACACCGTGGTGGACCAGGGCGGCACGGTGGTGGATGTGGCGGTGGAAAACAGCCTCTACGGCGAGATCCGCGCCACCCTGAACCTGTGCAACCGGTACGACGTGGACAACTTTATCCGTCAGGCAGCGGACGCGCCCGAGAGCCTTTTGAGCCGCATGACCGGCGGCGTGCACCTGCACACTTTGCGCTGCCCGGATAAGGACACCTTTGCCCGCATCCGCGATGCCTTGGAGCAGCAGGGGCTTTTGTACCGCAAGGAGTGACCCTGCGGCGCTTATACCAAGTATAAAAAGGGCTGCGGGGCTTGTCTATCCGCAAAACCGGAAAAATGTTGGAAAATCAACAAAAATGCAAAAGAGGTGGGTTTTCTGGATATCCGCATTGAAAAGACCGAGCGCGCCATCAAACAGGCTTTTATGGAGCTGCGCCGCGAAAAACCGGTGGAGAAGATCCGAGTCAAGGAACTATGCGACCGCGCCTGCATCAATAAATCCACATTTTACGCCCATTATCAGGATATCTATGCGCTGGCCAACGCCATGGAGGACGAGATGGTGCAGGCGGTGGTGGAAAGCCTGCCCCGCCTGACCGCCAGCGATGTGAGCGAGCGTACCGAGTGGCTTGCGCGGGAGATGTTCCGCGCCTTTGCCGAGCATCGGGAGGAGATCACCGTGCTCTTCTCCGGCTCCCGGCAGGGGCTGTTCATCAACCGGGTGGAACAGGCCATGTGCCAGTGCATCGCCCAGACCGACCCCACCTTTGAGGCAGACGTAGTGCGCAAGGTGGTGCTGTCCTTCTGCGTGCAGGGGTGCTACTACACCTTTACCAGCTACTGCGGCCAGATGGACGAAAAGCGCCTTGTGGCGCTGCTGGCCTCCATTGCCCGCGCCGCGCAGCGGATACGGATGTAACGCGGGACGATTTTGAATGGCCGCCGCGTTCGCTTTGGCCATCTTCAGAGGAAAAAATATTTTTATTTTCGGGATAGCGGAGCGTCTGCGGACGCTCCGCTATCCCATTTTCACGGGAGGGGTCGTGGAGGAAAACGGCATTTGCAGCGCTGCTGGCCTCCATCGCCCGCGCCGCGCAGCGGATACGGATGTAACGCGGAAAAATTATTTTATATTTCGGGGTACAGGAAAGCCTGCGGGTTTTCCTGTACCCTTTTTTCACGGTTGGGAATATGCTTTTGACAAATCTGCCAAAAAAACAGACCCAAATTCGTCATCTATACTTTTTTACCAGGTTTTCCAAGAAATAGTTTACACTATGCCGGAAACGGTGGTATTATATAAAATAGTATAATATGGGGTAAAATGTGCCTGTATACTCTGGGAGGGTATGGGATGAAGAATAAGATCTCGCGCCGCAGCTTTCTGGCGGCAGCTGCGGTCTCGGCAGCGGCACTGGCGGTGACCGGCTGCGATGCAAAAAACAGCAAAAAAGAAGTGACCGACATCACGGTGTGGAACTACTACAACGGCGACCAGCTGGAAAGCTTCAACCGCCTTGTAAGCACCTTCAACGAGACCATCGGCAAGGAAAAGGGCATCCGGGTGACGGGCTTCAGTCAGGGAGCGGTGAACGATCTGGAAGCCAACGTGATGGACGCTGCCGAGGGCAAGGTGGGCTCTGCGGAGATGCCCAACGTTGTTGCCGCCTACGCGGATATCGCTTACCGGCTGGATCAGATGGGCATGGTGGTGGACCTGAAGGACTACCTGACCGAGGACGAACAGGCCGCCTTTGTGCCCGGCTATATCACCGAGGGCGATTTTGACGGCAGCGGCAGCATAAAGATTTTTCCGGTGGCAAAATCCACCGAGCTGATGTTCTTTAACGATACCGACTGGCAGCGGTTCGCAAAGGACACCTTTGTGCGCTACGGTGCCCTTTCCACCATAGAGGGCGTGACGGCGGTGGCAGAGCAGTACTACAACTGGTCCGGCGGCAAGGCACTGTTTGGCAGGGATGCGCTGGCAAACTATATGCTTGTGGGCGCAAAGCAGCTGGGCTGCGAGATCTTTACGGTGCACAACGGCAAAATGACCCTGCATTTTGACCATGATGTGGTGCGCAAACTGTGGGATAACTACTATGTGCCCTTTGTTAAGGGGTATTTTGCCGCCAACGGCCGCTTCCGCAGTGACGATGTGAAAACCGGCGCATTGCTGGGCGGTGTGGGCTCCTGTTCCAGCGCTACCTTCTTTCCCAAACAGGTCATGCCGGGAGATAATCAGGTCCATGATATCGAGATGAAGGTGCTGCCTGCGCCCCGGTTTGCCGGGGGCGAAAAGGTGGCGGTGCAGCAGGGTGCCGGCATGGTGGTCACCACCGGCACCGAGGACGAGATCCGCAGCGCAGTTACCTTTTTAAAATGGTTCATCGAACCGCAGAATAATATTGCCTTCTCGGTGGGGTCGGGCTATCTGCCGGTGACCATCGCCGCCAACGACATGGACGCTATTCGCGAAAGCGGCTTGGAGCTGACCGACAACATGGAGCAGGTTCTTTCCGGCGCGGTGGAAACGGTGCGCAAAAACGAGCTGTACACCCCTATGGCCTTTGCAGGCGGCAGCGCAGCCCGCAAGGTGTTGGAATACAGTATGAGAGATCTGGCCAGTGCCGACAGGGACACAGTGCTGGAACGCATTGCCGCAGGGCAGAGCGTGGAAGCAGCGGAGGCCGAGTTTCTGACTGACGACTATTTTGAAAAGTGGTATCAGGCCACCCTTGCACAGTTACAGCAGTACGAGGGCTGAGCGCCCGGAAAAAACACGGAAAGGAGGCAGAGCGATGTTTGACGCATGGAAAGAGCACCAGCGGCAGCGCTTGGCAAACAGACCGGAAAGAACGGTGTTCCACAATATTTTTGCCACCATGATGCTGGTGATGGCGGTGGAACTGCTGATGGCGACCGTCAGCATCCTTGCCGTCAACGTGACCGGAAAGCTGGACGAAAACGCCAAGGACCTGCTTACCATGCGGGTGCGCAACCGCGCCAGCTATGTGCAGGAGATCCTGCGGAACGCGGAGGATCTGACACAGCTGAGCGAGCAGATCAATACCACCACCCGGCAGATGCTGGAAAGCGGCGATATCTCGCTGGATACGCTGGACAATAGCAGCGAGCAGAGCAATGCCCTGCTGGTGGCCGTTGCCCCGCAGCTTTTGGAGACCCTGCGCGCAAAGCAGGTGACCGGCATCTTTATCATGCTGAACACCCACGATCTGGACACCTGCGAGGTGGGCAAAAAAATGCCCGGCATCTATCTGCGGGATCTGGACCCGGACGCCCGCCCCTCGGAGCGCAACAGCGACCTTTTGCTGGAACGCGCCAGCGCCACCGTGGTAAAAGAGCTGGGCATCGGCACGGATAAGGGCTGGCAGCCCGCCTTCCCTTATCAGGGCAACACAAAGGGCGGCATCCTGCGCACGGTGTTCCAGACCGCGTATAAGGATGGTGCCAGCCTTTCGGCAGAAAACTATGGCCGCTGGACCACCAGCTCTTACTGTCTGGCCGGGGACGACCGGAACGCCATTGCCTACTCGATGCCGCTGATCCTGCCGGACGGCACGGTATACGGCGTGGTGGGCGTGGAGCTGCTTACCGAGTATCTGCAGACCAAGCTGCCTTTCACAGAGCTGGACGAGGACAAGGCGGGTACGTATTTCATTGCGTCCACCGCCGATGCACTGACGGATGGCGTGCTCACCCTGCGCAAAACCGTGACCTCCGGCGAGGATCTGGTGGCTGCAGATGCACCGCTGGGCGTTTTGAACTGCCGTCGCAGTGAGGACGGCGACTGGCTGGAGCTGGACGGAAAACGCTATTATATGGTGCTGGAGCCGCTGCAGGTGTATAACCGCAACGCGCCCTTTGCCGGTGAGAAGTGGTATCTGGCGGGCACCATGGAACAGTCGGTGCTGCTGGCTTTTTCCCACCGGGCGCAAAAGGCGCTGCTGATCACCATGGTGATCACACTGGTGCTGAGCGTTTTGGGCAGCCTGCTGATCTCGGCGCGGCTGGCCAGCCCCATCAACCATCTGTACCGCGAGGTGGTGGACGCGCAGGAGAAAAAGACCTTCCCCCGCCTGTCCCGCACCGCCATCCGGGAGGTGGACCGCTTTGCCGAGACCATCACCGAGCTGAACAAGGAGCTGGTGACCAACTCCACTAAGTTTTTACGCATCATGGATATGGCCAGTGTGGAGATCGGCGGCTACGAGCTGCGCACCGACACCGGCAGCGTGTTCGTGACCGATAACTTCTTCTCCCTGCTGGGCAAGCCCGGCATCACGGGCAAGCCGCTGAGCGTGCGCCAGTTCGAGGAAGTGCTCAAGGGCATCCGGGAAAAAACTCCCTGCGCCCGCACCGCCGAAGGGGACGAGCTGCTGACCATTCAGCAGCCGGACGGGGTGCGGTACATCATGCTGCGCAGCACCATCGAGGGGCACGCCAAGATCGGCCTTGCCGAGGATGTGACCGCCACCGTGCTGGAACGAAAGCGCATCGAGCACGAGCGCGATTACGATATCCTGACCGGACTGTACAACCGGCAGGCCTTCAACCGGGTGTGCACGGAGCTGTTCGCCGCGCCGGAGCGCATGGGCGTAGCGGCGCTGATGATGATGGACCTGGATAACCTCAAGCACATCAACGATACCTACGGCCACGACTGGGGCGACCAGTACATCCGCCGCACCGGCCAGTGCCTGCGGGACAATACCCCCGCCGGGACGGTCTGCGCCCGCCTTTCCGGCGACGAGTTCCTTGTGCTGTTCCACGGATACCGCAGCCGGGACGAGGTGCGTGAAAAGATCGACCACCTGAGCAAGGCCATGCAGCAAAGTGTAGCGCTGCTGCCCAGCGGCAACGCTTTGCACATCAGTCTTTCCGGCGGAATTGCATGGTACCCGGACGATGGGCAGGACTGGGAGACGCTGAAAAAATACGCCGACTTTGCCATGTATCAGGTCAAGCACGCTGAAAAAGGCCGGGTGGAGGAGTTTGACATCGGGGTGTACAACCGCGAAGCCTACGCCGAGCGCACCCGCCGGGAGTTCCGGCAGCTGCTCAGCAACGCGCAGGTGTTCTACTGCTTCCAGCCCATCTTCTCGGCGCGCAGCGGCAAGGTAGTCGCCTACGAGGCGCTGATGCGCTCCGACCTGCCCACCCTGCGCTCCCCGGCCACCATCATGAAGCTGGCGCGGGAGCAGGGGGCGCTGTATGAGATCGAGCGCATCACCTTTACCAAGGCACTGGAGACCTTCGAAAGCCTGTGCCGGGCGGGCAGTGTGTCCGAGGATGCTATGCTCTTTGTCAACTCCATCGCCAGCACCTGCCTGACGCAGGCGGACATCGATTATATAGACAGCCGCTGGCAGGAGCTGTGCCGCCGCGTGGTCATTGAGATCACCGAGGAAGAGGCTATCGACCGCGAAGCCTTGGAGAAAAAGCGCACTGCGCCCAGCTCTTCCGGGATGTTTGCACTGGATGACTACGGCAGCGGCTATTCCAACGAGAATACGCTGCTGGAGCTTGCGCCTCGGTTCATCAAGGTGGATATCGCCATCATTCGGGGCATCGACACCTCGCCGGACAAGCAGCAAATTTTGCAGAATGTGGTGGCCTACGCTCACCCCCGCAGCATGAAGATCGTTGCCGAGGGCATAGAGACCGCCGCCGAGCTGCGCACGGTCATTGAGCTGGGCGCAGATGCTTTGCAGGGCTATTTTCTGGCACGCCCGGCCATTGTGCCGGGGGCAATTGCGCCGGAGGCAGCTGCGATCATCCGGGAGTTACAGCGCCGGAAAAAAGACTAAAATATAAGCCCTCCCGGGCGCTGCGGCGCAGGGAGGGTTTTTGCAACGGAGGTAGAGAAATATGGTTCAGGTAGACCTGATTACCGGTTTTTTGGGTGCAGGCAAGACCACCTTTCTGCGCCGGTATGTGCGGTACCTGGTGCAGCAGGGGCATAAGGTGTGCATTCTGGAAAACGATTTTGGCGCGGTAAACGTGGACGCCATGCTGGTGCAGGAGGTGCTGGGCCCCGGCTGCGATGTGGAGACCATCAGCGGCGGCTGTGACTGCGACACCCACCAGCGCCGGATGCGCACCAAGCTCATCGCAATGGCCATGCGCGGCTTTGACCGGGTGGTGGTGGAGCCCAGCGGCATTTTTGACGTGGACGAGTTTTTCGATATCCTGCGGGATGACCCGCTGGACCGGTGGTATCAGCTGGGCAGCGTCATCGCCATCGTGGACGCCCTGCTGCCGGAGACACTTTCGCCGCAGGCAGAGTACCTGCTGGCTTCCGAGACCATGAACGCGGGCTGTGTGCTGCTGAGCCGCGCCCAGCTGGCAGCGCCCGCCCAGTGTACCGCCGCTGCTGCCCACTTGGAGCGTGCACTGGAAGCCGCAAGATCCTCCCGCCGCTTTGCGCCGGGGGAGATCCTCGCCAAGGACTGGGCTGCCCTGACCGATGCCGACCTAGCTGCCCTTGCCGCCTGCGGCTACCGGCAGGCCAGCTGCGAAAAGCTGCATTTTGACCAGCACGCAGCCTTCAGCTCCCTTTGCTTTTTGGAACTGCACCTCACCCCGGAGCAGCTGCAAGCCGCCGCACAGCGGCTGTTCGCAGCGCCAGAGTGCGGGCGGGTGCTGCGGGTCAAGGGCTTTGCGCCTGCCCCGGCGGGCGGCTGGCTGGAACTGAACGCCACCGCCGCCGGCTGCACCCTTGCGCCCATCCCGCAGGGGCAGGAGGTTGTCATCGTCATCGGCGAGCAGCTGGACAAAGCCGCCATTGAAGCAAGCCTGAAGGGGTGAAAGGCTGTTTTCCCCCAGAACAAAACACATTGTGGAAAAACAGGAGGGACCATCATGCAGGAAGTACGCGCAGCCGTTATTGGTACGGGTGTCATGGGGCGCAAGTATGCCCAGATGATCGCAGAAGGAAAGGCGGGGGCATTGCGCCTGACCGCCGTGGTCTGCCGCCACGCCGCAGCGCAGCAGTGGGCAAAGGACACCCTGCCGGATACGGTGCGGGTGTGCCCCAGCGCCGAAGAATTGTACGCCCACGCGGAGGAGTTTGACGCCGTGCTGGTGGTCACCCCGCACAAGACCCACCCGGCGCTGGTGATGCAGGCTTTTGCCCACGGCAAGCACGTTCTGTGCGACAAGCCCAGCGCAAACGCGCTGGCACCGGCGCTGGAAATGAACCGCGCCGCCGAAAAAAGCGGCCTTGTTTTTGCCATGATGTTCCATCAGCGCCGCTACAAAAAGTATATGCGGCTTAAAAAATTACTGGATGATGGGGCGCTGGGCGAGATCAAGCGGGTGCAGCTGGAAAACAGCCGCTACTTCCGCACATGGATGTACCACCGCTCCGGCAGCTGGCGTTCCAGCTGGGCAGGGGAGGGCGGTGGCGCACTGCTCAATCAGGGACAGCATATTCTGGACATCTGGCAGTGGCTGTTCGGGATGCCGACCAGTATTTATGCCGTGATCCCTTACGGGAAGTATAACGATTTTATGGTGGACGACGAAGCCACCCTGCTGATGGAGTACCCGCAGCAGCGCACGGCAACCTTTATTCTCTCCACCGGCGAGGGCAGCTACACCGAGCGGTTGGAGATCGTGGGCACCAGGGGCACCGCCCTGCTGGAAGAGGATACCCTCACCCTGCACACCTACGCGCCGGACACCGAGACCTACCGCCGCACCGCAAACTGCACCGAGCGCCAGCAGCTTACCGTGACCACCATCACCGAGCAGTTCGCGCCGCAGGCAGAACCTTACCCGGAGATGCTGGCAAACTTTGCGGACGCCATCCTGCACGGCACGCCCCTGACCGCCCCCGGCGTGGAGGGCGTGCGTGCGCTGGAACTGACCGATGCGGCTTACCTGTCCGCTTGGCTGGGCGAAAAGCTCACCCTGCCGCTGGACGCAGACCGGTTTGAGCAGGAGCTGCAAAAGCATATTCAGGAGGAACAGGCAAATGGCTAAGCTGCGGTTTGTAGTAGTAGGCTCCGGCTGGCGGTCGCTGTTTTACTGGCGCATCGCGCAGGCGCTGCCGGAGCGGTTCGAGCTGTGCGCCATGCTTTGCCGCACCGAGGAAAAGGCTGAAAAAATGCACCGGGAGTACGGTGTGCCGGTAAGCACCTCGGTGGAGCAGTGCGCTGCCCTGCACCCGGACCTTGTGGTGGTGGCAGTGAACAAAGCGTCCATCGCCGCCGTCAGCACCGAATGGCTGGCCCGGGGCTTTGCCGTGCTGAGCGAGACCCCGGCGGCACTGAACGAGGACGCGCTGCGCGCCCTCTGGCAGCTGCACCGGCAGGGCGCAAAGCTGCAAGTAGCAGAGCAATACTGGCTGTACCCCACGCTGGCAAAGCGGCTGGCGGCAGTGCGCAGCGGCGCACTGGGCACACCGCAGTTCGCTCGGCTGTCGGTGGCGCACGGCTACCACGCGGTCAGTCTGGCGCGGCAGTTTTTGAATGCCGGGCAGCAGCCGGTGCGGGTGACCGGACGCAGCTGGACGGAAAAGATCATCGAAACGGACTCCCGCTGGGGCGCGGTGCATAATGGCGCTCTGGTGGAAAAGACCTTGCAGCAGCACACGCTGGAATTTGCAGGCGGCGGCACGGCGTTTCTGGATTTTAACGGCGTGCAGTACCACTCCTACCTGCGCAGCACCCACACCAGTGTGCAGGGGGAGCGGGGAGAGGTGTTCGATGATACCCTGCGCTGTCTGGATGCCGCCGGGGAGCCGGTGTGCCGTCTGCTGACCCCGCTGCCCGACCCGCTGGCAGCTGCCGCCGCGCAGGCAGGACTTAACGAGGACGAGACCGCCATCACCTGTTTTCTGGACAGGATGCAGGGCTATCTTGCCGGCGGGGCAGAGGTATATCCGCTGGCAGACGCCTTGCAGGACGCCTACCTTGCCCTGCTGATGGAGCGCGCCCTTGCCGCCCCCGGTCAGCCGGTGGAAAGCACCCCGCAGCCGTGGAATACAGAAGAAAGATAAAAAAGGCTCAGAAGCACCTGTCGGCGCTTCTGAGCCTTTTCCGTAAAAACGAGACAGCGGAGCGTCCGCAGACGCTCCGCTGTCCCAAAATTATAAATGCTTTTCCGCTAAAAATGCCCAAAGCAACGCGGAGGGCATTCAAATCGTTATACCCTCAAAAGGGGCGCAGGATCACATCAGGGCGATCAGTGCTTCCACCTCGTCCATGCGGGTGGCCCAGCTGGTGGCGATGCGCACCACGGTGTGGGTGTCATCGAACTTTTCCCAGAAGCCGAACTTTGCCTTGCCTTCCAGCGCAGCCAGCTGGGCGTTTTCCAGCACAAGGAAGATCTGGTTCGTGGGGGAGTCCATAAAGAAGCGGTAACCCTTTTCGGCAAAGCCCTTTTTCAGGCGGTTGGCGGTGGCAATGGCGTTTTTGCTGATGGAGAAGTACAGGTTATCGGTGAACAGCACATCGAACTGGATGCCCAGCAGCCGCCCCTTTGCCAGCAGTGCGCCCTGCTGCTTGACCATGGTCATAAAGTGTGCCGGTGCGCCGTGGGGGAACACCACAGCCTCGCCGCACAGCGCGCCCACCTTGGTGCCGCCGATGTAGAACACATCGGTCAGCCGGGCAAGGTCGGCCAGCGTTACGTCTGTGCCCTCGGCAGCCAGACCGTAGCCCAGCCGTGCACCATCCAGGAACAGCGGCATCTTGTACTCCTGACACACAGCGTGCAGGGCTTCCAGCTCCGCCTTGGTGTACAGGGTGCCGTACTCGGTGGGGTGGGAGATGTACACCATGCCGGGGAACACCATGTGGTCGTGGTTGTCGTCGGCGTAGAAGGTGGCCACCAGCGCCCGCAGCTCGGCGGCGTCCATCTTGCCGTTGTGCTGGGGCAGGGTGATGACCTTGTGGCCGGTGTACTCGATGGCACCGGCTTCGTGCCCGGCTACATGGCCGGTGGCAGCAGCCACAACGCCCTGCCACCGCTGCAGCATGGACGCAATGACGATGGCGTTGCTCTGGGTACCGCCGGAGATGAACTGCACATCGGCCTCCGGGCAGGCGCAGGCGGCGCGGATCTTCTCCCGGGCGCTGGCGCAGTAGGGGTCGGTGCCGTAGCCGGAGACCTTTTCAAAGTTGGTCTCAGTCAGCTTTTGCAGAATGGCGGGGTGTGCACCCTCGCAGTAGTCGTTTTCAAAATACAGCATGACAAAACGCTCCTCTATATAATTGTAAGAAAACAGTACCTCTATTCTACATCGCCGTATAAACCCTGTCAAATCCAAAACGGTGCATGGCACACGCAAAGCACCGCGGCGCGCTGCAAAAACGCCTGCACAGCGCACAGCGGAGCTGCACGGTTGCAAAAAATGCGAAAGTATGATTCTTTCCAAAAAGATGAAAAGTTTTTTGAAAAAGTGCTTGACAATTCTGCTGCATCTGGTATAATAACTATCGTTCCGAGCGTCACAGCTCACGAACACAACAGAATATGCGGATATGGCGGAATTGGCAGACGCGTTAGATTCAGGTTCTAATCGGGGCAACTCGGTGGAGGTTCAAGTCCTCTTATCCGCACCAAACAATGAAAATCCGAACCTTTTCTCGATAGGAGAAGGGTTCGGATTTTTCGTTTTCTTCGGAAAGCAGAATGAAGGCTCATTTCAAACGGCTGTGTGTCCAAAACCTTATCAAAAAAGACGTATCACGAAAGTCACAACTGTAAAGGTGCCGTAAGGCGGAAAGGACACAAACATGAAGTACGATGCAAGAGCCTGCCAGTTCAACATGGACACCGGCTGCGTGGAGTTGCTGCTCCGGGATGGGGCGTTTTTATATGTCGGAAAAACGAAAGATGTACAGCGGACAATGAGACCGATTTTTACAGTGCAAGATGCTTTGCACGATAGTCCCGTGGGCTGATGCCATATACATTTTTGAACGCACGGGAAAAGTGAAGCTGATTGGGATAGCTGACCATGGTGCTGATGGTGCTGATGGGCAGGCGGCTTTCGGTCAGCAGCTGTGCCGCCCGTGCCATGCGGTAGTGCAGCAGGAACCCTTGCGGGCTTTCACCCATGGTATCCCGGAACACCTTGCTGAAATAGCTGCGGTTCAGTCCGCAGAAGGAGGAGATGTCCTCGATGGAAATATCTTCGCTGTAATGCTGCTCGATGAAGGACAGAGCCTCCTTCATATAGAAGTCCCGCAGGCGGCGGGGACTTTGTGCCTGATGGGAGGCAGAGGACTGTACAAGCTGATCCAGAAACAGAAAGCCGTAGCCGATCTGACGCATGGGGCTGTCCTGACTGTGATTTACAAGGAAGAGCATCTGCTCCTGCAGCAGCTGCCCGGCTTTGGTGCTCGCAGGCGAGTACACCGGGTTCTGTCCGCTGATGCCTGCAAGGTTCAGGGCTTCGTGGGCACGCAGACCGTCAAACTCGATCCATGTGTATTCCCACGGCTCCTGTTCATCGGCGCGGTAGGTGGTGACCTGACCGGGAGCGATCAGAAAACCATGTCCGCCCGCAATGGCGTATTCCTGCTCGTTTGCAAACAGCACCCCTTTGCCGGAGATGACATAGTGGAACAGATAGTGGTTGCGGGCATGGGGACCATAGGAGTGCAGAGGCTCTGTCTGCTCCCAGCCATATTGGTATAAGTTGAGATCGACGAATCGCTCATCCTGAAACACATGGAACTTTAATTTTGTTTCCGTTGATACGTTTCTTTTTATACATTCTTGCATACAAGACGCCTCCTGTCCGCTTTTTCTTATTATATACCAAAATGCGTTATGACTTCAACATAATTCGCAGTATTCCTTCAAATTGAGATATAACAAGTCGCATTTTTGCATTTACGAAACCAATGGCAGATAGTATAATAATGGCACAACAAGAGAAAAGAAACTGTGCAATGTGATGATGCACAAAATTTTCTCGCTGCTTTTGTAAGAGCTGACAAAAGCAGGAAAAATCGACCCGGCCGGTGCAACACCATACGAAGATCACCCTACGGAATAATGACTTTGGAGGAGAACAAAAATGAAGATCTCTCGCAGACAATTCGTAAAGGCAATGGCAGCAATGAGCGCCGCATCCGTGCTGGCAGCCTGCGGCGGCAACAGCGGCAGCGGTTCTTCCGGCGGCAAGAAAGCACTGACCTTCCAGATCTGGGACGTTGCACAGAAGGAAGGCATGGAGGCTATGTGTGCAGCCTACACCCAGCAGCACCCGGAGGTCAGCATTGAGGTGCAGGTCACCAGCTGGAACGAATACTGGACGAAGCTGGAGGCCGCAGCCACCAGCAACCAGATGCCGGATATTTTCTGGATGCACACCAACGAGCTGCTGAAATATGCCGACAACGGGATGCTGGCAGATTGCTCCGACATTGTGGAGAAGGACAAGTTCTCGGAGATCTCGCTGTCCAACGCCATGGGCTCCAACGGTACCCTGTATGCAGTCCCCAAGGACAAGGACACCGTTGGTCTGGTGTACAACAAGGAGATGTTCGATGCTGCCGGTGTTGCTTACCCGGACGAGAACTGGACTTGGGATGATCTGGTCAGCGCATCCGAGAAGATCTACGCCGCCACCGGCAAGTACGGCTATATGGCATACGCCGATGACCAGCTTGGCTACTGGAACTTTGTGTATCAGGCAGGCGGCTATATCCTGAACGAGGACAAGACCAAGGCGGGCTTTACCCAGCCTGCCACCGAAAAGGCAATGAAGTTCTACATCGGTCTCCAGCAGAACGACTGGTGCCCGGACCAGACCTACTTTGCCGAGACCGCTCCCGGCACTGCATTCTTTTCCGAGAAGGGCGCAATGTTCCTGGAAGGCGACTGGAACATCCTTGCCGAGCTGCAGAACTACCCCGAAATGGTGGGCAAGTGGGATGTGGCGGTTCTGCCCAAGTGCCCCGACCCGGAAAGCGGAGACGGCCGTGCGACCATCTCCAACGGTCTGTGCTACGCGACGGCTGCCAGCAACAAGAATCTGGATACCGTGAAGGATATCCTGAAGTTCTTCGGCAGCGAGGAGGGCCAGCGCATTCAGGGCGAAAGCGGTGCAGCCATCCCTGCCTATCAGGGTCTGGAGGATACCTGGGCAGGCTGCTTTGCAGAGTATCCCATCAACATCCAGTGCTTCATTGAGATGTTTGAGTACAGCATCCAGAGCGTCAACAACGCCTCTCGCCCGGAGTGGAAGAGCAAGGTCAATGATGAGCTGCTGAAGATCTACGCAGGTACCGAGGATATCGAAACCGGCCTGCAGAAGATGCAGGACATCGTGGATCAGGCCAGTGCGGGCTGAAAATGCAGCTTGGGAGGAACCAAATGAAAAGCACATCAAAACTGGGTCGTGATGGGCGTTTCTGGGGGCTGGTCATGGTAGCTCCCACCATCATCGGTCTGATGATCCTGAATATTATCCCGTTCTTCCAGACCATCTACATGAGCTTTTCCAAGACGAAAGCCTTTGGAGCCTATCAGTTCTGCGGTCTGGAAAACTACCTTGAAATGTTCCGCAATGCGGAATTCTGGAAGGCAAACTGGAACTCCCTCTACTTCTGCATCCTCACCGTGCCGGTGGGCGTTTTTCTGGCGCTGATCGTGGCGGTGCTGCTGAACGCAAAGATCAAGGGCAAGACCGCCTTCCGTGCCATCTTCTTCCTGCCCATGGTGGTGGCTCCTGCTGCGGTGGCAATGGTCTGGAAGTGGATCTTCAATGCGGAGTATGGCATTCTGAATCAGGTCCTTGGCACGAACATCCGCTGGCTGACCGACCCCAAGATCGTTCTGGTCACCTGTGCCATCGTTTCCATCTGGAGCTCCATCGGCTATGATGCCGTGCTGCTGCTGTCCGGCATCCAGAACATTTCCCAGTCCCTGTACGAAGCCGCCGAGCTGGACGGTGCATCCAAGGTCCGCCAGTTCTTCAGCATTACGCTGCCCATGGTGTCGCCCACCCTGTTTGTGGTGCTCATCATGCGCCTGATGGCTTCCCTGAAGGTCTACGATCTGATCTACATGATGGTGGAGCAGACGAACCCTGCGCTGACCAGCGCACAGAGCCTGATGTATCTGTTCTACCGCGAGAGCTTTGTTGCCGGCAATAAGGGCTACGCATCGGCCATTGTGGTGTGGACCGTGCTGCTGATCGGTCTGGTCACGCTGGTGCAGTTCATCGGTCAGAAGAAGTGGGTCAATTACGAGGTGTAAACTATGAATGCCAGTCTGAAAACCAGAAAGAATGTTGTAACGTTCTTTACCTATCTGGTCTTGATCCTCGGCAGCATCAGCATGATCTTCCCCTTTGTATGGATGGTGCTCACCAGCTTCAAGACGCAGGCGGAATCTATGGCGATCCCGCCGCAGATCCTGCCCTCCCATTGGAATCTGGACAGCTTTGTCAAGGCATTGCAGAGTCTGCCCTTTACCAACCTCTACATCAATACGGGTCTGCTGATCCTGTTCCGCGTGATCTTTGCGGTGGTGTTCAGTTCCATGGCGGGCTATGCCTTTGCCAAGCTGGAATTCCCCTGCAAAAAGCTGCTGTTCAGTCTGGTGCTGATCCAGATGATGCTGCCGAGCCAGATCTTCATTATTCCGCAGTATCAGATGCTGGCAAAGATGGGAGCAACCAACTCCATCTTCGCGCTGGTGTTCCCCGGTCTGGTCAGCGCCTTCGGCACCTTCTTTTTGCGGCAGGCGTATCTGGGCATCCCCAACGAGATCGCAGAGGCAGCGTATCTGGACGGCTGCAACAAGTGGCAGACCTTCGTCAAGGTCATGCTGCCGCTGACCGGCCCCAGCATGGCGGCACTGGCCATCTTTACGGCGGTGTTCGCTTATGCTGACCTGATGTGGCCGCTGATCTGCAACACCGACCTGAACATGATGACCCTGTCTGCCGGCCTTTCCACCCTGAACGGTCAGTACACCACCAACTTCCCGGTGCTGATGGCAGGCAGCCTGCTGGCCATGATCCCCATGGTGATCCTGTACCTGATCTTCCAGAAGCAGTTCATTCAGGGCATTGCCATGACCGGTGGTAAATAAGCAATTCACATTTCTCCTTCATCATAGCCGACAGGCGGGTAGCCGTTCCGACACGACCGCCTGCCTGTCGGCATTTTTATTAAAAATAATCTCGTTGAGGTGTTGAACCAATGAGCATTCGATTTGATTCTGACTCCCGCATTTTTGTATTGGAGACCGCCCATACCAGCTACCACATGAAGGTGGATGCGCTGGGGCATCTGCTGCATCTGTACTACGGCAAAACCATCGGCACCGGGGACCTGATGCAGCTGTATCCCCGCACAGACCGGGGATTCTCGCCGGATTACTACGCTTACCGCACCCACCGGGGCGTTTCCCCGGATCTGCTCCCGCAGGAGTATACCGGCTGCAACGTGGGCGATTTCCGTCTCTCCTGCCTGACGGTGGCCGACAGTCGCGGTGCCTTTGGTGCGGACTTTACTTATGTGAGCCACACGGTGGAGGCGGGCAAATATCAGCTGACCGGTCTGCCCTGTGCCCACGCAGAGGAAAACGATGCCGAGACCCTGATCGTCCGAATGCAGGACGAGACCACCGGTCTGACGCTGGAGCTGCTGTACGGCGTGTTTGCACAGCAGGATGTCATCACCCGTGCGGCGCGGCTGACAAACCACGGAGATAACCCGCTGCGGCTGGACAAGGCGGCATCTGCCTGTCTGGATCTGCCCTTTGGCAGATGGGATCTGCTGCATTTCCACGGCAGACACGCCATGGAACGGCAGCTGGAGCGGGAAGCTGTGGGCACCAATATCCAGACCATTTCTTCGGTGCGGGGCAGCTCCAGCCACCACAATAATCCCTTCCTGATCCTCTGCCAGCAGGATGCAACGGAGACCAGCGGTGCCTGCTACGGGGTGATGATGGTCTATTCCGGCAGCTACCAGATGGACGTGGAGCGCTCTCAGACCGGGCTTGTCCGGGTAGTGAGCGGCATTCAGGAGGAGCGCTTTGCGTGGAACCTGAAGCCGGGCGAGACCTTTGACACCCCGGAGGTGATCCTCTCCTTTGCGGCAGAGGGTCTGACCCCGCTTTCCCAGCAGTACCACCGCTTTTTGCGGCGCAACATCTGCCGCGGCCCATGGAAGGACAAACGCCGCCCGGTGCTGATCAACAACTGGGAGGCCACCTATTTTGATTTCAACACCGAAAAGATCGTAAAGATCGCTGAAAAAGCGGCCTCTCTCGGCGTGGAGATGATGGTGCTGGACGATGGCTGGTTCGGCACCCGGAACGACGACAATCAGGGTCTGGGTGACTGGACCGTGAACTGCGAAAAGCTGCCCGGCGGTCTGGACCCGCTGATCGGGCAAATCAATGCGCTGGGCATGAAATTCGGCCTGTGGATCGAGCCGGAAATGGTCAATGAGAACTCCGATCTGTACCGCACCCATCCGGACTGGGCGCTGACCCTGCCCAGACGCAAGCCCGCCATGGGGCGCAACCAGCTGGTGCTGGATCTCTCCCGCCCGGAGGTGGTGGACTATCTGGCACAGGCTATCGGCAAGCTGCTGCGGGAGCATCACATCGAGTATATCAAGTGGGATATGAACCGCAGCATGAGCGATGTGTACAGCCGTGCTTTCCCTGCCGAGCAGCAGGGCGAGATCATGCACCGCTATATGCTGGGCGTTTATGCGCTGGCAGAGCGGCTGACGCAGGGCTTCCCGGAGGTGCTGTTCGAGGGCTGCGCAGGCGGCGGCGGACGCTTTGATGCCGGAATGCTGTGCTACTATCCCCAGATCTGGTGCAGTGATGATACCGATGCCATTGAACGGTTGACGATCCAGCACGGCACTTCCTTCGGCTATCCGGTCTGCACCATGGGTGCCCATGTTTCTGCCTGCCCCAACCACCAGACCGGTCGCACGACCCCCATCGACACCCGCGCGGTGGTGGCAATGAGCGGCACCTTTGGCTACGAGCTGGATCTGGGCAAATTAAAGCGCGCCGAGTGCACTGCAGTGAAAAACCAGATCAAGCGGTTCAAGCGGCTGAACGACCTGATCCGCACCGGCGATTATTACCGGCTGACCGACCCGGCAGAAAACGCATATTTCACGGCATGGCAGTTTGCCGCAGAGGACGGCAGCGAGGCACTGCTGAATCTGGTGGTGACCCATCCGCAGGCAAATCCCTTGCCCATCCACCTCTGCTTCCGTGGGCTGGAAGAAGATGCTGTGTATGAGCTGGACGGCATCGACTATTTCGGCTCTCAGTATGCCCACGACGTAGAGGACGGCATTCACAAGGGGATGCGGTTCAGCGGCAGCACCCTGCTGTATGCGGGGCTTGTCCTGCCGCAGCTGTTTGGCGATTACCCCAGCGTGCAGCTTCATCTTACACGAAAAGGATAAAAGGATATGAAGGATCAAACTGCATTTTCCACCCGCTTTGCCCGCCATAAGGACGAGCTGGAATGGCTGTTCATGGAGCTGTACCACAACCGGGAAGGGCTGGAGGTTCTGGAGCGGGAGATGGCAGAAGCCTACAACGCCCGCAGTGCTGAACTGAAAGCGCTGGACAAGGCACGTTCTGCCGACCCGGACTGGTATAAGCGTGGCAATATGTTCGGCATGACCATGTACACCGATCTCTTTGCCGGAAACCTGAAAGAGCTGGCAAAGAAGCTGACCTACCTCAAGGAACAGAAGCTGACCTATCTGCACCTGATGCCCCTGCTGCAGATGCCCCATCCCCACAACGATGGCGGCTATGCGGTGGAGGACTTCGACACCGTAGACCCGGCTCTCGGCACCAACAAGGATCTGGAAAACCTGACCCGGGAGCTGCGGAAAGCCGGCATCAGCCTGTGTCTGGATTTTGTCATGAACCACACCGCCAGCACCCACCGCTGGGCCATGGCGGCAAAGGCAGGCGACCCGTGGTTTCAGGCCTATTACCACCTCTACGAGGACCGCACCATCCCCGACCAGTACGAGCAGACCGTGCCGCAGGTGTTCCCCAACACCGCACCCGGCAACTTTACATGGTGTGAGGAGATGCACAAGTGGGTGCTGACCACCTTCCACGACTATCAGTGGGACCTGAACTACGCAAACCCGGCGGTGTTCGTGGACATGACCAAGAGCATCCTGCACCTTGCCAACCTTGGCGTGGAGGTGTTCCGCATTGACGCGGTGCCCTACATCTGGAAGCAGCTGGGCACCACCTGCCGCAATCTGCCGCAGGTACACACCATTGTGCGGATGCTCCGCATGGTGCTGGAATGCGTCTGCCCGGCGGTCATCCTCAAGGGCGAGGTGGTCATGGCTCCCAGAGAGCTGGCGGCCTATTTCGGCACCCCGGAAAAACCGGAATGCCACATGCTCTACAACGTGTCCACCATGGTCAACCTGTGGAGCGCCCTTGCCAGCCGGGATACCCGTCTGCTGAAAGCCCAGCTGGATGCCCTCCACGCCCTGCCGGACAACTGCTGGTTCGTGAACTATCTGCGCTGCCACGATGATATCGGCTGGGGTCTGGACGAGGCGGTGGAAAACCGGCTTGGCATCGACCCGCAGAAGCACAAGGAATACCTGTACCACTTCTATGAGGGCAATTTCCCCGGCAGCTGGGCAAAAGGCGAGCTGTACAACTACGACCCTGCCACCGGCGATGCCCGGAGCTGCGGCACCACCGCCAGCCTGTGCGGCGTGGAGCAGGCACTGGAAAAGGGCGACAAGACCGCACTGGACTATGCCGTGAAGCGTGACCTACTCCTGCATACTGCCATGGCTTTCTTGCAGGGCTTCCCCATGCTGAACTGTGGAGACGAAATTGCACAGCGCAACGGCTGGGATTACAAAAACGATCCCGACCGTGTGGAGGACAGCCGCAATCTGCACCGCAGCCGCTTCAACTGGGAAAACGCCAAGCAGCGCACCCGGAAGGGCACGCTGCAGAACCAGCTGTGGCAGGGCATGGAGCAGCTGCGCCAAATGCGTGCAGACCCCTGCTTTGCCCCGGATGCGTGGGTGACCACATGGGACAGCCACAACCCCGGCGTGCTGGCACTGGTACGCAAGCGCGGCGAGGAAACGCTGGTGGGACTGTTCAACTTTACCGAGTACCCGGCAGGGGCAAGTCTGGACGCTCTGGGCGGCGAGTATCACACCCCGGAGGGCACTTCCGTCTGGCTGGCGGATGTGGAGCTGGAACCCTATCAGGCGCTGTTGGTGCGCCGCTGAAAGGAGCAGCCATGGATATTGTAACGATTGGTGAAGTTTTGATCGACCTGACCCAGACCGGCAAGGATGCGCGCGGCATTCCGCAGTTTGCCGCAAACCCCGGCGGTGCCCCGGCTAACTTGGCTGTGGCAGCCGCCCGGCTGGGCGCACAGACCGCCTTTATCGGCAAGGTGGGTGCAGATGCCTTTGGCCGCTACCTGAAAGAGGTTCTGGCAGAAAACAAGGTGGATGTTTCCGGCATGGCGGTGGATGCAGACCACCCCACCACCATGGCAGTCGTGTCAGTGGACGCCGCTGGTGAGCGGGATTTCAGCTTCTACCGCAGCGCCAACGCTGATGTGATGCTGTGCAAGGAGGACATCCCGGAGGACGCTCTGAAAGCTGCCAAAATCGTGCACTTTGGCTCAGTAAGCCTCACCGCAGACCCCTCTTGTACCGCTACGCTGGATTCTGTTGCCCGCGCAAAAAAGCTGGGAGCAATCATCACCTACGACCCCAATTACCGTGCCAACCTCTGGAAGAACAAAGAGGACGCCATTGCTCAGATGAAAGCACCCCTGCCGCTGGTGGATATTCTGAAAGTGTCCGATGAGGAGCTGCCTCTGCTCACCGGAACCACTGACTGTGAAAGCGGCACGGCACAACTGGAACAGAAGGGCATCCGACTGATCTTTGTCACCTTGGGGGCAAATGGCGTATTCTACCGCTTTGGGGACAAGACCGGTCATGTGGCTGGCGTTCCCTGCAAGGTGGGCGACACCAACGGCGCAGGCGATACCTTCTTTGGAGCTGCCCTGTCTAAGCTCTGCAAGGAGGAGCTGGACACCCTGACCGTGGATAAACTGGAAGGTATTCTGGCTTTTGCCAATAAAGCTGCCAGCATCACCACCAGCCGCCATGGTGCAATTCCGGCGATGCCAACATTAGACGAAGTTAAGATATAAGAGAAAGCGCAGGAGCATTTTGAAAATGTTCCTGCGCTTTCTTATACCTGTTCCATCAACTTGATGAAGGCTTGTGCATAGCGCGGCAGATAGTCACCGGTGCGCCATGCTGCCACCGACTCAATATGAAGTGCACAGTTTTGTAAAGGATAGGCCCCGAAAGGAATATTAAGTTCCAGATGTTCCAGCAGTTCTCCGCTCAAAAAACCAATTCCATAGCCATTTGCAGCCAATGCGGCTGCAGCACGAATATTGCTGCTCTCTAAAATCTCGGCGGGCTGAATATGCCGCTTTTCCAGTTCCTGAAGGATATACTGTCCCTGCCGCTGGGTACGATTTTGCAAAAGCAAAGTCTGTCCAGCCAGCCACTCCAGCGAAAACTCTCCGATTTGGGCAGCTTTCACTTCTAACGGATGCCCTTTCGATAAAATTGCGTACATCTTATCACGGTGCATGACCTGATAACTCAAGCCGGTCATTCGTTCAAAGGACATATAAAATGCCAGATCTATTTCGCCGTTCAGCAATTTCTGGTCAAGTACGGCACTGGGGGCCTCTACAATGCGGAACTGTACCTGCGGAAATTCTTTGTGGAAGATGGGCAGCACCTTCGGCAGCGAGAAGCTGCATCGGAACGGCGGGATACCAACATAAAGAACACCCCGGTCAGAACGCAGAATATCCGTCATCTCTGCATCCATCTCACGCTTCTGGCTTAGGATACGCTCCACATGGGCATAGTACCGCTGTCCGGCATAGGTCAGCTTCAATCGGCGGCTCCCGCGTTGAAACAAAACCAGTCCAAGGTCTTCTTCTAGTTTTTGCAAGAATTTAGAAAGGGTAGGCTGGCTGACATAGAGCTGCCGCGCTGCATGGGTAAGATTCCCACATTTCACAATAGTGGAAAAATATTCTAACTCCTTGAAATCCATATAGATTCACCTGCCTATTCCGTGTGCTTTTATTTTATCATGTACTATGCACATAAGCTATACAAAAAATGAAAAATCGGTATTTTTAGAATTGAAAAAGTTATGATATACTGCTACTTGTGAAATATATCACAAGAAAATCTTTCTTTGGGACGAAAAAAGCAGGAGGAAATCATGAAAAAGAACAAGATGCTGTATCGCATTGTTGCGGCAGTCCTTGCTTGTGCAGTGGTC
This sequence comes from uncultured Faecalibacterium sp., assembly GCA_934561555.1. GTDB lineage: Bacteria > Bacillota > Clostridia > Oscillospirales > Ruminococcaceae > Faecalibacterium. Next base: position 81,355 of record CAKTGQ010000002.1, on the reverse strand, counting down.
GCGCTGGCGCTCGTTACTTATCAGAGCCGCAGTAGCAGCAATGCACCTGTGGCAGAAGGCGCTGTGACTGCAACCGGCTCGGCAAAGGGCATGGAAGGTGATGTGGTAGTAGAGGTCACGGCAGATGCCACTACTATTTATTCCATCACCGTGAAAGAGCAGAATGAAACACAGGGCATTGGCTCTGTGGTCTGTGAACAGCTGCCGGATACCATGGTGGCTGCAAACAGCTACAATGTGGATGGCATTGCCGGTGCAACGGTCACCAGCGATGCGCTGAAGGAAGCCGTGAAAGCTGCTCTGACCAGTGCCGGGCTGGACGCATCCGTATTTGCAACTGCACAGACAAGCGATGCCGCAGTGGAAAAAACGGCTGAGAGCCTGGATTGTGATGTGGTGATCGTTGGTGCAGGCGGTGCAGGTTTGACTGCTGCTGCACAGGCCGCTGAAAACGGAGCCAAGGTCATTGTTGTTGAAAAAATGCCCATTGTGGGCGGCAACAGCCTGAAAGCAACGGGCGGCATGAACGCTGCGGACACCAAATATCAGGAAGCGCTGGGCATTACGGACAGTGGTGTGGACGAATTTATCGAGGATACCATGAATGGCGGTCATCAGATCAACGACCGCAGCTTGGTGACCGTGATGGCAGAAGAAAGTTCGGATGCGGTCGATTGGCTGGATGCTATCGGTGCTCCGCTGCCCAAAGTCGCTGCAACGGGCGGCACTACCCACAAATATCTGCATGAGCCGGAAGATGGAAGTGCGGTTGGCAGCTATCTGGTTGAAAAGCTGAATGCGCAGGCAGAAAAGCTGGGTGTGCAGATCATGCTGAACACAGAAGCGACCGAGATCCTGACTGAAAATGGTGCTGCGGTTGGCATCAAGGCAGAAAGCAAAGAACATGATTATACCATCCATGCAAAGAGCGTGATCCTTGCGACCGGTGGTTTTGGCGCGAACTTTGATTTGATGGCCAGCTTCAATCCGGCACTGGCCAATGCTGTGACCACCAATCACGCCGGTGCTACGGGTGATGGTATCCTGATGGCAGAAGCCATTGGTGCTGACACGGTGGACATGGATCAGATCCAGCTGCACCCGACCGTTTATCAGGAAACCGGCCTGCTGGTTTCGGAGAGCGTGCGCAGTATGGGCGGTATTCTGGTCAATGCTGAAGGCAAGCGTTTCTGCAACGATCTGGCTACCCGTGATGCTGTTTCCAATGCGGAATTGGAGCAGCCGGGTGCATACGCCTATATTATTTTTGACCAGCGTATTGTGGACGATCTGAAGTCCTGCCAGAAGTATATCAAAAATGGTCTGACCGTTTCTGCCGACAACTACGAGGATCTGGCAAAAGCAATGGGACTGGAAGGCGATGCCATCCAGAACTTTGTGGATACGATGGATACTTGGAACGCGGCAGTGGCAGCAGGCGAGGACAAGGAGTTTGGCCGCAACAACGGTATGGACGCTGACCTGTCTACTGCACCCTATTACGCGATCAAAATCGCACCGGGCATCCATCATACCATGGGTGGTCTGAAGATCAACACAGACGCAGAGGTTCTTGATACGCAGGGGAATGCGATCCCCGGTTTGTATGCCGCTGGCGAAACTACCGGCGGTGTGCATGGCGGCAACCGCATTGGCGGCAATGCCGTGTGCGACTTTGTTGTGTTTGGCCGGATCGCGGGTAACAACGCTTCGGCTTACGCAGCGAATTAAGCGCAAACAAGAGCCACAGGAATAAAAATTAAGAGACGGGGCTGTTGCAAAATAACCCCCACGAAAAAAATGAGATAGACTTCCCCAAAAGGGGTTGCCTATCTCATTTTTTGTTGTAAGCTGAAACTGCAATGAACCAACTACAACAGAAACAGTATATAGGAAAGGGCGGCATATATCAACAGCTGACCTTGCCAATAAGCGAAAATATTTTAATAGATGAACATGAACCGGTGTATGTAGCCAACGCCCAGCTTGAGGAACTGGATTACGGGAAACTGTATCAGGCGTATTCTTCGAGAGGAAGAAAATCGGCAGCAGAACCCCGGATCATGATTAAGCTATTGGTGTACTACATTTTATCGAAAGGAACCTATCGCAGTCTGTGAGCGGTTCAACTTTCCCTGCCAGAGCTTTTTGCTTTAGCGGGGATTTTTATGCCCGAATTTTTACAAAAAATTCACGCTGGCAGGGTTGCTGCCGCATACCGGATGTGCTATGATGAAGTGCAAAATTTTAAGCGGAGCGATGGATTTTGGTTTGTCGAGCTCGCGGAATCAGGAGGAACTACCCATGCAGAAGAATTATGTACAGGAAATTCTGAGCATCATTCACAGCGGTCTGCCCAAGGCAGAGCTGGCCGAAAAACTGTCGGATTACCATGAAAAGGATCTGGCAGATGCGTTGGAGGCGCTGACCCCCGCCGAACGTCAATCGCTCTATTCCATTCTGGGTGTGGATACTGTTGCCGAGATCTTTACCTATCTGGACGATGCCGAGCCGTACCTGAAGGAGCTGCCCAGCCACGAAGCCGCAAAGGTCATTTCCAACATGGATTCGGACGATGCGGTGGACGCACTGGAAGATCTTGACGATACCGATAAGAACGAAATCGTCAACAAGCTGGATAAAGACTCGGTTGAAGATGTGAAGATGCTGCTCTCTTATGACGAGGATGAGATCGGCAGCAGAATGACCACCAACTACATCTCCATCAAAAACGATATGACCATCCGGCAGGCGATGAGCGAGCTGGTGAAACAGGCCGGAGAAAACGACAACATCTCCACCCTGTATGTGGTGGACGAAAACGAGCACTTCTATGGTGCCATCGACCTGAAAGACCTCATCATTGCCCGGGCAGAGGAAAGCTTGGAAAGCCTGATCGTCCGCTCCTATCCCTATGTCACGGACCGGGAGCAGATCAGCGATTGTATCGACCGTATCGTGGATTACGCGGAGCGCAGCCTGCCGGTGCTGAACGATGCCGGTAAGCTGGTGGGCATCATCACCTCGTCCGATGTGGTCGAACTGGTCGATGACGAGATGGGCGATGATTACGCAAAGCTGGGCGGCCTGACCGGCGAGGAAGATCTGAACGAAAGCGTTTTTGAAAGCGTGAAAAAGCGTCTCCCGTGGCTGGTCGCGCTGCTGTTCCTCGGGATGCTGGTCTCCTCGGTCGTCGGCGCGTTTGAATCGGTGGTAGCGGTGCTGCCGGTGGTCATCTGCTTCCAGTCCATGGTGCTGGATATGGCCGGTAACGTTGGCACCCAGTCGCTGGCGGTGACCATCCGTGTGCTGGTGGACGAAAACCTGACCCTTTCCAAAAAATTGCAGCTGCTCTGGAAGGAGACCCGCGTGGGTCTTTTGAACGGTGCCATTCTGGCCGTGATGGCCTTGGGCTTTCTGGGCTGCTACATCCACTTTTTCAAGGGCTACGTCTGGACCTCGGCGTTTTTGCTGTCCGGCTGTGTTGGGCTGTCGCTGATCGTATCCATGGTTATTTCCAGTCTGGTGGGCACGCTGATCCCGATGCTGTTCCACAAGCTCCATATCGACCCGGCGGTTGCCTCCGGCCCGTTGATCACCACGATCAACGATCTGGTGGCGGTCGTGGTCTACTATGGCCTTGCCATGGTCGTGCTGATCGATCTGTTCCACCTTGCATAACGGGTGCATCAAACAGGGCGTTCCCCATGCGGGAGCGTCCTGCTTTGCTTTAAGGATCTTTTGCTGAAAATGCCCAGAGCGTAGCGGAGGGCATTCAGGCTCGTCCCAGCTCAAAGGACAGTCGCGGACAAAAGAAAAAGCGACGACCCGTGCAGGTGGGTCATCGCTTTTCTCGTCCCTTGCGGGACAGGCAGGGTAAATGATAAGAAGGTAAATGAAGAAAATAGCAAGGTGAAAAACAAAGGCGTGTGCGGAGCCGAAGAAGGCGCTCCAAGGTGAAGATGTATCCAAGTTTCGCTTTTGTTGGATACAACATACCACTTTGGAACAAAAATTGCAAGAGTTTTTTTAAAATTTCCCCTAAAAATGCGCGGGAAATCGCATTTTTGTAGAAACGCACAAATTTTACGGAAAGTTCCCGGCAAACTGACGAACAAGCATAAAAACAGAAAGCCTGCCGGAAAAGCGCACGGGGAACCCTTTATAAAACTGGCGGGCAAAGGGATGCGGACAGGGAAAGCGATTTCTGCGGGATATAGCCTGCAACGCTTTACAAGCAGCCGGGGGTGTGTTAAGATGGACACATCTGCTGCAACCGGAAAAATGCACGCGCCGGGCAGCGGCGGCGTACCGGGAAAGTGCCCGGTGCCGGGAGGGGAGAAACGAATGACAAAGCTACTGCATGGCAATGAAAAAAGCAGGCTGAACGGCGGGCGGGAGCCGCTGTTCAGCCAGAAGGAGCTGCTGGTACTGGCCGTCCCGCTGCTGGTGGAGCAGCTGCTGGAAGTGACGGTGGGCATGGCCGACACCATGATGGTGTCCCGCTGCGGCGAGGCGGCCATCTCCGGCGTCAGTCTGGTGGATATGATCAACAACCTTATCATCGTGCTGTTTGCGGCGCTGGCTACCGGCGGCGCGGTGGTGGTAAGCCAGTATCTGGGCGCAAAGGACAGACCGGACGCCGATAAAAGCGCCGGTCAGCTGCTGCTGCTCAGCGGCTTGTCCGGCGTGGTGATCGGTGCGGTATGCTTTGTGCTGGCACGCCCCATGATCCGGCTGTTCTACGGTTCTATTGACGCCGACGTGCTGGACGCAGGCGTGAAGTACTTGCAGATCATCGCCCTGAGCTACCCGTTTCTGGCGCTGTATAACGGCGGTGCGGCACTGTTCCGCAGCATCGGCAACTCCAAGATCTCCATGCAGATCAGCTTTCTGATGAACATTATCAACATCGTGGGCAACGCAGTGTGTATCTTCGGCTTCAAAATGGGCGTGGACGGCGTAGCGTGGCCCAGTGTAGTGTCCCGCGTGGTGGCGGCGGCGCTGATCTTACGCAAGTGCTACCGGGAGGATGCGGTGCTTACCGTGCCCAAGACCCTGCGGCTGGACGGCGGTATGGCAAAGCGTATTCTGGGCATCGGCATCCCCTCGGCCTTTGAGAACAGCCTGTTCGAGGCCGGGCGCATTCTGGTGGTGAGCATGATCTCCACCTTCGGCACGGTGCAGATCGCGGCAAACGCTGTGGCCAACAATCTGGACGGTATGGGCGTCATCCCGGGCAAGGCCATCAGTCTGGCTATGATCACGGTGGTAGGGCGCTGCATCGGTGCCGGCGACCACGAGCAGACCGTTTACTACACCCGCAAGCTGCTGCTGTGGGCTTACATTACAATGGGGCTTTCCAACGGAGCAATCTTGCTGTTCCTCCGGCAGCTGGTGGGCATCTACGCCCTTTCCGGCGAGACGATGGAGCTGGCCATCACGCTGGTCACCATCCATGCGGGCTGCGCCATCCTCTTCTGGCCGCTGTCCTTCGTGCTGCCCAACGCCCTGCGCGCGGCAAACGATGTGAAATTCACCATGGTGGTGTCCATCCTCAGCATGGCGTGCTGGCGGCTGGGCTTCAGCTATTTGCTGTGCGTTCGCATGGGCTGGGGCGCTGTGGGCGTGTGGGTGGCTATGGTCATCGACTGGACCTGCCGCGTGACCTGCTTTGTGCTGCGCTTCCGCAGCGGCGCATGGAAAACAAAATATCAGGCATAACATAAGGAGAAGAGCATGAAACTGATCAGCTGGAACGTGAACGGCCTGCGCGCCTGCCTGACCCACGGCTTTGCCGAGAGCTTTGCCGCGCTGGACGCGGATATCTTCTCGGTGCAGGAGACCAAGATGCAGCCGGGACAGGCGGATTTTGCGCCGGAGGGCTACACCGAATATACCTATTCGGCCGAGAAAAAGGGCTACTCCGGCACAGCCTGCTGGTGCAAAACGGCACCGCTGGCGGTAACCACCGGCATCGGGCTGGAACAGCACGACCACGAGGGGCGGGTGCTGACGCTGGAATACCCCGGCTTTTATCTGGTAAACTGCTACACCCCCAACAGTCAGGACGGGCTGAAGCGGCTGGACTACCGCATGGAGTGGGAGGACGCCTTCCGGGCGTACCTGCTGGCGCTGGACGCAAAAAAGCCGGTGATCCTGTGCGGCGATTTAAACGTAGCACACACAGAAATGGATATCAAAAACGCCAAGACCAACCGCATGAGCGCGGGCTTTACCGATCAGGAGCGCGCCAAAATGACCGAGCTGCTGGCGGCGGGTTTTGCGGACAGCTTCCGGGTGGTGCACCCGGACGAGGTGAAGTACAGCTGGTGGAGCTACCGCTTCCACGCGCGGGAAAAGAACGCGGGCTGGCGCATCGACTATTTTATCGTTTCCCGGCGCATTGCAGACCGCATCCGTGCCGCCGAGATCCACAACGAGATCTTCGGCTCCGACCATTGCCCGGTGGAGCTGCAGATCGACCTGTAATATAAGGAGAAGCCAATGCTGAAAAATTATCTTCTGATCTTCTTTATCTCCATGGTGCCCATCATCGAGCTGCGTGGAGCCATCCCCATCGGGCTGGGCATGGGGCTGCCGGTGCTGCCCACCTACCTTTTGTGCGTGCTGGGCAACATGCTCCCGGTGCCCTTCATCTACCTGTTCGCCCGCAAGTTCCTCATCTGGGGCTACCACAAGCCTCTCATCGGCCCCATCTGCCGTTTTTGCATCAACAAGGGCGAAAAGGGCGGCCGCGCACTGGAAGCCAAGGCAGGCAAAGGTCTGACCGTGGCGCTGCTGCTGTTCGTGGGCATCCCGCTGCCGGGCACCGGCGCGTGGACGGGTACGCTGGCAGCCTCCATTCTGGATATGAAGTTCAAGGACGTGCTGATCGCCTGCATGGGTGGTGTGCTGCTGGCAGGCATCATCATGGGCTTGGCAAGCGCCGGTCTGCTGGGTGCGCTCAGCGGGCTGTTTGCGGCGGGCTGACAAAAGGCAGATGCTTTTGTCGTGAAAAATGCCGGTAGCTTTTCCGCCCGGAGTGTGCTAAACTGAGTAACAGTTGTGTAAAGACGGGGATCTGCTCCCGGTTAGAAAGGACGTTATAGAACATGGATCAGGCACTGAATCAGAAAATTGACGCATATATTGCGGAAAACAAAGAGCAGTTGCTGCAGGACATTGCAGCGCTGGTCGCCATCGACAGCGTGGAGGGCACCCCGGAAGAGGGCGCACCCTTCGGCGCAGGCCCCCGGGCAGCGCTGGACAAGACGCTGGAGCTGGCAGCAGGCATGGGCTTTGCCACCCGCAACTGCGAAAACTACATCGGCTATGCCGAGCTGGCCGGTGCGGACCCCGAAAAATATCTGGCTACCATCTGCCATGTGGACGTTGTGCCCGTGGGCAACGGCTGGACGGCAGACCCCTTTAAGATGCGCATTCAGGACGGCTGGCTGCTGGGCCGCGGCGTCTCGGACGATAAGGGCCCAATGATCGTTACCCTGTATGCGCTGAAGTTCCTCAAGGAGCAGGGCTACCAGCTGCGCTACCCCATCCGTGCCATCGTGGGCGACAACGAGGAGACCCACATGAACGATGTGAAGTACTATCTGGAAAACTACCCCGCCCCGGTGTTCTGCTTTACCCCGGATGCCGAGTTCCCGGTGTGCAACGGCGAAAAAGGTCACTTCGGCGGCAAGATCGTCAGCCCGGTGTGCAACGGCGTCATTGCAGAGTTTGAGGGCGGTGTGGCCAACAACGCCGTGCCGGACCGCGCCAGCGCTCTGGTCAAGACCGATATCAGCAAGCTGAAGAATGCCCCCAACATCACGCTGGAGCCGGAAGGGGACGGCGTGCGGGTGCGCGGCTGGGGCAAGTCTGGCCACGCCGCCATGCCGGAGGGCACGGTGAACGCCATTGGTTTGGTGGTGGAGTATCTGCTGGACAACGGCCTGTGCAATGATACCGAGCGCGCTTATCTGGAAGCACTGCGCAAGCTGCACTGCTCCACCGCCGGCACCGGCCTTGGCATCGACTGCGCCGACGGCCCCTTCGGCCCGCTGACCATCATCGGCGGCCGCATCTATATGGAGGACGGCAAGCTGGTGCAGACCATCGACAGCCGCTTCCCCACCTGCACCGACGGCGAAAAGTTGACCGCACAGGTCACCGCAGCACTGGGCGATGGCGCAAAGCTGGAGGATGTGGACGCAGCCGAGCCTTTCTATATCGAGGCCGACAGCCCCGCCATCCGCGCCTGCATCGACACCTACAACGAGGTGACCGGCGAGAACGCCACCCCCTTCACCATGGGCGGCGGCACCTATGCCCGCCACTTCCCCTATGCCGTCAGCTTCGGCCCGGAGCATGAGGATGTGAAGCTGCCGGAGTTCGGCGGCCCGATGCACGGCGCTAACGAAGCTGCCCCCATCGACAAGCTGCTGGAGGCCGTCAAGATCTACATTCTGGCGCTGCTGCGGCTGGAAGAGATCGACTTCTGAGGTACGGCATGAACGTGCTTGTCATTGACGGGCAGGGCGGGGGACTGGGCCGCCAGCTGGTGGCTGCCCTCAGCACCCAGTGCCCGGATATCCGGCTGGTGGCCGTGGGCACCAACAGTGTCGCCGCACAGGCCATGCACAAGGCTGGGGCGCAGCGCGCCGCCACCGGCGAGAACGCCGTGGTGGTGAACTGCCGCAATGCGGACATCATCGTGGGACCCATCGGCATCGTCATTGCAGATGCGCTGCTGGGAGAGATCACCCCCGCCATGGCCACGGCAGTGTGCCAGAGCAGCGCCACCCGGGTGCTGATTCCAGTGAACCACTGCGAAAACTATATTGTCGGCGTACCCGACCAGCCCATCGGCAGCCTTGTGGCTGCCGCCGTGCAGAAGGTGAAAGCCCTCTGCACCGGGAAAGGCTGCTGAAAATTTCTACAAACAAACAGGCGGCTGTACAAAATGCTGTACAGCCGCCTGTTTTGTTTATTCAGCGCATATTGCTGGTGCGGTGCTCCATCAGATAGGTAGCCTGCAGGTCTGCGATGTGCAGCTTGACCGCCAGCGGGTACTTGTCGTAGGCTTCCGAGATGGCAAAGCAGCCGCCCCGGGCAGCATCGTCAAATCCACCCATGTGCCAGCGGATGGCAACCGCTTCCTCCACCTTCAGCTTCATGAACCGCTCAATGAGGAACACGCTCTTTTCGCCGTGACCGTAGGGGAAAAGGTCGTCCACACTGTAAAAGGGCGCTTTCTCCCACTGTCCGGTGGCTTCGTTCTTCACGTTGCGGGTGCCCAGCTTGTAGTAGTTGGCCTTGCACAGATCGTGCAGCAGGGCACAGATGGCGTAGCTTTCCTCGCTTTCACCCTCGGTGAAAAAGCTGTCGTGCAGCGCATGGTAGACGTTCAGGCTGTGCATGCACAGCCCGCCCTCACAGGCACCATGAAAGCGGGTAGAGGCCGGTGCGGTGAAAAAATCCGTCTTTTTGTCCAGCCAGTCCAGCAGTTTTTCACTGCCCGGGCGGGTGACGTGCTGCTGCCAGACGTCCAGAAACTCTGCGCGGTCGCCCCCGCTCACAGCTCCATATCCTCCAGAATGCCCTTGAGGATGGCCAGCTCGTCGTGGCTCAGGGAGATGCCCTTGCCCATGCGGGTGCCGTCCGGGGACCAGTCGCGGATGTCGTACTTGGGCTCGCCATCGTTCCAGCTGATAAGGTTCAGCTGGCGCTCCCAGCCGCGGGGGCGCTGGCTCAGCACGGCTACACGCTGGACAACTTCGTATTTGATCTCTGCCATATTGCAAAACCTGCCTTTATGTTTATATGCTACCATAATAAGGGAAGTGCGGCAAGAATTCAACTGGTAAACTGAAATATTTTAAAAAAATTTTGTAACAATCAGCCGTAAGGGGCGTCCTCGCGCCATTCCACCAGCTCCAAAACGGCGGCGGTGTCCTCGTCCGGGGCGGGCTGGCGGCTGTGCAGCTTCTGCTTTGTGCTGAACAGCCCGGGCGCGTAGTGCGCCATCACGCTGGTCTGCACGTCCCCAGCCAAAAAGGCAGCGGCATTTTTCTGGCGGCAGGCCATGGGGGTGCCGTCTGTCATGGGGACGCCGGGCTTTTCCGGCTGCGGCAGTTCCGGTGGCGGCAGCTGGGTGCCGGGCGTATCCGGCGCAGCCGGGGGCTGCAATGGCATCCTGCCCAGCGGCGGGGCATTGCGGGTGCTGTTTGCCTGCGGGGCGGCAGCGGTGCCGGGCTGGTTTTCCAGTTCGCGGCGGACGAAGGGTTCCAGAGAGTTCATCAAAATTCACCTCCGCCCTTAGTGTGCCCCGCCGACGGCGTTTTACACCCGCAGCTCTACGGTGGAGCCGCCGGTGCGGGCCTTGTGCACCACCACCTGCCGGTCGATGCGGTCCTTCAGCGCCCCCACATGGGAGATGATGCCCACCAGCCGGTCGCCCTCGGTCAGGCCGGAGAGCACCCGGATGGCAAGCTCCAGCGATTCCTCGTCCAACGAGCCGAAGCCCTCGTCCAGGAACAGGGTATCCAGCCGGATGCCCCCGGCGCTGCTCTGCACCTCGTCCGAAAGGCCCAGCGCCAGTGCCAGCGAAGCCTTGAAGCTCTCGCCGCCGGAAAGGGTCTTTACGCTGCGGCGGGTGCCGTTGTAGTGGTCGATGACGCCAAGGTCCAGCCCGGACTGGCTGCGCTGGTTCTCTGCGCCGATGCGCTCCAGCTCGTACTGCCCGGCGGTCATCTGCATCAGGCGGGTGTTGGCGTAGCGCAGAATGTGGTCCAGATAGTTCATTTGGATGTAGGCTTCCAGTTTGATTTTCTGCTTGCTGGTCAGGGTGCCGCCCGCCGTGGCAGCCAGTGCGCTGACCCACTGCCACCGGCTTTCCAGTGTTTGCCGCGCCTCGGCGGCCGCGCGGTACTGCGCCGCCGTTTTGCGGTTGGGCAGCAGTTGTGCCGAAAGCTGCTTTTCCCGGCTGCGCAAAGCCTCCCGCGCGGCGGTCAGCTCTGCCTGCTGTGCGCTAAGCTCCTCGGCGCTGCGGGCGGGCAGTTCCTTTTGAGCGGCGGTCTGCTGGGTGCGCAGCGCTTCTACGGCGGCTTCGGCGGCGGCAACGGCCTGCTCGGCCTGCTTCAGGCGGCGCTGCGCCGTGTCCATGCCGGTGCGCAGGGCGCTGCGGTCAGCTTCCAGCTTGTCCAGCGCCGCCTGTGCGTCCGCGCGCCGGGGATAGGGCAGAGCGGCGCGCCGCTCTGCGATTTGGCCCTCCAACGCGTCTGCGCTGGCGTTCTGGGCGGCGGCGCTGCGGTCGGCTTCGGCAGCGGCCTGTTCCAGTGCCGGGCGCTGGCGGGTCTTGGCTTGCCGGTCAACATCCAGCTGCGCCTTGCGGCGGCAGTCGGTCTCAGCCTGTCGGCACTGGGCGGCGCAGTCTGCCTGTGCCGTCTGCAAGGCGGCGGTTTCTTCGGCCAGAACATTGGTCATCAGGGCAAAGGTAAGGGGGACGGTGCCCTCCGGGGCAGTAAAGCGCTCCGGCAGCAAGGTCTCGGCATCCCGCCGGAGAGAGGTTTTTGCTTCGTTGGCAGCGGCAAGGGCGCTCTGGGCGGCGGCGCTGGCAGTCTGTGCCTGCCGGTCAGCCGCGGCAACGGCCTGCCGGGCAGTTTCCACCTGTGCCTGCGTGGGCGCGGTATGGGGCAGCAGGGCGCGGGCAGGGTGATGGGTACTGCCGCACACCGGGCAGGGTGCGCCCTCGGTCAGGCTCTCGGCCAGCAGCCCGGCCTGTGCGTCCAAGAATGCCCGTTCCAGCGTATTCTGCCGGGCGCGGGCTTCGTCCTGTGCGGCGGCAGCGGCGCGGTAGCTCTCCTGCGCCTTATGCGCAGCCTTAGCTTGTCGCTGGCAGTCCGCAAGGCGCTGTTCCAGCTTTGTCAGTGCTTCGCTGCGCTGTGCCAGCTGGGCGCTGCGGGTTTGCAGCGCCAGCAGCCGGGTATCTGCGTCTGCCAGCGCGGCAAGTTCGGTCTCAGCGGCGGCAAGGGCGGCGTTCAGGCTGTCCAGCTGGGTGCGCCGCTTTTGCGCCTGTGCAGCCGCCAGACGGGCGGCGTCCCGTGCTTCGGTCTGCTGGCGGCAGAGGGCATCCAGCGCGTCATAGGCCGCAAGAGCGCTCTGCGCCTGCGTTACCTGCACAGTCAGGGCATCCAGCTGCGCGGCGTCCCCGGCGTGACGGTCGGCTTCAGCGCGGGCAGCGTCCAGTGCGGGCTTTGCGGCGGCAAGCTCTGCCTGCCGGGCAGCCAGCTGCTGCGCCAGCCGCTGCGCCTGTGCGGCGGCACCCAGCTGCTGCTGTACCGTGTCCAGCTGGGCTTCGGTGGTTTGCAGGGCGGTGTCGGCATCTTCCAGAGCCGCAGCCTGCCGGGCGGTCAGGGCATCCAGTAAGGCCCGCGCAGTTTCCGGCACGGTCTGGGCGCACAGGGCGCGCAGCGTCTCGGCGTCCGGGTCCTCCGGGCTGAATTGCAGCCCGCCCAGCAGGCTGTCCAGCTTGGCGTTCTGGGCGGTGCGCTGCTGGTTCAGCGCGGAGGCTTCGGCCTGCAAGCGCTCCTGCAGCTGGGCATAGCGCTGGGTGCGGAACAGCTTGCGGAAGATGCGGCTGCGCTCCTCGGTGGAGGCGTTGAGCAGCTTTGTGAACTGCCCCTGCGCAATGAGTACGATCTGGGAAAACTGGTTATAGTCCAGCCCGATGATCTCCTGCATGGCGGCGGTCACGTCCTTTGCCTTGGTCACCGGCGGGCGGGTGTCCGGGTAGGTCAGGGTGGCATCCGCCTTTTCGGTGGTCATGCCCTCGCCCCGGGCTTTGGGACGCTGATACTCCGGGTTGCGGCGCACGGTGTAGCGCACGCCGTGTACCTCAAATTCCAGCTCCACAAAGGTGGGGGTCTTGTCGTCTGCGTACTTGCAGCGCAGCATGGAGCCCTCCCGGATGCCGCTGCTGGAATGATCGTACAGCGCGTAGGTGATGGCGTCAAAAAGAGTGGTCTTGCCCGCGCCGGTGTCGCCGGTAATGAGGTACAGCCCGCCTTTGCCCAGCTTTTCAAGGTCAAGGGTAGTCTGGGCGGCATAGGGGCCAAAGGCCGAAAGGGTCAGTCGCAGCGGTCTCATACGGTGTCGCCCTCCTTCCAGATCTCCTCGATCAGCGCTTGGCAGAACGCCGTCTGCTCGGCGGTCAGGGGCTGGTTATTTTGCAGCTGGTAGAAGGCTGCCAGATGCTCCAGCGGGGAGATGCTTTCGGTGCGCTCCGGGGCGCAGATCTCCTGCTGCTGGCGGGTGCGCTGGTTGTCGTAGTCCAGCTGCATCAGGTTGGGGTAGATGACCCGTAGCCGCGCCAGCGCATCCGGCACATCCTGCTCGTCGGTCAGGGTGATGTGCAGGTAATCGTCTACGGCAGTGCCCTCGTAGCAGCGGCGGTCGGTCAGTTCCATGTAGCTGCCGCGCAGCCCGCGCAGATCGTGCCGGGGGGTCAGGGGCGCGGTGGTGATGTGCACCTCGCCCTTTGCGCCCAGCTCTACAAAGGTGGCGCTCTTGTGCTGCCCCGCCTCCGAGAAGGAATACTTCAGCGGGGTGCCGCAGTAGCGCAAGGTCTCCCGCCCGACTTTCTGCGGGCTGTGCAGATGCCCCAGCGCCACATAGTCAAAGGCGTCGAACAGGGCAGCGTCCACGCTGTCCACCCCGCCCACCGAGGGCTCTTCGCTCTCACAGGCGGCAGCACCCGCCACGAACTGGTGCGCCACCAGCACGCTGCGATGACCGGGGTCTGGGGTGCAGTGCCGCAGCACGCAGGCAAGGGCATCGTTGTAGCTCTCAATGGGCTCGTCCGGCCAAACATGCCGCACCATGGCGGGCTTCAAAAAGGGCAGTAAGTACATATCTACCGTGCCGTGGGCATCCTGCAAAGGGATGGGCTGCGGCGCACCGGTGAACACCGGGCTGACGTAGACCCGGCTGTCGGCCAGCAGGGCAGAGCCAAAGGCCACCCGGTCGGCAGAATCGTGGTTGCCGCTGATGGCAAACACCGGCAGCTTCCGCGCTGCCAGCTGGGTCAAAAACCAGTCCAGCAGCCGCACCGCCTCTGCAGGGGGAACGGGTTTGTCGTAAAGGTCCCCGGCCAGCAGCACGCCGTCCACAGGGGTCTCATCCAGCAGGGCTAGAATTTGTTCCAGAATATACCGCTGATCCTCCAGCATGGAAAATTCGCACACCCGCTTGCCCAGATGCAGGTCGGACAAATGCAGAAAACGCAAACAGGAACACCGCCTTTCAAAAAACGCTTTGCCTTATTATAACGCAGCCGCCGCTGCAGGCGCAACCAAGGAGAACAGAAAAAGCACCTGCAATGTCTGGAAACAATGCAGGTGCTTAACCCTTCCGTCTTGCCGCTGCGCTTCATCCGTGAAAATGGGACACCGGAGCATCCGCAGACGCTCCAGTGTCCCGAAATTTAAAATGATTTGCGATCAGAACATCTTCTCCCAAGTGGCGCAACCCACGCTGCCGTCTGCCGTCAGACCGTTGCGCCGCTGGAACCGCTGCACGGCGGCAGCGGTGGCTGCACCGTACTTGCCGTCATCCTTCAGCCGCTCGCCCAGAGAGTTGAGCTTTTGCTGCACCAGCCGCACCGTGCCGCCGGAGGAGCCGGTGTGCAGCACGATGCCGGGGTAGGGCACCTTCAGCCCGTGCTTTGCGGTGTAGCGGGTGTAGAGCACGTTCCATGTGTTCTGCCCCACCTTGCCGTCCATGTTCATCTTGTTTTTCAGCTGGAACTCCTGCACGGCACGCTGGGTGCCGACGCCGAACTTGCCGTCCGTTTTCAGCGCATCGTACCATGTGCAGCTGTCGCGCACGCCGTTGAGCCACGTCTGCACAAGTGCCACATCCGGCCCGGAGGAGCCGCGCTGGAGCAGGGAATAATAACCGGGAATCGCCATAGAGGGATCCCTCCTTTCCCTCCATGCTATGCTCCGGCGGGGTGCGGCGTCACCCCGCCAGCAGCACCGTCTGCTGCCGGGCGGTCAGCCGGTGCGCCCAGTCCACCAGCCGGAACCGCAGGATGTACTGCCCGCAGACAAGGTCATTCTCCGCAGGCAGGGCGTAGCCGCCCTGCGCAAAGCTGCACAGCCCCGGGTACAGCACACACCACCAGTTGCGCCCGCCGCCGCTGCCAATGTCGATGCGCACCGCATCGTACCGCCCGGCGGGCAGCTGACCAGTGGGGTAGCGCCGGGCGGGGAAGTACATATTCACAAGGTACACCCGCACTGGGGCACGGATGCCCTGCGCGGTCAGCGCCCGCTGTGCCGCCAGCTGAAACTGCAAAAGCCGCCCCGCCGCCCATGCCCGCGCCTCCGGTGCGCTGTGCGCCGGGCACTGCTGCATCACGGCCAGCACTGCGTCCCGCACCCGGAGCTTGGCGCTCTGGTCGGCCACGGCATCGCTGGCCGCCCGGATGTGCAGCCGCAGGGTGTCGGCGCACAGTGCTGCCCCGGCATCCAGCTGGGTGCGCCCCCAGCACAGCCCCTGCAAAGCGCCGCACAGCGCAAAGCCTGCCAGCAAGCTGGCGCACAGCAGCCGCATCTGCCGGACGGAAAGCGGTTTTGAAAACCAGCGAAGCATAAAAAACAGACCCTTCTTCTGGAAATGATAACCAGAGGATGGGTCTGCTGCGGCGGAATTATACAGAAAAATAAACCCTCTCAGTCATTGCTGCGCAATGACTGAGAGGGAATCCTTAGTTCTTCAAAGACTGCATGGGAGCGGGCAGACGGCCGCCGCGGTTGATGAACACCGAGGGGTCGTGGCTGTTCACCGGCATGATGGGACCGTAGCCCAGCAGGCCGCCGAAGTCCAGCACCTCACCGGCCTTGCGGCCGATGGCGGGGATCACGCGCACGGCGGTGGTCTTGCTGTTCACCATGCCAATGGCGGCTTCATCCGCGATCAGGGCGCTGATGACGGCAGGGGTGGTGTCGCCGGGGATGATGACCATGTCGATGCCCACAGAGCAGACGGCGGTCATGGCTTCCAGCTTTTCAATGGTCAGGCAGCCGATTTCGGCAGCGTGGATCATACCGGCATCCTCGCTGACCGGGATAAAGGCACCGGACAGGCCGCCAACGTGGTTGGAGGCCATCACGCCGCCCTTCTTCACGGCATCGTTCAGCAGGGCAAGGCAGGCGGTGGTGCCGCAGCAGCCGCAGGTCTCCAGACCCATCTCTTCCAGAATGTTGGCCACGCTGTCGCCGATGGCCGGGGTGGGAGCCAGAGAAAGGTCGATGATACCGGCGGGCACGCCCAGTGCCTTGGAAGCAAGGTTTGCCACCAGCTGACCCACGCGGGTGATCTTGAAGGCAGTGCGCTTTACAAGCTCTGCCACCTCGTCAATGGGGGCATCCTTGGGCAGGCGTGCCAGCGCGGCGCGCACAGCGCCCGGGCCGGAAACGCCCACATGGATCTCGCAGTCCGGCTCGCCGGGGCCGTGGAAAGCACCGGCCATGAAGGGGTTATCCTCCGGTGCGTTGCAGAACACCACCAGCTTGGCAGCGCCGATGCACTGACGGTCGGCGGTCAGCTCGCTGGCTTTCTTCACGGCTTCGCCCATCAGCTTGATGGCGTCCATGTTCAGACCGGCCTTGGTGGCGCCGATGTTCACCGAGCTGCACACGATGTCGGTCTCGGCCAGTGCGCGGGGGATGGACTCGATCAGGCGGCGGTCACCGGCAGAAAAGCCCTTGTGCACCAGTGCGCTGTAACCGCCCACAAAGTTGACGCCCACCTTTTTACCGGCGGCGTCCAGCGTTTTTGCAAAGTCCACGGGGTCTGCCTCCGGGCAGGCACCCAGCAGCATGGCAATGGGGGTAACGCTGATGCGCTTGTTGATGATGGGAATACCGTACTCGGCGCTGATGTGCTCCACGGTGGAGACAAGGTTCGCGGCCTTGGTGGTGATCTTGTTGTAGATGTTCTCGCAGGCCTTTTTGGGGTCCGGGTCGATGCAGTCCAGCAGGCTGATGCCCATGGTCACGGTGCGCACGTCCAGATTATCCTGCGTGAACATCTCGATGGTCTCCAGGATATCCCCGGTGTTAAACATACTCATAGCGGTTGCGGGCTCCTTTCCGGCTCAGATGGTGTGCATGGCGTCAAAAACTTCCTGACGGGTCACGTTGATCTGCATCCCCATCTCGGCGGCAAGCGCATCGGTGCGCTTGTGCAGCTGGTCGTGGTCAACATTGCAGTTGGAAAGATCCACCAGCATGATCATGGCAAACATGCCCTGCAGGATGCTCTGGGTCACATCCTCGATGTTGATGTTCAACTCGGTGCACAGACCGGCCACCTTTGCGACAACGCCCACGGTATCGTGTCCAATGACGGTAATGAAAGCTTTCATGGTTTCCACCCTCGTTTTCCTTATAGTGATTGGTGCCGCCAAAGACCCGGCACACGCTTACCCTTCCAGTATAGCAGATTTAGCAAATTTTGAACACACTTTTTGTAAAAAAGAGCAGAATACAGGGGCAAAAGACATTCTATATAAAAATCAAGTGCAATCTGCCGGGGCTTGTGCTATACTTATACATAATTTCCCGCGGATTTCCGTGTAGAGGGTTGATAAGGAGTATATGACAATGGAACAGCTTTTGAAGATTCTGGAAAACAACGCCCGGCTGCCCGTGGAGGACATTGCCACCATGCTGAACAAATCTCCCGCCGAGGTGGCGGCGATGATGGACCTTGCCCGGGCGCAGGGCATCATCAAGGGCTACAAGACCCTTGTGGACTGGGAAAAGGCCAAGGTGAACCGCGTGGAGGCGGTCATCGAGCTGAACGTCAGCCCCAAAAAGAGCCGCGGCTTTGACGAGATCGCTGCCACCATCGCCGCTTTTGACGAGGTGGAGAGCGTGCTGCTGATGAGCGGCGGGTACGACCTGCAGCTGGTGATCAAGGGACAGACCTTCCAGGAGATCGCTCTGTTTGTGGCAAAGCGGCTGTCGCCGCTGGACGATGTGCTGTCCACCGCCACCCATTTTGTGCTGCGCACCTACAAAAAAGAGGGGCGGCTGTATCAGGATGAAGAAATTGATGAAAGAGAGTGCACGGTGCTGTGATGGATTATGATAAACTGATCGCGCCTGCCGCCAAGGCCATGCGCCCCTCCGGCATCCGCAAATTTTTCGATTTGGCCGCCGAAATGCCCGAGTGCATCAGCCTTGGCGTGGGCGAGCCGGACTTCAAGACCCCGTGGGCTGTGCGCGAGGCCGGCATCGACAGCCTTGAGCACGGCCGCACCCGCTATACCTCCAACGCCGGCTTAAAAGAACTGCGCGCCGAGATCAGCCGATATCTGGAGCGGCGCATGAACCTGCGCTACGACCCTATGCGGCAGATCTTAGTGACCGTGGGCGGCAGCGAGGCCATTGATATGTGCATCCGCACGTTGGTCCAGCCCGGGGACGAGGTGATCATCCCGGAGCCCTGCTTTGTGTGCTACGAGCCCATCACCACCCTGTCCGGCGGTGTGCCGGTGCACGTTGCCTGCCGTCAGGAGGACGAGTTCCGTCTGCGTGCCGATGCGCTGAAGGCCGCCATCACCCCCAAGACCAAGCTGGTCATCATGCCCTTCCCCAACAACCCCACCGGTGCGGTGATGGAGCGGGAAGATCTGGAAGCAGTGGCCGAGGTGCTGCGTGGCACCGACATCATGGTGCTGTCCGACGAGATCTACGCCGAGCTGAACTACGGCCTGCGGCCGCATGTTTCCATTGCCACCCTGCCCGGCATGGCAGAGCGCACCATCGTGGTGAACGGCTTTTCTAAGAGCTACGCCATGACCGGCTGGCGGCTGGGCTACGCCTGCGGCCCCGAGGCGGTCATTAAAATCATGACCAAGATTCACCAGAGCGCCATCATGAGTGCCCCCACCACCAGCCAGTATGCCGCCATCACCGCCCTGAAGGAGTGCGATGGCGAGATCGACCGGATGCGGGACGAGTACAATATGCGCCGCCGCTTGGTGGTGCGCAGTTTCAACGACATGGGTCTGACCTGCTTTGAGCCCCGGGGCGCATTCTACGCATTCCCCTGTATCAAGAGCACCGGCATGAGCAGTCAGGAGTTCTGCACAAAGCTTTTGGAGCAAAAGCACGTTGCCATTATCCCCGGTGATGCCTTTGGCGCTTCCGGCGATGGCTACTGCCGCGTCTCCTACGCGTACAGCGTGGAGCACCTGACCGAAGCGCTGAAGCGCATCCGGGAG
The DNA here is from genome assembly GCA_934561555.1 of uncultured Faecalibacterium sp. GTDB lineage: Bacteria > Bacillota > Clostridia > Oscillospirales > Ruminococcaceae > Faecalibacterium. Next base: position 62,055 of record CAKTGQ010000002.1, on the reverse strand, counting down.
TTTCTGGTGGAAAACAACATCTACCACGGCAACTGAGGAGGAACACAGATGGAACGGCGAGAGCGGAGAAATGCAGTGACGGTGCTGGCCCCGGCCAAGCTCAATCTGGCACTGGACGTGGTAGGGCTGCTGCCAAACGGCTACCATGCGCTGGACATGACCATGCAGACCATCACTCTATACGAGCGTGTGGTGCTGCGCCGCAGCGCCGGGCTCAGCCTGCAGCTGCCGGGCAGCCCTGTGCAGCCCAACGATAAAAACACCGCCATCAAAGCGGCGCTGGCGTTCTTCCACTACACCGGGCTGCTGGCGGGGGTGGATATCACCATCTACAAAAATACCCCGGTGCGGGCGGGTATGGCTGGCGGCAGTGCAGACGCTGCCGCTGTGCTGGTGGGCCTGAACGCCCTGTACGGCGCAAAGCTTTCCATGAGTGAGCTGTGTGCGCTGGGTGCTGGCATCGGCGCGGACGTGCCCTTTGCCCTGATGGGCGGCACCTGCCGGGTGCAGGGCGTGGGCGACCTGCTCAAGGCGCTGCCCCCTGTGCCGGACTGCTGGTTCACGGTGGTGATGCCGGACTACGGCGTGTCCACCCCGGAGGCTTTTGCGGCCTACGATACCGTGGGCAGCAGCACCCACCCGGACTGTGAAGCGCAGGAAAAGGCCATCCGCGCCGGAGATCTGGACGCCGTATGCGCTGCCGCCGGGAATGCGCTGGAAGAGTGCAGCGGCGCAAAGGATAACGAAGCAATCAAGTCCCTTCTTCGCGCGCATGGTGCTGTCACCGCGCTGATGACCGGCAGCGGCGCGGCAGTGTTCGGCGTGTTCCGGGACGAAGCTGCCGCCAGAGCCGCCGCAGCGGCGGCAAAGCGGCAGTGGCCGCAGATTTACGTTGCCAAGCCCGACCGCGGCGGCGCCCGGGTGATCCGCTAAAAAAGTATAAACCTCCTTCCCGCAGGGCATACTGGCCCCAAAGGAAGGAGGTCTTTTTTGTGCAGACCTTTTACAAAATCTGCCTGCTGCTGCTCATCGTGGGCGGTGTGAACTGGGGGCTCGTGGGGCTTTTTCAATTCGACCTTGTGGGCTGGCTGCTGGGCGGCAGCACCTCGGTGTGGTCCCGCATCGTGTTTGCGCTGGTGGGCTTGGCCGCCCTTGGCTGCATCCCGGAGCTGTTCACCGAGGAACCGGAAGAAGAATAACAAAACGGCTGCTGTACTTTTGCGTGCAGCAGCCGTTTTACGTTATTTTACTGGTCGTTATCCACATCGTCCCAGCCGATGAGGTCGGGCAGGGTGAGCGTTTCGTCCGAGCAGTGGTGGCTTGTGCGGCGCTGGTCGGCAGCTTTCGTATGGATCACCTCGCGGGCAAGCTCCCGGATGGCAACGCAATCCTCTGGCAGGTCGGTCTGGCTGCGGCCCGAGTGGGTGAACAAAATCTGCCCCTCGTGGCCGACGATCAGGGTCATGGGCAGGATCTGCGGGGCATTGCGGTCGTAGTGATAACCGGCATCCCGGGCACTTTTGTAGATGCGCTGGGCAGAAAAGCTCCAGCTCAGAAGCCCGCGTGCCTGTTCTACCCCCAGATAGCTGTACAGCACACCCGGCGCATCGCAGATGATGGGGAAGGGAAACTCCTTCCCTTGCGTAGCTTCAGCCACCGCGCGGGGGGCTGTGCGCACCACGCACGCCAGCCGCACACCCCGCAGCCGCGGCAGGGTCTTTAAATAGCGGGTCAGGTATTCCCGGGTGACCGGGTGGTCGAACCCGGGCAGAAAGATCATGCACAGGGGCTCGGTACCCGCACACAGGGCGTAAAAATCATTGCCGGGGGTGGTGGGGGTGTCGAAGGTGAACCGGGGAATGGAAGTACCAACCAGATGCTCAGAGCTCATGCCGCAATTGCACATCCTTTCAAATGGTGATAAAAAAATCCACAGCCGTGCCCTGTGTTTGCAGGGGCACAAGCGGTGGATTGGATTACTATAAAGATCCCGCCCGGTCGTCTGCGGTCAATCAAACCTACCCTTACGGACAGGTGGGTGCCCTGTCTCCGGAATCACGCTTCCTCATCGAGCCTCCATGGTCGACCCATGGCGGGGAGGTCTGCAATCCACCGGAGAACTCCGGGCTCCCGTTGAATGATTAGTAGGATCATACAAACCGCAACAAATCGAGCCGGGCAGGAAGTCTTGCACGGTCAATCCGTCAAAGGACTTACTCGATATCGTAGTCCTCGCTCAGACGCTGCTCGAACAGCTTGCTGACTTCCATCAGCACCTCGTCGTCCTCTACAACGTCCAGATATTCGCCTTCATCGTCCTCCCCGACACTCAGGATCACCAGCTGGGCGTCCTCGTTCAGGTCCTCTTCGTTCTCGGCGTATTCCACAACAGCCAGATAATGCACGCCCTTGTGGTCCAGCGCATCGATCACCTCAAAGGTGACCTCGTTGCCGTCCTCGTCCTCAAGGGTCATCAGGTCAGGCTGATATTCTTCCTCTTCAGTATTGGGGTTCTTGATCTCGTCAGACATAATACGCTCCTGTATTGCTTCATCACAAAAAGCAGTTGATGCTGCGGGCTGCGGCCCCGCTTGGTCTGCTTATAGTGTAGCGTGTTTTGCCCGGTTCGTCAAGATGCTTTTTCGCACAGAAATCATTGGATAAATTTTCACGCAATTTCCTCTCGCACTGCTGCGCAGAATATGGTATACTACTGGTTGAATCTTTTGCGCTGCACCGTGCAGCGTGCAGTACAGTATATGGAACAGGGAGCGGGAATATGTTGAAAAAATTCGGGGCAGTCTGTCTGGCGGCGGTGCTGCTGCTTACCGGCTGCACGCTGCGGCCGCAGGAAAACGGCAGCGCCGTCCAGAGCATCAGCCGCCCGGCGGTGGAATCGGCAGAGCTGCAATTCACTCACCCGGCAGTGGGGGACACGGTTGCGGTGTTCGATACCTCTGCGGGTGTTTTCCGGGCGGTGCTCTTCCCGGAAAAGGCCCCGCAGGCCTGCGATAACTTTATCGGCCTTGTGCAGCAGGGCTACTACAACGGCCTTACCGTGAGCCGGGTGGAGAACCAGTTCGTGGTGGAAGCCGGGCAGGGCGCAGACGGCAAGGGCTCTACCATCTGGAAGGGCAACCGCTACCCGGTGGAGGCATCGGACAGCCTGCACCATTACGCCGGGGCGCTGTGCATGGGCGTGGACGCCTCCGGCGAGTGCGCCAGCGTGTTCTATGTGGTGGAATCGCTGCCGGGAGAGCAGTCGGTAACGCAGGAGCTGGTGGACCAGATGAACGCCGCCGGTTACCGCGCCGAGGTGGTATCCGCGTACCAGACGGCGGGCGGCGCGCCCTATCTGGACTACACTGATACCGTGTTCGGGCAGGTGTACGAGGGCATGGACATCGTGGACACCATCGCCCAGACCGCCGTGGACGAAAACCAGAAGCCCACCACCGATATCACCATCAACAGCGTGAGCATCGAGACCTATCAGGGATAACTAGTAAATGATGCCTGTGCGTGAGCACAGGCATCATTTTTTATATCTCCCCGGGGTGCTCCTTGCGCCATGCAAGGTAGTCCTCTAGAATCACTGTGGCGCTGACCGAATCCAGAATCTCCTTGCGGCGGCTGCCGTAGGTGCCGCTTTCGTCCAAAAGGTCGGCGGCGGCGCAGGTGGTCTGGCGCTCGTCCCACATCCGCACCGGCAGACCGCTCCAAAGTTCCACGGTCTTTGCCAGCTTGCGGCTCTTGGCGGCACGCTCGCCCTCGGTGCCGTCCATATTCAGCGGCAGACCGATCAGAATCATCTCGGCTTCGATCTCCTTGGCCACCTCGCATACCCGGGCGGCTACCTTGTTGCGCGCCTTTAAGGTGATCTGGGGCGTGATGGCGGTGGTAAGAAATTCGGTGCGGTCGCAGGTGGCAAGGCCGGTGCGGCTGTCCCCGTAGTCAACGGCTAAAATCTTCATACAAAGTCCCTTTCCGGTGTGCAGGCTGTTTTTTTCAGTGTACCACAGCCGGCATGGGATTGCAAAGAAAAGCTGTGGTTTTATCTCCGCTTTCGTGTTACAATAAAGGCAAAAATCAACGAGCGGGAGGAGACCGAAATGCTGAAACTGGTTCTGGGCGCTTCCGGCAGCGGCAAGACCACCCTGCTGTATGCCCGTATCCGTGCCCGCGCTGAGGCGGGGAAGCGCAGCATCCTGCTGGTGCCGGAGCAGTTCACTTCCAGCACCGAGGCGCGCATCTACCGGGAGCTGGGCGATACCCTTTCCGGCATGGTGGAAAGCTATTCCTTTACCAGTCTGGCCGAGCATATCCTTGCTGCGCTTGGCGGCGCGGCGGTGCAGACCCTGACCGATGCCGGGCGGGCGGTGCTGGTGCGCCGTGCGCTGGAAGAATTACAGGATAACGTGCACTACTACTACCGCCACCGGCGCAGCGCAGCCTTTTGCCAGATGGCTGCCGAGACGATAGACGAATTGAAAAGCGCCGGGCTTTCCGGGCAGCAATTGCAGGAACTTGCCCGGGACTGCGGCACCGAGAGCGCAAAGCTGGGCGAACTGGCGCTTATTTTTCAGGGCTACGAGAGCCTGCTGGCGGGCACCGGCATGGACCCTGCCGACCGTCTGGAACTGGCGGCAGACCGTCTGGAAGCTGCGCTTGCCCGGAACGAGTTGCCGGACTTTTTGCGCGAACGTGAGGTGTTCATTGACGAGTTCGATACCTTCAACGCGCCCAAAAAGCGGCTGATGGGCACCATGCTGGCCGCCCTGCCCGCCGTGACGGTGGCACTGTGTGAGGACGGCGCACCCATGCAGCCCGGGGACCTGGAACTGTTCTCCGGTGCAAAGCAGGTGGCGGCGCAGCTGCGCCAGCTGGCGCGCAAAAACGGTGCACAGGTGTCTGCACCGGAGCTGCTGCGGCGGGACCTGCGCCATAAAGATGCGCCGGGGCTTGCCGCCTTGACCGAGCTGCTGGAGACCGGCAGCTGCACCCCGCCGGAAAGCGCCCCGGAGCTGCGGCTGTTTGCCGCTGCCAGCCGGGAGGAGGAAGCCCGCTGCGCCGCTGCCGCCATCCGCCGCCTGATGCGGCAGGGCGTGCGCTGCGAAAAGATCGCGGTGGTCTGCCGCGATATCAGTCTGTACCGGGCTGCGGTGCGGTACGAGTTCCGCATGGCAGAGATCCCACTGTACTGCGACGAGCCCACCACCCCGGAGTTCAGCGCGCCCGCCACGGCGGTGCGGGCGCTGCTGGCATTGCTGCGGGGCGCGGACATGACCGAGCAGCTGACCGTACTGGCTAAGACCGGCCTGTGCGACCTGACTGAGCCGGAAGTCTGCGCACTGGAAAACTATGCCTACACATGGTCGCCCAATGCGGCGGCATGGCGGGCAGAATTTACCAAAAGCCCCCGGGGCTTCGGTGACGCCGAGCTGACCGAGGAGGATACGCAGAACCTGACCCGTGCCGAGAACGCCCGCAAAAAGCTGGTGACAGCGGTGGATACCCTGCGCAGCAAGGTACGCAGCGCCAACGCCGAGCAGATCAGCCGGGCGCTGTATTTCTGCCTGAAGGAGCTGGGCGCAGAGGGGCAGCAGGCCGCGCAGGTGGAGGATATCCGCGCCGCCCGGGGCATCCCGGCGGCAGAGGAAGCCGCCCGCGAGTGGAACGTGGTGATGCAGCTGCTGGACGAGATGGCGCGGCTGCTGGGCAGTCAGGGCATCACCGTGCCGGAGTACGAGGATCTTTTCAGCCTGCTGCTGCGCTCCTCTGATCTGGGGCACATCCCGCAGACCTTGGACGCGGTGGTGCTGGCAAGCGCCGGTAAAATGCGTCTGGATGCGCCGGACTATGTGTTCGTGCTGGGACTTGCGGAGGGGGAATTCCCCTCTACTCCCGCAGAAAGCGGCCTGCTGACCCACGCCGACCGTGACCTGCTGATGGCAAAACAGATCGACCTGCCGGACTGCTTTGAGAACCGCGTGGTGCGCGAGCAGGTCTGTTTTTACAAAGCCCTTACCGCCCCGGCAAAGGGGCTGTGGATGAGCTGGCCGAAAGGGCAGGGACAGACCCTGTGCGCCGCGCTGGAACCCATCGTGGAGGCATTGCAGCCCGCCGCGCCGCAGCTGGAACTCATCGACCTTGCCGCCACCCCTGCAGACGGTCTGGACGTGCTGGGCGGCGGCTGGCCGCTGACCGAGCTGGAACGCGCCAGCCTGACCGAGGCGCTGCGCGCCCCCGGCGAGGGGGTACAGGCGCCCAGGGGGCTTGCCCTGTTGCAGCGCATGGAGCAGGACCCGCCCCGGCAGGTGCAGGATCTGCCCACGCTGGAAATGCTGCTGGGCAGGCGGCTGCACATCTCACCCAGCCAGCTGGAAAAATACTATACCTGCCGCTACGGCTACTTTTTACAGTATGTGCTGGGGCTCAAACCCCGCCGCCGTGCAGAGCTTTCGGCAGACCAGAGCGGCACCCTGATGCACTGGGTCTTGCAGATGGCGCTGGACCCCCACCCCGGGCCGGACAATCCCTGCGCCGGGCTGCGCCCCTTTTTGGAGCTGGACGACGCCGCCATGGCCGATCTTGCCGCCGCGCTGGTGGACGAGTACGCGCGGCGCTATCTGCCGGAGGATACCGCACGCTTTGCCTATCTGCTCTCCCGGCTGAAAAAGAGCATGACCAGCCTGTTGTGCTATCTGCGGGACGAGCAGAACCAGTCCCAGTTCAAGCCCGTGGCCTGTGAGCTGAAAATCGGCCGGGGTGAGGACGCCGTGCCCGGGCAGGTGTACCGCCTGTCAGATGGGCGCACGGTGCAGCTGGTGGGTACGGTGGACCGCGCGGACGAGTGGATCGAGGAGGACGGCACCCGCTGGGTGCGGGTGGTGGACTACAAGACCGGCAGCAAAAAGCTGGACTTAAAGGAAGTTTACTGCGGGCTGGACTGCCAGATGCTGCTGTATCTGTTCAGCCTGACCCGGGATGCGGGCGGGCGCTTTACCGGTGCGCAGCCGGCGGGCGTTTTGTATCTGCTGGCCGACCCCGCCCCCCAAACCCTGCCCCGCGGGCAGGCTGCCCGGGCGGTGGAGTATCAGCTGGACGGCCTTGTGCGGGACGAGCAGAAGATCTTTGACGCCATGGACGCGGACGAAACAGGCAAGTATCTGCCCTTTGGCTACCGCAACGGCGCACCCAGCCCCTACCAGAAGGACAAGCGAGCCGACAGCGCCAAGCTCAGCCGTATCCAGCTGCATCTGGACGACCTTGTAACCCAGATGGGCGAGCAGCTTTACGGCGGGCAGATCGACGCCGAGCCGCTGGTGGTGAGCAGCAGCAAAAGCCCCTGTACCTGGTGCGATTACAGCTTTATCTGCTGCCACGAGACTGGGGTGCACGAGCGTGCACTGGAAGCACCGCCCAAGCCCTTTGAACCCGAGGAAGAACCCGAAGAAAAGGAGGAACAGCCGTGAGCGGACCCAAATGGACCCCGGCGCAGCAGGCTGCTATTGCCGACCGGGGCGGTGCGCTGCTGGTAAGCGCAGCGGCAGGCAGCGGCAAGACCGCCGTGCTGACCGAGCGGGCGGTGCAGCTGATCACCGACCCGGAGCACCCGGTCAACGCCGACCGGCTGCTCATCGCCACCTTTACCAACGCGGCGGCGGCAGAGCTGCGCGCCCGCATCGGGCAGGCGCTGCTGCACCGCAGCCAGCTGCAGCCCGGCAACGCCATGCTGCGCCGCCAGCGGATGCTGCTGCAGCGTGCGCCCATCTGTACTATTGACGCTTTTTGCCTGAACCTGCTGCACAAGCACTTTCAGGCACTGGATATCCCGCCGGACTTTGCCCCGGCAGACCCCGGTACCGTGCAGCTGCTGCGGGGGGCGGCACTGGCCGAAACACTGGAAAACGCCTACCGCGACCCGGATTTCTGCGCCTTTGCAGACCTGTACGGCAAGGGACGCACGGATAAGCCCGCGGGCGATGCCATTTTGCAGATCTACGATTTTCTGCGGGCGCTGCCGGATTACGACCGCAAGCTGGATGAATTTCTTGCCCCTTACGAGCAGGAGAACGGTTTTGCTTCCACCTGCTGGCACGACCTGCTGCTGGCCGAAGCTGCCCGCTGTGCCAAGGCTGCGCGGGAACTGCTGACGGCAGCACTGGCCGATTGCCGTGCGGATTTTGACCAGGAGCAGGCGGCTGCTGAGGAGAAAAAGACCCCCTCTGCCCGGGCAAAGGCACAGGCCACGGTAGCGGAAAAATACGAAGAAGCCGGTACAAGGCTGGAAAAAGCCGCCGCCCTCTTTGCACAGGCGGAGCAGCTGGCTGCTGCCGGGCAGTGGGACCCGCTGTATGACCTGCTCACCCCCTATGTGCTGGGCATGGAGGAAGCCCCCGGCCTGAAGGGCATGAAAAAGCGTCTGGGCGGTGACCACAAAGCCGAGATCAAGACCCGCTCGGACGAAGCCGCCGCCTTGTTCGAGCAGATGACCCAGCTCATCTGCTGCTCCGAAGCCGAAGCCGAGACTGACCGGCAGATCACCCTGCCCCGGCTGCGGGCGCTGTTTGCCGCCGTGCGGGACTTCGAAGCCCGGTTCACGGCCAGAAAACGGGAGCGCAAGCTGCTGGAATTCAGCGATTTTGAACACCTTGCCCTGCGCCTGCTGCGCACCCCGGAGGGCACGCCCACCCCCTTGTGTGAGAATATCCGTCAGGACTACGCCGCCGTGATGGTGGACGAATATCAGGACACGAACGCCCTGCAGGACGCCCTTTACCGCTGTCTTGCCGCCCCGGCGGGGGACAACCTCTTCCTTGTGGGCGACTTAAAGCAGAGCATCTACCGCTTCCGGCAGGCAGAGCCGGTCATCTTCCGGCAAAAGCTGGACAGCTGGCCGCTGCTGCCGGGCGCAAAAGCCCGTTCCCGCCCGCCGGAGGGCACCCCGGGCACAGACGCCCTGCTGGCGCTGGATGCAAACTTCCGCTCTGCGCCGCAGGTGGTGGCGGGCATCAACTATCTTTTTGAGCAGCTCATGACCCCGGAACTGGGCGATACCGCCTACGGGGACGGGCAGCGTCTGGTCTGCGGAGCACCCGGGGAATATCAGGGCAGCGTAGAGGTGCAGTTTTTGCCGGACGATGAGACGGAGACCGATGCAGGCTGGATCGCGGAGCGCATCAAGCAGCTGGTTTCTGCCGGGAAGCCGGTGCGGGAGGGCAGCACCACCCGCCCGGTGCGGTACGAGGACTGCTGCGTGCTGCTGGCAGCGCGCACCGAGTTCCCGGCGTATGTGGAGGCACTGACCGCCCGGGGCATTCCGGTATACGCCGATGCCCGTGAGAACCTGATGCTCGCGCCCCATGTCCGCCCCCTCATCGCCCTGCTCAAGGTCATCGACGACCCTTCGCAGGACATCTATCTGGCCGCCGCTATGCTGGGCCCCATGTTCGGCTTTACGGAGGATGACCTTGTGCGGCTGCGTGCCCGCAGCCGTCAGGTGCAGACCGAATCGGACAAAAAGCCCGCCCGCATCAGCCTGTACGGCGCGCTGCTGCTGGCGCTGGAGGACCCGGCCGATGATCCCTTTACCGAGAAGGTGAAGGACTTCTACGCCCACCTCACCGCCCTGCGGCAGATGGCGCGCAGCGCCCCGGCAGAGCAGCTTCTGGAAGAAATTTTTGCCTCCACCGGTTATCTGGCGGCGCTGGGCGTGCTGGAAAACGGTGCACGTCGCCGGGAGGATGCCCGCCGCTTTGCTTCCTTCTGCGCTACCTCCGGCACGGGAGGTATCTCGGCGCTGGTGCGCGCTATTGATGCCGCTGCGCAGGCCGGCAGCACCGGACAGGACACCGTGCCCAGCGGGGTGCACCCGGGGTGCGTGTCCATTATGACCATCCACCGCTCCAAGGGTTTGCAGTTCCCGGTGGTGTTCGTGGGGGATACAGCCCGCAAATTCAACGCTTCGGATATCCGTCAGCCGGTGCTGGTGCACCGCAGCTACGGCGCGGGGCTGCGGCTGCGCCCGGAAAACGGCGAGGGTGCTTACAAGACCGCCGCCTACACCGCGCTGGCTAATGTCCACGCCAAGGAGCTGCGCAGCGAGCAGATGCGCCTTTTGTATGTGGCGCTCACCCGCGCACAGGATAAGCTCATCCTCACCGTGCCCCTGAGCAGCGGCAAGAGCGCCAAGCCCTTTGCCAAGGCGGCGGCTTTTCTGGCTGCCGGGGCGGGGGCAACGCTGAACCAACAAGCCAACAGCTTTGCCGACTGGCTGCGGGCGGCGCTGCTGGTGCACCCGGACGGCGGGGTGCTGCGGCAGCTTTCCGGCAACCGGGAACTGCTGTTTGTGCAGACCGAAAGCGTGATGGATATCAAGGTGTGTGACGATGCCGTGCAGCTGTCTGAGGAACCGGATGCAGCCACGCCGGACGATGCACCGGAGACAGACCCGGCACTGGTAGAGACCCTGCGGCAGAACTTTGCATGGCAGTACCCGGTGGCAGCCCTTGCACAGGTGCCTGCCAAGGTCAGCGTGACCAGCATCGTGCACAAGGCCGAGCAGACCACGCTGGAGCGCCCGGGCTTCCTTTCCAAGGACGGGCTGACCGCCGCCGAGATGGGCACGGCGCTGCACGCCTTTCTGGAGCACGCAGACTTTGCCCGGCTGGCTGCGGCCAAGGCCGCAGGCACGCTGGACGAGGCCATCCTGGCGGAGCGGGACCGTCAGGTGGCGTTGCAGCTGACCGCCCCGGAGATCGCGGAAAAGCTGGATGCGGTGTGCATCCGCCGCTTTGTGGAAAGCGAAGCCTTTGCAAGGATCTGCGCGGCGCAGCAGGTGCTGCGGGAGCTGCCCTTTATCACTGCGCTGCCCGCCGGTGCGGTGCTGGCGGCGCAGGGGCATGAAGCGCTGCCCGCTGCCGCAGACGCGCAGGTGCTGGTGCAGGGCATCGCCGACCTTGTGCTGGTGTACCCGGACCATCTGGAGCTGCTGGACTACAAGACCGACCGCCGCAAGGCCGAGAGCGATTTCCTGCGCGCCTACCGCGCCCAGCTGAACCTCTACGCCATTGCCATCGAAAAGCGCTTTGCGCCGAAAAAGGTGACCTATAAGGGCATCTACTCCTTTGCACTGGGCAAGCTGATCGAGGCGTAAAACGATTGAAAATGGCCTCCGCTTGCGCTCTGGCCATATTCAGAGGAAAGATTGCTTTAAATTTCGGGTTTCAGGAAAGTCTGCGGACTTTCCTGAAACCCATTTTCACCAGAGGGGTCGTAAATTAAAACAGCATCTGCAACGCCTGTTTCCTGTGGAAACAGCGGCGTTGCGGGTAAAGCTGCCTGTTTTCCTTTGTGGCCTTTCTTGTGAAAATGCGTTTGGAGCGCTCCGCAGAGCGCGACAAACGCGAAATATAAATAATTCTTCCGCTATTTATGGCCAGAGCGCAGCGGAGGCCATTCAAAATCGTCCCGCTGGGTAGAAAGTCATATTTTTTCCAAAGAACGCATAAAAAGTGCTTGACAGGGCAGGTAAAGCGTGGTAGAATAGCCGGGTAAAGAAAGCAGCTACGGCCTGTGCCGCGCTCGCCTTGCGGGAGGATGTCCCCGGGCTATACCCGAAACAGCAGCATGTTTCCTAGAAAATGCTGCGGCTTTGTGTGAAATTTCGCGCGGCTGTCCAGAATATGGGCGGCCGCGTTTTCTATGCCAAATATTGCAACACTATGGATTTTGTTTGGAGGTGCATTCATTATCGCTACCGCTGGAAAGTCGAAGGAACTGGAGATCAACGGCCAGATCCGTGATCGTGAGGTTCGCCTGATCGGTGCTGACGGCGAGCAGAAGGGCGTTGTGTCCATTCAGGTGGCCATGCGCGCTGCAGAAGAAGCCGGGCTCGATCTGGTAAAGATCGCACCGCAGGCTGTGCCGCCTGTGTGCAAGGTGCTGGACTACGGCAAATACCGTTTTGAACAGCAGAAGAAGGAGAAGGAAGCCAAGAAGAACCAGAAGGTTGTCGAGGTCAAGGAGACCCGCCTTTCGCTCAATATTGACACCAACGACTTCAACACCAAGCTCAACCAGACTGCCAAGTTCCTGGCAGCCGGACACAAGGTAAAGGTTTCGATCCGTTTCCGCGGCCGCGAAATGGCGCACAGTGCTCTGGGCGCAGACGTGCTGAAGCGGTTTGCCGAGGCTCTGCCTCAGGCATCCACCGATAAGCCGCCCGTGCTCGAGGGCCGCACGATGTCCATTCTGCTGATCCCGAAACCCAATAAGGACTAATTTTAGGAGGAAACTAAAATGGCTAAGATGAAACTGAAGACGCACTCCGGCGCTAAGAAGCGCTTTAAGCTGACCAAGAACGGCAAGATCAAGCGCGGCCACGCATTCCGCAGCCACATCCTGACCAAGAAGACCACCAAGCTGACCCGTGGTTATCGTCAGCCCAGCTACGTCGATAAGACCAACGCTGAGACCATCAAGAAGATGCTGCCCTACGCCTGATAAGCGAGCCGCACGCGCAAACCAAGACATTTACCAAGACTTAAAGGAGATAGAAAACAATGGCACGTATTAAAGGCGCAACCATGACCCACAAACGTCGCAAGAAGATGCTGAAGCTCGCAAAGGGCTTCTATGGCTGCAAGAGCAAGCACTTTAAGATGGCCAAGCAGCAGGTCATGAAGAGCGGCAACTACGCTCTGGCTGGCCGCCGCATGAAGAAGCGTCAGTTCCGCAACCTGTGGATCTGCCGCATCAACAACGCAGTTCGTCCTCTGGGCATGAACTACTCCACCTTTATGGCTGGCCTGAAGAAGGCAGGCATCGAGCTGAACCGCAAGATGCTGTCCGAGATGGCCATCAACGATCCTCAGAGCTTTGCCGCTCTGGTCGAGACCGTGAAGAACGCCTGATAAAGACCTTGCATCGTGACGCCCGCGCGTATACGCGGGCGTCCGTTTTGTATCCGGGCATTTTTTGCGGCCAGGGAAACAAGGCAACGGGGCAGCGCCCTGCCGCAGAAACCTGCGGCAGACGCTGCCCTTTTTCTATTGTATCCATAGCAGAATGCATACACACCTGTTCGGGAGGGACTCATGGACGAAAAGATCACCAGCCGGGAAAACGCAAAAATAAAATACGCCTGCCGCCTTGCTTCCAGTGCAGCGTTCCGCCGCACCGAGGGGCGCTTTCTGGCCGAAGGGCGCAAATTGTGCCCGGAGCTTTGCCGGGGCGCAGAGCTGGAGACCCTGTTTTATACCGAAAATGCGCTGGAAAAATGCCCGGAGCTTGTCGCTTTGCCGGGCGAGCACTATCTGGTAGAGGATCATGTGGCGGACAAGCTGGCAGACGTGGGCACCCATCAGGGGGTGTTCGGGGTGTTCCGCACCCCGGTGCATACTTTGGAAGAGGTGCGCCCCGGTGGGCGGTATCTGGCGCTGGAACGGGTGCAGGACCCCGGCAATGTGGGCACCTTGCTGCGCAGCGCGGCGGCCTTTGGCTTTGACGGCGTCATCCTGAGCGAGGGCTGCGCCAGCGTCTACGCCCCCAAGACCCTGCGCGCTTCCATGGGCGCGGCGGTGCGCATCCCGGTCATCGAGACCGGTGCCATGCAGCAGGCCATTGCTCTGCTGCGGGAAAAAGGCATCACCTGCCTTGCGGCGGCGCTGTACCAGTCCCAGCCGCTCAGCGCGGCAAAGGCCGGGTATCCCGGCGGCGTCTGCGTGGTCATCGGCAGCGAGGGACAGGGCTTGACCGACGAGACCATCGCTGCCTGCAACAGCACGGTGCGCATCCCCATGACCGACCGGGTGGAAAGCCTGAATGCCGGCATTGCGGGCAGCATCCTGCTGTGGCATTTCCGGGAGGAGAGCCTGTGACCGGGCAGACCAGCCTGTTCCCGCCGGAGCCTGCACCCGACCCGCTGCTGTGCTGGCTGTGGCTGTCGCAGGTGCTGGGACCCGCCAGTCTCCATGCCGGAAAGGTGTTGGACGCCTTTGGCGGTGCACAGGAGGCATGGGAAGCGCGGGAGACCGAGGAATTCCGGCAGGCGGCAGGGGACGCAGCCTTTAAGCGGGCAGCGCAGCTGGATGCAGAAAGTTTCCACACACTGGTGATGCAGTGCGATGCCCTGCGGGTGCGCATCCTGCCCTTTGACGACCCGGATTACCCGCTGGCCTTTTCCCGCATCCCGGACATGCCGCTGGTGCTCTACTGCACCGGCGACCCCCGCTGGCTCAACGAGCCCGGGGCGGTGGGCATCGTGGGCAGCCGCAAGCCCACGGAATACGGCCTGAACGCGGCGGCGGATATCGGCGGGGAACTGGCAAAAAACGGAGCCATTATCGTCAGCGGTCTGGCCGATGGGCTGGACAGCGCCGGACACCGGGCAGCGGTGAAGAACGACTGCCCCACCGTTGCGGTGATGGGCGTACCCATCGACCGCACCTATCCGGCAGCCAATGCCGCCTTGCGCCAGCAGATCGAGCACAAGGGCTGCGTTATCAGCGAGTACCCGCCATACAGTGAATATGTTGGCCCTAACTGCTTTTTGCAGCGCAACCGGCTCATCGCGGCACTTTCCTCGGCTGTACTGGTGGTGGAAGCGCGGGAAAAAAGCGGCACCATGTCCACCGTTGCCCATGCCGAGCGCTACGGCAAGCCGGTGTACGCCGTGCCGGGCAGCATCTACTCCCCCAATTCGGCGGGTACAAACGGCCTGCTGCGGGACGGACGTGCCCGGGCAGTGGCAGGGGCCGCCGACCTGCTGGCGGCGCTGGGCTTACACACCCGGCAGGCAGCACCGGCGGCTGCAAAGCAGCCTGCACCCCTGAGCGATACCGAGCGCCGGGTGCTGGCGGGCATCGGGCCAAAGCCTGTGGGCATCGAGGAACTGTGCGTGAGCACCGGCCTGCCCATGTCCGCGCTGCTGGGCACCCTGATGAAGCTGGAACTCACCGGCCGGGTGTACAAGCAGCCGGGGCAGCGGTATGTGCTGCGGTAAAATTGTGGAATATTTCCGCTGGTAAAGCACACAACAGCTGTGGTACAATAATATGAGCGAATGACCGTGCATCCCCTTGGGGGCACGTTGCAGATAGAGGAGAAAAGAAGAAATGGCGAAACTGGTTATCGTGGAGTCGCCTGCAAAGGCGAAAACCATCGGCAAATATCTGGGCGATGACTACGAGGTCACCGCCAGCATGGGTCATATCCGCGATCTGCCCGCATCTCAGCTGGGCATTGATGTGGAGCATGGCTATACCCCCCAATACATCAGCATCAAGGGCAAGGAAAAGCTCATCAAGGAGCTGAAGAGCAAAGCCAAACACGCCGACGGCGTGCTGCTGGCGACCGACCCGGACCGCGAAGGCGAAGCCATCAGCTGGCATCTGGCAAACATTCTGGGGCTGGACCCCCACGAGCCCAACCGCGTCACCTTTGACGAGATCACCAAAAAAGGTGTGAAGGAGGGTATGTCCCACCCCCGCGCCATTGACGAGGATCTGTTCAACGCCCAGCAGGCGCGCCGCGTGCTGGACCGTCTGGTGGGCTATAAGCTCAGCCCGTTTCTGTGGCGCAAGGTGCGCCGCGGTCTGTCCGCAGGCCGTGTGCAGAGCGTAGCGGTGCGGCTGATCGACGACCGGGAAAAGGAGATCGAGAACTTCAAGCCCGATGAATACTGGAACGTGGACGCCACCTTGGGTGCCGGGCACAAGAGCTTTGTGGCACGCCTTGCCACGGACGCCGACGGCAAAAAGCTGCTGCCCAAAAGCGAGGCCGAGGCCCGTGCCATCGAAAAGGGCTTAGAGGGCGCAAGCTATGTGGTGAGCGAGCTCAAGCGCGGCAAGCGTGCAAAGCAGCCCACCCCGGCCTTCATCACCAGTACCCTGCAGCAGGAGGCCTCCCGCCGCTTGGGCTTTACGGCTACCCGCACCATGCGTGCCGCTCAGACCTTGTACGAAGGCGTGGATATTGCAGGGCACGGCATGATGGGTCTTATCACCTATATGCGTACCGACAGCCTGCGCATCTCGGACGAAGCCGTGGCAGCCGCCAAGGAGTATATCGCAGGGGCTTACGGCGAAGCGTATATCTGCCCCTATAAGCGCACATGGAAGACCAAGAGCGCCACGGCAGCACAGGACGCCCACGAAGCCATCCGCCCCTCTGTGCCCTCCCTGACCCCGGACGAGGTGGACAAGAGCATCAGCGGCGACACCGCAAAGCTGTACCGCATGATCTGGAGCCGCTTTATGGCCAGCCAGATGGCGGACTGCCAGCAGGATACCGTGTCGGTCACCGTCAGCGCGGCGGATTACCACTTCAAGGCCAGCGGCTACACCGTGACCTTTGACGGCTTTACCGCTCTGTACGAGGAAGCCACCGACGAAAAGGAAAAGAAGGAGACTAATCTCCCCCCGCTGGAGCAGGGACAGGTGCTCAAGCTGCGGGAACTGAAGAGCGAGCAGAAGTTCACCCAGCCGCCTGCCCGCTATACCGAAGCTACCCTCATCAAGGCGCTGGAAGAAAACGGCATCGGCCGTCCCTCCACCTACGCGCCCATCATCACCACCATCATCGACCGCGGCTATGTGGAGCGCGACCAGAAAAAGCTCAAGCCCACCCTGCTGGGCCGGGCTGTGGACGGGCTGATGCTGGAACAGTTCCCCCACATCGTGGACGTGGACTTCTCCGCCCAGATGGAGAAGAATCTGGATAAGGTGGAAAGCGGCAAGGCCGACTGGCGCAAGACCGTGGACGACTTCTATCAGGGCTTTGAAGCCAGTCTGGAACAGGCTGAAAAGAACATGGAGGGCAAAAAGGTCAAGGTGCCGGACGAGCCTTCCAGTGAGGTGTGCGACCTGTGCGGACGCCCCATGGTCATCAAGGTGGGCAAGTACGGCAAGTTCCTTGCTTGCAGCGGCTTCCCGGAGTGCCGGGGCACAAAGCGTCTGGTCAAGGATACCGGCGGCATCTGCCCCAAGTGCGGCAAGGGACGTCTGCTGGAGCGCAAGAGCTCCAAGGGACGCATCTACTACGGCTGCGAGTGCTACCCGGACTGCGATTTTATGACGTGGGATATGCCGGTGGCTACCAAGTGCGAAAAGTGCGGCAGTACCCTGTTCCGCAAGGGCGGCAAGCTGTACTGTGCCAAGGAGGGCTGCGGCTTTGAGATGCCGGTGCCCAAAAAGGATTAAAGGAAAGACTAAATGAACGAATACAAAGTAACCATTCTGGGCGCGGGTCTGGCGGGCTGCGAGGCGGCTCTCTGGCTGGCGGGCAAGGGCGTGCAGGTAGAGCTGTACGAACAGAAGCCCGTCCACTTTTCCCCCGCCCACAAAAGCGAGGGCTTTGCGGAGCTGATCTGCTCCAACAGCCTGAAGGCTGAGCGGCTGGACTCTGCCTCCGGTCTGCTGAAGGAAGAGATGCGCCGCATGGGCAGCCGGCTGCTGACCGCCGCCGAGGAGACCCGTGTGGCCGCCGGCGGTGCGCTGGCGGTGGACCGCGATGCATTCAGCGCCGCCGTCACCCGCATGGTGGAAGCGTGCAAGAATATCACCGTCCACCGGGAGCAGGTGGAAACCATCGACGAGAGCGCTCCCATTCTGGTGGCCACCGGCCCCCTGACCGACGGTGCACTGGCTGACGAGATCGGACGTCTGACCGGGGACGAGCGGCTGCACTTCTATGATGCCGTTGCGCCCATCGTTACCGCCGAAAGTCTGGACTACGGCAAGGTGTTTGCCGCCTCCCGCTACGACCGTGGTGAGGCCGACTACCTGAACTGCCCCTTCAACAAGGCCGAGTACGAGGCCTTCCACGCCGCACTGGCCGGTGCGGAGCGTGCCCCCCTGCACGACTTTGATACCGGCGCCGAGCAGAGCGCAAAGCCCGACCCGGACGCCCACGGCAAAAAGGCCGATACCGTCACCGTGTACGAGGGCTGTATGCCCATTGAGATCATGGCTGCCCGGGGTGCCGACACCATGCGGTTCGGCCCGCTGCGTCCGGTGGGTCTGGTAGACCCGAATACCGGCCACCGCCCTTGGGCAAACGTGCAGCTGCGCGCAGAAAATAAGGAGCGCACCCTGTATAACATCGTGGGCTTCCAGACAAACCTCAAATGGGGCGAGCAGAAGCGGGTGTTCAGCATGATCCCCGGGCTGGAAAATGCCGAGTTTGTGCGCTACGGCGTGATGCACCGCAACACCTTTCTGGATGCGCCCCGGGTGCTCAGCGCCCAGCTGTGCCTGAAAGCACACCCCAACGTGTTTTTTGCCGGGCAGATCACCGGCTTTGAGGGCTATATGGAAAGCGCCGCCTGCGGTCTGCTGGCAGCACGCAACCTCTACGCCCGCCTGGAGGGCAGGCAGCTGCCCCCGCCGCCCGCCGATACCATGTGCGGTGCGCTGGTGCAGTACCTGACCACCGAGAATAAGAACTTCCAGCCCATGGGCGCAAACATGGGCATTCTGCCGCCGCTGCCCGCCGAGACCCGTCCCCGGGACAAGCGGCTGCGTTACATGGCACAGGCCGAGCGCGCTGTTGCCAGCTTCCAGCAGTGGCTGGAGGAAACCGCTCTGTAAGGCAAACCACCTGAAAGGAGAAAACAGGTATGAAGATCATTGTGGACATGATGGGCGGCGACAACGCCCCGCTGGCTGTTCTGGAAGGCGCTGCACAGGCCGTTAAAGAGTACGGCGTGCAGCTCATCGGCGTGGGCAACGAGGCGCTGGTGCGCAAGACTGCCGCCGAGCACAACATCCCGCTGGACGGCATCGAGCTGGTGAACTGCACCGAGACCATCGAGATGTGCGACGAGCCCGCCCGCGCCATCCGTCAGAAGAAGGATTCCTCCATCGTGGTGGGGCTGAATATGCTCAAGGAGGGCAAGGGCGATGCCTTTGTCTCTGCCGGCAGCACCGGTGCGCTGCACGTTGGCGCAAGCCTCATCGTGCGCACCCTGCGGGGCGTCAAGCGCCCGGCACTGGCTACCATGGTGCCCGCAAAGCAGCAGGCTTATCTGCTGCTGGACTGCGGCGCCAACGTGGAGTGCCGCCCGGAGATGCTGGCCGCCTTTGCGGTCATGGGCAGCTGCTATGTGAACAAGGTGGAGGGCCGCAAGAGCCCCAGCGTGGCGCTTGCCAACAACGGTGCCGAGGAGAGCAAGGGCACCCCCGTGCTGCGGGACGCACACCAGCTGCTCAAGACCACCCCGGGCATCCGCTTTGTGGGTAATATCGAGCCCCGGGATGTGCCCAACGGTGAGGTGGACGTGGTGGTCTGCGACGGCTTTACCGGCAACGTCATCCTCAAGCTGACCGAGGGCGTGGCAAAGATGCTGCTGGGCATGTTGAAACAAATGTTCCTCGCAAACCTTGGCGGCAAGCTGGCTTATCTGCTGCTCAAGGGCAGCGTTACCGACCTGAAGCACCAGATGGACAGCGAGGAGTACGGCGGCGCACCCTTCCTTGGCGCAAAGCAGCCGGTCATCAAGGCACACGGCTCCTCTAAGGCCAAGGGCATCAAAAACGCCATCCGGCAGGCAAAGATCTGCGTGGAGAACGACCTGTGCGGCACCATGCAGTCCGCACTGGACGAGCTGGCCGCAGCACAGAAAACTGAGGAATAAAAGGGAGTAAAAACGACCATGAGCCATCAGTTGGAAACTATCATCGGTTACAAATTCAAAAACCCGGAGCTGCTGGAGATCGCGCTTACCCACACCAGCTACGCCAACGAGAGCCGCACCCCGGTCAAGCACAACGAGCGGCTGGAGTTTCTGGGCGACAGCGTATTGCAGATCGTATCCGCAGACTACCTGTTCCACGCCTACGCCGACCGCCCGGAGGGCGACCTGACCCGCATCCGCGCCAGCCTTGTCAGCGAGGGCGCACTGTTCCAGTTTGCACAGGAGATCGGCTTGGGCGAGTATCTGCGCCTTGGCCGCGGCGAGGAGCGCTGCGGCGGGCGCACCCGCCCCAGCGTGGTGTCGGATGCCTTCGAGGCCGTCATTGCTGCTTTGTATCTGGACGGCGGCATGGAGGTGGCGCGCAAGTTCATCCTGCCCTTCATTACCGAGGGCAAGCACGCCGAAGCGGACTACAAGACCCGTTTGCAGGAGATCGTGCAGCAGAACCCGGAAGAGCGCCTGAGCTATGTGGTGGAAAGCGAGTCCGGCCCGGACCACGACAAGCACTTCGTGGTGGCAGTGCGCTTTAATTCTGACCGCGTGGCGCGGGGCGAGGGGCGCAGCAAAAAAGCCGCCGAGCAGTGCGCCGCCAAGGAAGCGCTCAAGCTGCTGGGCGTGATAAAGGAAAAGTAAATGGTATTCAAGGAACTGGAGATCCAGGGCTTTAAAAGTTTTCCCGATAAGGTAAAGATCGGCTTTGATACCGGCGTTACCGGCGTGGTGGGGCCCAACGGCTCCGGCAAGTCCAACCTTTCGGACGCAGTGCGCTGGGTGCTGGGCGAGACCAGCTCGCGCCAGCTGCGCGCCGCCGGCAAGATGGAAGATGTCATCTTCGGCGGCACCCGCAAGCGCAGTCCTATGGGCTTTGCACAGGTGCGGCTGACGCTGGACAACGCCGCCCACACGCTGGACGTGGACGCGGACGAGGTGACCATCGGCCGCAAATACTACCGCTCCGGCGATAGCGAGTACACCATCAACGGACAGGTATGCCGTCTGCGGGATGTGTACGAGCTGCTGCTGGATACCGGCATCGGAAGGGACGGCTATTCGGTCATCGGACAGGGACGCATTGCGGAGATCGTGGCAGCAAAAAGCAGCGAGCGCCGCGAGATCTTTGAGGAAGCCTGCGGCATTGCCAAGTACCGCTATCGCAAGACCGAAGCCGAGCGCCGATTGGCTGCGGCGGGCGAGAACTTAGAGCGCTTGCGGGATATCCTTGGCGAGCTGGAAAGCCGGGTGGGCCCGCTGGAAAAAGAAAGCGCCAAGGCGCAGAAGTTTCTGGAACTGAGCGCCCAGCGCAAAACGCTGGAAGTGACCCTGTGGACTGACGGGGTGCACCGCGCCCGGGAGGCCGTGCGCCAGCAGGTGCGGGACTACGAGACCGCCCAGACCGACTACGAGCGTTTTGACCGGGAGACCAAGGCCGCCGAGCAGGAGGCTGAGGAGATCCGTATGCAGGCACAGCAGCTGACGGTTGCTGTCGAGCGCCTGAATGGGGATATCCGCAGCATCACCCAGCAGATCAGCGGCTCCGAAAGCCGCATCGCCGTGCTGGAAAACGATATTCTGCGCAACGACGAGAGCGCGGCTTCCCTGCAGCAGGAGATCGCCGCCGGGCAGCAGGATACCGCCGAAGCAGACGCCGCCTTGCAGCGCCACCGCGCCGTGGCAAAGACCATGGAGGCAGCGGGCGAAAAGCTTGCGGCAGAGATCGAGGCGCTGAACGCCGAGCTTGCCCGGCTGGCAGATGCCAGCACCGCCAGCGGTGCCCGCAAGGATACGGTGCGCACAGAGCTTGCCGACCGCACCGCAAAGCGCACCGAGGCACAGGTGGCACAGGCTGCCGCCGAAGCCGCCGGAGACACCGCCCGGCAGCGCCTGCCCGCGCTGGAACAGAGCGCCCGGGACGCCGCCGCACAGCTGGAAGAGGCAAAACAGGATCTGGCCGATACCGTAAAGTACCGCCAGACGCTGGAAGAAAACGAAAAGCAGCTGGGCAACATCCGCTCCGGTCTGGAACTCAAGCTGCGCAGCCGCAAGGCCGCGTTGGACGAAGCCGATGCCGCCGAGCAGCGGCTGGGCAGGGAACTGGATGCCGCCCGGCAGCGCCTTTCAGTGCTGCGGGAACTGGAAAAGAACATGGACGGCTACCAGAACTCGGTGCGCGCGGTCATGCGCGCCGCCGGGGCTCGCCGTCTGCGGGGCGTTCTGGGGCCGGTATCCACCATCCTGAAAGTGGAGCCCGGGTGCGAGGTTGCCATCGAGACCGCGCTGGGCGGTGCGTTGCAGAACATCGTGGTGGAAAACGAAGCCGCCGCGAAAGCCGCCATCGCCCTGCTGCGCAACGACCATGCAGGCCGCGCCACCTTCCTGCCGCTGGATACCGTGCAGCCCGGCGCGTTCCGGGGACGGCTGTCCGGCACGGCACGGCTGGCCTCTGCGCTGGTGCAGGCCGACCCCCGGTACGAGAATATCGTCTCGAACCTGCTGGGGCGCATCATCGTGGTGGAGGATATCAACGAAGCCTCCCGCGTGGCGCGGGACAACGGCTACCACAACAAGGTAGTCACCATGGACGGACAGGTGGTCAATGCAGGCGGCAGCTTTACCGGCGGCAGCGTGCAGCGCAGCGCCGGTCTGTTTACCCGCAAGCAGGAGATGGAGGAACTGCGCCTGAAGGCAGCACAGCTGCAAAAGGACTGCCTTGCCGCGCAGGAAAAGACCGACCAGTGCAAGGAGCAGGCAGACGCTTTGCAGGCAGAGCTGACCGCCACCGCCAGTGAACAGATCACCGCTGCCAACGACCGGGTGCGTGCAGAGGCCGAACAGAAGCGGCTGGAAGCCGCCGCCGCCCAGCTGGAAACTGCCGTGCAGAACGCACAGCAGCAGATGGATGCCTTGCAGGCTGCGTTGAACGACAACCGCACCAAGGCCGATGCCGCCGCCTTGCAGCAGGCAGAGCTGACGGCGCAGATCGAGCAGCTGACTGCTGAGCTGAGCCGCATCGCAGAGGGAAGCGACAGTTTTCTCACCCAGCAGAACCAGCTGGCACAGGCGCTTAGTACCAAACGGCTGGAACAGGTGACCCGCCGCAAGGATGCGGAGCTGGCTTACAGCCAGATCGCTGCGCTGGAACAGCGTGCCAAGGATGCCGCTGCCCGCCGCACTGCGCTGGAAGAAAGCCTTGTCGCCCTTGCCGCCCGCAGCGAAGCCTGCCGCACCGAGATCGCAGCCATCCGCAAGGCCAAGACCGACAGCCAGACCACCATCGCCCAAAAGGAGCAGGCCATCCGCGAAGCCACCGAAAAGCGGCTTGCCTGCCAGCAGAAGGAAACGGAAGCACTGGCAAAAGCCCGCACTGCTTCCGACAGCCGCGAGGAGATGGGCCGGGAGATGGCACGTCTTGCCGAGCGCAAGGCCGCTGCCGAGACCGAGTACGACCAGACCGTGGCAAAGCTGTGGGACGAGTACCAGCTCTCGGTCAGTCAGGCCGAGGAGCTGTGCGTGGAGTTCGACAGCCTGCCCGCGCTGCGGGCACAGGTGGCTGACATGCGCGGCAAGATCCGCGTCCTTGGCAGCGTGAACGTGAGCGCCATCGAGGAGTACAAAGAGATCAAAGCCCGCTACGATGACCTGTCCCGTCAGGTGACTGACGTGGAGGAGAGCCGCAACGAGCTGGGACGCATGATCGCAAAGCTTTCTGCCCAGATGCGAGAGATCTTCACCGACAGCTTCCGCGCCATCAACGAAAACTTCAGCCGCGTGTTCACCGAGCTGTTCGGCGGCGGCGAAGCCAGCCTTGTGCTGGAGGACGAAAGTGATGTGCTGGCCTGCGGCATCGGCATCCGGGTGGCGCCGCCGGGCAAAGTAATCAAGAATCTGGAAGCCCTTTCCGGCGGCGAGCAGGCGCTGGTGGCCATCAGCATCTACTTTGCCATTCTGGCGGTGAACCCCGCGCCCTTCTGCATTCTGGACGAGATCGAGGCCGCCTTGGACGATGCCAACGTGGTACGGTTTGCCCAGTATCTGCGCCGCATCAGCGATAAGACCCAGTTCATCGTCATCACCCACCGCCGCGGCACCATGGAGGCTGCCAATGTGCTGTATGGTGTGACCATGCAGGAGGACGGCGTGTCCAAGCTGCTCAAGCTGGATCTGGAACAGGTTGACGCAACGCTGGTTTCCTGATATAAAATAAACAGAAAATAGATAGGAGGACCACTATGGCGTTCTTCGGATTTGGAAAAAAAGAAAAAGATAAAATGAAAACGGGTCTGGAAAAGACCCGCACCGGCTTCTGGGGCAGCATTATGAACACCCTGACCGGCAGCGTCATCGACGATGAGATGTACGATGATCTGGAAGAGCAGCTGATCCTTGCCGACGTAGGCGGCGAGGTGGCGGTGCATCTGGTGGACAAGCTCCGCGACCGTGTGCGCGATAAAGGGCTGAAAACCGGTGAACAGGCCGCAGATGCCCTGCGCGACATCATTGCCGAGGAGATGACCCCGGAAGCCGAGATGGCACTGGACGGCAAGCCCGCCGTCATTCTGGTCATCGGCGTCAACGGCGTGGGCAAGACCACCAGCATTGCAAAGCTTGCCGATTACTACACCCGGCAGGGCAAGCGGGTCATGCTGGCCGCCGGTGACACCTTCCGTGCCGCTGCCAGCGAGCAGCTGGAGATCTGGGCAAGCCGCGCCGGTGTGCCCATCGTCAGCGCGGGCGAGGGCGCAGACCCCGCCGCCGTCATCTTTGATACGGTCAAGTCTGCCACCGCACGCGGCTACGATATGGTCATTGCGGACACCGCAGGCCGTCTGCACAACAAATCGAACCTGATGGCAGAGCTTTCCAAGATCAGCCGCAGCGTCAAAAAGGCAAGCCCGGAAGCCAGCCTTGAGACCCTGCTGGTGCTGGATGCCATCACCGGGCAGAACGCCATCAGTCAGGCCAAGGAGTTCTGCAAGGCAGCCGATGCCACCGGCATCATCCTGACCAAGCTGGACGGCACCGCCAAGGGCGGCTGCGTTGTGGCGGTCAAGCAGCGTCTGGGCCTGCCGGTGCGCTTTATCGGCGTGGGCGAGGGCATCGACGACCTGCTGCCCTTCACCCCGGAGGGCTTTGTGGAAGAGCTGCTCCCCCGGGAATGGAAGCACTAAGGGGGCGCGGAAAATGAAAATTTGTGCAGCCACCGGCAACGCCGGAAAGCTCCGCGAGCTGCGCCGCATTCTGGAGGCGCAGGGGCACGAGGTGGTCAGCCAGAAGGAGCTGGGCATCACCATCGAGCCGGAGGAGACCGGCACCACCTTTGCCGAGAACGCTCTCATCAAGGCCGAGACCATCTGCAAGGCCAGCGGCCTGCCCACCATCGCCGATGACTCCGGCCTGTGCGTGGACGCGCTGAACGGTGCACCCGGCGTGTACAGCGCCCGCTACTGCGGCCACCACGGCGATGACGAGGCCAACAACGATAAGCTCTTGGCTGCCATGCAGGCGGTGCCTGCCGGGCAGCGGGGCGCAAAATTCGTCTCGGCAGTGTGCTTCATCCTGCCGGACGGCCGGCACCTGACCTGCATGGGCGAGTGCCCGGGCAGCATCGCCTTTACGCGGCTGTGCGGCGACTACGGCTTTGGCTACGACCCGCTGTTCATCCCCGCCGACTGCGGCGTGGGCAAAACGGACAAGCGCCCCAACACCGAGAACCGCAGCTACGCCCAGCTGACCCCGGACGAAAAGGACGCCATCAGCCACCGTGGCAACGCGCTGGCAGCGCTGGAAAAGCAGCTGCCCGGCTTTCTGGGGGAGTAAAGAGCTGCAATGGTTGCTCCGTTTGACTCGGGCAGCGGCTACTTTCTCTTCGGACACGAACACGGGTTGCGGCACCCAGCATCCGCATCGTACCTTGGGCGGTACTTGCGTCTTGCTGGCCGCTGCCCCAACAGCAACTCCCTGTTTCCGCCGCTGGCGGCGGTCGTTGCTGTTGCAAGCCATTCCATCGCCCGCCCTATTGCCCTGCGGGCAACAGGGTCCCACCCCAGCGGACGGTCCTCAGAGAAAATACCCGCCGCCCTCAATACACGATATTATTTTATTGTAAAATAAAGGAGAAAAACTATGCTGACTAGCAAACAGCGCGCTATTCTGCGCGGCAAGGCAAATACTATGGACCCCGTTTACATCGTGGGCAAGGGCGAGATCGACGAGACCCTGATTCAGGGCGTCAAGGATTGTCTGGACGCCCGGGAACTCATCAAGCTCAAGGTGCTGGAAAACAGCATGTACAACGCCCGCGAGGCAGCTACCAAGCTGGCCGAGGCCACCGGTGCAGACTGCGTGCAGGTCATCGGCTCCAAGTTCGTGCTGTATCTGCAGAAGAAAAAGGACAGCGCCTACGCTGCCCTGCTGAAGTAAGATGAAGATCCTTCTCTATGGCGGCAGCTTCGACCCGCCCCATAACGGCCACCTGAATAACCTGCGTGCAGCGGCAGACCGCGTGCACCCGGATAAAATCGTGGTGATGCCGGCAGGCACTTCCCCCTTTAAGCAGGGGACGAACGCCTCCGGTGCGCTGCGGCTGGAAATGTGCCGGTGTTTTTGCGCGCTGGCGCAGGAGCCCGGGATGCCGCCGCTGGAAGTAAGCGGCTGGGAGGTGGCGCAGGCCGCAGCGGGCAGCCGCAACTATACCGTGCTCACGCTGGAAATGCTGGCAAGGGAAAACCCCGGCGCTGTGCTGTACCTTGCCATTGGCAGCGATATGCTGCTCAGCTTTGAGGGCTGGCACCGCTGGCAGGATATCCTGCGCCTTGCGCGGGTGGTAGTCACCAGCCGGGATATCGGCGATGCACCGGCGCTGCACGCAAAGGCAAAGCGGCTGGACCCGTCGGGCGGACGCATCCTGTTTGCCCCGGTGCAGGCGCTGCCCATGGCAAGCAGCCAGCTGCGGGCCCGGCTTGCCGCCGGAGAAGAGTGCGAAGCCGAACTGCCGGAGGAAGTGCGCAGCGTCATCCGGCGCGAGGGACTATACCGGAACACAGAAGGAAGTAGCAGATAAATGGAGCTGAAACAGGCAAAGGAGCTTGTGCGCAGCCGCTTGAGCGATAAGCGCTACGAGCATACCATCAACGTGAAAAAAATGGCCGTCAAGCTGGCCAAGCACTACGGTACCGACCCGGAGCAGGCCGCACTGGCGGCGCTTTTGCACGATGCCGCCAAGGAACTGCCCAAGGACGAAATGCGCGCCATCATGCAGGCGCACCCGGAATATGCACAGGGCGGCGAGGCACGTCCCACGCCGGTATGGCACGGCATCTGTGCTGCCATTCTGGCGCGTACCGAATGGGGCGTTACGGACGAAGCCGTGCTCAGCGCCATCGCCTGCCATACCGCAGGCAAGGCGAGCATGACCCAGCTGGACAAGATCCTGTATCTGGCCGATATGACCAGTGCCGAGCGGGACTGGCCCGGGGTGGAAAAGCTGCGCAAGCTGGAAATGAAGGACTTGGACGCAGCTATGCTGGCGGCGCTCAAGCAGACCAATGGCTTTGTGCTGTCCGAGGGCAAGCCCTTAGACCCCGAGAGCAAGGCTGCCTACGAGGATATCTTAGCGCACAGCGGGCAGAATGAAGGGTGAAAAGCCGGACACCGGTTAAAAATGGTCCCGGTCATCCCCGGATAAAACAATTGCAGATTTTGCCGTACCATGCTATACTGAAGGATATGACAGGTCTGCAAGTAAAAAACTCTGCAGAGCAGTGAAAAGCTGGAGGATATAAAAGCATGAGCCAGACGCCACGCCATATCAATACAGACCGCTCACTCAGCCGCCCGGATCAGGCGGCGCGCGCCCCGCAGGCTGCCCCGGAGCAGAACACCCGCAGCACCGCCGGGGCACAGCACGCCGCCCCGCCCCGCCGTCCGGCACAGCCCGACATGAGAGGAAACAATGCACCGCGCCGCCGCAAAAAGAAGAAACAGACCCCGCTGTGGCTGCCCTTTGCCATCGTGATGGGGGTGATCGCCGTGATCTCCGGTGTAGTGGTGTACGGCGTGAGCCTTGTGAACAAGGTGGAGGACAGCATCCGCCCGGCAGAAAGCGCCCCCTCCATCGTGCAGGAGATCCAGACCGCCGAGGAGTACAAGGGCGATGTGGTCAACATTCTGGTCTGCGGTATCGACTTTGAAGAGGGGCGCACTTACAGCGACACCAGCTCCAACGACGGCATGACGGATATGATCCTGTACTGCCAGTTCGATATCAAGGGCGGTGCGCTGCGGATGCTGCAAATTCCCCGCAACACGCTGGTGACCACCCAGGACCGCAAGCTCACCCTCTCCAACGGCAAGACCTATGCCGTTTCCAACTACCAGATCAACTCGGTGGCACTTTCCAACGGCGGCAGCATTGCCGCGCTGGCAGATGTCATCTACGACCAGTACCACCTGCCCATCGACTACTATGTCACCATTGATATGCAGGCACTGGTGGAAATGGTGGATAACTTCGGCGGCATCGAGGTGTATATCCCCCGGGATATGTCCTACGGCGGCAGTAAGCTGCTGAAGGGCTACCGCAATCTGGATGGTGCTTCGGCGGAGTTCTTTGTGCGCTGCCGCCACGGTGACGGCTACGCAAACTCTGATATTGACCGCCTGAATATGCAGCGCTACTTCTACGCAGGTCTGTTCAAGCGCGCCCGCGCCATGGGCATCACCGATATCCTGAACCAGCTGCCGCTGATCTTCAAGGACTATATCCACACGGATATGGATATCACCACCATTGCAAAGCTGCTGGCGTCCTTCCTTAAAATCGACAGTTCCAATATCATTCTGGCGCAGACGCCGGTGTTCATGGGCGTGCCCAACGTGGGCAAGACGGATACCTTTGCCGGCTACTCCTGCGTGGTGCCGGATGCCGGCTCCATCGCAAACCTGCTCAACCAGTATTTCTGCACCTACACCGGCCCGGTGGAGGTAAGCGAGCTGCACATGGTCACCGACCAGTGGCCCCACGGCAACGCATCCACCGATGCCAACGTGCAGTATATGGGACGCATCGATAAGGAATCCGACGACGCCATCCTCAGCGGCGATACCGACCTTTCCGGCGCTGTGACCACCGATGGTCAGGCAGCAGGCACCGGACAGTAACAACAGAAAACAACGCTCTGCACACCGTGTGCGGGCGTGTTCCGACAGAAGGGAGAAACACATGGATAATTTCAACGACAGCAAGGCGCTTGCCATTGAGATCGCCAAGATTTTGGACAAGAAGAAGGCACAGGATGTGCGGGTGCTCAAGGTGGAAAGCCTGACCGTCCTGACCGATTATTTCGTCATCGCCTCCGGTACCTCCACTACACAGGTGGCATCTCTGGCAGATGAGGTGGAGTACGAGCTTTCGCAGAAGGGTCTGGAGCCTTACAGCACCGAGGGCCACGACACCAAGAACTGGGTGCTGCTGGATTACTCCAACGTCATCGTGCACGTCTTTGTGCCCAACAGCCGCGCCTACTATGATCTGGAGCACCTGTGGGCAGACGGCGAGCCGGTGGACATCTCGGAGTACCTGACCCCGGATAGCAGCATTGAATAATTAAGGCAAAAAGGTTTGCTTCTGGCAGAACCCTCTCCGTCATCGCTGCGCGATGCCACCTCTCCCGAAAGGGAGAGGTTTTGGCGCAATAGGGAAAGTTAGCAGAAAAGCTCCCCCCTCGGGGGAGCTGGCAGGGCGAATGCCCTGACTGAGAGGGCTTATACCGGAAGTACCTTAAAAGCATACGCCCCCAAGCAACGGTATTTTGGTTAAAGTCTGGAGCTGATTACAAACATGAAGTATGATTACAAGGCTGTTGAAGCCAAGTGGCAGAAGGTATGGGAGGACGAAAAGACCTTCCATGTCGAGATCGACCACAAAAAACCCAAGTTCTATGCCCTTGTGGAGTTCCCGTATCCCTCGGGTGCAGGCCTGCACGTCGGCCATCCCCGCAGCTACACCGCGCTGGATGTGGTAAGCCGCAAGCGCCGTAAAAACGGCTACAATGTGCTGTACCCCATGGGCTGGGATGCCTTCGGTCTGCCCACCGAGAACTTCGCCATGAAGAACCACATCCACCCGGCCATCGTCACCAAGAGCAACGTGGACCATTTCCGCAGCCAGCTCAAGGCGCTGGGCTTCTCCTTTGACTGGGATCGTGAGATCAACACCACCGACCCCGAGTACTACAAGTGGACCCAGTGGATCTTCCTGCAGCTGTACAAGCACGGTCTGGCCTACAAGAAGGAAATGAACGTCAACTGGTGCACCGGCTGCAAGTGCGTGCTGGCCAACGAGGAAGTTGTCAACGGCGTGTGCGAGCGCTGCGGTAGCGAGGTGGTGCACCGCGTCAAGAGCCAGTGGATGCTCAAGATCACCGCCTATGCTGATAAGCTGATCGATGGCCTGGACGGCTTGGATTACATCGAGCGCGTGGCCACCCAGCAGAAGAACTGGATCGGCCGCAGCCATGGCGCAGAGGTGAACTTCGGCACCACCGCCGGTGACACCCTGACCGTGTACACCACCCGCTGCGATACCCTGTTCGGTGCTACCTACATGGTCATCTCCCCGGAGCACGCTCTGCTCAAGGAGTGGATGGAAAAGGGTATCATCAAGAACGCCGATGCCGTCAAGGCTTATCAGGCCGAGGCTGCCCGCAAGAGCGACTTTGAGCGCAGCGAACTGAACAAGGAAAAGACCGGCGTGCAGCTGGACGGCGTGATGGGCATCAACCCGGTCAACGAGACCGAGATCCCCATCTTTATCTCCGACTACGTTCTGTCCACCTACGGCACCGGCGCCATCATGGCTGTGCCTGCCCACGATACCCGCGACTGGGAGTTTGCCAAGAAGTTCGGCCTGCCCATCATCGAGGTGGTCAAGGGCAACACCCCGTCCAATCTGGACGAGGCTGCCTTTACCGATGTTGCCACCGGCACGCTGGTCAACTCCGGCTTCCTGAACGGCCTGTCCGTTGTCGATGCCAAAAAGAAGATGATCACCTGGCTGGAAGAGAACGGCAAGGGCCGCGATAAGGTCAACTACAAGCTGCGCGACTGGGTGTTCAGCCGTCAGCGTTACTGGGGCGAGCCCATCCCCATGGTGCACTGCGACAAGTGCGGCTGGCAGCCCCTGCCTGAGAGCAGCCTGCCGCTGACCCTGCCGGACATCACCGACTTTGAGCCGGGCCCGGACGGCGAGTCCCCGCTGGCACGCCACAAGGACTGGGTCAAGACCACCTGCCCCTGCTGCGGCGGCCCCGCTACCCGCGAGACCGACACCATGCCCCAGTGGGCCGGTTCCTCCTGGTACTTCCTGCGCTACATGGATCCCCACTGCAAGGATGCTCTGGCCTCCAAGGAAGCACTGGAATACTGGTCTCCGGTGGACTGGTACAACGGCGGCATGGAGCACACCACCCTGCACCTGCTGTACAGCCGCTTCTGGCATAAGTTCCTGTACGATATCGGTGTGGTGCCCTCGGCAGAGCCCTACCAGAAGCGTACCGCCCACGGCATGATCCTTGGCCTGAACCCCCACAGCTTCGTCAACCTGCCCGCAGAGGAGCAGGAGAAGCTGCTCAAGGAGTACGGCAGCCAGAAGGCCGCCGAGAAGGCACTGGAAGAAAAGTACGGCGAGATGGCACGCCATCCCATCGTGAAGATGTCCAAGAGTCTTGGCAACGTCATCAACCCCGACGAGGTGGTGGACCAGTACGGCGCCGACACCATGCGTCTGTACGAGATGTTCATGGGTGACTTTGAGCAGGCTGCACCGTGGCAGACCTCTGCCATTGCAGGCTGCAACCGCTTCCTGGACCGCGTGTGGGCACTGAGCGACAAGCTGGTGGAGGGCGAGGGCTACCGCCCCGCCATGGAGACCCTGATGCACCAGACCATCAAGAAGGTCAGCGCAGATATCGAGGGCCTGAAGATGAACACCGCCATTGCCCAGCTGATGACGCTGGTCAACGCCATGTACGACAACAGCGGCGCAACCAAGGCCGAGTTTGAGACGCTGGTGCAGCTGCTGAACCCCTTTGCTCCCCACATGACTGAGGAGCTGTGGGAAAAGCTGGGTCACAGCCACGACGAGCAGCTGGCCTACTATCCTTGGCCTGCCTACGAGGAAGCCAAGTGCGTGGAGGCTGCTGTGGAGATTGCCGTGCAGGTGAACGGCAAGGTAAAGGCACGTTTGAAGGTGCCCGCAGACATCACCGCCGAGGACGCCATTGCCACCGCCAAGGCAGACCCTGCTGTGGCTGCCGCGCTGGAGGGCAAGCAGCTGGTCAAGGAAATCTACGTCAAGGGACGTCTGGTCAATCTGGCTGCCAAGGGCTGAGAACTGCTGCTCCGCTGAATAAGCGTGAACATATCATCACCCGCAGAGGCGGACCTAGCGCAGGAAACACCCGGGAACGTCTGTTCAAAAATCTTTCAAAAGTTTTGAGCAAAAACTTTCAAAAAAAGGTTGACGAACCGGATAAAATGCGCTATACTGTCTACTGTTAGTTACCATGTAACAACGAAATTCCTGCCTCACGGTCCAAGGGAGGGAATAAGATGTCGGAAATTCGTGTTAAAGAGGGCGAGTCGCTGGAAAGCGCACTGCGTCGCTTCAAGCGCAGCACTGCTCGCAGCGGTGTGCTCGCAGAGGTTCGTAAGCGCGAGGCTTACGAGAAGCCGTCTGTTAAGCGCAAGAAGAAGTCCGAAGCAGCCCGCAAGCGCAAGTTCAAGTAATTGATTGCTTGGAACCGCACGTTGCTTTAGATTTTAAACGCGTTGCTAACGCCGATGTAGGGGAGCCTGTTTATGCAGGTTCCCCTATTTTCATTTGTAACCCTCTCAGTCAAACCCTGCGGGTTTCAGAAGGGCGAGCTTTCTGTGCTGAAGAGGAAAGGCTTTATCTTTTCGGAGAAGAATATACCTTGCAAAAGCCGTAAAAAGCTCCCCCTGTCGGGGGAGCTGTCGAGCGAATGCGAGACTGAGAGGGTTTTTATCATGCTCATTACCCCCGAATATGTTTTTAAGGACGTTACCCATATCACGCCGGAATGGCTGGCTGCCAAGGGCATCACGGCTCTGGTGCTGGATATCGACAACACCCTGACCGCAGACCGCAGCCAAGAGCTGCCGGAGGAGGTCGCCGCATGGCTTGACACCATGCGCAAGGCTGGGGTAAAGCTGACCATCGTCTCCAACGGTGCGGAAAAGCGGGTGCGCCCCTTTGCTGAAAAGCTGGGCCTCGCCTACCTGTACCGCGCCGCCAAGCCCCTGCCCTTTGCGCTGATGGTGGCGCAGCACCGCATGGGTGTGAAGCACCGCCAGATGGCCATGGTGGGCGACCAGCTCTACGCCGACCGCATGGTGGCGGCGCTGTACGGCATCCCCGGGCTGATGGTCATCCCCCGCGGGCCGGACTTGGGCGCACAGGTCATCCTCAAGCGCAAGTGGGAAAAGAAACACTGGCAAAAGTACTACGACCGGGGAGAAAAGACCCTGTGAGTGAAGTTTGGAACATCCGGTTCGGCACCGCAGGCACCAGCGACAGCTTTGCCGCCCAAGGGTACAAAAGCAGTCTGGATGTGCCGGAGTACACCGCCAAAATGGGACTGAATGCCTTTGAGTACCAGTGCGGGCGCGGGGTGCGTCTGGGGCTGGATAAGGCCGCCCGTATGGCTGCCCTTGCAGCGGAGCGGGACATCCTGTTCAGCGTCCACGCACCTTATTATATCAGTATGTCCAGTCTGGAAGAGGACAAGCGGCTGAACAGTATCCAGTACCTGCTGCAAAGCGCGGCGGTGTGCCGGGCGCTGGGTGGCAGACGCATCATCTTCCATTCCGGCAGCTGCGGCAAGCAGAGCCGGGAAGCCGCGCTGGAAAAGGCGCTGGATACCATGCGCCGCGCCGTGGCAGCGCTGGACGAGGCAGGCTTTAGAGATATGACCCTGTGCCCGGAGACCATGGGCAAGGTGGGGCAGCTGGGGACGCTGGACGAGGTGCTGGCGCTGTGCGGCGTGGACAGTCGTATCACCCCCTGCATCGACTTCGGCCACCTGAACGCCCGCACGCTGGGCGGCATCCAGACCAAGGCAGACTATGCCGCTATTCTGGACCGCATGGCCGAGGTGCTGGGCGATGACCGCGCCAGACAGTTCCATGTGCATTTTTCCCGCATCGAGTACTCGGCGGGCGGCGAAAAGCGCCACTGGACCTTTGCCGATACGCAGTTCGGCCCGGAGCCGCAGCCCCTGATGGAGCTGCTGGCAGAGCGTCAGCTGACCCCAGTGGTCATCTGCGAGAGTGCGGGCACACAGGCCGAGGACGCGCAGACGATGCAGCAAATGTACCGCGCAGCGCGGAATGTGTAAAAGATTTTGTGTTTTTATCGTCTTTTTTGCCCAAACCCCTTGCCAAACAGAGGCAGATTGGGTAAAATAAATAGAGATATGCGTTAAGCATCTGAGATTAAATTTATGGAGGAATTCCTATGATTTCTGCAGGCGAGTTTCGCAATGGCGTGACCTTTGAGCAGGACGGCCAGGTTCTTCAGGTCGTTGAGTTCCAGCACGTCAAGCCCGGCAAGGGCGCTGCCTTTGTCCGTACCAAGACCAAGAACGTGATCACCGGCTCTGTGGTTGAGACCAGCTACAACCCGACCGCAAAGTTCCCGCAGGCTTTCATCGAGCGCAAGGACGTGACCTATAGCTACGAGGATGGCGATCTGTACCACTTCATGGACAACGAGACCTACGATGACATCCCTGTCAACGCAGGCGATGTGCCCGATAACTTCAAGTTCTGCAAGGAGAACGAGCTGTGCAAGCTGCTGAGCTACAAGGGCAAGGTGTTCAGCGTTGAGATCCCCAACTTCATCGAGCTGGAAGTCACCCAGACCGAGCCGGGTGTCAAGGGCAACACTGCTACCAACACCCTGAAGCCCGCTACCGTTGAGACCGGCGCCGAGATCCGTGTGCCTCTGTTCATCAACGAGGGCGATCACATCCGCATCGATACCCGCACCGGCGAGTATATGGAGCGCGTCTGATCATTTGTCGCATACCGGGCAGCGGGCAACCGTTTGCCCGGTTTTGTATTATGAGTTAGGAGGGCATTTCAGATGGAACTGAACAAGAAAGCAGCCTACCTGCAGGGCTTGGTGGACGGTCTGGGCGTAGATGAGAGCACCAAAGAGGGCAAGATCATCAAGGCTATGGCCGCTCTGCTGGGCGAGATGGCCGATGCCATTGCCGCCATGGACGAGGATCTGACCCACGCTTACGACCAGATCAACGATCTGAGCGAGGAGCTGGAGGATCTGGAAGCCGACCTGTACGAGGACGAGGATGCCGAGGACGAGGACGACGACGCAGCCGACGAGGATGAGGATGCGGGAGATGACGACATCGCCAGCGAGCCCTTCTACGAGGTAGCCTGCCCCGCCTGCGGTGAGACCGTCTACGTCAGCGAGGACGATCTGGATGCAGGCGAAGCCAACTGCGCCCACTGCGGTGTGACCTTTGAGGTCGCACTGGAAGGCGACGAGGACGAAGCCAAGGATGCCCCTGTGCAGTACGAGGTGACCTGCCCCGCCTGCGGCAGCACCGCCGTATTTGAAGAGGACGAGCTGCTGGACGGTGCACCCAAGTGCCCCAACTGCGGCGAGCCGCTGGACTTTGAGGTGACCGAGGAGTAAACTCTTCTCTCTTTTTCTTGTGAAAATGGGATTCAGAAACGCCCGCAGGCGTTTCTGAATCCCGAATCTCCAATAAAATTCCTTATATAAACGCAATGCCGGGCAGTCCGCAGACTGTCCGGCATTGTTCATTTTAACTTGAATCAGTGGGTCTCGTTGGCCTTCTGCAGCCAAATGCCGCCAATGTCCAGCGCATTGTACAGGCCGTGCTTGGTGG
This sequence comes from uncultured Faecalibacterium sp., assembly GCA_934561555.1. GTDB lineage: Bacteria > Bacillota > Clostridia > Oscillospirales > Ruminococcaceae > Faecalibacterium. The sequence goes on along the minus strand of CAKTGQ010000002.1, from coordinate 26,400 downwards.
TCTGACGCGCTACGCGCTCCTGCGGTGCCTTGGTGGTATCGGTAGAAAGCAGCATCAGGTGAACCTTATCGGCTACCTGCTGCCCGCCCACCGGGGTGGTGGTCAGGATCTGCAGATACAGCACATAGGGATCGGTCATGCTGCCGTAATACAGCTCGTTGTCCTTGCGGACGAGGGGCTTGCCTTTATAAGTCAGTTTCGGTGTATATGCCATCGTGAAAGCCTCCCTGTCGTTTAATTCATCTTAGTATAACACATCCTGCCTATAGGATGCAAGCGTTTGCGGCAGTGCTCTGTCTGTTTTGCACCAAAACTGCCCAAAACCGTGCAAAACCGGCGGTGCTTTTTTGGCAAATGGGGCTTGCCGTTGGGTGCAGTTATGCTATACTATAAATAGAACAGCCCGTATCCCGGGCCGGAAGTGAGGGAACGACAATGGCAGATTATCAGGAATACCGGCGGCGCATCCTGCACCGGCGCTGGCGCAGGGTTTTTATCATCGTTGCCCTTCTGGCACTGGTGGCTCTGCTGAGCGCCATCGGCATTCTGTGGAAGGTGCTGCACCGGGAGCGCGTGGATACTGCCCTGAGCCAGAACACCATCTTACGGCAGGTGACTACGGACAACACATGGAACACAGTCAGCTACCCGCTGGCGCGGCAGCTCCGGGTGCAGACGCTGGAGAACAGCACCGAGACTGCACTGGACTTCCGCATGGCGGCGCTGCCGGCCAGCGCACCGGTGGAAAAAAGCTGGTTTGCGCAGGCCAGCTTTGTGGGCGACAGCCTGACGCAGGGGCTGCAGATCTACGATACCGGCCTGCCCGGGGCGCAGTTCTGTGCCTACAAGGGGGTAGGCCCCAACGCTTTTGTCAACGGCACCAGCTGCAAGCGGGTGGACGGCGTGGCAGAGATCCCGCTGGACGCTTTGACCGCCCAGCAGCCCAAGGCCGTCTATGTGTTGCTGGGCAGCAACGTGCTGGGGCGGGACACCGATTACACCAGCTTTTTGACCTACTATCGTCTGATGCTGGACATGATCAGTCAGGCGCTGCCGGATGCAAAGATCTATGTGCAGTCTATCACGCCGGTACGGCCGGAGGTGAGCGCACAGGAAAATCACGCAGGGCTGAACCGCGACCGCCTGAGCCGCATCAACAACGAGCTGGCCGCCATTGCGCTGGAAAAGGACTGCTATTTCCTCAACCTGTGGGAGGTACTGGCAGACGAGAACGGCGACCTGATCGAAAGCTACGCCCAGCCGGACGGCTACCATATCAAGCCGGAGGGCTACGCCGCATGGGTGGACTACCTTTGCAGCCACACCATGGAGTAAAAATACAAAAGGCGCTGTCCCTGCGGACAGCGCCTTTTATGTTTATCAGTTTTTTATCAGAACAGGCCGGTGATCTTGCCGTCGGCGTCCACATCAATGTTTACGGCGGCGGGCTTTTTGGGCAGGCCGGGCATGGTCATGATGTTGCCGCAGATCACTACCACAAAGCCAGCACCGGCGGCCAGACGCACCTCGCGCACCTCCATAGTAAAGCCGGTGGGCGCACCGGTCAGCTTGGCGTTGTCGCTGAAGCTGTACTGGGTCTTAGCGATGCAGACAGGCAGGTTGCCGTAGCCCATCTCGGTCAGCTCGGCCAGCGTCTTGCTGGCGGCGGCGCTGTAATTCACGCCGTCGGCGCGGTAGATCTTGGTGGCAATGGCGTTGATCTTGTCCTTCAGGGGCATCTCCAGCGGGTAGGTGTACTGGATGGGACGATTCTCCAGGATCTCCAGCACCTTCTCTGCCAGTGCCTTGCCGCCCTCGCCGCCCTTGGCGAACACTTCGCTCAGCACGCAGGGTACGCCCTGCTCGGCGCAGACCTGTTCCACATAAGCCTGCTCCTCGGCGGTGTCGGTGGGGAAGGCGTTGATGGCAACCACCACCGGCAGACCGAAGCCGTTCTTCAGGTTGTCGATGTGGCGGATCAGGTTGGAGGCACCGGCCTTGACGGCCTCGAGATTGGGCTGGTTCAGGTCTGCCTTGGCTACGCCGCCGTGGCTCTTGAGAGCGCGCACGGTAGCCACCAGCACACAGGCAGAGGGCGCAATACCGGCATAGCGGCACTTGATATCCAAGAACTTCTCCGCACCCAGATCGGCACCGAAGCCTGCCTCGGTGATGGTGTAGTCTGCCAACGAAAGGCTGAGCTTGGTGGCCAGCACGCTGTTGCAGCCGTGGGCGATGTTGGCAAAGGGACCGCCGTGGATGATGGCGGGGTTGTTTTCCAGCGTCTGCACAAGGTTCGGGTCCAGTGCGTCCTTCAGCAGGGCGGTCATGGCACCGGCTGCGCCGATCTCACCGGCAGTCACCGGCTTGCCATCGTAGGTGTAGGCGCATACGATGCGGGACAGCCGCTCTTTCAGGTCGGAGATGCTGGTAGCAAGGCAGAAGATGGCCATGACCTCGCTGGCAACGGTGATGTCAAAGCCGTCCTCGCGGGGGGTGCCGTTCACCTTGCCGCCCAAACCGTCCACGATGAACCGCAGCTGCCGGTCATTCATGTCCATGCAGCGCTTCCATGTAATGCGGCGGGGGTCGATGTTCAGCGGGTTGCCCTGCTGGATGCTGTTGTCGATCATGGCAGCCAGCAGGTTGTTGGCAGTGCCAATGGCGTGCAGGTCGCCGGTAAAGTGCAGGTTGATGTCCTCCATGGGCACCACCTGTGCGTAGCCGCCGCCGGCAGCGCCGCCCTTTACGCCGAACACGGGGCCAAGGCTGGGCTCGCGCAGGCAGAGCATGGTCTTTTTGCCCAGTGCGTTCATGGCATCGGCCAGACCTACGCTGGTGGTGGTCTTGCCCTCACCGGCAGGGGTGGGGCTGATGGCGGTGACAAGGATCAGCTTGCCCTGTTTTTTGGCGTTGTGGATCAGCCGGTGGTCGATCTTGGCCTTGTAGCGGCCATAGGGGATCACACTTTCCTCCTCCAGACCCAGCTGGGCTGCGATCTGGGTGATGGGCTTCATTTTGGCTTCCTGCGCGATCTCGATATCGGTCTTCATACAGACATCCTCCTTGATAGCAAAAAAGGACAGCTTTGCGCAGCAATTGCGCAAGGCTGCCCAGACGGTCGGCATTGACATCCCATGCACCCCTGCACTGTGGTGCTCCACAAGGTTCCGTCAGCAGGGATGCGGTCTATGCTGTAAAGATAGCACACCACCGGGGTGTTTGTCAAGGAGGTACAGTTACAAAAATCACCCATAAATGCATAAAATTTTTTTGCGTTATCCAAGGGTTTGTGCTATACTTATTCTGGGTTATTATGAAAACAACGACAGAAAGCAGGAAATCCATATATGCTGCAAAACCCTCAGTTACATTATCTGGACAACGCGGCCACCACCATCGTAGCGCCCGAGGTGGCGGACGTCATCGACAAGGCCATGCGGGAGCACTGGGCAAACCCTTCCAGCCTGTACGGCCCGGGCGCGCGCAGTGAAGAAGCCCTGAACGCCGCCCGCGCCGCCGTGGCGCGCACGCTGGGCTGCAAAAGCCGGGAGCTGTATTTTACCTCCTGCGGCAGTGAGAGCAACAATCTGGCGCTGCTGGGTGCGGTGCAGACCCGCACCTTCGGCAAGGGCATCGTGGTGTCCGGCTTCGAGCACCCCAGCGTGCAGCGGCCGCTGGAGCGGCTGGCAAAGCAGGGCTACGACGTTACCGTGGTAGCCCCCCGGGCAGACGGTACGCTGGACATTGCCGCCATGCTGGAGCGGGTGGACAAAAACACCATCCTTGTAGCCTGCATGATGGTGAACAACGAGATCGGCACCCGCAACGATGTGGAGCGCCTTGCCGCCGAGGTAAAGCGCCGCAACAGCCGCACCATCGTCCATGTGGACGCAGTGCAGGCGTGGATGCGTGTGCCCATCAAGCTGGACAACATCGATACGCTCTCGGTGAGCGGCCACAAGATCCATGCCCCCAAGGGCATTGGTGCGCTCTACCTTTCCGACCGGCTGGTGCAGGCCTTCCAGCCGCCTTATCTGGGCGGCGAGCAGGAGCGGCAGATGCGCCCCGGCACCGAAAACCTGCCCTACGCCATGGGTCTGGCCGCTGCGGCCACCCGTCTGGCAAAGACCATGAAGAGCCGGGACACCTCCATGCGTGCGCTGAACCGGCAGCTGCGGGAGGGGCTGAAGGCCTTCCCGGAGGTGGTCATCAATAGCCCGGAGAACGCCATGCCTGAGGTGCTGAACTTCAGCGAGATGTGCATCAAGAGCGAGACGATGCTGGCGTTTCTGGCCGAAGAGCAGATCTACGTTTCCTCGGCCAGTGCTTGCGGGCGCGGCCAGCCCAGCCACACGCTGGCAGCCATGGGACGCGACCCGCTTGCCATCGATACCGCCATCCGGGTGTCCTTCTGCGCCGACAACACTCCGGAGGATGTGGATGCCTTCCTCAACCGCTTCGAGGACGGCATGAAGCATTTGCAGAAGATCAGAAAGTAAAAAATCTAAATCAAAAGCCGCAGAACGGCTGACAGCTTTCTCTTCGGACACGAATCGGGCCATTCCATCGCCCGCCCTATTGCCCTGCGGGCAACAGGGTCCCACCCCAGCGGACGGTCCTCAGAGAAACTGTCAGCCGTTCTAAGGGAAGATGCAGCCTACCTGCACGACCCCGATTTGTGAAAGAGTGAATGGAAAATGACCGCAGTCATTTTCCATTCACAGAGTAAAACGATTTTTCCGCTGAATATGGCCAGAGCGAAAGCGGAGGCCATTATAAATCCTACATCAGGAGATGCAACATTTATGAAGGAAATTATTATGGGCTATCAGGGCGAGATGTCCCTGAAAGGCCTCAATCGCAACCAGTTTGAAGCAGCCATGATGAAGATCCTGCGCTACCGTCTCAAGACGGTGGGCAAGTTCAAGGTGTACTGCACCCAGTCCACCTTCTATATGGAGCCCGAGGAAGAGGACGTGGATATGGACCTTGCCTTTGAGCGGGTCAGCAAGGTGTTCGGCCTTGCCGCGCTTAGCCGCGCCGTGGTGTGCGAAAAGGATTTCGATACCATTTGCCAGACCGCTGAGGACTATCTGGGCAGCGAGCTGCATGGCATCCGCACCTTCAAGGTGGAAGCCCGGCGCGCCGATAAGACCTACCCCATGACCAGCCCGGAACTGATGCGGGAGCTGGGCGCCTACCTGCTGGGCAAGCACAACTACCTGAAGGTGGATGTGCGTAACCCGCAGTTCAAGGTCATTGTAGAAATCCGTGATTACGGTGCGTATATTCATGGCCCGAAAATACCGGGTGAGGGCGGTCTGCCCGTGGGCACCAGCGGCCGTGCCTTGAATATGCTCTCCGGCGGCATCGACAGCCCGGTGGCGGCATATCGTATGGCAAAGCGCGGTCTGGCACTGGATCACATTCATTTTGCATCCCCTCCGTATACTTCAGAACGCGCAAAACTGAAGGTAAAGGCTCTGGCGCAGCTTATCACCGTGTATACCGGTAGTGCCAACCTGTTCGTGGTGCCCTACACCAAACCCCAGGAATACATCCGGGATAACGCCCCGGATGTGCTGTTCACAGTGCTGATGCGCCGCAGCATGATGCGCATTGCAAACGTGATCGCTAAAAAGCAGGGGTGCGAAGCGCTAGTCACCGGCGAAAGTCTGGCACAGGTGGCAAGCCAGACCGTCAAGGCTTTGCAGTGCACTGATGCCGCACAGGATCTGCCCATCCTGCGCCCGCTCATCGGTATGGACAAGACCGAGATCATCGAGACTTCCCGCCATATCAATACCTTCGAGACCAGCATTCTGCCTTACGAGGACTGCTGCACCATCTTCACCCCTCCGCACCCGAAGATCCGCCCTGAACTGGAGGAGATCCTTGTCGCCGAAGCTGCCATGCCCGGCCTTGCCGCGCTGGAAGCTGAAGCCGCAGAGCAGACCGAGCGCATCCGGGTGCGCATCACCGATCAGGTAGAATTCGAGGGTTGATTTGTCCATGACAGCAGAAATCATCAGTGTGGGTACCGAGCTGCTGCTCGGCAACATTCTTAACACCAATGCCCAGTACCTCAGCCGGGAGCTGGCCGCGCTGGGCATCACCGTCCGGCGGCAGAGCACCATCGGCGATAATCATGGCCGTCTGGCGGATTTTGTCAACGAAGCTAAGCAGCGGTGCGACCTGCTGGTGTTCACCGGCGGGCTGGGCCCCACGGCGGACGACCTGACCAAGGAGACGGTGGCCGCCTGCTTTGGCGATACCCTTACCTTTGACCCGGAGGAGTGGCAGAAGATCGTGGACTTCTTTACCCGCACCGGGCGCGAGACCACCCCCAACAACCGCAAGCAGGCCATGGTGCCGGTGCATGGGCATAAGGTGGTCAACCACCACGGCACTGCGCCGGGCGCATGGTTCGAGCAGGACGGCCACTGCGCCGTGTTGATGCCCGGCGTGCCCCACGAGATGAAGGCCATGTGGGAGGAAAGCGTGCGCCCGCTGCTGTTGGCACGGCAGAGCTGCGCGCTGCACAGCCTGACGCTGCGGGTGCTGGGCGGCGAGAGCAATCTGGAATACCGGGTGCGTGCGCTGCTGGAAAACCCGAACCCCACCGCCGCCATCTACTGCAAGACCGGTGAGTGCGAGATCCGCATCACCGCCCGGGCGCAGAATGACGCCGAGGCACAGACGATGTGCCGCGCCTACGCCAAAAAGTTCTATGATCTGCTGGGCGATGCGGTGTATGATGAGGATGTCGCCGGGTTGGAAGAAACGGTGGTGCACACGCTGCGGGCCAACGGCCTGACCATTGCCACCGCCGAAAGCTGCACCGGCGGCATGATCGCCCAGCGCCTGACCAACGTGTCCGGCGCAAGCGAGGTGTTCGGCTACGGCTTTGTGACCTACTGGGAGCAGGCCAAGGCGAAGCTTGTCGGGGTGGACCCGGCGGTCATTGCGCAATATAATGTGGTGTCGGCGCCCGTGGCGGCGCAGATGGCGCTGGGCGCGGCAAAAGCCGCCGGTGCGGATATCGCGGTCAGCGTTACCGGTCTGGCAGGCCCCGGCGGCGGCGATGCCGTTCGGCCTGTGGGCACGGTGTATCTGGGCGCTGCCCGGGGAGACAGGGTGTATGTGAAAAAGCTGTTCGTCTCCCGCCCGGACCGTGCGCTCATCCGTGCCCGCGCCGCACAGACTGCGCTGGAACTGGCGCTGCGGCTGGCACAGGGCAAGACCCCTGCTGGTACGCAGGTGCTGGCCGAAAGCGCACAGCATGACCCCGCCGCCCTGACCGCCTTGGACGAGACCCTGCGGGCAGAGTAAGAGCGGCCCCTGCGGCCGCAGGGGGGATGCGTCATGACAAAGGAAGAAAACCGGCCTGCAGGCTGCGTTTTGCGGCTGTTCGGTGTGCCGGAGCAGACCGTGCAAAAGGTTGTGGAAAACCTGCCGGACACTTGGCAGGGCACGGTACACAGCCGCACCCGGGGTGCCGAAACGCTGGTGGCGCTGCAAAGCAGCACCCCGCAGCAGCTGCATCGGGCGGTACAGCTGCTGAGGACAAGCCTTGCCCCGGCGCTGTACGGGGAAGGGGAGCAGACCCTTTCCGCCGCCGCAGTGCAGGCGCTGGAGCAGCACCGCAAGCTTTTGGTGTGCAGCGATGCCGCCGCCGGGGCGCTGCTGGAGACCCGGCTGGAAAACCTTCCCGGTGCGGAAAAGGTGTTCGATTTTGGCGCTATGAGCTACGCCAATGCCGCACTCAACGCCCGGCTCAGCAGCAAGCTGCGCAAGGCACCGCAGGCAGAGCCTGCCCGCACATTGGCGCGGGTGCAGGCTATGCAGCGTCTGACCGGTGCTGCGCTGGCGGTGGGCTGTGTGGAACTGCCCCAAAGCCGCCTGCTGCTGGTGGGCGGCAAAAAGGGGTGCTGGCTGCGGTGCGTATCGCCGGATGAGAACCCCGGTTTGTGGCTGCTGGATATGCTGCGCCGCGCAGCCTGTGGTCTGCCGCAGGCAGGGGGCACAAGCTGGCAGCCCTACGGCAGTGCCGTGCCGGATACCGCCCTGACGCCTGCCGTCCTTGCGGCTGCACCGCCCGTGCCGCCGCGCCCGAAGCGCCGCAGGCTGGGCAGGGTGCTGGCGGTGCTTCTGCTGCTGGCACTGGCAGCGCTGGCTGCCGGGTGGTACTATACCGGCGGCGACCTTGCCGCCCTGCCCCAAAAGCTGCAAAGCCTTGGCGCGGAAAGCCTGCCCCACGCCGGGGCAAGGCTGGTGTGAGCGCTGAGACACTTTAACAAAAACGCCTCCCCGGCATCCTTTTTGGAAGGAATGCCGGGGAGGCGTTCAATGTTTTATGGGCTCAGTTGTCCGGCATCTGCCGCTGACGAGGTACTTATCCGTGCAGCTCCGGCCAGTAAGCTTTGTTGGCAACGATCATATCGTCCAAAATCTTCTTGGCGACCGGCAGGCTGGGCACGGTCTTGGATGTGATATGTACCCGGTTTTCTGGACACTGGATCAAAATTGAATAATTAAGATTCCATCATGGATGCTTTTCTGAATTTAGAGGGAGGCAGCCATTTTGTTTTCGCTTGGATTCTGCTGTTACTGTAATAGTCAATATACTCGGCAATCGCTAATGTTTTTGGCAAAACGGTCGATTGTTCCAAACGTTGTTTCCGAAATTTCTTGGCTTTTGGACTGTTTTCCCTTGACCGATAGCTGGATTGGCAGTAAAATTTAAGAGAAAATATTGTCGTAGAGTAGGGTGCTCTGTGACATATGTGGCTTTGGAGTCATAATGGGGGTGCTGAACCTTGCGACGGTGCTGCAGGCGTTGAATCAGTATCAGGAAGCTGATGATATCCTGATCGAGCTTGCACAACAGTATCCGCTGGACTACCGGTTTGATATGCAGCGGGCGTATCTGCTGATCGACCAGCTTTATACAAGCGGATGGCTCAAATAAGGAGGGAGCGTGTCTACCGGACAGATCTTTTTCGTGGTTGGAATCGTTGGCATGATCACTTCAGCTGTTGCGGCAGTCGTTTCAGCATGGATCCTGCGCAGGCGGGAAAAAAGCTGAAGGAACAGATCTGGAACGAGTATCAATAAAAATCAATCGATTAAGGGGTATGAAAAAATGCTGAAAAAACTGAGTGTAACGGCTGTTGTTTTTGCAATGTCGGCCATGCTTCTGGTGCTGCCTGCCTACGCAGTGCAGACAGTAGACGCACCGGCACAGAAAGAGGAAAACTGCATCAAGGCATTATTGGAATGGCTGGCGGGCGACACAGAGAAGAACGAATCCGCCAGTCAGGAAGGCCAGAAAGAGCAGGAAAGTCCGTTCCGGAAAAACGGTTTTGAAATACAGGACGGCAGGCTGTACCACTATACGGATGGCCAGCTGGATGTCTATCAGCCCGGTTTTGTGCAAATCGGAGACGCTGTGTACCATGTGTCGGCAGAAGGCAGCGCGATCGATCCTTATCCCGCCGGGTTTGTGGTGGTAGACGGCGTGCTGTGCCATGTGTCGGTGACCGGCGGTTCCTTCGATCTCTATCCCGCTGGCTTTGTGACGATTGACGGCAAGCTGTATCATGTTTCGAAGAATGGCTATGCCATCGATCGGTACGCCAAGGGTCTGCACGAGATCGGTGGAGGAATGTACTATGTCAAAGAGGATGGCTCGTTCCTGACGAACAGCGCGGTAGGATACCTTACTTTTGATGCGAATGGCCGCTATACCTCTGGCAATGCAACGCTGGACAGCTATGTGGATCAGGCACTGGCTGAGTGCACCAACTCTGGCATGACGAAGGCGCAAAAGCTGCGCGCTGCCTATTTGTATGTCCGGAATCACGGTGCATACCTTGCCCGTCCGCATCAGGCAAGAGGCACAACGGCTTGGGCAGAAGAGAGCGCTTTGTTCATGTTTGAACACAAAAAGGGCAACTGTTACTGCTTTGCAGGCCAGTTCCTTTATATGGCCCGGCGGCTGGGCTACAATGCCTATGTAGTGTCCGGCGGTGTGGGCCGCAAGGACTCGGACCATGCATGGGTCATGATCCACGAGAACGGAACGCCCTACATTTATGATGTGGAATTGGAATGGGGATATCGTGCCGGTAAATATGGCCACGCAGAATACAATATGTATAAAATGCCGCTGAATAAAACCGTGTTCAGCTACCAGTTCCCGTAATCGTTGAGGTGGTCGTAAATGGTTTTTAGTTCCGTAATTTTTCTGTTTCTGTTTTTACCCATTGTGCTTGGAGGATATTATCTTCTGCCCGAAAGAGAAACAAAAAATTTTTGGCTTATTGCGGCCAGCCTACTATTCTATGCGTTCAGTGGGCTGTGGTATGTATTGCTTCTGCTTTTTTCCGTATTCTGCAACTATCTGGCGGGCCTGTTCGTTTCCGGACGAAAGGGAGTGCTTTACGCTGCAGTGGCGGTCAATCTGGGAGTTTTGGGCGTTTTCAAGTACCTGACATTTCTGGTAAGGACGGTCAATCAGCTGCCGGGCGTGGCAATTACGGTACCTTCCATCGTTCTGCCGGTGGGTATCTCATTTTTTACATTTCAGGGTTTGAGCTATGTGATCGACGTATACCGAAACGAACGACTGAAAAGCACTCGCTTTTGGGAGGTGCTGCTGTACATTGCACTGTTTCCGCAACTGGTGGCCGGGCCCATCATTCGCTATGAAGATGTGGCGGATGAGATCAAGAACCGCCGCCATACGCTAGAACAACTGGCAAACGGCCTACGCCGGTTCATTGTTGGTCTGAGCAAGAAGCTGCTGATCGCCGATGTTTGCGGCAGTGTTGTGACGCTGATCTACGGTGCAGAAAGCGCTGCGCTGGACAGCCGGACGGCTTGGCTGGCTGCAGTATGCTACCTGTTCCAGATTTATTTTGATTTCAGCGGATACAGTGACATGGCCATTGGACTTGGCTTGTGTTTCGGGTTCCACTTCAAGGAAAACTTTAATTATCCATACATCTCGGCCAATATTCAGGAATTCTGGCGCAGATGGCATATATCGCTCTCCACTTGGTTCCGGGAATACCTGTATATCCCCCTAGGCGGAAACCGGAAGGGAAAGGCAAAGACCTATCGCAACAAGCTGATCGTGTTTTTCTGTACGGGCCTGTGGCACGGAGCGAACTGGACTTTCATCGTCTGGGGTCTGTGGCATGGCTTCTTTATCGTTGCAGAGGATGCGGTAAAAAAGCTGTTCGGGCTTGGAAAGCATGGAAAAAACAGGCGAAACCCGGTGGAAACAGTGTTGAAACACATATACACCTTGCTGGTGGTACTGATTGGCTTTGTGATTTTCCGGGCAGACAGCATGGGGCAGGCCTTCTCAATGATCGGGGCGATGTTCTCGGGTATTCGTGCTTCTGCCCAGACCGGGCTGTTGTTGGCACAGTGCCTGACACCTCTGACTATGTTTGCACTGCTGCTTGGCCTTGTGGGCAGCACACCGGTTCTGCCGCTGGTCTGCCGTAAAGCGGAGCAGCAGACCGGAAGTGTATATGTGTGTTTTCAGGTGCTGAGTTATGTGGGGGCGCTGGCACTTCTGTTGGTGGACATTCTGCATTTATCGGCGGCGTCTTATGTGCCCTTTATCTATTTCCAGTTCTGAGGTGGGAAAATGCAGGTGAAAAAATTAGGATACGTCCTGTTTGTGGGAGTTATTGCCGCAGTTTGCATTTTGCCTGTGGCGGTGATGCCTTGGCAGACGGAAAATGCGGTTGGAAATGAACAGCTTGCGCCCCTTCCGGAGCTACGGAAAGAAGATGGGAGCTTCAATGACAGTATTCTGAATGAGTTTTCAGATTATTTTGCGGATCATTTCGGCTTTCGTCATGAAATGATCACGCTGAACGACCAGCTTACCGGGGCAGTGTTCAAGACGCTGGACAGCAGCAGCGTGCTGCTGGGAAAGGACGGTTGGCTGTTCTACAAAAGCACCATCGAGGATTATACCGGAGCAAAACGTTTTACAGCACGTCAGAGCTATGCTGCCGCTCGCGTGTTGGGGCTGATGCAGGAGTACTGTGAACAGAACGGCGTGGATTTTTACTTTACGATCGCACCGAATAAAAATTCGATATATGGCAGTCAGATGCCAGTGCGCTATGCAGCGGCCTCTGAGCGGAACGTCCAACTGCTTAAACAGCAGATGCAGCAGCAGAACGTCCGATATGTCGATCTGTTTGAGGGATTGTCTGATTTCCAAGAACAGCTGTATTACCATCTGGACAGTCATTGGAATATGCGGGGAGCACAGAAGGCGGCACAGATCCTGCTGAAGAAAATGAAGGGCACTGAAGCGGAGTTTGATTCCTTCATCACAGGGGAAAAGATTCCCCACACCGGGGATCTGTATAAGATGGTGTATCCTGACGGAAATGAAACGGAACTGGATACAGCGTATGCCTTTACATATCAGTATGATGAAAAATTCCACTCGGCGGATGACATCACCATCCACACGGTAAATTCGGAGGCGGATGGAAGCGTTTTTGTCTACCGTGATTCCTTTGGCATCAACCTGCATCCCTTTTTGGCACAGAACTACGGCAACGCTTGCTTCTCCCGGAATATGCCATACCGTTTGACAGCGGCTATGGAAGAGCAGCCTAATGTGCTGCTGGTGGAGCTGGTCGAACGCAACCTGAACTGGCTGCTGGAGCGCGCCCCGGAACTGCCCGCGCCGGAACGCACAGCGGTTGCGGCGGCAGACATCGGAATAAGCGTGAAGGCGCAGCGAGAGGACAGCCGCATGGAAGATACCTTCTGCCTGACGGGTGATTTAAGCGGGCAGAGCGTGGATGACGAGTCTCCAATTTACATTCTGGCGGGGAACGAAACCTACGAGGCCTCCCCCTGCGGAGAGGGAACACAGCCATTTACGGCGTATCTTCCGCAGAATGTGCGGGAGCAGCAACTAAAAGCAGCATTTCTGTCGGATGGAGAATGGGTCTGCTGTTCTCTGGTCGATTGAAAGAATAGAAAGAAGGATAAAACAAAATGAAAGTAAGTTATACGATGACGATTGCGGCTCTTTGCGGTGCGATGCTTCTGGCGTCCGGCTGCGGGGCAAAAGCGGAAACGAGTGCCTCTTCTGCAGCAGAGTCTGCATCGGAAGCGGCGTCCTCGGTGGTGTTGGCGGCGGCTTCATCTGAGGCGGTAGCGGAGTCTGCACCGGAAAGCGAAGCTGTATCGGAAGCTGTTTCCGAAGCCTCTTCTGCAGTAAGCAAGGCAGCATCGGAGAAAACGGCCGAATCAAAGGCTGAGTCGAAGGCCGAATCCAAAGCGGAATCGAAGGCCGAATCCAAGGCCGAGACCGCGGCAAAATCTAAGCCTGCAAAGCAGGAGATGGCTGCTTCCTCCAAAGAAGAAAAGACGGAGCCTGTGGAAAGCAAGCCCGTTACAGAGACTGCTCCGGCAGAAACCGCCAGCCTGGAAACTGCCCTGAAGTATGTAGGCAAAGACGTTTCCAAGCTGTATGCCGCTATTGGCAAGCCGAACAGCTCGGAGTATGCTTCCAGCTGCATTGGTGATGGCGAGGATGGCCTGCTGTATTACAATGGCTTTACTGTGACGACCTACCGTGAAAACGGCAAAGAGACGGTACAGGACGCCTATTAAACATGAAATTCGGCCTCTGGCATTCCACCGGGGGCTGAATCTTTATATGGGAAAATGAGAATGAAACGCCAGAAGATCAAACGATATCGGTTTAGCGTGACGCAAAACACAAAAAGGAAAAAATCGCCAGGGCCGCTGAAATCAGCGGGTGTGGTGCTGGTGTGCCTGTGCCTACTTGCAGGAACTGCCTTCGGGGTCTGCAAGATCATCCGGAGCAAGACAGCCGGCTGGCAGGGAGAAGGGCTGCACCGTTACTTTGTTTCACCGACTACAGGGACCCGCGTACAAGGCCTTTATGAAATAAATTATAAATTGTACTACTTCGGAAGCAACAGCTTCGTAAAAGTCGGCTGGATCAAAGAAAATGGTTATGTCGGCTACGCGGATCAGGATGGAAAGCTCATGCAGGGCGAAGCAAAAATAGATGGAAAATACTACTACTTCCAGCCGGAAACCGGACAGATGTACACCGGCTGGGTCACGCTGGATGGCGTGGAGTACTGCTTTGATGAAACCGGACACCCGCGTACTGGCACCTATCAGGAAGACGGAAAAACTTGGGAATTGGATTCTGATGGGCGGGTAAAAAGCCGCCTGAATGGATGGAAAGATGTGGACGGCGTCCTGAAATACTACGATGAGACCGGTGCACCGGCACAGGGCTGGATGCAGCTTGATGGAAAGGATTATTTCTTTGCAGATGGTGTCAGTCAGGCCGGGTGGATTGAAATAGATGCAGGTACGCGCTATCTTGACGGTAACGGCAACCAGATGACAGGATGGTGTGTCATCGATGGTCAGCCCTATGCCTTTGGTGTAGATGGCAAATTGAAACAGGGGTGGGACCATTCCCATGAAAAAAGCTATTATTTTGTTAATGGCATCAGTCAGGCAGGTACATTCAAGGAAGGCACGCTGAGCAGTGAACTGAACGGCAGCGGCAGCGTTCAGCCGTTTGGAGATATGGCACCGGAGGAAGATTTGACAGAGGACGCTGAGGGTGAACCGCCGGAAGAAGAACTGTTGGAAGAGCAGCCTACGCAGACGGAAACGGAAGATGGACAGACCACTCCGGCAACAGAGCAGCAGACGCAACCTGCGGAGGAACCTGTGGAAGCACCGGAGACCACCCCGGAGACGCCGTCAGAGACGGAAACTCCGGCACAGGAGCAGGCAGAAAGGACGGAAAATTCATGAAAACGACAAGACGTGAGTTTCTGTATCTTTCGGCTATGGCATGTACTTGGCTTCTGACAGGCTGTCAGAAGCCTACTGTGGAAGAGAGAGCGGTCAGTTGGCAACCGCAGTTGGAAAACAGCGGCCTATTCTCTGAATCTGGCCCGATGCTGAATGCCGCGCTGGACGATAACGCTGTTCTGCGGGAAGGTATCCGCGTTCCCCCGAACTTTGAACTGCCGCTGGAAGGCTCCACAGGCTTTGTGGGAGCGGTGATGATGCCGCTGTACGAAAAGCCGGATGAGAACAGCGCAGTGCTGCGAAGACTTGCGGCGGGGGATATGTTTTACATCCGTCAGGAGTCGGGAGCATACTGGCAGGTCTGCCTGTTGGATGGCACCGTGGGCTGGCTGGAAAATGAATTCTGCATGATCAACCTGCCCGATGTCCTGCCTTCCATTGTATACGAAAACCCCAATGCAACGGCATCGATCTTCAAAACCTGCGGCGAAGACATTGAGGGCATTACAGGGCAGAAGCTGTATGACGGCCTGTTCTATAACCAACGCCTTGGGCGGGATGAGTATGTGATGCCTATCAACTATGCTATGGCAAAAAAAGTCGGTGCAGCCCAGAAAAGCGCTCTGCAGGCGGGAGATTGCCTGAAAATCATAGAGACGTTCCGCCCCTATGAGGTGCAGATGCTGGTGAAAGATGCAGTGTACGCCAAGGCTCGGGCTGACAGGGAACTGATGGCGGCGCTGAACAAGGAGACGTGGAATATCGGCTGGTTCATTGCAACATCTCTTTCCAACCATCAGCGGGGTGTGGCGATGGATACGACCTTGTTGCGCATCACAGAGCAGACAGAGCATAAGATGGCCGGCTGCTCCTTTGTACAAGTGACAGGGGAAGAGTACGCCATGCCATCGGCAATGCACGAACTGAGCAGTGCGGCGGCCTGCTTTACCGGGCCGGTAAGTTCCAGCTCCACTATCGCATGGAAGCGGGCTGCGGCATCTGCATCTATGACAGAAGGTGCGCGGCGGCTGCAGGGCTACTGCACCGGTGCAGGCATGACGCCGCTGGCCTCAGAGTGGTGGCATTTTAACGATTTGGACGCACAGAACAAAGTGCGCATGACCTCTGGAAACGGGAAATTCTGGTTGGACGGCTGTGTCAGTTGGAAAATGTTTGAAGTGTAATTTCACAATCAGTACTTGGGGGAACATGAAATGAAGCGACTGGAAAAGTGAAAAGAAGTCTTTTTCTGTTTGCTGCTGGTGCTTGTAGCTCTTGTGGTGCTGACAGACTGCGGCTCTAAAGCGGCCACAGCGGCGGACAAAATCGAACTGGGCCAGAAATATCTGACAGAACTGAACTACACGGGGGCTGTTGCAAAATAGCTCCATGAAAAAATAATGCACAAAACCCGGAACCTTTTTGGGGCCAAATGGCTCAAAAAGGGTTCGGGTTTCTGATTTTGTGCTAGTTCTTTGTACAAATTGCTATCGCATTTTTTCAACAGCCCCTTTTACGAAGGCTATCAAGCTTGACCCGGCTGCCAATTTTAGCTGAGAGCCGGAAAACAGAGTTCAAAAGGTGCTTTATGGGACTTCATTAGCTGGAAACCCGATTTTATTAGCTGGAACTGAAAATTCTGCTAATGGTATTAGCTGGCTAATTTTGGTGATAGGTTCAAAATGAAAAATGCGAAGATCGTCTTTCACATGGAAAAATGACCTTCGCATTTTCTTAAAGTGGCGTCCCCGATGTGATTCGAACACACGACCTTCCGCTTAGGAGTAGGGGCCAAAGTAATAAATCCTAGACAAAAGTAGGTAAAACAAGTCACGTTTTATCAATGAATTTTTTGCTGTGCTGTCAATTTGAGTCAATAAAATCACACCTGAAATAAAACGAGTAAAAGGCTTTTCATTAGCTGAAAATTAGCTGAGCTAATGAAAAGTGGCCGCTCTATTGTACAACGCTCACCTTTCATTAGCTGGGAGGTGTACGTTTCCCTGCGGATATTTGCTTGTATAGCATTCGTGAACCAGACCATACAGCCGTAGCTGGTGTGATGGACAAATGTTTTCAATAGAAAAAGATCAGAGCTTTCTGCGAGAAAACTCTGGCCTATGTAACAGTGCGAATGGAAATGCGCATTGTCTTGTAAAAGGAAGGGGCTTATGGTATTCTTACTTTAAGTAAGGGAGTGGCAACGATGTGCAGAGCATTTGAAGAAGTACGAGAAGAAACAAAGCATGAGCAGTCGATTGAAATTGCAAAATCTTTGCTAGAAGTTGGAAAAATGACCTATGAAGAAATTGCTCGGTCGGTTCAGCTTCCTGTTGAAGAAGTAAAGGCACTGGATACAAAGAAACCCGCCTGATCTTGATTCAGCCAAGATATTCTTAAAAACAAACAGCGGCAGTTTTCCCAATCGGAAAGCTGCCGCTGCTTATGTATAGAGGCTTATAGGTTCTTTGCAAGATTTTTAATGAGTGTAGCCATAGAGGGGTCAGCCAGCAGTTTGGCAAGAGCTGCTGCCGCATCTGTATCGACTGGGCTGGCTTTTGGAGCGGATTGCTCTGCGCGAGGGAGGGCTTCAGGCTCTGCACCATGATGCTGATAGAAGAAATCGTCGAATCGCTGTGCGTTCAAACGCCGATCATCATCCAGAATGTGTGCGTACTGCTCGGTGACCATCGAAGCCTGCGCATGACCGGAATCGCCCTGCACGGCTTTGATATCGCCGCCGTTCAGTTTGAGTTTGTATGTAATACTGGAGTGTCGGAAGCTATGAAAGACCACTTTGGGGAGATTGTTTTTCTCAATCAACCGCTTCAATGCACCGTTGATGGTAGACTGCTCGGTTGGCATTCCCAATGGGCCGGCAACTACAAGATTGTAGTCCGTATATTCTGCACCCAGTGCTTCCTTTGTCATATCCTGCTCTGCTTTGAATTCAACGAGCATTTCAGCAACTGTTTTGGGGAGGAAGATGGTTCGGATGCTGCTGTCTGTTTTGGGGCTTTTCAGAACTTGAACCGTGGTACAGCGGGAACTCAGTGAGGGAAAACGAGTGATGACATTTTTGTTTTCCAAGGCATTCAGTGAAGCAACGTCCACACGCTGAAGTTCTTTGTTTATGTAAATGGATGCGCGTCCTGCATCAATGCTTTCAGGGGAGATATCCACGCAATCCCAAGTCAGGCCGAGCAGTTCGCCCAAACGCAGGGAGCAGGAGAACGAGAGGTTGATGCACAGCCGCAGCTTCGGATCATCACAAACTTTCAAAGCACGGAACAGCGTTTCGGCTGTCCAGATATCACGTTTCTTGGAAGTGTACTTGGGCAGGGTAGCGTAAATGCAGGGATTCTTTTCCATGAGTTCCCATTTTACAGCCTGCTCAAAGGCACTCCGCAGAATCTTATGAACCGAACGGACTGTACTGGGGGAAACAAACTGGTGCTTCCGCTTCCCACACATAGGGTCAGCAGCCTCATATTTGAGCAACCGCTGATAATACCCCTCGATCACACGAGTGGAGATATCCTGCAACTTCATCGAGCCGATGAGCGGAGATATGTAATTGGCAATCAGTGCAGTGTTTGCCTGATAGGTTGAAAGTGCCCATTTGCTTTTTCCATAGAGGGCAACATATTCAGGAAGCAAGTCGTTAAGGGTTTTGCACTGTGGAACTACAAAAGTTCCAACCGATTCCTTGTATTCGACCTCTTTCTTGCGATTCTTGGCATCCGAAAGGTCAGTAAAGGTTTCCCACTTCTGCTTGGGGGTGCCATTTGCATCCTTATAGGAATAGACAACACAGAAATTATTGTTGCGTTTGATAATGCTGGCCATTATGTATCTCCTTCCACTTTACGTTTGGATTTCAGAACATCATCGAATACATCTTTTCGGACACGTTTTGCCCGCCCTACATCAATTGTGGGGATTCCTTCCTCACGAATCCATGTAACAAGGGCGGTGCGGCTGATGCCGTAGAAGTCTTGAATCTCTTGAAAACTGTAATATTTGCCGCTTTTGGGAGATTGCAGTTTCAATGGAGGTTCTTCTGGAACATCTTCGGCCTGTGGCTGAACCTGATATGTAGATTGACTGAGAAGCCATGCTTCAAAGCTGGCTTTGGTAATGCGCCGCCTGTCGGCCACGCGCTCAATAACGAAACAGTCTCGGTATTTTTTGCAGTCGAGAATCCAGTAGACCTTTTCTCTTGGAATGCCGAGCAGTTTTGCCATTTCTGGGATGGAGATGGTTTGTGCTTCGATTTCTCGGTCACGCTCCCGATCGGCCGCAGTGCGGTGGCGGCTTTGTGACCGATACCAACGCTCAAATTCCTCTTTCGGAATCCGCATCCAGAAGTCTACCGTTTCTGCTTTCAACTTTCCCTGACGGACGAGTGTATAGACAGTGTCAGAGTCTACCTTTAATATTTCAGCAATTTCCAAAACAGAATATGACCGCTTGCAAAGTTTCTCGCCCGGTGGAGGACCATTGACCTTATGGTATTTGACCTGATTGGCGTACCATTTTTCAAAACTGGAAATAACGATACGAATTTTGTCGTTTATCAGAATGACTTCAAAGAAATTCTTATGAAGCAGCCAATAACTATCCGTTTTGCCGAGACCGAGAAGATGCTGCATCTCACGAACCGACATGGTTGTTTTAGCGGTGGTAGGTTCGGCTTTTCCGTATAAGGGAGCCGAAATATTCTGCACATCATCCATGAAGGTCACCTCCATCTATGTAAAAACTTAGCCGGGATTTTTCGTCCCGGCTAAAGAATAGCAGATTTCGCTTGAAATGTTGAGGATGTCAAACAGCAGAATTGGGTTCGATAATGCCATCGTTCAGCCACGCATCGAAGCTGGTTTTGGAGATACGATAGGCACCACCAACTTTGAACCAGCGGAATTCATTCTGCTTCAGCAGACGACAGACGGTGGGGCGGCTTAAAATCAGCATTGCCATCAGATCTTCAATCGTGTAACAGCGGATATCCTGTACTACGGGCGTGGGGGTGGAAGATGCAGTAGGTATTTTTTCTTCGCAATTATTCATTGGATAAAACCTCTTTTATTATACATTGAGTTAAAACTTGAGCGGCAGTGCGGCCCGGCGGCTTCCACCATTATAAATAGTATAGACCTGCTGAAGGTACTTCGTCTTGCCGGGAAGGCTTACGCCTGCGGTTCGAGCAAGGCGAAAAATCGTGAATGCATCGACCTGCCGCAGTTTGGCAATCAGACGGCCTTTGTTATATTCGGAGTGATACAGTTCTACAAAGCGGCAGATGCCGAGCAGGTTTGCGGAACTCATAGAATCAGGCTCGCCGTTCCAAGCGTTCAGCAAAACATCAAGGGATTCGATATACAATTCCGGACCCAGCCGGATGAATTCGTGATAGGCGGTTGCAATGCAGCTGATCCGCTGCTTGCCTCGGCCTTCTTCAAAAGAAAGATGAACGCCAGCCAATTCGGTGGCCTGCTGGAATGCAACGGCAGCAGGCTCCCCTGCAAAAATCAGGGCACGGAGCTTCTGCCCTGCACTCAGCCGTTCCGAAATGCCTGTCTGCTGTGCAAACAGGAGGGCTTCTTCTCGTTCTGTCATACCAAAATAAACCTTGCAGCGAATCTGCAAATCTTCGCCGCCGTTCAGAAATTTCCGTGCAGCGATGGTGTTCTGTCCGTCCATCACATAGTAGTGACCATCCCGGAAGCTGATCTTCGGCTCATTGGCAACCCGCTCGTCAAATTCTTTTGCGATGCGGGCAACACGAGCGGGGTGAAGAGCACGCTGATAAGTGTCGCGCGGAACGATCAGTTCGCTGCTGTTCAGGCACATCTCATGGTAAGGTTTTACAACTGCGTTCATCATAAAGGAACCTCCTTCTTCTTTTGCAGAAAATCAATTCCTGATTGGATAATCAAACCGATTTTCTTCTTTTCGTTATCGGATAAGCGGAAACTGGAATACCGTTCATAACAGATATTCCAGCGGAACATAAGCGACTGAAGTGCATCATCCAGTTCTGCGACCATGAACTCAACAGAAGATTCCGTCGGGGTGGAGAGCATCCTTTCCGATATCTGCTCAATGCTATGTAGATCGCCTTTTGTGTGCTTGGCGAGAGCAGGGGGCTGACTGTTCAGCACCCGAAGATTCTGAAACTGCTGGGAGAGCAGCTCTTTTGCAGCGGCGAGAACATCCTCCTGCGGAGGAGCCGTAAGGTATTTTCGGAATGACTTGTATCCAATGAACCCAAAGCTGTATTGCAGACACACTGACACTTGCCGCATTTCATATTTGGACAGGTGCCCAAGGTAGCTTAACACTCTGGATTTATCTGCGGGGCGCGGACTTTCGCAAATCGCCATAGATGGCGCACTCAAAAAGCGATTGTGCAGAATAAAATGCGTCGGCATATTTCGCTTTTTGATCTGTGTTGTCAGTGGAACGACCAGAAGAACATTGGAATAAAAATTACCGT
This sequence comes from uncultured Faecalibacterium sp., assembly GCA_934561555.1. Classification (GTDB taxonomy): domain Bacteria; phylum Bacillota; class Clostridia; order Oscillospirales; family Ruminococcaceae; genus Faecalibacterium. The sequence continues at coordinate 5,030 of CAKTGQ010000002.1, read as the reverse complement.
CATCGTTCTGGACAACAATGGCAGGTCGGATGCCGCCTTGCTCGGAACCGCTGTAAGGATTCAGATCCATCATGTAGACATCCCCGCGCTTGTACATCCAGTTTGCGGGCATAGGCGGATACTCTTTTTCTTTTTTGCCTCGTGTAGCCAATTTGGATTGCTCCTTTCTATCCGTATATGTAACAGTGGGCTGCTCGCACAGCCCACCCTACTATCTCAAACAGCAAATTGCTGTGATTTATAGTTCTATACCTTTCCGTATTTGTCCCCGACATCCCCGGAAACCGAAAACTCTGTTTTCGTGTGGGAAAACTTTCAGCCGTCCGGCAGCGTACCGAATCCATAGGGTTCTCACCTCTCCGTGGTTCTCACCGAGCTGCCCGAAGGCAGAAGTATCATTATTCTGTGATGGCTCATACGGACGCACCTTCGGGCGAACGAAACGTGCCTGAAGGTAGTACCGCAGGATCTTTTCGGCGGGCTGGCCGTTCTTCTGGTACATGGCCAGAAAAAACATGGGCAGCATGACCGCCATCATGCCAAGGGTAGCGCCGGAATTGCCTGCGGTGTCCCGCAAAACAAAGAACAGCGGCACTCCTACGACTGCCGCTGCACCAAAACAGATAAGCTGCCGGGCGGTCAAATTGAAGGCTACTTTGGACTTCACCTTGCTGAAATCGCGCGGCACGGAAATATAAGCTGCCAAAATTTCACCTCCGAATCAATGGGCACCCAGCAGAGTTTTGGCGACAGAGCTGGTCTTGAACAGCGAGAAGCAGAGCAGCACGGTATACCCCACGATGCTCCAGATCGAGTTGATGGCATCCCCGGATATGGCAACATTCTGAAGCAGAACAGCGTAGATCGCCACGCAGATCAGGATCAGGAAACCTTGAAATCCCAGCGCGAACAGAGAACGAAGATAGTTCTGTCCCACATGGGATTGCTCGTGGTTGCCCCATGTTGCCATGGGCACCGGGGCAAGGCTGACCATCATGTAGATTTCAATCATTCTTCCGTAGACGATGACAAAAATCACAATGGACAGGATGCGCATGGTGATACCGATGAAGAAGGACTGCAAGAACAGCCCGAACAGGGGTCCTACGTCCATCTGCATCATGCTGGATTGCAGCATGGAAAGCCCGATGTCGTTCACCCGCGTGTTGCCAGAAATAATGCCGCTGGAATTTGCCACCACCTGCTGGGTCACATCGAACACCGCCATGGTGATATCGAAGGTGTTGGAAATCATCCACACCGAAATGGCAGTTTTGAAGATCCATTTCATCAGCAGCGCAGGCTCAAATTGTGCCATGTTGTTGTGCTGGGTGATCATCTCGATCAGTTCGTAGCAGGCAATAAAGGTCAAAATCACGCCTGCGATGGGCAGCACCACATTGCGGGACAACGCCTCGATCATAGCGAAAACGCGCGGTTCAAAACCGGATGGTTTGGTGCCCACCTGCTGGGCGATACTGCCCACTTGGGTGTTAACATCATCGAACAGGCCGTTGAGATTGGACATGATTGCTGCTGTCAGTAGCGACTTGATCCAATCTGAGATTGCTTTGAGAACGGTTTCCATTCAGTCACCGTCCTTAGCTGAAGTGGTTGATAAGGGTCTTGAGAAGGTTCAGGAGGAAAATAATGTGGGTCAAAAACTGCATAAGACACCGCCTTTCATTGATGGGTGGATAAAAAACACAGCTTGGAGCACGGACATTCAATAAAACTGCAAACCGCAGAGGGCTTTCCTTTGCTGCTCAAGCCGCCGTATGGAACAATAGCCTCGTTTCATCTATCATTTTTTCAAAATTTTGATTGATGAATGATAGATGAAATGATATGATAAAAGAAATGATATGGGAGGTATACACCGTGCGAAACAAGAAACCGCCATTTGAAATCACAGAAGCAGCTCTTTCAGAGGTTATGGAAATCAGCGAACTGGTAGGCAAAATCAGTTCCACCCAGAATCTTTCCACAAGTCCGATTCTGCGCCGCCAGAATCGCATCCGAACGATTTATTCTTCTCTGGCTATCGAGCAGAACACACTCTCTTTGGAGCAGGTGACGGCTGTTCTGTCTGGAAAACGTGTGCTTGCCCCTCCAAAAGACATTGCAGAAGTAAAAAACGCCTACGAAATCTACGACCATCTCGCAGAGTTGAATCCATATTCGATGGATGATCTTCTGCTTGCACATCGGACGATGATGCAGGGTCTTGTCCGGGAGGCTGGCGAGTTTCGCTCCCGTCCTGTCGGCGTAGTAGACAGCAAGGGTAATGTCCTCCATTTCGGCACCCTGCCGCAGTACGTTTCCTCTTTGATGGAGGAACTGATTCAGTGGACAGAAAACAGTCCTTTACCGCTTTTAATTAAGAGCTGCGTCTTCCATTATGAATTTGAGGTGATTCATCCATTTGCGGATGGCAACGGTCGTATTGGGCGGCTCTGGCACACACTTCTGCTGTCAAAGTGGAACCCCTTGTTTGCATGGCTTCCAATCGAATCCATCATTCACGACTATCAGGCCGAGTATTACGCAGCAATCAATCAGTCTAACGCACAGGGGGAAGGAACTGTTTTTATCGAGTTTATGCTGGGAATTATCAAAGAGGCTTTGACCGAAGCAATCAACGAACAGCCTGTTGCACAGAGTAAGGAAGAAGTGCGTTGGATGAAGATTGCAGCTTTTCTCCGCACGAACCATATTATCCAGAACGTCGATGTTCAGAATCTTCTCAATGTTTCTCCTGCCACTGCAAGTCGAGTCTTGAATACTTTGACAAAAGAAGGAAAGCTCGCCAAAGTGCGAAATGGCCGCTATTGGGCATATAGATTGGCAGATTGATTATGTACAGGCGGGAAGACCCGCCTGCGGCACTTAGCCGAACAGACCAGACAGCAGAGGAATGAGGGTGATGCCGATGAGGGCAACGCCGCCGCCAGCCATGAGCTGCTTCATGCCCTGACTCTTGGCGGAGGGGTTATCGCCGCCGTAACCTTCCAGCAGGTTGACAGCACCCCACACGCCGAGACCGGCACCCAGAGCCACAACCAGAGTCTGAAGAACTTCGATAGCAGAGTTAAAGAATTCCATAGTCGTTTCTCCTTTATAAATGAAAGTTGTAGACCATCCGTACACACCTGAAGCCGTTGTTGTTAAGCCGTAAACTGCGGCGGAAGTGGGCTTGCTGGTGTACCTCTCCGGTCAAAAACAAAACCGCCTACCGGGTCAGGTAGACGGAAGCGAATCAGCATCCACCATGACGAAGGTATCGTCCGGGTGGATTTTTTCTTTTCGGTTCACGAACTTCTCAATGTCCAAAGCGTTCTTGGGGTCATAATCGGAGGTGTACTTGTAGTTCGGGTGCTGGGGCAGGTCGTACTTGTCGCTCAAAAACGGTCTGACACCGCGCAGCTGCAGGATGCACTTGCCGCCATCCAGCACGGCTATTTCATCGCGGCTCAATAATTCGTGCCCCATCTTTTGGAACGTAGTGCCATAACTGGGGCTGTTGCCACGGGTGTCCGAGGTGTTGAAGGCATCAATTGTTTCTTTTCCCAGCATTTCGGACAGGTCTTTCAAGGTGGTGGGTTCGGAGCCGCCGAGGAAAATCTGGCTGTCCATGTTGCCCACGATGGTGTCCGCGTTGTCCTTGTAGATGGCTTTCAACTGGCTTCTCGCCTGCAAAACAAGGCAGGCAGAGATCTCACGGCTGCGGATGGTTGCCACCAATTTTTCCAAATTGGGAATCTGTCCGATGTTGGCGCACTCGTCAATGAGGCAACGCACATGGATGGGCAGCTTGCCGCCGTACACATCATCTGCCTTGTCGCATAAGAGGTTGAAAAGCTGGGTGTAGACCATCGAAATCAGGAAGTTGAAGGTGCTGTCTGTGTCCGACATGATGAGGAACAACGCCGTTTTCTTATCGCCCAGCGTGTCCAGTTGCAGTTCATCGTACATGGTGAGGTCGCGCAGTTCTTGGATGTCGAAGGGGGCGAGCCTGGCACCGCAGGAAATGAGAATGGATTTTGCGGTCTTGCCAGAAACTAAATGTCAACAGTAATTTAATACTTTCTACGAATCAGGCAGAAAGTTCGGCGTTTTGCACATCAGAACGCAGCATTCTCTTCACCTTGTCCTGTGCTTTTTCACGGCATCCGGCACGGAAGTGAATCAGAACGGTAAATTCCTGACCATTGATGGTACGCTTGATGAAGGGGGCGTTCTTGCTATCGGGCATCTTTACATTTTCCATTCAATTCCTCCTTGAATCGTCATTTTCTTGATTTGGCCGGCAGACTGGCAACTGTGGGTGTACCATGATTTTCTTGCCAGCCAAAATTCTCTGCCAGCCAAATGGCTTATTCCATCCAAAAGACCTTCTTGCGGCCTTCCACGATCTTACTTTTCAGGGCATCGCCCAGTTCCCGCTTGGCATCCCGGACGGTTCTGCCGGGGATGCCCCTTTCCAGCGCCGCCTTGTCGATGTCCTCGCTGAGCACCTGCTTTCCTCCGGCAAGCAGGGCGCAGATCAGGTCTTTAGCTTGCTGGGTCTTGGTTTCACGCTGCGGTTCGATGCCGGACAGCATTTCGTCTGCGGTAATGTCGTACTCGCCGACCCAGCGGAAACCTCCCTCGTCCCCCAGAGAGAACGCCAGCGACACGCCCGGTGGGGCAAGGGAACTTTTCTCATGGGTCAGGATGCGCATGGTCGGGTCGTGCTTCAGCTTGCCAATGAATAGGACGCTACGGACGGCGGCTGCAATGTCGATGGAGCCGAGACCCCGCTGCAGGCTCTGCATTCCGGCGGCTTTGTTCAGGTGCCCGATCAGCAAAATAGCGCAGCCTGTTCGCTGCGCTACCTGTCCCAGCCGCATGAAGATGGGGCGCACTTCGTTCGCCCGGTTCATGTCCACGTCGGCACCGAGATACGCCTGGATCGGGTCGATGATGACCAGTCAGGCGTTGTTCTCGATAATGGCTTTTTCAATTCGTTCATCGGAGAGCGTCAGCTG
>CAKTGQ010000001.1 GCA_934561555.1 uncultured Faecalibacterium sp. | reverse complement strand
TTCAGGATGCCCTGATTGACAGAGGGATGGAAGCGCAGGCCGCCCTTGTAGGGGCCGATGGCGCTGTTGAACTGCACGCGGTAGCCGCGGTTCACCTGCACCTTACCGGCATCGTCCACCCAAGGCACACGGAAGGTGATGATGCGCTCCGGCTCCACCATGCGCTCGATCAGACCGGCCTTCTCGTACTCGGGGTGCTTTTCCACAACGGGCTGGATGCTCTCCAGCACCTCGCGCACAGCCTGCAGGAACTCGGGCTCGTTGGCATTGCGCTTTTCCAGACCCTCGTAAACGCGCTTCAGGTATTCATTCGTCAGCATAATAGAATACTCCTTTTTCCCAATTACTCTATAAATTTGAAAAAGCGGAAATGCCTTTGCCCGCCGCACAGCGGGGGCATCCTTGCAGATGCCGGGCGCTTCCGGTTCTCCATGCTTACATGGCACGCCCGCAAAGGCGGGCAATGCTTACTTTACTATTATAAAGCTTTGCGGTGGGTTTTACAATAGCAAAAAGCAGAATTTGTTTAAAAAAACAGATAAAAAGTCACAGCTGCTTCACAAAACGAAAATTAAAAGCAGGAATGCGCCACGAACCTTGTTTTTTAAAGTGCGCTGCTGCCCCAAAGCTGCGCGGAAAAGAATGTCTTTTGCGCGTCAGCGGGCTTATCTAAGCAAAAAGCCCTGTGTCACAGCGGGCACAGGGCAGGGTGCATTACTTCTTCAGCAGCTTTTCGCAGGCGTCTGCTGCGCCTTCCAGGAACTCGCCGCCGTAGGTTTCGATCATACCGGCGTCGGAAAGCTGGGCCAGTTTGGGGTCGATGGGGCACTTGGCCAGCACGGGCAGATGATGCTTTGCGGCAACCTCGTCCACATGGCTGTTGCCAAACACATTGATGTGCTTGCCGCAGTCCGGGCAGACGATGTAGCTCATGTTCTCCACGATGCCCAGCATGGGCACCTTCATCATCTCGGCCATGTTCACAGCCTTTGCCACGATCATGCTTACCAGTTCCTGCGGGCTTGCCACCACAACGATGCCGTCCACCGGCAGGCTCTGGAACACGGTCAGGGGCACATCACCGGTGCCCGGGGGCATATCCACGAACAGGAAATCCACGTCCTTCCAGACCACATCGGTCCAGAACTGCTTGACGGCACCGGCGATGACCGGGCCACGCCACACAACGGGGTCTTCCTCGTTCTCCACCAGCAGGTTGATGCTCATCACATCAATGCCCATACGGCTCTGGATGGGCCAGCAGCCCTTGTCGTCCGCCATGGCACGGCCGTGAATGCCGAACAGCTTGGGGATGGACGGGCCGGTGATGTCGGCATCCAAAATGCCGCAGTGGTAGCCGCGGCGGGCCATGGCACAGGCCAGCAGGGCGCTGGTCATGCTCTTGCCCACGCCGCCCTTGCCGGAAACAACGCCGATGACCTTTTTCACACTGCTGTTAGGGTTGGGGGCATCGTGCTGCGGAGCGGCATCGCGGGAAGAACAGGCTGCACTGCAATTAGAGCAGTCATGGGTACATTCTTCGCTCATTCTCTTTGTCGCGCACGGCAGGGGCAGGACCCGGGCGGTGCGCTTCCTCCTTGCTCAAAATACAGGCGGGGGCTTGCGCCCTGCCTGACCACTGTTAACTATACCATAAAAAGTGTGCAGAAACAACCCATAGCGCCGCTCATGTTTTGCAAAGCCGCTGCATAGGCTGAACCGTGAACGCCCGTTCCGGGGCAGGGGGAGGTGCAGGGTGCGGCAGAACTATTTTAAAAATGCGGCGCTGCTTACCGGCTCGGACGTGGTGCTGCGTCTGGCAGGCATGGGGCTGCGCATCTGGCTGGCAAACGCCTTGGGCGGGGCTGGTATGGGGCTGTATCAGCTGGTGCTGGCGGTGTACGGGCTGTTCGTCACGCTGGCAACAGCGGGCATTTCGGTGGCCGCAACCCGTCTGCTGACCGAGGAACTCAGCCGGGATAAGGCCGCTGCGCGCGGGATGCTGGTGCGGCTGGTGCTGGCAGGGCTTACGCTAGGCGGGCTTGCCATGCTCGCCCAGCTTGCCACCGCAGGCCTTGCGGCAAAATGGTGGCTGGGGGATGTCCGCGCCGCTGCCGCGCTGCGCACTTCGGCGCTGGGACTGCCGTGGATGGCGATCTCGGCGGTGTTGCGCGGCTTTTTTCTGGCGCGGCGTCGGGTAGAGCCCAATGTGCTCAGCCAGCTGGCAGAGCAGACGGTGCGCATTGCCGCGGTGGTGTGGGCACTTTCCCGCACGCAGGGCTGGCCGGACGGCAGCCGCTGTGCACTGGTGCTGGCGGCTACCGCCCTGAGCGAGGCCGTATCCACCGCCCTGATGGCACTGTTTTACCGGCGGGAGGCGGCACGCTGCTTCGGCAGCACAGCGCCGCGCCCGCCAAGAGAGGTCTCCCGGCGGCTGTGGGACATCCTGTGGCCGGTGGAGGGCGGCAGGGCACTTTCCAGTGCGCTGCACACCGCCGAGAATATGCTGGTGCCCGCCTGCCTTGCGGTGTATCTGGCAGCTTCCGGCGGGCGTACCGCTGCGCTGGAGCAGTACGGCACCTTAAAGGGCATGGCGCTGCCGCTGCTCAATTTCCCCTTCGGGCTGCTGGGCAGTCTGGCGGTTTTGCTGATGCCGGAGATCACGCAGGCGCATATCGAGGGGCAGACCGCCCGGCTAAACGCCCTGCTGGACCGGATGCTGCGGCTCACGGGGTACTTCTCTGCGCTGGCGGGCACGCTGTTCTGGGTGTGGGGCAGGCCGCTGGCACAGCTGCTCTATCATAGCCCGGAGGCAGGGTTCTATCTGGAGATCCTTGCCCCGGCCATGCCGCTGATGTACTTGGAAAGCATGGTGGACGGTGCCATGAAGGGCATCGGAGAGCAGAAAGCCGCCTTCCGGTACAGCGTGTGGGACGCGGTGCTGCGCATTGGCGGGGTGGCGGTGCTGCTGCCCCGGTACGGGATGCGGGGATTTCTGGCGGTCATCCTGCTTTCCAGCTTTTATACCTGCGCGGCCAACACCGGACGGCTGCTGCTTTCCAGCGGTACAGGGCACGCTTTCCGGCGGTGGCTGGGTGCGCCGCTGCTGGCTGCTGCCGCCGCCGGTGCAGCCGGGCGGGGCGTGCGCCGTGCGCTGGCGGGCTTTCCGGCACAGGGGCTGCCGGGGCAGCTTGCAGTGCTGACGGCGGGCGGCACGGTGACCGCCATCGTGTTTTTACTGGCGGCGCTGCCGCTGGGGCTTTGGGAGGAAGTGCGGGCAGTGCTGCGGCAGGCAAAGACCGGGAAAAACAGGGGAAAGTGATAAAAACGTAAATTTTCTGGACACAGGCGGGGATTGTGAGTATAATACAAACGTGTAGTTGTATCCCTTCGGCATTGCGCCGTGGAACACTGCCGAAAAAGCAGCGCGGGGGGCAAACCCTTGACGCTGAGAGAAAAAAGAGGATCGTAAGTGAAAGATAAAACCAAGAATACCCCGCAGGTGCTGCTGCGCCGTGCGCTGCTGGCGTTGATGGATGCTGCCATTGTGGCATTCAGCTTTTATTTTGCCCTGCTGCTGCGGGCAGACGGTGCGGTAGAGGCCGTGTGGTGGCCGCACAACCGTGCCCTGTTGTACGAAAATCTGCCGTGGATCGTGGCGGTGTATATCGTCAGCTTTCTGGCGGGTGGGCTGTACTCGGTGCTGTGGAAGTACGCCGGTGAGCGGGATCTGCTCCGCCTTGCCGGGATGATCGCCGTGCCCACCGCCGTGGTGTATGTGGTGAACCGCTGCTTTATCCACGGTGTGCTGTTCAATTCTGCCAACTGCATGGCCGCTGTGCTCATCCTTTTGCTCATCGGCGGCAGCCGCTTGGCATGGCGGCTGTTCTTGAACCATCCGCTGGGTGAGCGGCTGCGCCGCGTGCCCGCCAAGGACCCCAACCGCCCGGTGATGATCGTGGGCGCGGGCGAAGCCGGTGCATGGGCCATCAATGTGTGCAAATCCAACAAGGAATACGGCCACGCCGTGGTAGCGGTGGACGATGACCCCGCAAAGCTGAACCAGACCATCCACGGCGTACCGGTCAAGGGTACGCTGGAGGACATCCCGGAGCTGTGCAATCGCTACGGCATCCACAGTATCATTATTGCCATCCCCACCTTAAAGGGCAACAAGCTGAGCCACGTCATCGACCTGTGCGTCAGCACCCACTGCGCGGTGCAGCTGCTCAGCGACCCGCAGCTGGTGGGCAGTGGTGCACCCCAGCAGGAGGTGTTCCGCGAGTTGAACCCCGCCGACTTCCTCTCCCGTGAGGAGGTCACGCTGGACACCGATAAAATTTCCAGCTACCTTACCGGCAAAACGGTGCTGGTAACGGGCGGCGGCGGCTCCATCGGCAGTGAGCTGTGCCGTCAGGTCATGCGCTTCAAGCCCGGCAAGCTGCTCATCTTTGATATCTACGAAAACTGCGCCTACGAGCTGCTGATGGAACTGCAGCAGAAGTACGGCCGCGATATCCCGGTCACGGTGCTGATCGGCTCCATCCGGGATAAAAAGCGTCTGGACGAAGTATTTGATACCTACCACCCCACGGTGGTGTTCCATGCGGCGGCGCACAAGCACGTTCCGCTGATGGAGGTAAGCCCCGCCGAGGCCGTAAAAAACAACGTGCTGGGCACCAAAAATCTGCTGGTCAGCGCCAGCGAGCACGGGGTGGAGCGCTTTGTGCAGCTTTCCACCGATAAGGCCGTGAACCCCACCAGCGTCATGGGCTGCACCAAGCGCATCTGCGAGATGCTGATCCAGACCTTTGCGGGCAACACGGACATGAAGTGCGTGGCGGTGCGGTTCGGCAACGTGCTGGGCAGCCACGGCAGCGTGATCCCGCTGTTTGAAGCCCAGATCAAAAAGGGCGGGCCGGTCACCCTGACCGACCCCAACATCGTGCGCTACTTTATGACCATCCCGGAGGCAGCCCAGCTGGTGCTGCAGGCGGGTGCGCTGGCCGAAAGCGGCAATATCTATGTGCTGGACATGGGCGAGCCGGTGCGCATTATGGACTTGGCAAAGCAGCTCATCCGCTTTTACGGCTACGAGCCGGGCGTGAATATGGAGATCAAGATCGTGGGTCTGCGCCCCGGCGAAAAGCTTTACGAAGAGCTGATGATGGACGAGGAGCAGGACAAGATGCGCCGCACCCAGCACAACAAGATCTTTGTGGCAAGCCCCCGCACCATTGATCTGGCCGAGTTTTACGAGCAGCTGCAGGCGCTGGAAGCCGCTGCTGCCCACAACGATGAGGGCGTGGTGCGCCAGCTGGCGGCTATGATCCCCACCTTTACCCCCACCCGGGAGAACCTGAAACTGTAACAGCTTGAACTGCGGCACTGGGCCGCATGGAATAGACCGCAGGCCGGAACATGCCGGGCTGCGCAAAACGAGAGGGATGTTATTATGGAAAAGAAACCGTTTCTGACCGAGGCGATGGCACAGCAGATCATCGAGGATGTGCCCACGCCGTTCCACGTCTACGACGAAAAGGGCATCCGGGAGAATGTCCGCCGCATCAACAAGGCTTTCAGCTGGAACAAGGGCTTCAAGGAGTATTTTGCGGTCAAGGCACTGCCGAACCCCGTCATCCTGCAGATCCTCAAGGAAGAGGGCTGCGGTGTGGACTGCTCCTCCCTGACCGAGCTGATGCTCAGCGAAGCCTGCGGCTTTACCGGCCACGACATCATGTTCTCCTCCAACCAGACCCCCGTGGAGGATATGCAGAAGGCCTACGAGCTGGGTGCCTACATCAATCTGGACGACGCCACCATGGTGGAGTTTCTGGAGCGGGTGGCCGGTGTGCCGCAGGAGATCTTCTGCCGCTATAACCCCGGCGGGACCTTCCAGCTGGGCGAGAGCGAAGAGGGCTTTCAGGTCATGGACAAGCCCGGCGATGCCAAGTACGGCATGACCGAGCAGCAGATGATCGACAGCTACAAAAAGCTGATGCAGAAGGGCGCAAAGCAGTTCGGCATCCATGCGTTCCTTGCCTCCAACACCATCTCGGATGCCTACTACCCGGAGCTGGCAGCCATCCTGTTCCGGCTGGCTGTTCGGGTGCAGCAGGCTACCGGCGCCCATATCAGCTACATCAACCTGTCCGGCGGCGTGGGTATCCCGTACCGTCCGGAGCAGACCGAGAACGACATCATGGCCATCGGCGAGGGTGTGCGCCAGAAGTTTGAGGAGATCCTTGTGCCCGCCGGCATGGGCGATGTCGCCATCTTCAGCGAGATGGGGCGCTTTACCACCGGCCCCTACGGTGCACTGGTGTCCACCGTCATCCACGAAAAGCACATCTATAAGGAGTACATCGGTCTGGACGCCTGCGCCGCAAACCTGATGCGTCCCGCCATGTACGGCGCTTACCACCACATCACCGTGCTGGGCAAGGAGAACGAGCCCTGCGACCACAAGTACGACGTGGTGGGCGGTCTGTGCGAGAACAACGACAAGTTTGCCGTTGACCGGATGCTGCCCAAGATCGACATCGGGGATATCCTTTACATCCACGATACCGGTGCCCACGGCTCCGCTATGGGATACAACTACAACGGCAAGCTGCACTGCGCCGAGGTGCTGCTGTGCGAGGACGGCTCTCACCGGCTGATTCGCCGCGCCCAGACCCCCCGCGATTACTTTGCAACGCTGGACTTCCTGCCCTTTATGAAGCCCCTGTTTGAGGACTGATCCGCCTTTTGCATCCTGATTAAAATGAGGTATGACGCATGTTTTTTGGCTTTCAGCTTACCCTTGGCCTGATGATGGCCTTTTACGGTTTTTCGGTGATGAAAAATCCCCGCGTGTGGGGCGATCAGGGGCGCAGGGCGGTCAAGGCCGAAAACTTTGAGGAATACTGCCGCCAGAACGGCCAGTTCTTTTTAAAGGCAGGCTGCGTTGTGGCGGTGATCGGTGCACTGGATGCCCTGATCACGCTGGATGCGCTGCTGTACGCCCTGCTGTACATTTTTGGTCTGGCCTTTGCTTTCTATCCGCTTACCCGCTGGTGCAAGCAGAACGAGGGCTTCTCTTGGCCGTGGCCCCACGTCCAGAGCGAGAAAAAGCGCATCAAAGAGCTGCGCCGCGAACAGCAGGCACAGGAAAACGAGGAAAAAGGGGAGAAGTGATCCCCCGGATATAGCATAGATCACAAAAGAACAGCTCCCGGTCACGTTAAGCGGCGTGACCGGGAGCTGTTTTAGCTTATACTTGCGGAGAAGAGGGTGCTTACTCGGCGTCCTTCGGGTCGGTCATCAGCTCCTTGATGCTGGGCACAACGCCGCCCAGATTCTGCAGCTCGGAGGGGATGATGATCTTGGTGGCCTTGCCGTTGGCAACCTTCGCCAGCGCTTCAAGGCTGCGGATGGCCAGCACCTTGTCGCTGGGCATGGCCTCGTTCAGCAGACGGATGGCATCGGCGTTGGCCTTCTGCACAGCCAGAATGGCCTGTGCCTCGCCTTCGGCTTCCAGAATGCGCTGCTGCTTCACAGCATCGGCACGCAGGATGGCGGCTTCCTTTTCGCCCTCAGCGGCGGTGATGGCGGCCTGCTTTTCACCATCGGCCTTCAGGATGACAGCGCGCTTCTCGCGCTCGGCCTTCATCTGCTTCTCCATGGCTTCCTGAATCTCCCGCGGCGGGATGATGTTCTTCACCTCCACGCGGTTCACCTTGATGCCCCACTTGTCGGTGGCTTCGTCAAGGATGGCGGTGATCTTGCCGTTGATGACGTCGCGGCTGGTCAGGGTGTGATCCAGTTCCATCTCACCGATGATATTGCGCAGGGTGGTGGCAGAAAGGCTCTCGATGGCGGCAATGGGCTGGTTGACACCGTAGGTGTACAGCTTTGCGTCCATGACCTGAAAGAACACCACAGTGTCGATCTGCATGGTAACGTTATCGCGGGTAATCACGGGCTGAGGGGGAAAGTCTGCAACCTGTTCCTTCAGGCTTACCTTTTTGGCAATGCGCTCAATAAAGGGAATTTTGACGTGCAGGCCGGCAGTCCATGTATCGGAGTAGCTGCCCAGCCGCTCAATGACATACACCTTGGACTGCGGCACGATGACGATGTTGGAAACAATGACCAGCACCAGAACAAAAACAAGCGCAAGGATGACAAAAAACAGAACCATAATACATCTCCTTTGTCAGGTGGTTGTGTGGGGGTTGCGGCTTTCGGTCAGAACAGGCTCTACGATGAGCAGGGTGCTGTGGATCTCGGTAACGCGGCAAAGCGCACCGGGTGCAAGGGTGTCGCCGGGGGTGGCGCAGCGGGCGTTCCAGTCCACGCCGTCCAGCCGCACCCGGCCGGGGAGCTCGGCGGTGACAGGGGAAAGCACGATGGCTTCCCGTCCCAGATTGCGGTCGCCGTTGGTGGCGGTATGCTTGAGCCGCAGCTTTGCCGCCAGCGGGCGGAAGGCTGCAAGGCACAGGATGCTTACCACCAGAAAGACCACGGCCTGCACCCGGAACGACCCGGTGAACACGCAGCACAGCAGTGCGGCGGCGGAACCGATGGCGAACCAGATGGAGGTCATATTAAAGGTACTGGCCTCCAGTGCCAGAAAGCCCACAGCTGCAGCCAGCCAGAGAATGGGGGAAATCTGCATGGTATGTTACCTCCTTATGCTGCTATTATACGGCATCCCCTTGGGGGAAGGTCAAGGGCTTTTTACTGGAACGTTGCACAGACCCCTAAATCTCGTCCGAAAACCATACGACTGGTGCATCAGGTGCCAAAATAGGAGAAGTGCATGTAATCGTGGTTGCCGGTCGTGGAAGGCGAGGTATAACCGGCCCATGCGTTGCCGCCCCAGGACCAGCCATGCTCAGCAAAGATGCGAACCACAGAGCTGTCCTCCGGGATAGAATAGGGGCTGGTGCTGGGGTCCCAGAAAGAGCCGACCACCACCTGACCGTAGCGGATCTGGTAGTTTTCGTTGGGGTTGATGTCGATTGCCAGACCCGGGTTGTGCTGGCTGGAAGAGGTATCACCGCGCCAGCTGTAACCGCCCACACTGTTGATGGGGAACTGTTCGGGGTCGTTGTAGATCTCGGTAAAGATGCTCACTACCTCATCGGCAACAGCGGCGTTGATCCAGATGGAAGCCTTGGAGGAAACCTTCTGTCCGTTGGAGAGCTTCCAGATGGGGAAGGTGATCCGTACCATGTGGGGAGAAGCCTCCTGCTGGGTGGCGTAGCGGGGAGCATCCACGCTGCCGTAGATATGCGCCCACTTGATGTCGGAATAGCCGGGGAGCAACAGCCAGAAGTTTTCGTTCTGGAACTCTTCGTAGCTTATAATATCCCAGCTGTGCCAGTAGGAATACTGGGTATACTGATCCTGTGCTTTGGTCACAGGGCGCAGGGTATGCACTGCGCCATCGCCCCAGTCCACATCAACCACCAGCTGGCTGTCTTCCAGCCGCAGGGTCATACTAATACGCTCGCCGATGTCCGGCACATCGATATCCGCATAAAAGAAACGGCTGCCGGCGGTGTCGGAGAGGTAGGCATACAGAGTATCCTGCAGGTACTCGACCGGGACGTTAAAATCCGACTCCGCGCTGGCTGCAATGGAATAGGCTTTCAGCGGCAGAGTGGGAGTGCCACGGTAGCCGTAGAAGTAGGATAAAGACTCATAGCCGACATCGCCGTTGAGGATGCCGGTGACATAGGCGGTGACATCCCGGTCGGTCTGGTTGGACAGATGGAGCGGGACCGTTTTGATGAGCGGGGAGCTTTTGCAGCTGGACAGGAGCATACAAAGCAGCAAAAGCGTACAGGCCATAAGGGTGCGTGGGAAACGATGCAGATCAACAGACATGATAGTGATTCCTCCTCAAGAAATTATTTCATGTCGTAGTAGCTGTGGTTAGGGTTGTGGCCGTTTTCCTCCACCACGATGGTAAAGCCCATGGGGTTTACCTCGGTGTGCTTGCCACTGGCCAGCAGCTCCACGATGATATGCTCAGAGCGGTTCACGATGATTTCCGCAGTCTCGGTCTTACCGATGCGCTGATAGTGCAGGATGCCGTCCTCAGCCCGCAGCACCCGCAGCTCACCGGTGCGGAAGGCTTCGCAGCTGTGACGCAGCTGCGCCAGCTGTGCCAGCACCGGGCGCAGCCGCTCCTCGTGGCTGTCCCAGCAGAAGAAGGCGCGGTTGAAGGGGTCGCGGTAGCCCTGCATCCCAATCTCGTCGCCGTAGTAAAGGCAGGGCACGCCGGGCAGGGTGTAGATGATGGCATACGCCATGCGCAGGCGCAGCATCCCTTCCTCGTAGGCTTCGCCGGTCACGCTGCGGCCGCTCTGCCACTCCCGCCCGCGTCCGTTGGCAGGCTCGTCCGCGATCACGGTCAGGGCGCGTTCGGTGTCGTGGGTGGACAGGAAATTCAGAGCGGTGTTGATGGCGGGGGCAGGGTAGTGCTCGCAGATGGAAAGGATCTCGTTGGCGGTCTGCTGGGCGGGCTTGCCCTTGACAAAATCCAGCACGGAGTTCTTGAAGGGGTAGTTCATCACGCTGTCCAGCCCCTTGCCCAGCAGGTAGGTACGGCGGCGGTCAAAGCCGAACTTGGTGGTGGCGTCCTCCCACACCTCGCCCAGCAAAAACTTCTCCGGGCTTACCCGCTTAACGGCGGTGCGGATCTTCTCGATGAATTCGTCCGGCAGCTCGTCGGCCACATCCAGCCGGAAACCGGCGGCGCCCCGGCGCAGCCATGTGTCGATGACGCCGCCCTCGCCGGTGATGAACTCCACAAAGGAAGGCGTCTCCTCGTTGACCTCCGGCAGGGTCTCGAAGCCCCACCAGCTGCGGTAGCCGCCCTTGTACTTGGGGTCAAAGTCATACCAGCTGCGGTAGGGGGAGTTGGGGTCGCGGTAAGCGCCGCCCTTGCCGTAGCGTCCCTCGCGGTTGAAGTACCGGCTGTCAGAGCCGGTGTGGCTGAACACGCCGTCCAGCACGATGCCGATGCCGTACTTGGCGGCTTCGCGGCAGAGCACCTCAAACTCCTCGTTGGTGCCCAGCAGTGGGTCCACGTTCAGGTAGTCGGCGGTGTTGTAGCGGTGGTTGGAGTGCGCCTCAAAGATGGGGTTCAGGTACAGGTAATCCACGCCCATCTCCCGCAGGTAGGGCAGCTTGATGCGGATGCCCTCTAAATCGCCGCCGAAGTAGTCCTCGTTCAGGTGGCCGCCGGTCTCGTTGGGCTGCCAGAAGGGCTCGGCGTGCTTATCGGCCTGATACAGTCGGTCCGGGAAGGGCATGGGCTTATTCTCGATGCCCTCACAGAACCGGTCCGGGAAGATCTGGTAGAACACTTTGCCCTTGATGCACTCCGGCGTCTGGAAATCCGGCTCGTAGACCGTGATCTGCCAGCTTTCGCCCTCCTGCCAGCTGACCACGCCGCAGTTGTCTGCCCCGCGCACGATGCGGCGGAAGTCGGTATACAGGTCAAAGTAATAGAAGTATAGGCCCGGGTCGCCCAGCACAACGTCCACCGAAAAATGGTTCTGGTGGGGCGTCTGGCCGTCAAATTTCATGCGGTAGTGCACGGGCACATCGTATTTGCCCTCCTTTTGCAGCACAAGGTGTGGGTCTACATAGCCCAGCTCCTCGGGGATGCACAGGGTCAGGTGCACGGTCTGCCCGGCGCGCACGGCACCAAAAGGCTGTTTAAAGTAGGGGTCATAGCTGTTGAACAGACAAGACAAAAAAGATCGTCCTTTCTCAAAAAAGCCCCGGCGGGCGAAATGCCACCGGGGCTTTGCGGTTTTACAGGGGAAAATTACTTGCCCATGGGCACGGGGGAAGCGTACCAGATATCGCGGGCGTAGTCCAGCACGGCGCGGTCTGCGCTGAAGATGCCGCTGTTGGCGATGTTCTTCAGGCTCATGCGCGCCCAAGTCTCGCGGTCAGCATACAGCTTCTGCAGGTCGGCCTGTGCACGGCGGTAGTCCTTGAAGTCGGCCATGACCATGTACGGGTCGCTGCTGCGCAGGTTCTCGGTGACCTCGTGGAAGTTCTCGCCGTTCCAGCCGCGCTCCAGGAAGTTCAGAGCGCTGTTGGCCACGTCGTCGCCCATGATAAAGGCGTTGGGGTGGTAGCCCACCTGCTTCAGGTTGTTCACCTCGGGGGTCAGCATACCAAAGATCAGCTCGTTCTCCTTGCCGGCAGCATCAGCAATCTCCACGTTTGCACCGTCCAGAGTGCCCAGCGTGATGGCACCGTTCAGCATGAACTTCATGTTACCGGTACCGGAAGCCTCGGTGCCTGCCAGAGAGATCTGCTCAGAGACCTCGGCAGCGGGCATCAGGTGCTCGCTCAAGGAGACACAGTACTCCTCCAGATACACCACGCGCAGCTTCTCGCGCACGGCGGGGTCATTGTTGATCAGGTCGCCCAGCTTGCAGATCATACGGATCATCTGCTTTGCCATGTAGTAGCCGGGAGCAGCCTTTGCGCCGAAGATGTAGGTCTTGGGGATAAAGTCGGCGTTGGGGTTCTCCTTCAGGTACAGGTACTGTGCAGCGATGTTCAGCGCATTCAGGTGCTGGCGCTTGTACTCGTGCATACGCTTGACCTGGCAGTCAAAGATGGAATTGGGGTCGATGACCTGACCGGTGCTCTTTGCCAGATAGCTTGCAAAGTCCTTCTTGTTGGCCAGCTTGATCTCGTTCAGCTTCTTCAGCACGGTCTTGTCATCGGCGTACTTGTTCAGCTTGGTCAGATCGGAAGCATCGTGCTTGTAGCCGTCGCCGATGGTCTCGTCCAGCAGCTTGCACAGGCCGGGGTTAGAAGCCAGCAGCCAGCGGCGGTATGCAATGCCGTTGGTCACGTTCTTGAAGGCGTTGGGCTTGAACAGGTAGTAATCGTGGAAAACGCTCTCCTTGATGATCTCGCTGTGCAGCTTGGAAACGCCGTTGATGCTGTTGGCGGTGTAGGCGCAGATATTGGCCATGCGCACCTGATTGTCGCCGATCAGTGCCATGTAGTCGATCTTGCCCTGATCGCCGGGGAAGGCCTTTGCCAGCTCCTCGCGGGCGCGGCGGTCCATCTCCACCACGATCTGGTAGATGCGGGGCAGGGTCATCTTGAAGATGTCCACGTTCCACTTCTCCAGAGCCTCGGCCATAACGGTGTGGTTGGTGTAGGAGAACACCTTCTGGCAGATGCTGAAGGCCTTGTCCCAGTCAAAGCCGCACTCATCCAGCAGGATGCGCATCATCTCGGGGATGGCCAGCGTGGGGTGGGTGTCGTTCAGCTGGATAGCGACCTTGTCGGGCAGGTTCTCCAGCGTAGCGTAGCTGGACAGGTGGTTCTGCACGATATCGCCGATAGAAGCAGCGGACAGGAAGTACTGCTGACGCAGGCGCAGGATCTTGCCCTCAACGTGGTTATCGTTGGGGTACAGCACCTTGGAGATGAGCTCGGCGTTGGCGTTCTTGCTCATAGCGGTGTTGTAGTTGCCCAGAGAGAAGCTGGACATATCAAAGTCCGGAGCCTTTGCCTGCCACAGACGCAGCTTTGCAACGCCCTTTCCATCGTAGCCCTGCACATACATATCGGAGGGGATGGCCATGACGCTGTTGTAGTTGGTGTGCTGGATGTAGTGGAAGCCGTTGTCCCAGTTCTCGTGGATCTCGCCGTCAAAACGGATCTCCACAGCCTGATCCGGGTGGCTCTTCAGCCACACCTGACCGCCGGGCAGCCAGTTGTCGGCGCGCTCCTGCTGCCAGCCGTCCACGATCTTCTGCTTGAAGATGCCGTACTCGTACAGGATGGAGTAGCCGGTGCCGCAGATATCGGTGGTGGCCATGCCGTCCAGATAGCAGGCAGCCAGACGGCCCAAGCCGCCGTTGCCCAGACCTGCATCGGGCTCTTCCTCAAAAATGCTGTCCAGATTGATCTCGGCGTCAGCCAGTGCCTTCTTGGCGACCTCATCCAGACCCAGATTGAACAGGCTCATCTTCAGACTGCGGCCCATCAGGAACTCCATGCAGAGGTAGTAGACCTGCTTTGTGCCGGTGCCGATGGCCTTGGACTGGAACTTTTTGTGGTTCTCACTCATCATCTGACGGCAGATCAGAGCCAGAGAGCGGTAGATCTGCTGGTTGGAGGCAACGTTCAGCTCCACACCGTACTCGCTGGTGAGCTTGTCCTGAAGAATTTTGCCAAATTCTTTTGATGTCATAGTGTGCTCCTATCCGCATAAGCGTTTGCTTTGCTAAAATAATTGAGTAGATAATAGCAGCAGAAACGTTCCCTCTTTCGCCCGGCTGCCAACATAACAAAGTTATTATAATATGAACGATTTGCAAATGCAAGGAACTAGGCGCTTTTTTTCCGTAACTGCTATTTTTTTAGGCCACTTTCTGATAAATATGCCGAAATTTCAAAAATTCCACTTTTTCTTGCGGCGTATTTATATTATAATAGAGGGTAGAACTGAGCAGCGAAACGCTTTTCGGGGAGTAATTCCGGCAGTAATGGCATAGGAAACTCCGCCGAAACGTTTTCGAAAGTCGAAACGTTACCGGAAACGATGCAAAATCCCGGTAAAATGCAGAACAAACGGCTTTGTGCCGTACAGATACAGGAAAAAAGGGGAAAACACCATGGTAAACAAGGTAAGGGTCAATATTGCGGGCACACCGTATGCCATCGCAACCACAGATTCGGAAAAGTACATCCTCGGTCTTGCCAAAAAGCTGGACGAGGACATCACAAAGCTGCTGGACACCAATGATAACCTTTCGGTGACCAAGGCGGCGGTGTTCTGCGCGATGGATTATCTGGATGAATACCGCAAGAGCACTGGCAGCGCAGAGAATATGCGCAGCCAGATTCAGGATTATATCGCAGATGCAGCCCGGGCAAAGCTGGCTGAGGACAAGGCGCTGGCCGAGAATGCCGTGCTGCGACGGGAAGCTGCTGCCCTGCGGGAGCAGCTGGCCAAGGAGCGTCAGCGCGAGACCCGCCGGGAGGAACGCGCCGCCCGCGCTGCGGCAGAGACTGCACAGGAGCAGCCCGCCGCCCCGGAAGCCCCGGCGGCAGACAGTGCGCAGGCAGACGAAACCAACTGAATGTACCTTATATAAATAGAAGTCAGAAGGAGAACTATGGCAAGGATCGAGATCTTAGCCCCGGTGGGCAGTGAAGAAATGCTCCGCGCGGCGGTGTTCAGCGGCGCGGACGCAGTATATTTGGGCTTTTCGGGCTTCAACGCCCGCACAGGTGCCGGCAATTTTGATGCAGACAGCCTGCAGGAGGCGGTGCGCTTCTGTCACGCCCGGGGCGTGGCGGTGCACGTTGCGCTGAATACGACTGTGTATGGCACTGAGCTGCCTGCGCTGGAGCAGGCCATCCGGGCGGTGGCAGCCAGCGGCGCGGATGCAGTCATCTGTCAGGATCTGGCAGTGGCTACCTTAATTGGTAAAATTGCCCCGCAGCTGCCCCGGCACGGCTCCACCCAGATGAGCGTCCACACCCTGCAAGGCGCACTGGAACTGAAGGAACTGGGCTTTACCCGGGTGGTGCTGGCGCGTGAGTTGAGCCTGCCCGAGGTGGAGCACATCACAAAGCACTGCGGCATCGAGACCGAATGCTTCATCCATGGCGCGCTGTGCATGAGTGTGAGCGGCCAGTGCTATATGTCCGCCTTTCTGGGCGGGCGCAGCGGCAACCGGGGTTCCTGTGCGGGCCCCTGCCGCCTGCCCTTTGAAGCCAACGCCCTGCCGGAGGGCAAGCCCGGACGGCTGCATCACCTCTCCCTCAAGGATAACTCCGCCATCGACAAGCTGGATAAGCTGCAGGCCCTTGGCGTAGCATCGGCAAAAATCGAGGGCCGTCTGCGCACACCGGAGTATGTGGCGGCGGCGGTCAGCGCCTGTCTGGCGGGCCGCGAGGGCCGCGCCTACGACCGCGACCTGCTGAAGAACGCCTTCAGCCGCTCCGGTTTCACCTCCGGCTATCTGGACGGCAAAATTGACGGTACGATGTTCGGTGTGCGCAGCGAAGCCGACGCTGAGCTGACCAAAAAGACCCTGCCCATGCTGCGCGAGCTTTACCGCCGCGAGCGCTCCCGCGTGCCAGTGCAGATGAAGCTGGAGATCGAGGAGGGCGGCGAAAAGCTGACCGTAACCGATGCCGACGGCAACAAGGCCTTTGCCTACGGGGACGCCGAGCCGCAGCCTGCCCGCACCGACCCCACCGAGAGCCTGAACCGCAGCTTGGCAAAGACCGGCGGCACGCCCTTTACGGCAGAGAAGATCACGGTGGAAATGGACGGCGGGCCGTGGTTCATCCCCGGCAGCGCCGTAAACGAGCTGCGCCGGGAAGCACTGGATGCCCTGCTCAAAAAGCGGGAGGTGCTGCGCCCGTGGCCTACCACTGAGGAACACGTTGCCGCCCTGCCGCAGCGCACCCTGCCGCCCCGCCGCACCCTGCGCGCCCGGTTCGAGCGCTGGGAGCAGGTGCCGGAGCGGGCACTTGACGGGGTGGAATACCTCATTCTGCCCATTGCGCAGGCCGACCGTGTGCCCCGGGAGTGGCGGGCAAAGACCGTTCTGGAGCTGCCCCGGGTCATGTTCGGTGCGCTGGAACAGGACACCGCCCGCCGTATCGCAGCCACGCAGGGTGCGGGCTTTGCCGGGTACGAGGTCAGCAACATTGCCCATCTGCGGCTGTGCCGTGGCCTGCCTATGACCGGCGGCTTCGGGTTGAATATCACCAACAATGTGGCGGCGCAGTTCTATGCAGAGCAGGGGCTTTCCAGTCTGCTCATCCTGCCGGAGGTGAAAGACAGCGATATTGCGTCCATTGCGCCCGCCCGGAACGGGAAGCCTGTGCCCACGGGCGTGATGGTCTACGGTCACATGCCGCTGATGCTCACCCGCGCCTGCCCGCTGCAGAACATCCACGACTGCGCCCACTGCGACAAGACCGGCGTGCTGACCGACCGCAAGGCCAAAAAGTTCCCGGTGCGGTGCGGCCTTGGGGTGCGCACCATCTATAATCCGGTGCCCATCTATATGGGTGATAAGCCTGGCGCACTGGCGGTGGACTACGGCGTGGCCTACTTTACGCTGGAATCCCGCGAGGAGGCGGCGCAGATTCTGGAAATGATCCGCAGCCACGCCCCCTTTGAGGACGATTTTACCCGCGGCCTGTATTTTAAAGGGACGAACTGACAGGAAGCCACCGGCATTGCCCCAAGCTTTGCCAGCGAAAAAACAGAAAAACGAAACGAGGTTATATGATGGAACCCATCACTGTGAAATATAAGGTACTGGATGCCCGGGCAAAGGTGCCCGCCTATGCCACCCCCGGCGCAGCTGCCGCCGACCTGTGCGCCGTGCTGGACGCACCGCTGACCGTTGCCCCCATGCAGCGGGTGCTGGTACCCACCGGCCTTGCCATCGAGCTGCCGGGTGCGCACAGCGTAGCGCTGGTGTATGCCCGCAGCGGCCTGTCCATCAAGCACGGCCTGTGCATGGCCAACGGCGTGGGCGTGGTGGACAGCGATTATCGCGGCGAGCTGAAGGTGCCCATGGTCAATCTGGGTGCCGAGGCTTACACCATTCAGCCCGGCGAACGGGTGGCACAGCTGTGCATCGCCCCGGTGTACACTGCCGCCTTTGTGCCCGCCGAGGAGCTGGGCGATACCCAGCGCGGCGCGGGCGGCTTTGGCTCTACCGGCCGATAAGGAAGGGACGCGGTAAAAATGAAGGAAAATGAGCTGATTTTGGCTTCCGGCAGCCCCCGCAGACGGGAACTGCTCTCTCTGTATACCACCGATTTCACGGTCTGCGTCAGCGATTTTGACGAAAGCGCCGTCACCGCCCCCACCCCGGCGCAGCTGGTGGAGCAGCTGGCCATCGGCAAGTGCCTTGCGGTGGCAAAGCAGCACCCGGATGCCGTAGTCATCGGCTGTGACACCGTGGTGGATGTGGACGGCACCGTGTTCGGCAAGCCCCATGACGCAGAGGACGCCAAGCGGATGCTGCGTGCCCTTTCCGGCAAGACCCATCAGGTGCACACCGGTGTGTGCATTGCAAAAGGGGACAGGACAGAGCATTTTGTGGACAGCTGCAAGGTGACCTTTTTCCCGCTGGGAGAGAAGGAGATCACGTTCTACACCGCTACCCCGGAGCCTTACGATAAGGCCGGTGCTTACGCCATTCAGGGACGTGCAGCCCTGTGGCTGGACCGCATCGAGGGCGACTACTACACCATTATGGGGCTGCCAGTCAGCCGCACCGTACAGACGCTGACGCATTTTTTGTGAGAAAAATGGAAAAATGATAGAAAACTTGCCGAAACGCTTGAGAAATGAAGCACTTGCGGCTATAATAGAACCGTGTTATTCTGCGCAGGATGGTCTGTTTGCTGCAGACTGTCCGGCATTCTGGGATAGATTTAAGGAACGATCGTAAGGAGATTTGGAACAATGAGTTTTCTGTCAAAGGACGTTGGCATTGATCTGGGTACTGCCAATACTCTGGTCTACATGAAGGGCAAGGGCATTATCATGCGCGAGCCCTCGGTCGTGGCGGTGGACACCAAGACCGACGAAGTGCGCTGCGTGGGCGGCGAGGCAAAGGCTGTTATCGGCCGTACCCCCGGCAGCATCGTGGCAGTGCGCCCCCTGAAGGACGGCGTCATCGCCGATTTCGACATCACCGCAAATATGCTGGAGAACTTCCTCAAAAAGGCCTGCGGTAACAGCATGTTCTCCCGTCCCCGGGTGGTCATCTGCATCCCCTCCGGTGTTACCGAGGTGGAGCGTCGCGCCGTGCGCGAGGCTACCCTGAAGGCCGGTGCCCGTCAGGTGTCTGTCATTGAGGAGCCCATGGCTGCTGCCATCGGTGCAGGCCTGCCCATCAGCGAGCCTACCGGCAGCATGATCGTGGATATCGGCGGCGGCACGGCGGAGATCGCCGTTATCTCTCTGGGCGGCATCGTGGCCTCCCGCAGTGTGCGTATGGCCGGTGATATGTTCGATCAGGCCATCATCGCCTTCATCAAGCGCAAGTACAACCTGCTCATCGGTGAGCGTACTGCCGAGCAGATCAAGATCGAGATCGGCTCTGCCTATGTGCTGGACCCGGAGCTGACCATGGAGATCAAGGGCCGCAACCTTGTGGACGGCCTGCCCAAGAACATCGTGGTGCACTCTGAGGATGTGCGCGGCGCCCTGCTGGAGTGTCTGGTTAAGATCACCACTGCCATCAAGGAGACGCTGGAGCGCACCCCGCCGGAGCTGAGCGCAGATATCATCGACCGCGGCATTACCCTGACCGGCGGCGGCGCTCTGCTGCGCGGTCTGGATCAGCTGATCCAGAGCGAGACCGGCATTGATGTGCACATTGCGGAGGACCCGCTGGACTGCGTGGCCAAGGGTGCCGGTGCAGTGCTGGATCATGTGGATGTGCTGCACGACGTGCTGGACACCGATGGAGGACATATGTAAGAGTGGCTCTCTGCGGAGAGGATTGCTCAGAATGCGGAAAAGTTTCAGACACAGCAGCTGTGCGTTTTTCCGCTGCAAACACTGCATCTTGCGCGGATGGCACGGCTGTCCGCGCTTTTTTCATGCAAAGGCCTGCGGTAGGGCGCGGGCATCCCGACAGGAGGGAAGGACCCTTTGAAAGATTTTTTTGATACCTGGAAATTCAAGATCCTTGTGGCTGTGGCGGTATTTCTGGTGGGCATCATGGCCTACGCCGGTGCCAACGGACGCCTGACCGCCGCCCCGCAGGAGCTGCTGGGCGTGATCCTGACCCCCTTCCAGAAGGCGGCGGCTGTGGTCAGCGGCGGCGTGGGTGCGGTGTGGGAAAAATACACCAGCATCGATGAAGTCATGGAGCAGAACGAGCAGCTGGAAGCGGAAAACGCCGAGCTGCGCCAGCAGATGGTGGACTACGACCGCATCAAGGCCGAAAACGAAGCCTACAAGGCGCTGGCCAACATTCAGGAAAAGAACAGTAATGCTACCTATGTGTCCGGCTTTGTCATTGGACGCGACCCGCTGGACGAGTTCGGCGGCTTTACGCTGGACAAGGGCACCGCAGACGGTGTGGCGGTGAACAATGCCGTTATCAGCGACCGTGGCTATCTGATGGGCATGGTGGTGGAGGCCGACCCGACCAGCTGCAAGGTGATGACCATCCTGCACCCCAATTTCAATGCAGCGGGCGTGGTCTCCCGCACCCGGGAAAACGGCATCCTGAACGGCAACACCACCTACGCGCCGGACGGCCTGTGTACCCTGACCAATCTGGAGCGCAGCACCGAGACCCGTGCGGGCGATCAGGTCATCACCACCGGTCTGGGCGGGGTGTTTCCGCCGGATCTACTGGTGGGCACGGTGCAGGACGTGGTGCCGGAAGCCAGCGGCAAATCCTCCATTGCGGTGGTGCGCCCCGGCGCCGACCCCCGCACCGCCAAGCACGTTTTTATCATTACTGCGTACTAAGGAGGGCACACCGCTATGGAATCTCGCCGCAAGCGCAGCCGCAGCCAGCTGCTGAAGTGGGGCTGCTATGTGCTGGCGCTGTTTGTGTGCGCCGCTTTGCAGACCACGCCCGGGCTGTTCCAGCTGGGGCAGGCAAAGCCACTGCTGGTGCTGCCGCTGTGTCTGGCAGTGGCGGTATTTGAGGGAGAGTTTGCCGGAGCACTGCTGGGCACGGTGGGCGGCCTTTTGTGGGACTACGCCGCCGGGCGCACGGTGGGTATGCTGGCGCTGGAGCTGCTGCTGCTCTGCTTTGGGGTATCGGTGCTGGTGCAGCTGTATCTGCAGGTGAACCCCGGCAACTTTGCCGCCGTAAGCACCGTGACGGCGCTGCTGGTGCTCTCGCTGGACTGGCTGTTTTTCTACTATATGCCGGGCTATACCGGCGCGGCGCTGCGGTACGTCACCTTTGTACTGCCCAGTGCAGTGCTGACCATCCCGGCGGCGCTGCTGGCCTTCTGGCTGGTACAGCGCATCCATGACGGGTTCAGGATCGACAACGGTGTGGTCTAACCCGTAAAAGGAGAACCAGATGAACGAAAATGAACGCAAGGTCGTGGTGCGGCGGATGCTGCTGCTCATCGCAGTGGCCTGCATCATCATGGGGCTGTACACTTTCCGGCTGATCTTTCTGCAGCTGGTCAACGGGGATAGCTTCAAGGCAAAAGCCACCAACACCACGGATTATAAGTTCACGGTCACCGCCGCGCGCGGCAATATCGTGGACAGCACCGGCAAGCGCATCGCCACCACCAGCACCGGCTATAATGTGGTGCTGAACAAGCTGCAGATGGGAGATCAGGATCTGGACACCATGCTGCAGCAGATCGTGGAGCTTTTGCGCCAGAACGATGAAAAATGGCTGGACACCCTGCTCATCAGCGAGCCGGATGCCGCCGGGAACTATACCTTTACAGACAGCGCCGACAGCACCAGCGACCAGAAAACGCTGGCGGACATGAAGGAGACACTGGGCTTGCAGCAGTACGCCACCGCCAACGATGTGATGGAGATGCTGGTGGAGAAAAACCATCTGGAAAGCTTCTCCCTGCCGTGGCAGCGGGTGCTGGCGGGCATCCATTACGAGATGGATCGGCAGGCCTTTTCCAACGTAAACAACTTCATCATGGCTGAAAACGTCAGTCAGGTGACGGTGGCTACCATCAAGGAGCATTCCCTCACCCTGCCGGGCGTGGAGATCGTGGAGACTAGCACCCGCAGCTACGAGCAGGGCGATATCCTGCCCGCTGTGCTGGGGCGTGTGGGCAAGATCACCGCCGAAAAGTGGAAGGTGACCGACGAAAACGGTCAGGTGACCTATCCGCTCAAGGAAAAAGGCTATAACATGAATGATGTGATCGGCATCTCCGGCCTTGAGTCCGTGTACGAGGACGAGCTGCGCGGCAAGGATGGCGTGGAGACCATCACCCGCAATTCGGACGGTGTGATCGTGGATACCAAGATCACCACCGTGCCGGAGCCGGGGCATACCGTACAGCTGACCATCAACAGCGACTTTCAGCGGGCGGTGAACAAGGCGCTTGCCGATAATATCGACATGATCAACCGGGTATACAACACCGGTGATATGAAAGCTGCCGCCGGTGCTGCGGTGGTGCTGGATGTGAAGGATGGCAGCGTGCTGGCGGCTGCGAACTATCCCAGCTTTGACCAGAATCTGTACGCTACCAACTATTCCGAGTACAGCGTCGACCCCAGCCTGCCCCTGTTCAACCGGGCGCTGCAGGGTCTGTACACCCCGGGCTCCACCTTTAAACCGGCAGTGGCTGTGGCGGCGCTGGACAGCGGCCTCATCAACCAGTACTCCACCGTTAACTGCACCGGCGTGTATACCTATTATAAGGACTACCACCCCCGCTGCACCCGCCACGGCCACAGTGGCAACATTGATGTGGTCACTGCCATCAAGTGGAGCTGCAACATTTTCTTCTACGATGTCGGCCGCCGCCTGACCAGTGATGTCTACGATGCCTACGCCTACAAGCTGGGTCTTGGCCAGCGCACCGGCGTGGAGGTGAACGAGGCTGTGGGACGTCTGACCAAAAAGACGGATAAAAACTACACCTCATCGCTGGATATTCAGGCCGCCATCGGGCAGGGCAACACGGTGGTAAGCCCCATCCAGCTGGCCACCTACGCCGCCACGCTGGCCAACAACGGTGTGCGCTACCGCACCCACTTTGTCAAGGCCATTCTGGATACTAACACCGGCGAGGTGCTCAGCGAGACCCAGCCGGAGGTGATGGATATCATCGAGGGCAACGGCAACACCTTTGATCTGGTGCGGCAGGGCATGACACTGGTGCCCAGCACCATCAGCGGTAAGATCTCCAGCTACCCCATTGCCATCGCCTGCAAGACCGGCACCCCCCAGCGCAGCGAGACCTACGCTTCGGGCAAGCACTACCTGAATGCTATGATGATCGCCTACCTCCCGGCAGACGACCCGGAGATCGCCATCGGCATTACGGTGGAGTACGGTGGCTACGGTGCCCGCACCGGCGATCTGGTGGTGGATATCGCCAACGCCTACTTTGCCATGAAGGACGGCACACTGGAGGTTGACCCCTATGTGGACCCGCGCACCGTGGCGCAGGAGGATGCCGCAGCATCGGATACCGCCCAGACCGCCCCGGATGCTGCGAATGATGCACAGACCGCTGCCGCCGCCGCAGAACCGCAGCAGACGACCGCGCCCGCAGGGGTGACGGAGGAAGAAAACAACGATGCAATGCTTGCGCAGTAAAGCGCAGCTGCGTGCAAAGTGCTGAACTTGAACGAAAATTTGAATATTGTGTCCAAAAACCTGTTGTAAATGAGTTGCGTTTGTGATATCATGTATAACAAAGGAAATTTATCAAGCGTTTTATATACAAATGTTTCAATAGAGGAGAGATCTACAGATGACGATTGCCCTGATCGCGCACGACTCCAAAAAGGAGCTGATGGTTCAGTTCTGCACGGCGTACTGCCGTATTCTGAGCCAGCATAAATTGGTGGCGACCGGCACGACCGGCAAAATGATTTCCGAGGCCACCGGCCTGCAGGTACAGCGCTTTTTGGCCGGTGTGCAGGGCGGCGACCAGCAGATCGCATCCCGCATTGCCTGCAACGAGATCGACCTGCTGCTGTTCTTCCGCGACCCCATCAATGCAAAGCCCAGCGAGCCGAATGAGATGACCCTGCTGCGCCTGTGCGATGTGCACAACATCCCCATGGCCACCAACATCGCCACCGCCGAGGTGCTGATCCACGGCCTGGAGCGCGGAGATCTGGACTGGCGCGATATCGTGCACCCGCAGAACTAAAGTATGCAAAAAGAAGCGCTGCATCGTACAGATGAGGCGCTTCTTTTTTGCTTTGCCGGTAAAAATGCAATGCGGATATTCTGCTGTGTCAGACCGTTCCGTTTACCTTGAAATCCTGTGCCATCTCCTGCACGTCATCGGCGGTAAACTCGCCCAAAGGCAGCAGCAGCCGGGCAAGGGTGTCCTGCGGCAGAGCGGCCAATGCGGCGCTCTCGTCCAGTGCAGCGTCCACGGCGGGGCAAACTGCGTGCACGCCGTCGCTGCCCAGTTCCACCCGGGCGTGGTGCCCGGTGGCAATATACTGGATGCCAAGCTTGTCGGCGGCGGTCAGCAGGGCGGCAAACCGGGCGTCGTTGCCGCTGCCCAGTACTGCGGCGGGCTGGTCGGCCAGTGCTTCTGCCTTCAGTACGATGCACTCGATGCCAAGAGCCTCGGCAGCCTGCCGTGCGGCTGCGGCCCATGCGCCTTGGTCCGCGGCCAGCTGCACCACGGCCCCGGCTACGCCAAAGCCCTGCTGCTGCAAAATGCGCACTGCAACGCCGCAATCTACGGTGCCGTCCATGCTGACAAGCACCTTGTCCTGTGTTTCGTAGGTGTCGAACCCGTTGCCGGGCAAAAATGCGTCGCTCATGTTCCTTGCCTCCCGCCATGTGCTTTGCTTTGTGCTACGGCCAGCTGGTCGCAGCGTTCGTTTTCTGGGTGGCCTGCGTGGCCCTTTACCCAGACGTAGGTGATCTTGTGCCGTGCCTCCTGCTCCAGCGCCTGTGCCCATAAGTCCGGGTTCAGGGCAGGGGAGCCGTCGGCTTTTTTCCAGCCCCGGCGCTTCCAGCCCTTGGCCCAGCCCTTTTCCAGCCCGTTGATGACGTACTGGCTGTCAGAGCACAACCGCACCTCGCAGGGCTCCTTGAGCTGGCGCAGCGCCTCAATAAAGGCTGTCAGCTCCATGCGGTTGTTGGTGGTGCTGGCGTCGCCGCCGCTCAGTTCCTTTTCGTACACCTTGCCGTCAAAGCGGTAGCGCAGCACCGCACCCCAGCCGCCCGGGCCGGGGTTGCCGCTGCAAGCGCCGTCTGTGTACACCTCTACCTGTTTCATGGGGTTCTCCTTATAGAATAGAATACCTTTATTTAGCGCTATTTTGCCCGGGATGTCAAGAGCCAATGTATACGCTGGCCCAGTTTTGCCAAACCTTGGAATTGACAAAACCGGTGCGAGATACTATACTTAGCGTAACAAAATGCGTATAGGGGTGCACCAAAGGCGTGCGCCCGGCTGTTCCGGCAGAAACGCCACGGTCGCATCGAACAGATGGACTTACCTGGCCAAGAACCTCTTGCGGAACCAACAGCGCTGCTGCAAAAAGCACGCTGAACGATAAATTCTATACGATGCATCAACCGGAAGCCGATGCAGTTTCAGGTGCTTCCCCTGTGCAAGATACGGCTGCTCTCCCCGGCGGGGCGCGGTCTGGCTTGCAATTGAATCTGGAGGTAAAGAATGGCTCAAACAAAAGAAAATAACCCCGCACCCCGCGCAAAAGCTCCGGCAGCGCCCAAGGCCGCTGCCGCAAACGGCACTGCTCCCGCAGGGGAAAAGCGCACCCGTCCCACCACCCGCCGCCCCTACTATAACCGCCGCCCGCGCCGTGCGCAGCAGCCCAAGGAGGCAGCGACCCCCATCCATATCTACCCGCTGGGCGGTCTGGGCGAAGTAGGCAAGAACATGACCGTCTACGAGTGCAACGGTGATATGATCATCGTGGACTGCGGCCTGGTGTTCCCGGACAGCGAGATGTTCGGCGTGGACATGGTCATCCCGGACTTCACCTTTGTGGTGCAGAACAAGGATAAGATCAAGGGTCTGCTCATCACCCACGGCCACGAGGATCACATTGGCAGCATTCCCTATCTGCTGCAAAAGATCAGCCTGCCGGTGTACGGCACCCGCCTGACCTGCGGCCTGATCAAGAACAAGCTGGAGGAGTTCGGCCTTGCCGGCAAGACCAAGTTTGTGGAGATCGTGCCCCGTCAGAAGATCAAGCTGGGCTGCTTTACCGTGGAGCCCATCCATGTGAACCACTCCATCCCGGATGCCGTGGCCTTTGCCATCGACAGTCCCGCCGGTACTATCATCCAGACCGGCGATTTTAAGATCGACTACACCCCGCTGGCCTGCGGCGTGACCGACCTGTCCACCCTGTCCGAGTACGGGCAGCGCGGTGTGCTGGCCTTGCTGAGCGACTCTACCAACGCGGAGCGCCCGGGCTTTACCGCCACCGAGCAGAAGGTGGCCGCCGGTGTGCGCAGCCTGTTTGCCCGCGCCCGCAACAAGCGCATCATTATTGCGACCTTTGCGTCCAACATCTACCGCGTGCAGCAGATCATCGATCTGGCTGTGGAGGATGGCCGCAAGGTGGCCTTCAGCGGCCGCAGCATGGTCAACAACACCGCCATGGCGCAGGAGCTGGGCTATATGCACATCCCGGAGGGTACCCTGATCAGTGTAGACGAGCTGAACCAGTACCCGCCGGAGCAGGTGGTGCTGGTGACAACCGGCAGTCAGGGCGAGCCCCTGAGTGCGCTGAGCCGTATGGCCTCCTGCAGCCACCGTCAGGTGCGGGTAGGCCCCGGCGACTTCATCATCATCTCCGCAAACCCCATCCCCGGCAACGAAAAGAGCGTGACCAAGATCGTCAACGGTCTGTTGCTGCTGGGCGCGGAGGTCATCTACGAGAGTATGTATGATGTGCACGTTTCCGGCCACGCATGTCAGGAGGAGCAGAAGCTGATGCTCACCCTGACCAAACCCAAGTATTTCCTGCCCGTGCACGGCGAGTATAAGCAGCTGAAAAAGCACGCCCTCACCGCTGCAAGTCTGGGCATTCCCACCAGCAATATCCTCATTGCGGAAAACGGCTCCAACGTTATCCTCTCGCAGGACGAGATGAAGCTGGGCGAGCCGGTGACCGCCGGTGCCGTCATGGTGGACGGCCTTGGCGTGGGCGATGTGGGCAATGTGGTGCTGCGGGACCGCAAGCACCTTTCCGAGGACGGCCTCGTCATCATCGTGGCCACCGTGGACAGCAAGACTGGCAAGGTGCTGGCCGGGCCGGATCTGGTAAGCCGGGGCTTCGTGTATGTGCGCGAGAACGAGAGCCTGATGGACGGTGCCCAGAGCATTGTGGAAAATGCACTGGAGCGCTGTGTGGACGAGCACGTCCGGGACTGGAACAGCGTAAAGACCCGTGTGCGTGAGGCACTGAGCAGCTATATCTACCGGCGCACCAAGCGCAGCCCGATGATCCTGCCGATCCTGATGGAGGTCTGATTCGGGCGCACCGCAAGGCGGTGCAGCGTCTGAGGAGGCAAAAAACCAATGAAACGTAAACCAAGATGGACACTGGAAATGCTCACGGCCAGTCTGGCGGTGCTGTGCGGCCTTTTGCTGCTGGTGCTGCTGGTGCAGCGCCCCACGGCGTGGCCGCTGCTGGCTGTGCTGGTGGTGCTGTGGGGTATAGGGGCAACCTTGTTCCGCTGCAAGCTGCGCAGCTGGGTGGTGCGCTGGACAAGCGGCACCACATTTGAAAAATCCAAGGTGCAGTTCAGCCTGGAGCCCCTTTCCCAGCCGGCGGCGCTGCTCTCCGGCGAGACGGTGCTGTGGTACAACAGCCAGTTCCGCACCCGCCTGCTGGGCGGGCAGGATGTGCTGGCCAGCCGGGTGCAGAAACTGCTGCCTGGGCTGGATCTGCAGCTGTGCCGCAAGCGTGAGGGACAGCTGCTGATCCTTGCCGAGGGCTACTGGAGCGTGCACAGCTCCACCGTGCCCGGCGAAGCCGAAAGCATGACCCTGCTGGTGCTGAACGAGGAGACCGAGCTGCGCCGCATCGAGGCAGAGTACAAGGCCAGTCGTCCGGGGTATCTTGCCTTTCAGCTGGACGGCTACGACGATGTGTTCGGGGATCTGATGGACAGCGAGCGTGCCCGCCTGCTGGAGGGCGTCAACCGCATTCTGGAGGAGATGATCGGGCGTGGCAGCGGCTTTCTGCGCCGGGTAGGCAGCGGCGGCCGCTACATCGCCGTGGTAGAGGAGCGCCAGCTGGAGCAGTTCTCCAACCGCGGCTACGATGTGCTGGATAAGATCCGCGCACTGGACCCCGGCGTGAGCCTTTCGATGTCCATTGGTATCGGGCGCGGCGCACGCACCCTGCGGGAAGCGCAGGACATGGCAGAGCACGCGCTGGATATGGCGCAGGGACGCGGCGGCGATCAGGCCGCTGAGATGACGCTGGACGGCTTTACCTTCTACGGCGGCGTGAGCCACGGCGTGGAAAAGCGCAGCAAGGTGCGCAGCCGCCTTGTGGCCGACCAGCTGGTCAAGCTGATCAAGGAAGCCGACCATGTGGTCATCATGGGTCACCGCATGAGCGATCTGGATGCCATCGGCGCAGCCGAGGGCGTGCTGCGCATTTGTAAGATCTGCGATGTGCCGGCGGTCATCGCCGTCCGGCGGGACGCTACACTGGCGGCCAGCCTGATCGATGCGCTGTGCAAGGCGGGGCAGAAGGATGACTTCATTGACCCCAAGGATGCCCTGCCTATCATCTCCAAGCGCACCTTATGCATCGTGGTGGATACATATCAGGTGGGTCTTGTGGAAAGCAAGGACATTCTGGAAAAATGCGGCAAGGTGGCCGTTATCGACCACCACCGCAAGGGCGTGGGCTACATCGAGAACCCGGCGCTGGTCTGTCACGAGCCCTATTCCTCCTCGGCCAGCGAGCTGGTCACCGAGCTGTTGCAGTATGTGGGCGAGCGGGACGACAAGCCCAACCGTATAGAGGCCGAAGGTCTGCTTGCCGGTATCCTGCTGGATACGCAGGACTTTACCCTGCACACCGGTGTGCGCACCTTTGAAGCCGCAGCCGCCCTGCGCCGCTACGGCGCAGAGACCGAGCGGGTGCGCAGGCTGTTCGATGTGACCATGGTGGAGTACAATGCCAAGGCCGATCTGGTGGAAAAGGCGCAGATGTACAAAAACTGTGCCATCTCCATTGGCGGCGAGGTGGCCCCGGAAGCCCGGGTCGCCATTGCGCAGGCCGCCAACGACCTGCTGCGCATTCAGGGCGTGGACGCCAGCTTTGTGGCAGTGCAGGTGGGCAACGGGGTGAACGTCTCTGCCCGCAGCATGGGTGCCGTGAATGTGCAGGTGATCATGGAGTCGCTGGGCGGCGGCGGTCATCAGACCATGGCAGCAGCTCAGCTGAAGCATATCACCCCGCAGGCGGCCCGCAGCCGCATTCAGGACGCCATCGACCAATATTATCTCTCCCAGAAAAAGACTACGCCGGAAGCACGACCGGCAAAAGGGGAATAAAACATGAAACAGTACGATTATCTTATCGTTGGTGCCGGTCTGTTCGGCGCCGTGTTTGCCCACGAGGCCAAAAAGGCAGGCAAAAAGTGTCTGGTCATTGATAAGCGCGACCATATCGCGGGCAATATCTACACCGAGGCTGTGGAGGGCATCAATGTGCACCGCTACGGCGCGCATATCTTCCACACCAACAACAAGGCCGTGTGGCAGTATGTGAACCAGTTTGCAGAGTTCAACCGCTACACCAACAGCCCGGTGGC
The DNA here is from genome assembly GCA_934561555.1 of uncultured Faecalibacterium sp. Taxonomy (GTDB): domain Bacteria; phylum Bacillota; class Clostridia; order Oscillospirales; family Ruminococcaceae; genus Faecalibacterium. Next base: position 190,989 of record CAKTGQ010000001.1, on the reverse strand, counting down.
CAACTACCACGGCCAGATCTACAACCTGCCCTTCAACATGAACACCTTCAACAAGATGTGGGGCGTGGTGACCCCTGCCGAAGCCAAGGCAAAAATCGAGGAGCAGAAGGCTGCTGCAGGCATCACCGACCCGCAGAATCTGGAAGAGCAGGCCATCAGCCTTGTGGGCACCGATATCTACGAAAAGCTCATCAAGGGCTACACCGGCAAGCAGTGGGGACGTCCCTGTACCGAGCTGCCTGCCTTTATCATCAAGCGCCTGCCGGTACGCTTCACCTACGATGACAACTACTTCAACGCCCTGTATCAGGGCATCCCCAATGGCGGCTACACCGCTATGGTGGAAAAGATGCTGGCCGGTACCGAGGTACGCCTGAACGTGGATTATCTGGCCGAAAAGGCTGCGCTGGACGCACTGGCTGAAAAGGTGGTCTACACCGGCCCGGTGGATGCCTATTTTGGCTACCGTCTGGGTGCTTTGCAGTACCGCAGCGTCCGCTTTGAGACCGAGGTGCTGGACACCGACAACTATCAGGGCAACGCAGTGGTCAACTACACCGATGCCGAGACCCCCTATACCCGCATCATCGAGCATAAGCACTTTGAGTTCGGCACCCAGCCCAAGACCGTCATCAGCCGGGAGTACAGCGCCGAGTGGAAAAAGGGCGACGAGCCCTACTATCCCGTCAACGACGAGAAGAACGGCGCCCTGTATGCGCAGTATAAGGCGCTGGCCGATGCCGAGCCGGGTGTGATCTTCGGCGGCCGTCTGGGCGAGTATAAGTACTACGATATGGACAAGGTCATCGAGGTAGCGCTGGACGTTGCCGCAAAGGAACTGGCATAAACGGTTTTCTCATGGAAATCAGATTTCCGAATAAAGGCTTCCCCCGGTCGGGGGAAGCTGTCACCGTAGGTGACTGATGAGGGCGCTGCTACCGGAATTACCCCTCATCCGGCGCTACGCGCCACCTTCCCCCCAAGGGGTGAAGGCTTTTGCTTCGAGGTAAGCTGCAAAAGCTGATTTCCGTGCTGTTTTCCCGCTTCCTCTTGCCCAAAAACGACAAATGCGCTATACTATTACTATAAGACTGCACCGGTTTTCCGGTGAGAAGTGAGGGATACTATCATGAAAGTGATTCTGAAGCAGGATATCAAGGGCATTGGCAAGAAGGACGAGATCCACGAGGTCTCCGACGGCTACGCCCGCAACTACCTGTTCCCGCGCAAGCTGGCCGCTGTGGCGGATGCCAGCGCTGTGAACATGGCCCGCGGCAAGGAGGCCGCAGCCGATTTCCACGAGGCTGAGAATGTGGCAGCCGCAAAGGCTCTGGCTGCCAAGATCGAAGGCAAGACCGTGACCATCAAGGCCAAGGGCGGCGCATCCGGCCGTCTGCACGGCAAGGTGACCGGCAAGGAAGTTGCCGAGGCACTGGCTGCGCTGGCAGGTGCACCCATCGACAAAAAGAAGATCGAGCTGGAGACCAAGGACATCAAGGACGCCGGTGTGTTCAACGGCAAGGTCCGTCTGTACGTTGGCGTCGTGGCTTCCTTCAAGATCCAGGTGGAAGTGGAACAGGCCTGATCTGTGTGCCGTTTGCGCCCCCTCACAGCAGGGGGCGCTTTTTGGCTTTACAGGATGCTTTGGATTTTGGATAAGGACAAACTACTATGCCGAACGAACGACGTTATTCCAATGAACTGAATCTGGAGAGCGTGGGCATCAATCTGCCCTACAATATGCAGGCGGAGCAGAGCGTGCTGGGCGCGGTGCTGCTCAAGCCCGACACCCTGACCGATCTGGTGGAGATCATCAAGCCGGAAATGTTCTACACCCGGCAGAACGCCCAGATCTGGACGGAAATGCTGCGCCTGTTCACCAACGACCAGACCATTGATTTTGTCACCCTGCTGGATGCGGTGGTGTCCGATGGCGTGTTCCCAAGCGCAGACGAGGCCAAGATCTACCTGACCGGTCTGGCAGAAACGGTGCCCAGCATCTCCAATGTAAAGGCCTATGCCCAGATCGTGCAGGAAAAATATCTGGTGCGTCAGCTGATGGGCGTTGCCAAGGACATCTTGCAGGACGCCGGGGATGAGCCGGACGCCGACCTTCTGCTGGAAAACGCCGAGCAGCGTATCTACGAGATCCGCTCCGGCCGCGATTCCAGTGCTCTGACCCCGCTTTCGTCCAGTATGGTGGAAACGCTGACCAACCTGCAAAAGATCAGCGGCCCGGATGCGGATAAGTACAAGGGCATCCCCACCGGATTTCGTCTGCTGGACACTGTGCTTACCGGCCTTGGCCGCGGCGATCTGGTCATTCTGGCAGCCCGCCCCGGTATGGGTAAGACCAGCTTTGCGCTGAATATCGCCACCCGCGTGGCCATGCAGCAAAAGGTGCCGGTGGCCATCTTCAGCTTGGAAATGACCAAGGAGCAGCTGACCAACCGCATCCTCTCGTCGGAGGCCGGTATCGACAGTCAGGCCTTCCGCACCGGTGCGCTGCGCGCCGAGGACTGGGAGTATCTGGCACTGGCGACTGAAAAACTGCACGATGCACCGATCTATATGGACGATACCTCCGGCATCACCATCACCGAGATGAAGGCCAAGATCCGCCGGGTGAATCAGGACCCTGCCCGCCCCAATGTGGGCCTGATCGTTATCGACTACCTGCAGCTGATGACCACCGGCCAGCGCAGCGAGAACCGCGTGCAGGAGATCAGCTCCATCACCCGAAACCTGAAGATCATGGCCAAGGAACTGAACGTGCCCATCATCGCACTGAGCCAGCTGTCCCGTGCGGTGGAAAAGCAGGGCAACAACTCCAGCCACCGCCCGCAGCTTTCGGACCTGCGCGACTCCGGTTCCATCGAGCAGGACGCAGACTGCGTTCTGTTCCTGTACCGCGATTCCTACTACGCCAGCCAGAACCCGGACGGTGCCGAGGTGGATGCCGATACCGCTGAGTGCATCGTGGCAAAGAACCGTCACGGCGAGACCAGCACGGTGCCGCTGGGCTGGGATGGTGCCCACACCCGCTTTATGGATGTGGACTTCAAGCGCTGATGGATGCCGCGATTCTTGCCCGGGTGGAGGATTTCTGCACCCGGGAGGGGCTATTGCAGCCCGGCGTACCGCTGCGGCTGGCGGCGGCAGTCTCCGGCGGGGCAGACAGCATGGCGCTGCTGCTCTTGCTGCGTCAGATGCAGCCGAAGTTCGGCTATACGCTCTCTGCCTGCCATGTGAATCACGGTCTGCGCGGGCAGAGCGCCGACCGGGACGAGGCCTTTGTGCGGGCAGAATGTGCCCGCTTGGGCGTGCCGCTGCGGGTGTTCCATGCCGCAGAACTGGCGGTGCCCCCGGCGCACGCCGGGGAGGACTGGGCGCGCCGCCTGCGCTACACGGCCTTTGCGCAGCTGCAGGGGCAGGGGATAGATGCCATCGCCACGGCCCATACTGCAAATGACCAAGCCGAAACGCTGCTGCTGCGGCTGGCGCGCGGCACCGGGCTGCACGGCGCGGGCGGCATCCGGCCAAGACGCGGGTGCTACCTGCGCCCGCTGCTCTGCCTGAGCCGCGCCGAGACCGAGACCGTCTGCCGGGCAGCGGGGCAGCCGTGGGTCACCGATGAGACCAACGACACCGATGCCTACGCCCGCAACCGGCTGCGCCACAGCGCCCTGCCTGCGTTGGAAAGCACCAACGCGGCAGCGGTGCAGAATCTGGCGCGCTTCTGCGAAAAGGCCGCGCGGGCAGACGCCTACCTTGCCGCCGGGGCTGCAAAGCTTCTGGCGGCGGCACGCCTGCCCGGCGCAGAACCGGCGTGGCAGCTGGCACCTTTGCAGGCGGCAGACCCATTGCTGCTGGAAACTGCGCTGCACAGCCTTGTGGCCCCAGTACGGGATGCAGAGGAAAAATATGTGCAGCTGCTGTACGCCGTGGTGCGGCAGGGCAGCGGCGCGGTACAGCTGACCGGACAGGTGCGTTTTTGCGCCGGGAACGGCTGTCTGCGGCAGGAAACGCTGCCGCAAGTGCTGCCCGAGCAGCCGGAGAGAGCGCCGCAGCAGGTGCCTTTTTTGCCCGAAAAACAGCCGGAATTCCGGCTGCGCGGGGGCTGGAAGGGGAAAGCAGAGCTGTTAAGAGCTGATTTTGAAGAAAAAATACAAGTCGTTCATAAAAAAGACTTAAAAAATCGGGCGGATTATGCTAGAATAACTACGTTGTACACTGGCCTTGTGCTGCGCGCCCGGCAGCCGGGAGACCGCTTCCGGCCTGCGGGGCGGGGCTTGAGCAAACCGCTGCGCAAGTGGATGAACGAGGCCGGTGTCCCGAACAAACTGCGGGATACGCTGCCGCTGCTGGCCAGCGGAAGTGAAATTTTATGGGTGTGTGGAGAAGGCTTTGCCGATGGCCTTGCACCGGACACGGAAAGCAGATGGATCCTGCACTTGGATGCAGAGATCGAAACACAGGAGGAAAAAACAAATGAGTATGCACGATGATGTCAAGACCGTTCTGGTCAGCGAAGAGCAGCTGAAGGCCAAGGTGGCAGAGCTGGGCGCTCAGATCAGCCGGGATTATGCCGGTAAAAATCTGGTGCTGGTGTCCATCCTCAAGGGCTCGGTGGTCTTTATGGCCGACCTGATGCGGGCTGTGAGCATCCCCTGCAATATCGACTTTATGGTGGTCTCCAGCTACGGCGGCAGCAACACCACCACAAGCGGTCTGGTCAAGATCATCAAGGATCTGGACGGCGATCTGTCCGGTAAGGATGTGCTGATCGTGGAGGACATTCTGGACACCGGCGTTACCCTGTCCAACCTTGTGCCCATGCTCAAGATGCGCAATCCGAACTCCGTTAAGATCTGCACCATCCTTGATAAGCCCAGCCGCCGTAAGGCCGACATCCAGCCGGATTACGAGGGTTTTCAGGTGCCGGACGAGTTCGTGGTGGGCTATGGTCTGGACTACGATGAAAAATACCGCAACCTGCCCTATGTCGGCGTGCTGAAGCCCGAGGTCTACACGAAGTAACCTGTCCATTATAAAAATCCAGAACTGGAGTTGATTTTTTTGCAACCGAAGAAACCCCGTTTCAATCCGCTGGTGATCGCCATTGTGCTGGCAGCCGTGCTGATGGTGTGGTCGGTGCTGGGCGGCACCGGCAGCAGCGCCAGCGGCTCCTCCATGGCATATTCCACGGTGGTACACTATTTTGAGAGCAATCAGGTCACCAAATTCTCGCTGGATCTGAATACCGGCGTGATTACCATGACCCTGAAGGAGGGTACACAGGAGCTGCCCAATGCTACCGAGCAGACCACCACCCAGTCCACGGGCGGGCTGCTTTCTGGCCTGCTGTCCTCATCTTCCTCTGCCCCCACCGGGGTAAAGAAGAACGATGACGGCACCGAGACAGTCAGCTATAAGCTGCCCTACGCCCGGATGTTCGTGGATCATGTGTCGGACTACATCGCTCAGTACGATGCAGCCAACCCCGACGCACCCATGGTGTATGACTATGTGCCCGCCAAGGAGACCATCCCCTGGATGGAGATCCTGTTCTATCTGGCTATGCTGGGCTGCACCGGCTTCTTGCTGTTCTCCATGATGCGCGGCGGCGCCGGTGGCGGCGGCATCATGAATGTAGGCAAGGCCAAGGTAAAGGACGAGCACGAGAACAAAAAGACTGCTACCTTTGCCGATGTAGCCGGTGAGGACGAGGAAAAGGAGGAGCTCAAGGAAGTTGTGGAGTTCCTCAAGAGCCCGGATAAGTTTAATACGCTGGGTGCCCGCATTCCCCACGGCGTGCTGCTGGTGGGCCCTCCGGGTACCGGTAAGACCCTGCTGGCGCGTGCCTGTGCAGGCGAGGCTGGGGTGCCTTTCTACTCCATCTCCGGCTCTGACTTTGTGGAAATGTATGTCGGCGTGGGCGCATCCCGCGTGCGTGACCTGTTCGACAAGGCCAAAAAGACCATGCCCTGCATCATCTTTATTGACGAGATCGATGCCGTGGGTCGTCAGCGCGGCGCAGGTCTAGGCGGCGGTCACGATGAGCGCGAGCAGACCCTGAACCAGCTGCTGGTGGAGATGGACGGCTTTGAGGCCAACGACGGCATCATCGTCATGGCTGCCACAAACCGTGCTGATATTCTGGATAAGGCGCTGCTGCGCCCCGGCCGCTTTGACCGTCAGGTCTATGTGGGTCTGCCGGATGTCAAGGGACGCGAAGAGATTTTGAAGGTGCACACCCGCAACAAGCCCCTTGCACCGGACGTCTCCCTGAAGGTCATTGCCCAGCGCACCGCCGGTTTTGCCGGTGCAGACCTTGAGAACCTTGTCAACGAGGCCGCGCTGCTGGCAGCCCGCCGCAACCGCAAGGCCATTACCATGGAGGATATCGAGGAAGCATCCATGAAGGTGATGGCTGGCCCCGAGAAGAAGAGCCGCGTGGTCACCCCGGAGGAGAAAAAGCTCACCGCCTACCACGAGGCCGGTCACGCCGTGGCAGGCTTCTACTGCAAGCATCATCCCCGCGTGCACGAGATCACCATCATCCCGCGCGGTCAGGCCGGTGGTTACACCATGTATCTGCCCGAGAAGGATCGCAGCTATGTGACCAAGGGCGAGATGTTCGAGGATATCGTGTCCAGCCTGGGCGGCCGCGTAGCCGAGCAGCTGATCTTGGAGGACATCTCCACCGGTGCTTCCAACGACCTGCAGCAGGCCACCAACATCGCCCGTCAGATGATCACCCGCTACGGCTTCTCCGAGCGTCTGGGCCCTGTGGTCTACGGTACCTCGCAGGAGGAGACCTTCCTTGGCCGCGACTTTGGTCAGGGCAAGGGTTACAGCGAGACCACTGCTGCCGAGATCGACAGCGAGACCCGTGATATCATCGACGAAGCCTACGAGACCTGCCGCCGCACCCTGACCGAGAACATCGACCAGCTCCATGCGCTTGCCAAGGCTCTGATGGAGCGCGAAAAGCTCAACGAGGAGCAGTTCAACACCATTATGGCCGGCGGTACCCTGCCTCCCTGCGAGGACGCAAAGCCCGAGCAGGCACAGCCCGACCAGACCGTGCAGCCTGCCCCGGTGCAGCCCGCAGAGCCTGCGGAGACCGCTGAGTGCGCCGAACCCGCCGAGCAGGCCGAGCCTGCCCAGCCGGAAGTGCCGCAGCCGGACGCCCCGGAGCAGCAGGACTAAGCTTTTTTAGGAAAGGAGCGAGCATCGTGGAGGAAAATTTTAACCCGGTCGCCCAGACCCGTGCAAACTACTATACTCCCGGCAGCCCGGTGCAGTTCGTCTGCGTGGAGCTGCTCAAGGGGGACGTCAGCGGCGAGCACGCTGTCTGCCTGACCTTCAAGAATATTTCCCGCGTGACCCTGACCGCACTGGAGATCCACTTCAAGTGCAAGGGCGTGGACGGTGTGATCCTGTGCGAGGATAAGTTCGAGTACCGGGATCTTCAGGTAAAGCCCGGCGAGCTGTTCGGGCAGGACGATGCCGTGTTCATCACGGCAAAGGCCATCACCAGCGTGGATGTTTCGCTGTGTAATGTGTACAACGGTAAGCGTGTGGTGCATCTGGACGGCATCAAGCGTGTGCGCCTGCCCGCACCCCGCCGTCTGGCCCCGGAGCTGCAAAAGGCGCTGGAAGCACGCATGAACCGCACCGGGCTCAAGTATCAGCCGCAGGTGTTTGAAAACGGCTGGTACTGCGCCTGCGGTGCCTTCCACCCCACCGAGGAGGACACCGTTTACTGCTCGGAGTGCGGCTGTGACCGCATTCTGCTGCAGAACGCACTGAACACCCTGTTGCAGCCCGCCGCCCCGGCAGATGAGATGGAAATGCCTCTCAGCGCCCCGGCGGCTCCCGCAGCGCCCGCTGCGGTGGAGGAGCCTACCCGCATCGTGGGTGCAGCCCCTGCCGCCCCGGCGGCGCCCGTAGAGGAGCCCACCCGGGTCATGGGTGCAACGGCTTACCAGCCGAAGGCTGCCCCTGTCCAGCCCATCTCGGAGCCTACCCGGGTGCTGGACGCCTCTGCCCGCGCACCGATTTCCGGCGCAGCTGCGGCAGACGAAGGCACCCGTGTGATGCCCGCCGCCGCCCGACGTCCGGCCCCGGCTCCGGTGCGTCAGCCCGAGCCCATGGAGAATGACGAAGAGTACGAGGACAGCCGGGACAGCGTGGCAGAAGCGCTGATCCGCTGGGTGCCGCCTATTACGGCCATCCTGTGCGCAGCCATTGCGCTGTGCGGCTTTGTGTACTACCAGTTCGTGCTGTAAAATAAGATCATCCCGGCGGAGGGGGCAGCGTGCCTTCTCCGCCTTTTGTGTGCATTGCACAGAAAGGAAATACCATGCCGGAACAAGCTTTACAGGTCGCTTTTGAGATCAAGACCGCCTGCGATGAGATCAGCCGCCGCCTGCTGCGCTGGCACTGGGAGCGCAAGCCCGGGGCGCACAGTCTGGATGCGCTGCTGGAGCATATTGCCGCCCGCAAGCAGGAAAGCCCGGATTACTACGACCGGATGCCGGACCTTACCGGCAAGACCAGCTGGCAGCAGCTGGACACCACCCTGTGTATGCGGGTGCTGCTGGACCCGGAGACCGATGCCGCCCGCCCGCTGGACCTGCTGGGCAACACGGCGCACCCCTCTGCCGCCCGCCATGCCTGCAACGCCATCCGCACCGCCCGCAACGAAGCTGCCCACGCGGCAGTTGCAGCGGACGGCGCAAAGGCAGCCCTGCTGTTCAATGAAGCCATCGAGGCTTTGGAAGAGGGCTACGCCGGTACCGCCTTTAAAGAAAACGAGCTGGCGCAGTATTACCGTGAGGCGGAGGACTACCTGAGCCGGTGTAGCGAGGGCAAGCCCCTTAAAGCACGCAAGAGCAGCCCACAGAACACGCAGCAGGGGAAAACTGCCGCTCGCAGCAAACCCCGCAGCGCACAGCAGACCCGCAGCACCAAAAGCACTGCCGGGCGGCAGAGCACAGCTACCCGCAGCCGCAGCACCGGTACAAAACAGAGCCGCAGCACGGCGTCCCGCAGTAAAAAGCAGCAGACCGGCGGCGAGAGCAGGGTGGCGCTGGGCATTGTTCTGGCGGCGCTGGTGCTGGGGCTTATCGCACGCGCCATCAGCATGGGACTGCTATAAGCACAACGTTTTTACAAATCTGGTGGTAAATCGGAAAGCAAAGACAGCTGTGTTGTACAAAACAACCAAAAAAACAGCAGACTGCCCCGCAGAAAAACGGTCATTGCACCTCTTGCGGGAAATATGAAACGGATTTATAATAAACATGAAAACGTTTACACATTGCTACCGGAGAGGGAACGGAGAAAACCCCATGACCATCAGTGATATTGCAAAGCTGGCAGGTGTTTCCAGCGCTGCGGTCAGCCGCTATTTGAACGGCGGCCCCCTCAGCGAGCAGAAGCGTGCCGTGATACAAGCCGTAGTGGAGCAGACCGGTTACAGCCCGGACACTGCCGCCCAGACCCTGCGCACCGGTAAGGTGCGTCAGGTGGGGGTCATCGTGCCCAGCATCAGCTCCCAGTCGGTGGGGCAGATCATCGGCGGCATTGCATCCGAGTTGGGCGCAAGCCGCTACCTGATGCTGTTGGCGAACACCGAGCTGGACGAGCAGATGGAACTGGAATATCTTACAGCATTGCAGCGCAACCATGTGGCCGGTATCATTCTGCTGGGCTATGATTCCAGCCCGCAGCTGTGCAAGGCGCTGAAAGACTGCCGTGTGCCTGTGGTGGTAACGGGGCAGCGCTTTGCAGACCTGCCCTGCGTTTATAATGATGACCGCTCTGCCGCCCGTGACCTGACCCGGAAGATGCTGGAGCATGGCCGCAGAAATATCGTGTACATCGGCGGCAGCGAGCAGGACGCCGCCACCGGCATTGCCCGTCGGCAGGGTGTGCAGGATGCGCTGCGGGAGGTGGGACTAAACGCGGACGGTCTGCCCCGCGTCTGCTGCGCTGCCTTTTCCATGGAAGAGGGGCACCGCTGCATGGAGGAGCTGCTGGCACGCTGCCCGCAGCTGGATGGTGTGGTCTGCGTGACCGACACGGTGGCCTTTGGCGCGTTGCAGGTGCTGCGGGATGCCGGGCGCAGGGTAGGGCAGGACGTCGGCCTTGCAGGCATCGGAGACAACTGGGCGGGCAAGGTGGTGGAGCCCGGCCTGACCACCATCCGCTTCTACCAAAAGCAGGTAGGGCAGGAGGCTGCCCGGATGCTGCTGCAAAGTTTAGAACACACCGGGCCGGACGCTGCGCCGGTGCGTCAGACCACGCTGGGCTATACGCTGGTAGAGCGCGGCTCACTGTAAAAAAGAGGAACGAATGAAACAAAAACTGATCTTTTTAGATATCGACGGCACGCTGCTGCCCCCGGGCGAGATGCTGATCCCCCAAAGCACGGTGGAGGCGCTGCGCAAAGCACACGCCAACGGCCACAAGCTGTTTTTGTGCACCGGGCGCAATCTGCGCATGACCCAGCCGCTGCTGGACTACGGCTTTGACGGCGCAGTGTGCAGCGCCGGCGGCTATGTATTCTGCGGGGACAAGGTACTGGTAGACCTGCCCATGGAGCCGCAGCTGGCACAGGATGTGCGCAGCGCCATGGAGCGCCACGGCGTGGAGTGCACGCTGGAAGCGCGGGATGCCACCTACGGCAGCCTGAAGATGATCGAGCGCTGGAGCTTCACCCACCGGGATGCAGGCCCCCTGAACAGCGAAGCTGCCCGCTGGCGCAAGGCCATGGAGGACGGCATGACCATCAGCCCGCTGGCCGATTACAAGGGCGAGCCGCTGTATAAGATCGTGTATATCGCGGAGCGCAGCGAGGACTTGGACGAAGCCAAGCGCCTGTACGAGGACCGATTCGTGTTCTGCGAGAGCAAGCTGGACGGTCTGGACGGCGGCTATGTGAACGGCGAACTCATCAACCGCAAATTTGATAAAGGGCGCGGCATCAAGGCGGTATGTGACTATCTTGGCGTGCCTCTGCAGGACAGCATCGGCTTCGGCGACAGCGACAACGACCTGCAAATGACCGATGTGGTCGGCATCAGCGTTTGTATGGCCAACGGCTCTGCAAGTCTGAAGCAGCGCTGCGACCGCATTGCTCCCTCGGTGTACGAGGACGGCATTGCCAAGGAGTTTGCAGCCTTGGGGCTGATTTGAGATCTCTTTTTGTGAAAATAGGGCAGGGGAACGTCCGCGGATGTTCCCCTGCCCTAAATTATAAATATTCTTTCCGCTGAAGATATCCAGAGTGAAGCGGAGGTTATTCAAAATCGTCTTACAGCTAAAAAAGGAGCACCGCACAAAAATACTGTGCGGTGCTCCTTTTGGTTCATAGATCAGTAGTGCAGATCCTCTGCGGTCAATGCTTCCAGCACAGGCAGCATGGCAGCGGCCTCGGCTTTGGCGGCGGGCAGATCCATATCGCGGTAGTTGCCGCACTCCACCTCGCTGGCACCGGGCACAGCGCCCTCAAAGCCAGCCATAAAGCGGTAGGCATCCACCGTCAGCTGCAATGCCTGCGCCGGGGTCAGCCCCCGGGTAAGCAGGTAAAAGCCGGTGCGGCAGCCCATGGGGCCAACATAGATCACCCCGTCCTTCACGGCGCTGTTGCGCGCATAGGTAGCAAACAGGTGCTCCAGCGTGTGAGCGGCAGCGGTGGTCAGGTAATCGCCCTGATTGGGCTTTTTCATGCGGATGTCCCAAGTGAGCACATCGCCATCCTGACGGCTCAGATACATCCCGCGCTCCAGCCGGGTGTGATCCACGCAAAAGCTTGCGATACGTTCCATACTACGGTTCTCCTTTTATGTCTTAGCCCTGCAGGCGCTGCACACTGCCGTGTGCGCAGTCCACAGCCACCATCAGACCATCGCGGATGTGGCTGGTAGCACCGGCGGCACCCACAACGGTGGGCTTCAGCAGTGCCTTGCCGGCAATGGCGGCGTGGCTGTTCAGGCCGGGCTCCTCTACCACCAGAGCGGCGGCGTCGCGCACAAAGCTCAGCATCTCGTTGCTGGTGGAAGGCACCACCAGCACCATGCCGGGCTTGAACTTGGCGCGCACCTCGTCCATGGTGCGGCAGACGCAGGCCTTGCCGCTGGCAACATCGTTGTTCTCAGGGCCGACACCCACGCCGGTAGCCAGACAGTTGCCCACCATGTGGATCTTGATCATGTTGGTAGTGCCGGAAACGCCCACGGGCACGCCTGCAGTCACAACAGCCAGTTCGCCGTTGTGCAGGTAGCCGTTCTCCTTGGCCAGAGCGGTGGACATCTCGATCAGCTCATCGGTGCTGTGTGCCAGAGACATCATCAGCGGGGTGATGCCCCAGCTCAGGGACAGCTGACGCTGTACCTGCTCGCGCATGACGCAGGCAATGATGGGCTGCTGCGGGCGGTACTTGCTCAGCAGGCGGGCAGTGGTGCCGGACTCGGACACGGTCACGATGGCGGCGGCGTTCACATCCCGTGCGGTCAGGCAGGCAGCATGGGCGGTAGCGTCGGATACGCTGATCTTGCCGGGGTTGGAATCCATCGTGCGGCTGCGCAGATGGAAGCCCTCCTGCTCGGTGCGCTCTGCAATGGCGGACATGGTCTTGAGCGCCTCCACGGGGTAGGCACCGGCAGCGGTCTCACCGGACAGCATAATGGCAGAGGTGCCGTCGTAGATGGCGTTTGCCACGTCCGAGATCTCGGCGCGGGTGGGGCGGGGGTTCACCATCATGCTGTCCAGCATCTGGGTAGCGGTGACGATGGGCTTGCCGAAGGAGAAGGAGCGCTCGATGATGGTCTTCTGGATGCCGGGCAGCTCGGTGAAGTCGATCTCCACGCCCAGATCGCCACGGGCGACCATCACGGCATCGGCAGCAGCCAGAATGCTGTCGATGTTGTTCACGCCCTCGCGGTTCTCGATCTTTGCAATGATGCGGATGTTGGAGTCGTACTGGTTCAGCAGGTTGCGGATATCGTACACGTCCTGTGCGGTGCGCACAAAAGAGGCGGCGATGAAATCATAGCCCTGCTGGATGCCGAAAATGATATCATCCTTATCGCGCTGGCTCATATACGGCATGGACAGGTGCACGCCGGGCACGTTGACGCCCTTCTTGTTCTTGATCTTGCCGTTGTTCAGCACAGTGCAGACGATGTCGGTATCGTTCACGGTCTGGATCTGCAGCTTGATCAGGCCGTCGTCCAGCATGATGGTGCCGCCCGGCTCCACGTCCATGGGCAGGTCCTTGTAGGTGATGGAGCAGATCTCGTTGGTGCCCTCCACATCGCGGGTGGTCAGGGTAAAGGTCTGGCCTGCAACCAGATTCTCAACGCCGTTCTTGAAGTCCTTCAGGCGGATCTCGGGGCCCTTGGTGTCCAGCAGTGCGGCCACGGGCTTGCCCAGCTCTTCGCGCAGAGCCTTCAGCTTTTCAAAGCGGCCCAGATGCTCCTCGTGGGAACCGTGGGAAAAATTAAAGCGGGCCACGTTCATGCCGTTGGCGATCAGATCGCGCAGCACGCCTTCCTTATCAGTGGAAGGGCCAAGGGTGCAAATAATTTTCGTCTTTCTCATGCAATATACCTCCGTCAACTCTCTCTTACTTATATCCGGCACAGCATCCCTGCAGGCTGCTGTGTATGACCAATGGGAGCAAAAGCTCCCGGTACAGCGGGTCGGTTTATATGGCAGAGCGGGGAAACCCAAAACTCTACCACCTATTATTATAATCATTCCGGTGCAAGAGAGCAAGAGGAATTTTTGCTTGAATACAAGTTTTTACATTTGTTTCTGTCCGCGGAAGAGATTGTAAAACTTTTAACGATGCGCCGCAGCTTTCCGCGTGCCGTCTGACAGGGGAAAACTGCTGCAAAACGTAAAAATTGATAAGACCGCACAAGGCCACTTCCTCTTGCATCCGATACGCTTTTTGCTTATAATAAGGGTAATAAAGTAGTACTGTTCCGGGGCACGCCCCGGAGAATGGAGTGACCATTATGGAAAAACGTGTTTTTCTGATCGTTCTGGACAGCTTTGGCATCGGCGCAGAGCCGGATGCCGCTGCCTTCGGCGATGCAGGCACCAACACCTTGGGTGCCATTGCGAACCACCCCAATTTCAACTGTCCCAATCTGCGCAAGCTGGGCTTGTTCAACATCGACGGCGTGACCGCAGGGGAGAGAACGGATGTCCCGGCGGCTGCCTTTGCCCGCCTGCAGGAGCAGAGCATGGGCAAGGATACCACCATCGGCCACTGGGAGATCGCCGGTGTGGTCAGCCCGGAGCCGCTGCCCACCTTCCCCGAGGGCTTCCCGGAGGAGCTGATTCGGGAATATGAGCAAAAGACCGGCCACAAGGTGCTGTGCAACAAGCCCTATTCCGGCACGCAGGTGCTGAAGGACTACGGCGAACAGGCTATGCGGGAAAACGCCCTCATCGTGTACACCAGCGCCGACAGTGTTTTTCAGGTTGCCGCCAACGAGGAGCTTGTGCCGGTGCAGGAGCTGTACCGCTACTGCGAGATCGCCCGGGAAATGCTCAAGGGCAAGTATGGTGTGGGCCGCGTGATCGCCCGCCCCTTCCTTGGCAGCAGCGCCGATACCTTCTACCGCACCACCAACCGCCACGACCTGAGCCTGAAGCCGCCCCGCGCCACCATGCTGGATCTGCTGAAGGACGCCGGTAAGGACGTGATCGCTGTGGGCAAGATCTACGATATCTTTGACGGCGAGGGCGTGACCGAAAAGATCAAGACCACCGGCAACACCAACGGCATCGCCTTTACCAAAGCCTTGCAGACCCGGGATTTTGAAGGCCTTGCCTTCGTGAATCTGGTGGATTTTGATATGCTCTACGGCCACCGCCGCGATGTGGCAGGCTACGCTGCCGCCGCTACGGAGTTCGACCGTTTTCTGGCCGACTTCCTGCCGGGGATGCGGGAGGGCGACCTGCTTATGATCACCGCCGACCACGGCTGCGACCCCTCCTACACCAAGACTACCGACCATACCCGCGAGTATGTGCCGTATCTGGTCTGCGGCAAGGGCGTAAAGGCGGGTACGGATCTGGGCACCAAGCTGTGCTTCGGCACCATCGCCAAGACCATCTGCGAGTATCTGGAAGTGGACGCTTCCACGCTGGACGGCAAGAGCGTATGGCAGGAGATCCGGGCATAAAACGCCCCAAAAGCAAGAAGAACAGGAGCGTGAAACGATGCGTATTTATGATCTGATCGCAAAAAAGCGGGATGGCGGCACCCACACCCGGGAGGAACTGGAGACAATTGTCAACGGCTTTGTCTGCGGGGATGTGACCGACTACCAGATGGCTGCATGGATGATGGCAGTCTACCTGCGCGGCATGACCAACGAGGAGACCGCTGAGCTGACCGATGTGATGGCGCACAGCGGCGTGATGGTAGACCTTTCGCCCATTCCGGGCATCAAGGTGGACAAGCACTCTACCGGCGGCGTGGGCGATAAGACCACGCTGGTCATCGCGCCCATCGTGGCGGCCTGCGGGGTGAAGATCGCCAAAATGAGCGGCCGGGGTCTGGGACACACCGGCGGCACCATCGATAAGATGGAAAGCGTGCCCGGCACAAAGACCGCCCTCTCGCAGGAGGAGTTCTTTGCACAGGTGAACCGGATCGGTCTGTCGGTCATCGGCCAGAGCGAGGGCATTGCGGTGGCGGATAAAAAAATGTACGCCCTGCGGGACGTTACCGCTACCGTCAGCTGCATCCCGCTGATTGCGTCCAGCATCATGTCCAAAAAGCTGGCCTCCGGTTCGGACGCCATTCTGCTGGACGTCACCACCGGCACCGGTGCCTTTATGAAAACTGTGGACCAGAGCATTGAGCTGGCGCAGCTGATGGTTGCCATCGGCACCCACCATGGCCGCCGGGTGGCTGCCATGATCACCGATATGGACACCCCGCTGGGGCACAATATCGGCAACAGTCTGGAAGTCATGGAGAGCATGGACGTGCTCAAGGGCCACGGCCCGGCAGACCTGACCGAGGTGTGCCTGCAGTTGGCAGCCAACATGCTGGTGCTGGCAGGCAAGGGCGATGCCGCCCACTGCCGCGCCATGGCCGAGGCTGTTATTGCGGACGGCTCTGCCTTTGCCAAGTGCAAGGAGATGTTTGCTGCACAGGGCGGCGACATCCGGGTGCTGGACGACTACAGCCTGTTTGCGCAGCCCGCCGCCAGCTACGAGCTGCTGGCGGAGCAGGACGGCTACATCACGGCCAACGATGCCGAAAAGATCGGCTCCGCCAGTGTGCTGCTGGGCGCAGGCCGCCAGAAAAAGGGCGACCCGCTGGACTTTGCCGCCGGTATCACCCTGCACAAAAAGCGCGGCGATTACGTCTATAAGGGCGAGAGCCTTGCCACCTTCTACGGCGCTGCGGACAAGTTTGAAGCCGCCGCCGCCGAGTACCGCAGCGGCCTTGTGTACGGCACTGAAAAGCCGGAGGAAGCCCCGCTGGTGTACGCCCTTGTCACCAAGGACGGCGTAGAGCGGTACTGAGACCAGACAGCAGGGGAGACCCTGTTTTTCGTGGAAATGCAAGGTCGGGCAGCCCGCAGGCTGCCCGACCTTGTTCTTGCAACAATAATTTTTCCACTGATAATGCCCAAAGCGCACGCGGAGGGCATTCTAAATCGTTTTGCCCCAAGGGACTGCTGCGCAAAAGCTGCGCGGAAGTTCCTTTTTTGCGTTTTCACGCTGAAAACAGGCCGTCTTGCACAAAAAAATCGTCGCTTTTTAAGCGATTCGATGTATTTGTGGGGCAAATGGTAGAACTTTACGGTGGGATATGCTATACTATACTGTAATTGCTAGCCCCGGGAAAAGGGGCTGCCAAAGGAGAAAGGACTTGTTATGAAGATCATTCTGGTGGGCGGCGGCAAGGTCGGTACGGCTCTGGCACGCCAGCTCAGCGAGGAAGGCCACAACGTGACTGTGGTGGACACCAACAAAGCGCGTGTGGAGCACCTGACCGAAAGCTACGACGTGCTGGGCATCGTGGGCAATGGCTCGTCCATCACCACCCTGTCCGAGGCGGGCATTGAAGATGCGGATGTGTTCATTGCGGTCACCGGCTCGGACGAACTGAACCTGCTTTGCTGCATGTTTGCCAAAAAGGCGGGTCACTGCCACGGCATTGCCCGTGTGCGCAACCCGTCTTACAGCCACGAGCTGGATTTTATCAAAAAGCAGATCGGCATTTCCGCCATCATCAACCCGGAAATGGCAGCGGCAAAGGAGATCTCCCATCTGCTGCGGTTCCCCGGTGCCAGCAAGATCGATACCTTTGCAGACGGCCGTGTGCGGCTGATCAAGTTTGCGCTGCCCGATGCACTGGACGGCGTAGCCATCCGCGAGATCCCCACCCGGCTCAAGAGCGATATTCTGGTATGTGCAGTGGAGCGTGACGGCGGGGTCATCATCCCCAACGGTAACTTTGTGCTGCAAAAGGGCGATCAGGTCACCTTCCTTGCCACGCAGGAAAAGGCCCACGCCTTCTTCCAGCAGCTGCATCTGCCGGTGCAGCCGGTGCGCAACGCCCTCATCGTGGGCGGCGGTGCCATTGCCTACTACCTCAGTCAGGAACTGCTGGAAAACCATGTGCGGGTGCGCATCGTGGAGCGGGACGCCGCCCGCTGCGTAGAACTGGCTGAGCAGCTGCCCGGCGCACAGATCCTGAACGAGGACGGCTCCAACCGCGAATTTCTGCTTTCCGAGGGGCTGGAATCCACCGAGGCTTTTGTGGCGCTGACCAACATCGACGAGGAGAACGTGCTGCTGACCTTGTTTGCAAAAAAGCACTCCAACGGCAAGCTGGTGACCAAGGTCAACCGTCTGGAATTTGACGATATTCTGGCCGGGCTGGATCTGGGCAGCGTGGTCTACCCCAAGTACATGACCTGTGACTACATCGTGCAGTACGTCCGCGCCCTGCAGAACGAGGCGGGCAGCAATATCAAGACCCTGTACCGCATTCTGGACGACCGCGTGGAGGCGCTGGAATTTACGGTGCACGAGGAAAGCGCTGCCACCGGCGTGCCCCTGAGCCAGCTGCATCTGAAAAAGAACCTGCTGCTGTGCTGCATTACCCGCGGCAGCAAGATTTTGATCCCCCGCGGCGGCGACCAGATCCAGGTGGGCGACAACGTCATCGTGGTCACGCTGGAGCACGGTCTGCACGACCTGCGCGATATCGTGGAGCACTGACGGAGGCAGACTATGAATTATGCGATCGTTTTCCGTCTGCTGGGCTATGTGCTGATGATCGAGGGCGCGTTGCTGCTGCTGCCCGCCGCCGCCAGCTTAGTGTATGGCGAGTGGATGGTGCTGGGCGTGTTTCTGCTCACAGCTGCCGTCAGCGCCGGCATCGGCTACGCCCTGCACACCATCAAGCCCCGCAGTAAGGTGTTCTATATGCGCGAAGGCTTTGCGGCTACCTCGCTGTGCTGGGTGTTCATCTCGGTAATGGGCGCGGTACCCTTTGTGCTCACCGGCTGCATCCCGAACCCTGTGGACGCCCTGTTTGAGACGGTCTCCGGCTTTACCACCACCGGTGCCAGCATTCTGCCCGCCGTGGAGGGGCTGCCCAACGGCATTCTGTTCTGGCGCAGTTTCACCCACTGGATCGGCGGTATGGGCGTTCTGGTGTTTCTGCTCTCGCTGCTGCCGCTGACCGGCGGCTCCCACGTCAACCTGATGAAAGCCGAAAGCCCCGGCCCGCAGGTGGACAAGCTGGTGCCTAAGGTACAGTCCACCGCTAAAATTCTGTACGGCATCTACTTTGCCCTTACCATGTTGGAACTGGTGTTCCTGCTTGTTGGCAGAATGCCCCTGTTCGAAGCCCTGCTCACCGCCTTTGGTACGGCGGGCACCGGCGGCTTCGGTTTCCTCAACGATAGCTTTGCCAGCTTTTCGCCCTACATCCAGTGGGTCGTGACCATTTTCATGATCCTGTTCGGCGTCAACTTCAACGCCTACTTCCTGCTGCTCATGCGCAAGTTCCGCCGCGCTGCTGCCAGCGAGGAGGTGCGGGGCTACTTTGTGGTCATTGCAGTGGCAGTGGGCATCATCACTGCCAACATTTATAGCATGTACAACAGCTTTGGCGAGGCGCTGCGGCAGGCCGCTTTTCAGGTGGGCTCCATCATCACCACCACCGGCTTCTCCAGCTGCGATTTTGACCTGTGGCCGACCCTCTCCAAGGAGATCCTGGTCATGCTCATGTTCATTGGTGCCTGCGCGGGCAGTACCGGCGGCGGCATGAAGGTGAGCCGCTTCCTCATTTTGGGTAAGACCTTGGTTAAGGAGCTCAAGACCGCACTGCACCCGCAGGTGGTGGCACCCGCCCGCATGGACGGCAAGCTGCTGAACCACGAGACGATCCGCACCACCAACGTGTTTGTGGCGGCGTATATCTTTATTTTTGCGGCCTCCTTCTTCCTCATCAGCCTGAACGGCTTTGATATGGTAACGAACTTCACCGCCGTGGCGGCTACTCTGAACAACATCGGCCCGGGTCTTGTCAAGGTAGGCCCCATGCAGAACTTCGGCTGCTTTGCAGACCCCGCAAAGCTGGTGCTGATCTTCGATATGCTGGCAGGCCGTTTGGAGATCTTCCCCATGCTGGTGCTGTTTATGCCGGATACATGGCGGAAGTTCTGAGCCTTTTGGGGCACGGGACAAGCAAAAATATGTTATTTCGGAACACCGGAGCCTCTATGGACGCTCCGGTGTTCTTTTTTTGTGAAGAAAGCCGGAACGGCAGATGGCAACGGTTAGAAATACCTTGCGTTCAGTGCCGCATTGCAGTATGATTATAATATCAATTATCTGACCCTTACCCCTGAGCAGGCAGAACTTTTTTGCAAACGGAATCGTTCTGCATGATAAAGAAGAAAGCAAAATCAATAAAACGTACAGGAGGAAATTACGATGGGTTTGATCAAAGCAGGTATGAGTGCACTGGGCGGAACTTTTGCAGACCAGTGGAAGGAGTTTTTCTATTGCGATTCTCTGGACAAGGACGTGCTGATGGTCAAGGGCCAGAAGCACACTTCCCGCCACAGCTCCAACCACGGCGAGGATAACATCATCACCAACGGCAGCGGCATTGCTGTGGCCGATGGTCAGTGTATGCTCATCGTGGAGCAGGGCAAGGTGGTGGAGGTGTGCGCCGAGCCGGGCGAGTTTACTTTTGATTCCTCCACTGAGCCCAGCGTGTTCACCGGCAACTTCGGCGATAGTCTGGCCGCTACTTTCCAGACCGTAGCCAAGCGCTTTACCTATGGCGGCGACACCGGCAAGGATCAGCGCGTGTACTACATCAACACCAAGGAGATGGGTGAGATCCTGTACGGTACCGCCACCCCCATCCCGTTCCGGGTGGTGGTCAGCGAGGAGCGGGGTTATAAGCTCTCGGTGAATATCCGCTGCAACGGCAGCTTTACTTACCGCATCTGCGACCCGCTGCTGTTCTATACCAACGTGTGCAGCAACGTCTCCAACCAGTACGATGCCTCGGAGCTGGCTCCTCGCCTAAAGAGCGAGCTGATGAGCGCTTTGCAGCCGGCGCTGGCCACCCTTTCTGCCAACAAGGTGCAGTATTACGAGATCCCCGCCCACACGCTGGAGATCTCGGATGCCCTCAACGAGCAGCTGTCCAACGTCTGGCGCAAGAAGCGGGGCATTGAGGTGTTCTCCTTCAACATCAACTCTCTGTCCATCCCGGAGGAGCAGCAGAAGAAGATCACCGAGTGGGAAGAGAACGCCATGACCACCGATCCCACTACCGCAGCAGCCCGTCTGGTGGGCGGTCAGATCGACGCTATGAAGACTGCCGCAGGGAACACCGCCGGTGCTATGACCGGCTTTATGGGCATGGGTATGGCAGCCGGTGCAAACGGCATGAACGCTCAGAACCTGTTTGCCATGGGTCAGCAGCCCGCAGCGCCCCAGCAGCCTTCTGCCGCCGACAGCTGGACTTGCAGCTGCGGTGCCACCGTTACCGGCAAATTCTGCCCGGAGTGCGGCAAGCCCCGCCCGGCGGCAGCAGAGGGCTGGACCTGCAGCTGCGGCGCCGTGAACAAGGGCAAGTTCTGCTCCGAGTGCGGCAAACCCAAGCCCGCCGCTGCACCCAAGTATAAGTGCGACAAATGCGGCTGGGAACCGGCAGACCCCGCACACCCGCCCAAGTTCTGCCCGGAGTGCGGCGACCCCTTTGACGAGAACGACCGCAGCTGAACCCGCCGCACAATAACCGATCACACTGCGGGGCAGGAAAGCAAATAAGCCCCTGCCTCGCAGATCATAGGAGAAAACGCTATGGCAGGAATGCTGGAATATAAATGCCCCTGCTGTGATGGTGCTATCAAATTTGACAGCACCACCCAGAAGATGAAATGTCCCTACTGCGATACCGAGTTTGAGGTGGACGCACTGAAGGGCTACGATGAGGACCTGAAAGACGCAAAGCCCAGCGAGATGAACTGGGCTACCCCCGGCGGCGGCTGGACAGAGGGCGAGACCGCCGGTCTGCACACCTACGTCTGCAAAAGCTGCGGCGGCGAGATCGTGGGTGACGATACCATGGCGGCGTCCGCCTGCCCCTTCTGCGGCAACCCCATCGTGCTGACCGGACAGTTTGCCGGAGGCCTGCGCCCGGACCTCATCATCCCCTTTAAGCTGGACAAAAAGGCGGCTAAGGAAAAGCTGCAGGAGCACCTCAAGGGCAAGACCCTGCTGCCCAAGGTGTTCCGCAGCCAGAACCATATCGACGAGATCAAGGGCGTGTATGTGCCCTTCTGGCTGTACGACAGCGATGCCGATGCCCAGCTGCGCTTTACCGCCACCCGCACCCGCTTTTGGTCGGATGACGACTACGACTATACCGAGACCAGCTACTACTCCGTGCGCCGGGACGGCGTGCTGGGCTTTGACGCGGTTCCGGTGGATGGCTCCTCCAAGATGGCAGATGACCTGATGGAATCCATCGAGCCCTTTGCCATGCAGGATGCAGTGGCTTTCAACACTGCGTATCTGGCAGGCTATGTGGCCGACAAGTACGATGTGGACGCCAAAAAGAGCATCCAACGCGCCAACGAGCGTATCCGTCAGTCCACTGAGGACGCCTTTACCCAGACCGTTACCGGCTACGACTCCGTCAAGGTAGAGAACAGCAGCATCCAGTTGCACGGCGGCAAGGCAAAATATGCCCTGTTTCCGGTGTGGGTGCTGAGCACCAGCTGGCGCGGCAACAACTACATCTTTGCCATGAACGGCCAGACCGGCAAGTTTGTAGGCAACCTGCCGGTGGATAAGGCCGCTGCCCGCAAGTGGACGCTGGGTCTTACGGCTGCTGTTGGTGCCGCATCCTATGCGGTGATGTGGCTGCTGTGGCTGGCCGGGATTCTGTAAGGGAGGGAACAGAAGATGAAAAAGACTGTTATCCGACTGCGTTCCCTCTGCGCCGCGCTGGCAGCACTGGTGCTCTTGCTGGCGCTGGCTGTGCCGGCTTTTGCCGCCGAAAATGGCTTTGCCGACCTATACTACCGCCTGAACGACAGCGCAGAAGTCCTGACCGAGGACGAGGACAGCGAACTGGAGGCCTCGCTGGAGGAACTGAGTGTCCGCCAGAGCTTTGATGTGACCATTGCCACCATCGACTCGCTGGAAAGCGAGGGTTACACCAGTATGGAGGAATATGCCGACGACCTGTACGATTACTGCCAGTTCGGCTACGGTGCAAACAGGGACGGTGTGCTGTTGCTGGTGAGCATAGGCGACCGCAAATGGCATATCTCTACCTGCGGCTACGGCATTACCGCCTTTACCGATGCTGGCATCCAGTACCTTGGCGAGCAGATGACCCCCGACATGGCAGACGGCGATTACGCCGCCGCCTTCCGCACCTTTATCCAGTGGACGGATGCGTATGTCACCGCCGCCCGCGAAGGCCACCCCTACGGTGTGGATAATATGCCCAAGGAGCCGTTCTCTATCGTGTATCTGGGCGTGGCGCTGGTCATTGGTCTGGTGACGGCACTGATCGTGACTGGCGTGATGAAGAGCCAGCTCAAGAGCGTGGCACCGCAGCGGGATGCAACCGATTATGTGCGGCAGGGCAGCATGAAGCTGACCAACCAGCGGGACCTGTTCCTGTACCGGGACGTGCACCGCACCGAGCGGCCGAAGGAGTCCAGCTCCGGCGATTCCGGCGGCAGCTCCACCCACACCTCCTCCAGCGGCACCACCCACGGCGGCGGTGGCGGCTCGTTCTGAAAACGATCCCTCGCAAGATAAAATCTCAAAAAACTATCCGCAGCGGCCGGGTGCATCCATGCACCGGCGATCGTCTGCGGATAGTTTTTTACTTTTTCTGCCGCCCGACACAAACGACTGATTTTTTCTGCGCCTTTGGGGCTATACTTCCAGTGCAGACGATTTTATATGCAGCAAGGAGCAGACACATGGGCATTTGGGAGAATCTGGGCATGGGCGGTTACCGGGGCTTTTCGCGCCCGGCGGCGCGGCTGTTGCAGCAGGCGGTGCAGCTGGCTGGTGATCTGGGCTGTGAACAGGCGGATACCAGCCACCTTTTGCTGGCAATGCTGCGGCAGCAGGGCGCTGCGGCGCAGTTCCTCACCCGGAAAAATATCACCGAGCCGGAGGTGCGCCGTCAGCTGGCGCAGCGCCGCAGCGGCCCGGCACAGCGGCTGGAACGGCAGGCCATGGCACCGGACCTGCGCCGCACCATGGACTACGCGCTCATTGGAGCGCAGAATGCTCACGTCAGCCGGGCAGAGCCGGAGCACCTGCTCTGCGCCATGCTGGAGGATGACGGCTGCGCCGCCGGGCTGCTGCTGGCGGAGATGGGGCTTTCGCTCACTGAGGCGGTGCGGGAGTGCCGCCAGCTGAGCGGACAATTTGTGCTGCCCGCCCAGCCCCGGGTGTCAGCAAGCATCCCCCGGGGCAGCCGCGCCAGCGATAAATATTGCCGCGATTTGACCCGCCGCGCCGCCGAAGGGGAGCTGGACCCGGTATTCTGCCGGGAAGCAGAACTTGACCGCATGGTGGAGATCCTGTGCCGCCGCCAGAAAAACGACCCCTGCCTGATCGGGGAGCCCGGCGTGGGCAAAACGGCGCTGGCCGAAGGTCTGGCACTGCGCATTGCCGCCGGGCAGGTGCCCAGAGCCCTGCAGGGACGGCGGCTGCTGGCGTTGGACATGGCAAGTCTTGTGGCGGGTACCAAGTACCGGGGCGATTTTGAGGAGCGGCTGAAAAACCTGCTGGAAGAGCTGGTGCGGGATGGCACCGCCATCCTCTTCATTGACGAGTTCCACACCATCGTGGGTGCCGGTGCCGCCGAGGGTGCTATCGACGCCGCCAGTATCCTGAAACCGGTGCTTGCCCGGGGCGAGCTGCAGCTCATTGGTGCCACCACCAATCAGGAGTTCCGCACCCACATCCAGAAGGATGCCGCGCTGGAACGCCGCTTTGGCAGGGTGCAGGTGGAGGAGCCTACCCCCGCACAGGCGGTGGAAATCCTCAACGGCCTTGCGCCCCGCTACGAGCGGTACCATAACGTGCGCCTGCCGCCCCAGACCCTGCAGGCGGCGGTGGAGCTTTCGGTGCGGTATCTGCCCGGGCGCTGCCTGCCGGATAAGGCCATCGACCTTGTGGACGAAGCCTGTGCGGCGGCGCGCATCCTAGCCGAAAAGGAGCAGCGCACCCAGCCGGTACTGACCCCGGAGGATATCGCCCGGGTGGTGGCAGCCGCCAGCGGCGTGCCCGCCCAGCGGGTGGGCGAGCAGGAGCGGGAGCGGCTGGACAAGCTGGAAAGCCGCCTGAATGCGGAGATCGTCGGTCAGCAGCGGGCGGTGGCTGCTGTGGCGGGAGCTATTCGGCGCAGCCGCACGGGTCTGGGCGAGCCGGGGCGTCCCATCGGTGCCATGCTGTTTTTAGGGCCCACCGGTGTGGGCAAGACCGCACTGGCACGGGCGCTGGCGGTCAGCTGGTTCGGCAGCGAGAAGGCGCTGCTCAAATTTGATATGTCGGAGTATCAGGAGCAGCACACCGCCGCCCGGCTGCTGGGTGCGCCGCCGGGCTACCTCGGCCACGATGAGGGCGGGCAGCTGACCGAAGCCGTGCGCCGCCGCCCGTACAGCGTGGTGCTGTTTGACGAGATCGAAAAGGCACACCCGGATATCCAGAATATCCTGTTGCAAATTTTGGAGGACGGCCAGCTGACCGATGCCATGGGGCGCAAGGCAGATTTCCGCAATACCATCGTGCTGCTCACCTCCAACTTGGGCGCACGGTTCTTGGCGGGGCAGAACGCGCCGCTGGGCTTTGCCGCCGGGGCAGAGGCGGTGTTTGAAAAGCAGTCTGCTCAGGCTGTGGAGGAAGCCAAAAAGTGGTTCCGGCCGGAGCTACTGGGGCGGCTGGACGAGGTGATCGTGTTCCGCCCGCTGGCTGAGGAAAACCTCTGCGCCATTGCAGAAAAAATGCTCCGCCAGCTGGAGCAGCGCGCCGCCCGCAGTGGCTACCGGCTGCGTCACACCCCGCAGGTGGGGGCGGCACTGGCTGCCCGAGCGCAGTCGGCCTACGGTGCGCGAGAACTGCGCCGTCAGGTGGACAGGGCGGTGGAGCAGGCGCTGGCAAACCGCATTGCCGCCGGAACTGCCTGCGTAGGGCAGCACTGGACGGCAGACTGCGCCGCCGATGGCAGCATCGTTTTGCGGGAGGATGAAACTGTAACCCTATAAGAAAATAGCAAAATAGCGTTTTTGCTTGCAACCGGCGCGGTTTTCGACTATTATAGAGGAAATAGAGTTACAACAGGGAGGACCCCGATGCATACGCTGTTTCTTCTGAACCCCACAGCCGGAAAGACCGACTGTACCCGCACCCTGCCGCAGCAGATCGCGGCAGCGGCTGCCGGTGCCGGGCTTGCCCCGGAGGACTACACCATCCGCGTCACCACCCACGCAGGTCACGCCCGGGAGCTGTCCCGCGCTGCCGCCGCTGCTGCTCAGAAAGCCGGGGTGGAGCTGCGCATTTTTACCGCCGGTGGTGACGGCACCTTCAACGAGGCGCTCACCGGTGCTCACGGCTTTGATAAGACCGCCGTGGGCTGTCTGCCTTATGGCAGCGGCAACGACTTTCTGCGCACCTACGGTACAAAGGAAGAGTTTCTGGATCTGGACGCCCAGCTGGCCGGTGGGGTAGTGCCCATCGATCTGATGCGCACCAGTCTGGGGCTTTCTGCCACCATCTGCGCCGCCGGTCTGGATGCACAGGTGGCCTACGGCATTCCCAAGTTCCGGCGCATCCCGCTGTGCGGCGGCGAAGCAGCCTATGCGCTGTCCATCGCGCAACAGCTGTGCGGGCATATCGGTCGCAGGGTGGAGTACGTCATTGACGGCGAGGTGCTGACCGTGGACTGCCTGATGTGCGCGGTGTGCAATGGCCGCGCCTATGGCGGCGGTTTTATGGCAGGGCCGGAAGCGCAGCCGGATGACGGCTGGCTGGATGTGTTCATCGTGCGCAAGGTCAGCCGCATGGTCATTGCAAAGCTGCTGATGCTGTACAAAAACGGCCAGCACTTTCAAAACGGCCAGCTGACCGAGGCCGCAAAGCCATACTTTATCTATCGCCGCGCAAAATCGGTCAGTCTGCGTGCAGCAGATGGCCGCGGACCGATCATTGCCACCGTGGACGGTGAGTGCGCCCCCTGCAAGCAGGTGTCGGTACAGGTGCAGCCGCTGGCAGGCCGCGTGCTGCTGCCGCAGCCCGCCTACCAGCGTTTTACCGCCCAAAAAGCGGCTGTGAAGTAAAAGAATAACCCATAAGACCTAAACAAGGCCGCTGCACATTGTTCCGTGCAGCGGCCTTGAATTTTGCTTGTTAGGTGGCAGCTTTGGTATTACACTGCCGCACCCGGCGTTCCAGTGCCTTGTAAAAGCTGCTCAGGCAGAGGGTGAGCAGATATACGGTCAGGGCCCAGACCAAAGGCTGCACTGTAAGGCAAAGCTTGTCCGCGAACCACTCCATATACCGGATCAGCACCTGATGGATCAGAAAGCCGTAAGGGGACAGCCCGGCCAGCCACAAAAACGGCTTTGTGGAAAGCAGCCGGGAAATGACCCCCTTGCTCACGGCGAGCAGCCAGATCAGCAGCACCGCAGAAGGGGTGAACAGCACATTGTACCGGAAGGCTACCGCACCCAGAACCCCCACCTGCTTGGCGGCGATAAAAAGGCAGACGCCCGCAAGCAGTACAGTGGCCAGTTCCAGAAGGGAGAAAACACCGCGCGGCAGCGTGCTCTCCTGTTTGCGGTTGTGGTAAAGGCAGCCCATGCAGCAGCTGATGGTAAAATCTCCCGCCCGGAAAAGTGGGCACAGGTAGGTCAGATAAAATGCAGCCTTTCCGCTGAGCCCGGCTTTCCAGAAAACAAAGGACGCAAGGCACTGTGCGCAGAAAATCGCCGCGGCAATGCAGTGCAGTCTGCGGGCATCAGCCTTTTTCAGCGCGGCGAGAAGCGGGGGGAAAATAGCATACAGAAAAGCCTGCACCGAAAGATACCACGCTACTCCGTTCAGGCAGAACCAGAAACGGCTGGAAGGGATCCAGGTTTGCAGCAGAAAAATGCTTACCACAAGCTGCGCCGCACAGGAAAGCATCCCACGGGCAGAGGGCTGCGCTAAAAGCCCCTTTAGCACAAATAACAGCGCGGCAGCCATCATAATAAGGTGCAGCGGATACAGCTTGCGTATTTTTTGTAGGGAAAAGGCTACGGCAGACCGCAGCCCCGGTGCTGTGCGCGGGCGGTCGTAATAGTTACAGGTCATCAGGAAACCGGACAGTGCCACGAATACCGTAATCGCCCACGGCCCCAGCCACGGAGCTCCGCAATGGGAGAGAACCACGCACATAAATGCAACCGCCCGAAGCCCCTGCAAAGATGAGATCAGCTTTTTGTCTGCCACAGTATCCTCCGTTCTGCCGCAAAGCGCGGCAGCTGTGTTTTTTGCGAGTGTTATAAGTATAAAAAAGGTGGCGCGTTCTGTCAAGAACACGCTGCTTTTTTGCGTGGCAGGGTGTGTGATAGGGCGTATGATGCGTTATACTGCGCCGGTCAACAAAGGAGCCGTTCAGCGGAGTGTTCTTGATATGGGGGATACGAACAGTGCACACAGGCATGGGCAACTGCATTACGCTGGAAGACACAAACGGCAACCGCAAGCTTCTGAAACAGAGGTATGATCAGAAGATCGATGCGGTTGCCGCTATGATGGATGCGTATGTGGCTTATAAGCTGAACAGGGATGCGTTTGAGTGATTAGGTTGCTTTGCGACCTTCGCTATACCCGGATGATTGGTAATGTTCGTAGTATTTAACGTTATCATCACCAAATTGAGCGACGAGATCAGGATTGTTAGCTTTGTATGCGGCGAGGTTAAAAGACTTTGCACCCTGACGGCCTTCCTTCATGCCTGATGTAATAAAGTGCTGGAAGTACAGATACCGATTATCTCCATAAATTGCAGCAAGATCGGGGTTTAGTTCTTTATATTCGTTGTAGTCATACACTGCGTAGTAGCTAGTTTCATCGAGAGCAAACCACCGATTTGTCAGTTCAGTGTTTAGGCGATTAGCTTCTGCTTTAGAACCGGAAATAGTCTCGGTCGTTCCGTCCATATACGTTACAACAACTTTTTGAAGGCGGACATATTCACAAACACTGTTGTACCAGCACACTCCAAAATCAACTTTTTGTTCAAAAGTACGGTTTTGAACTTCATCCGGTGTTAAAAAAATGCAGGTCTCATCTTTACCTCCGTCAAAATAACTCTCGCCAACCGGATCTCCAAAAATAAAGTAATTTCCATATTCATCAATATAAACAGATCGAATCCCACCGTTATAAGCAAGGCTCTTTCCGGTGTCTTTATATTTTCGAGGGAAATACTTTGTGGTTTGTTTATTTAAACCGGTGGTATCTGTGGTGATTGGAGTTTCTGGATTGGATGGTCCAATTACTCGCAATTTTATGGTGGAACTATTGGTGATTTCGTCTTTAACTGGATCACCAACACGATTGTAAAGTGTTATATACCAGTCATAATATTTGACAGCTTTATTGGTATTGTTTCTAAAATAAAGAGTTGGTTCGCCACCACCAACAGAGTTTTTCCAAAATACGAAATAACTCAACTCAACAGACGGTTTTCCGTTTGCTGCAAAAGCAGGCATTGCACATACTAAGAGCATTACAAGCGTTGCGAGCAAAACGCCGATTCTTTTCCTCATATCATGTTCCTCCGCTTAATCGTCATCTGCACTTGCCCAATCGATATTTTCTGCGCCGCAGGAAGGGCAAGTCCAGTAGCCTTCTTCGTTATCGCCGTCTTCCCAAGGTTGGGTATAAGGTGCATTCCGAAGTGGTTCGCCGCAGTTAATACAGTAGTTTGCCATGATGTGCTCCTTTCGTTTCTTGTGAATGATTCGAGTCCTTACAGTAAAAATGGAAACTAAGGTCAGTATAGCACGTTATGTGATATAAAAGCAACGGGTTTGAAGAAGAGAATCTAATTACAAAAAGAACAAGGAGGTTTTTTAATGGATTACTGGGAATACCTTGCGCACGGCTAGAGTGGGAACTGGTATGTCAGAGTATAAGAAAACTGACGGAACGTACACCATTCGTACATTTTGGGCGTGATATAGTGTAGATAAGATGAAAAAACAGAACGTCATAAATTCTTAACAAAGAAAAATTGCAAAACCCCTTGATTTTTCAGGGCAAGATGAGTACAATACACTTAGCACTCAGAGAAAAGGAGTGCTAAACCACTGCGGAGCATACACGAAGCCCCCGCAGGACGCAACAAAGTTTCAAATAAATTCAATATAATTGGAGGGCAAGAATTATGAAGATCATTCCTCTTGCAGACCGTGTTGTCATTAAGACTGTTGAAGTTGAGGAGACCACCAAGGGTGGCCTGATCCTGACCGGCAGCGCAAAAGAGAAGCCGCAGGTGGCACAGGTCATTGCTGTCGGCCCCGGCGGTGTCGTGGACGGCAAGGAAATCAAGATGACCGTCAAGGTCGGCGACAAGGTCCTCACCAGCAAGTACTCCGGCACCGAGGTCAAGGTGGACGGCGAAGAGTGCACCATCGTGCGCCAGAGCGACATTCTGGCTGTTGTGGAAGACTGAAACTGAATTTCCCTTTTCAATTGAGCTTGTATTATAAAGGAGCGATGTATTATGGCAAAGCAGATCAAGCAGGGCGAGGACGCCCGTAAGGCACTGTGTGCCGGTATTGATACCCTGGCTAACACCGTTAAGATCACCCTCGGCCCCAAGGGCCGCAATGTGGTGCTGGGCAAAAAGTTCGGCGCACCGGTCATCACCAACGATGGCGTGACCATCGCAAAGGAGATCGAGCTGAAGGACGAGTTCGAGAACATGGGCGCACAGCTGGTGCGTGAGGTCGCAACCAAGACCAACGATGCTGCAGGCGATGGCACCACCACCGCTACCGTGCTGGCACAGGCCATGGTCAATGAGGGCATGAAGAACGTTACCGCCGGTGCAAATCCCATGGATATCCGCCGCGGCATGAGCAAGGCCGTTACCACCGCTGTGGAGACCATCAAGGCACACAGCCAGAAGGTGAAGGACAGCAACGATATCGCCCGCGTCGGCACTATCTCTGCCGGTGACCCCGAGATCGGCCGTCTGATCGCCGAGGCTATGGAGAAGGTCACCTCTGACGGCGTTATCACCATCGAGGAGAACAAGACCACCGCCGAGACCTACAACGAGATCGTGGAAGGTATGCAGTTCGACCGCGGCTACCTGACCCCCTATATGGTCACCGATACCGACAAGATGGTGGCCGATCTGGACAACGCTGCTGTCCTGATCACCGATAAGAAGATCAGCGTCATTCAGGATCTGGTTCCCCTGCTGGAGCAGGTGATGCAGAACGGCCTGAAGCTGCTGATCGTGGCTGAGGATATCGAGGGCGAGGCTCTGTCCACCCTGATCGTCAACCGTCTGCGCGGCACCCTGAATGTCGTGGCTGTCAAGGCTCCCGGCTTCGGCGACCGCCGCAAGGAGATGCTGCAGGATATCGCCACCCTGACCGGCGGCACCGTGATCTCCTCTGATCTGGGCTACGAGCTGAAGGACGCTACCGTTCAGCTGCTGGGTCATGCCCGTCAGGTCAAGGTGACCAAGGAGAACACCACCATCGTGGGCGGCGCAGGCGACAAGGACGCTATTGCAGCCCGCATTGCCCAGATCCGCAGCCAGATCGAGGCCGCTACCAGCGACTTTGACCGCGAGAAGCTGCAGGAGCGTCTGGCTAAGCTGGCCGGCGGCGTGGCTGTCATCAAGGTCGGTGCTGCTACCGAGGTCGAGATGAAGGACAAGAAACTGCGCATCGAGGATGCTCTGAACGCCACCAAGGCAGCTGTGCAGGAAGGTGTTGTGGCTGGCGGCGGTACCGCTCCCATCAACGCTATCCCCGCTGTGCGCGCCCTGTGCGACACGCTGGAAGGCGACGAGCGCACCGGTGCCAAGATCGTGCTGAAGGCTCTGGAGGCTCCTCTGCGCCAGATCGCCAAGAATGCCGGTCTGGAGGGCAGCGTCATCATCGACAAGATCATCTCTGCCAACAAGCCCAACTACGGCTTTGATGCCCAGAACGAGGTCTTTGTTGAGGATATGATCGCCGCTGGCATCGTGGACCCGACCAAGGTCACTCGTTCTGCTCTGGAGAACGCAGCCTCCGTCGCCGAGATGGTGCTGACCACCGAGAGCCTTGTGGCCGACCTGCCGGAACCCCCGGCTCCCGCCGCACCTGCCGGCGGTGACATGGGCGGCATGTACTAATAACGGCCCAAAAACCGCATGAATCCTTGATTTTGGAGCGCGCAAAAAGCGGATTTACGCCAAACTTACGCCCCAAATTTAAGTGCATGATAGGGTAACAAAAACGGCACTCGCTGAAAAGCGGGTGCCGTTTTTTGCTGTTCTGCCGCCGTTTTCCCTTGCGACCCTTCCCTCACAGTCATAGTGTGGAGGTGATGTTGGCTCTGTTACGGCGAGGTGGTAGAACTGGCGGACGCGCTAGGGGAACGACATCGTGTGGCAGAAAAGATGATTTGAAATCAAGAAAATCTTGAAGTTATAATCTGGTGTGATACACTATTGCTGTAAAGATTTCAAAAAACGGTGCAGTAGTAAAGCATCAATAGGTCAGCAGGCTGCAAAACTGAACTGACGCGTTTGGTTGAAATCAGTACCAATGCAATGGAAAAACTGAGGCGCAATGAGGATGTCTGGGTGAACGTGTTGGAAAAGTTATGCGCCTCACTTAACTGCAACCTGAACGACATTATTGAATTTGAAACAGGACAGAAGAAGGAAAGGGCGTGACAACATGGCCGATGGCGCAGAACTCTATGTGCATGACTTGGACAGGCGGACTGCGGATGCATCGAACCAGTTCCCAGAATTCATAAAGCCGATGGAACCATATTCTGCTAATGCGGAGGAAGTTATATCTGCTGAAGTAAAAGTCAAAGTGTCCGGCACTGATCACCTGAACACAGAATTAAATCATATAAATCAAGAACTGGAACGATTTACTAGCCATGCTGACAAGACGGATTACGCACTTGCGATTACAAGCGGTGTCCTTGCAGGTTTAGTGGATAGCTTGTTTGTCGGAGAATTCTCACTTGAATACGCCAATCAGTGGGGAAACCAGCAGATTGAAAAGCTGGTGCTGAGGATCGCAAAATATCAGGGCTATGGCGGAAACGATCTTGCGCAGGCTGTAAAGCATCTGGAGGATGCGTTTCCCATTGCGGCAGACAAGGTAACTGCCGCTTTTGGGGGAGGGCTGCAGCACCATCTCCGTGACTTTACGCACCACCCGACCCCAGTAGGCTTGGTTTGCTCTATTTTGACGCAATTCACAGGCAATGTTTACGGTACTGATGTCACAGGTGCATTTCAGTGCGTGCCGCTTGGTGAGGATGCGCTTGATCTCATAGGAAAGAGCTTTCCTGAAAAGATTATGCGTGGCGTTGTATACTGGTTCTTTCATATGGTCAGTGATGTTGCCGGGTCTTCCGGCTCTGTTAGGAAAGGCAGCCTTGGCACAGGGCTGCCGGGGCCGCTGGTCTCGCTTTTGAAGGAACTTTCTTCAACCCCCTTATTCAAAAAGCAAGATACAAAAGGGAATAAAGAACTTTCTGTTTATATCTCCAAGCTGTTCAACGGAACGCTGCTGGGGGAACGGGACGCAAACGGCAGCCTGATCCCCCTTAAATTTGACTTTCGCACCGAAGTGGGTGCCGCTATGCAGCTTGGAAAACAGACCGTGCCGGTGATCATCAACGAATGTGTTGTCAGGGCGTTTTTTCTTCTGCGACAACTTTCGAAAGAACTGTCCAGAGAGGCTGTTCAAGGCTGGAGCGATATCGATAAGATCAATTGGAAAGCCGTCGTTCCTTTCCATGGCCGTACCGTTGACCGGATGCTCACCATTGCCAGTATGACCTTTACCGTAGCCGACACCGGCGATGCAGTGCTTCACGCTGCCATCGAATCGGGCGGCAATTGGGTCCTGTTTTCAGGCCGTTTCATTACGCGGTTCAATTATGTGGGGGCTGGGCGTGCTGCTCTTTCCATTGTGCGTGAGGTATCCAACGAGAAAAAAGAGATGCAGCTCATCCACGAAAAGAGGATCCTTTTGGAGTCAAAGGCGGTACGGTTCCTTGAGCGGCTTCAGGAATTCAATGAGCAACTGGATTTGAAGGTCAGCAATTATCTCGCCGAGGATATTGAGGGTTTTATGTCTGGCTTTGCAGAGATGCAACAAGGCTTGTCTACCGGCAATCCTGATCTTGTTATTCAAGGGAATGTGACCATCCAGAGGGTGCTTGGACGAAAGCCGCAGTTTGCAAATCAGGAAGAATTTGATGCACTGATGGAGTCTGATGCTCCATTGGTACTGTAGAGAAAGCTGGAAAAAATGGATAAAAAGAAAATTGGAGCAGGGCTTGCAGGAGTTTGGCAAAAAGCTTCCGATGCAGCCAAGGCGGCTAAGCTGGCTGCACAGGATGTGGCAGCAGACGCAAAGAAAAAGGTTGATGCGCAGAAAGCAGCGACCACAAAGAAGATAATTGCAGCAACTGAACCGGAAAAGGCCGCCGCAGAGGTGAAACGCATTGCCACTCGAAATGCGCTTCAAATCATCTACTATCTCATGGCGGCAGACGGAACGGTTTGCCCTAGTGAGGAGGAAAAATTTGATGCCATAGGCATAGAACTTGATCCTGACTTTGCAGATAGCAAGCCTGCCATCATCAAGAACTGCCAGACACAATTGAAAAAGGTCATTGACCCGGAGGACTATTATGACGTTTTGCAGGACGGCGTTGAGGATGCGCTCCAGCATACCAGTGAAGCGGCTGATACCTCCATCACCTCAAAGCTATTGGTTTGGAATCTGCTAACCCTTGCATACAGCGATAAAAGCTGCGATAAAACCGAGCGGAAGCTGCTCAAGTATATCGTTCGGAAGCTGCAAGTTGACAAGGCTGTCTTTCTGGAAATGGAAAGCAGTATCCTGACGATCATGGATATTGAAAAAGAGATTACGTGGATCAAGACAACAGAACAGCCGTATTTGACCATTGAGGCACGGGTGAACGAGCTCACGAAACGTCAGACCGTGATTTTTGACAGCGTCAAGGACTTGATCGCACTTTGAGGGGAGAAGAGGAAAATGCCATTACCGCTATTGTTTATTGGTGTTGCGACTGCCAGTGGAATGCTTGGAATTGGCGGCACTGTAAAGGCTGGCTTTGATGCAAAAAATGCAAATCAAATCAACAAAAGTGCCAACGAGCTTGTTCAGGAAGCAACTGATTATCTGAATGCACAACGTCTTGCCTGCGGGAACTCGCTGACCCAGTTGGGTTCAGAAAAAATGTCCGTCTTGAATGGAACGATCTCTGAATTTTTGACTGTGTTCTCGCAGATCAAAAATGTGGACTTCAAAGAAACAGAGGGATTCGACGAACTGCATCGGCTCCATATTGACGCGCAGGAATTTGTTGAGCTTCGCAGCATGGTAAACTTTGCAGGTTCTGTAGCAGGTGGAGCAGTTGCCGGAACGGCAGGCGGCGCGCTGGCTGCTTTTGGTGCATACAGCGCTGCACAAGCCCTTGCTGTTGCATCAACTGGCACTGCAATCTCCGCGTTGAGCGGTGCTGCGGCAACGAATGCTACACTTGCCTTTTTCGGTGGAGGGTCTCTCGCTGCGGGTGGTCTTGGTATGGCTGGAGGAACAATGGTGCTGGGCGGCCTTATAGCCGGACCTGCTCTATTGGTCATGGGGTTGACTGCCGGAAAAGCGGCAAAAAAGGGGCTTGAAAAGGCCTATGCAAACCGAGCCGAGGCCGTGCAGATCGCAGCACAACTCAACACTGCATCCTTGCAATGTGAGACTATTCGCAGAAGGACATATGTGTTTTATAATTTACTGGCTCGACTGGATTCTTGCTTTATGCCGCTGATTTACAAAATGAGCAATATTGTAAAGGCAGAGGGTAATGATTATAGCCGTTACAGCACTGATTCCAAAAAGGTTACTGCGTCCTGTGCCAGTGTGGCTGTGAGCATCAAATCCATTTTAGACACGCCACTGCTGACGGACGATGGACTGCTGACAGGTGATTCCGAGGGAACGGCGGCAAATATTGAAGCTTTTTTGAATAATATAAAAATGCCCTGCTGAGGAGATCCCTTTATAACAAAAGACGCACTTCTGTACTATCCGAATGGGAGTGCATGAGCTCTGCAAGGCAGACAGTTCGGATGGATCAATGTCCGGGGCATTTTTATGTATACCCCGCACCCTTGCTGCCCACCCTAACCATAGGGAAAGGGGGCGCGGGAATGTCCGGCAAACGGGTGCTGGCGGTGTATGCCGCCTTGCTGCTGGGTTTTATGGTGGTGCTGTGCCGGTTGTATCTGCTGGCGCTGCACCCCGCCTATGCTGCGCGGGCGGCGGCGCAGAGCACGGTCACATTACAGCTGCCCGCCCGGCGGGGCAACTTTTACGATGCGCAGGGACGGCTGCTCACCGGCTTAGAGGAGCGCTGGCAAGTGCTGTGCTTTCCCGGGCAGGGCAATTACGACCGGCTATATGCCTGCACCGATGCCGCCGGGCAGGCGCTTTTGTACCGCAGCCGCAGCCGCGCTGCGCCGTTTTTGCTGGAGGTAAACTGCGACCCCGCCCGCCTTGGGCTGACCGGTTACCCCGCCGCCCGGCGGTATGCGGCAGTACCGTTGTGTCAGCACCTGCTGGGCTATCTGGATGGTACAGGCCACGGCGCTGCCGGGCTGGAAAAGGCGCTGGACGCCGTGCTTTCCGGCACAGGGGAGCATAGCAGTCTTGTCTGCGCCGTCACGGCGCAGGGGACGCTGCGCACCGGCGAGACGCCCCGACTTTTGCGCGCCGACAGCGGGGCGCTGGGCGTGCAGCTGACCATCTCCCGCCCGGTGCAGCGGGCAGCGGAAGCGGTGGCGGCAAGTACCATGACAAGCGGCTGCATTCTGGTGCTGGATACCGCCACAGCGGCGGTGCGCGCCAGCGTCAGCGTGCCGGGCTACGACCCGGAGCACCTTGCCGACAGCCTGCAGGCAGAGAACAGTCCCTTCCTGAACCGGGCGCTGCAAAGCTACGCGGTGGGCTCGGTGTTCAAGCCGGTGCTGGCGGCGGCTGCGCTGGAAGCGGGCTTGCAGCCGGTTTTCGAGTGCACCGGCGCAGTGGTAGTGGATGGGCAAATTTTCCGCTGTGCAGGCGGGATACCCCATGGACAGGTAGACCTTGCCGCTGCGCTGGAAAAAAGCTGCAACGGCTATTTTATCCGTCTGGGGCAGCAGCTGGGCGCGGAAAAACTGCTGGACGCCGCCAAGGCTTTCGGCTTTGGGCGGAGCCTGCCGCTGGCAGAAGGGCTTGCCGCCGAGGCAGGGCAGCTGCCCGGCCCGCAGGAACTGGCGCAAAGCGGACAGCTGGCCAATTTCAGCTTTGGGCAGGGCAGTCTGCTGGCGACGCCAATGCAGGTGGCGGCGCTGTTCAACACCATTGCGGCAGACGGCGTATACCGCGCCCCTTTTTTGCTGCAAGCCACGCTGGACGAGACCACCGGGCAGCCAGTGGAGACCCTCAACCACCCCCGGGGACGGCGGGTGCTCCCGGCGCAGAGCGCAGCGCTTTTGCGCTCCATGCTGGTACAGGTGGTGCAGCAGGGCACCGCGCAGGACGCTGCCGGGCTTTCCGGCGGGGCGGGCGGCAAGACCGGTACCGCCCAGACCGGGCAGTTCAACCCGGAGGGCACCGAGCGCTGCAACCTGTGGTTTGCGGGGTTCTGGCCGACAGAAAAGCCCCGCTATACCATTGTGGTATTACAGGACGGTGCAGTGCACACCGCGTACTCCGGCGCGGCTATCTTTGCGCAGGTCTGTGCTGCGCTGGAAGCGGCGGGATAAATGCACGGATTCCGCTTGCAATTCTGGCTTTGTTATGTTACTATATAGTTGTATTTTTGCGTAGTTTTCCGTATTTACAAATAAAAGGAGCGTTACGATTCATGTCTGTTATCGAAATTGTTGGCGGTGCCATTCTGCTGGTGGCTTCGCTGGTCATCGTTTTCCTCACCCTCATGCAGCACACCCACGGTCAGGGCCTGTCCGGTGCCATCAACGGCAGCGTGGGCGGTGCCAACAATGCGCGTCTGACCCCGGCAGACCAGATGCTGGCTAAGGTCACCCGCATTGCAGGCGTGGTGTTCTTTGTGGTTGCTATTCTGGCTTGCCTGTTTGCAGGCCGTCTGGCAGGCTGAGAAGGCGTTGCAGCCCCGTGAACGGACGGGGCTGTTTTTCTGTGCAGAAAAAAGTGCGGGCAGCCGGTTCTGCGGGCTGCCGCAAAGAGGGGACAGGGAAAAGCGCCCGTCCCAAGGCAGGGCTGTGCTCCGCAGGAGATGCACGGCCATGGAAGTGAAGGAGAATATATTTTATGGCAATGCGCGATAAAATTGAGCACGCGATCCAGAATCAGCCGTGCACCGTAAGGGATCTGAAAAATAAGTTCGGCGGGGATCGCGGCGCAGACCGCAAGGTGATGGAGGCTGTGGACCAGCTGGTGCACGAGGCTGTCATCTGCCAGCGGCAGGGCGTGTTCTTCACCGTGCGCAGCGGCCGTGCCGACAAGGCACTGCTGTGCAAGGTGGTAAAGCTGGGCAAGAATTTTGCCTTCGTCATGCTGGAGGACGGCACCAGCGATATCTTCATCCCCGGCCGGTTCACTCGCGGCGCGATGCCCGGCGACAAGGTGCTGGTGGAAAAGTTTGCACATCCCCGGGTAGAGGGCAGCGATGAGGGCGAGATCCTTGCTGTTCTGGAAGAAAAGAATTCTCTGGTGGGCACCATGCACCGCATGGAGGGCCGCCTGAAGTTTGTGCCGGACGATTGCCCCGCCATCTCCATGCAGGTCATGCGGGACTGCGAAGGCAGCGCCAAGGACGGCGACAAGGTGGCAGTGGAGATCCTGCTGCGCGGCAACCGTCAGGAGGATCACCGCGTGGGCGTGGCCATGCGCTTTGGCAGCTGCGATGAAGCCAAGCGTTGCGCAAAGGCATTGCTCTACGCGCAGGATATCCGCAGCCGCTTCCCGGACAAGGTGCGGGACGAGGCCAAAAAGCTGGACAACGCCGAGGTATCCGCTGCGGACTGCGAGGGCCGCATGGATCTGCGCGCTTTGCCCATCTTTACCATCGACAGCGCCGAGACCAAGGATATCGACGATGCCATCAGCCTGACCAAGACCCCGGACGGCGGCTTTGAGCTGGGCGTGCATATCGCGGATGTTTCCAACTATGTCAAGCCCGGCACCGAGCTGGACAACGAGGCCTTTAACCGTGCTACCAGCGTCTACTATGCCGATCAGGTGGTGCCCATGCTGCCCAAGCAGTTGTCTAACGGCATTTGCAGCCTGAACGAGGGCGTGCTGCGTCTGGCCTTCTCCTGCCTGATGCGGCTGGATAAGGACGGCAACCTGACGGATTACCGTTTTGTCAAGTCCGTCATCCGCAGCCGGGTCAAGGGTGTGTATTCCGAAATCAACGCCCTGCTGGCCGGCAACGCCGATGACGAGCTGACCGGCAAGTACCACGAGGTACTGGCACAGCTGCCCGCCATGAAGGAGCTGTACGGCCACCGTGCCCGCCTGCGCAAGGAGCGCGGCTGCATGGATATCGAGAGCGGCGAGGTAAAGCTGATCCTCGACGAGGACGGCCACTGCATCGACGTGAAAAAGCGCACCTCCGGCGAGAGCGAGGCCATGATCGAGGAGTTCATGCTGCTGGCAAACCAGTGCGCCGCCCACTTTGCCCGGGTGAAGCAGATCCCCTTTGTGTACCGTGTGCACGAGGAACCCAACGCCGAAAAGCTGGAGCGTCTGCACGGTCTGCTGCAGGCTTGCGGCGTCAACGACCACTTTGCCAAGGATGTCCCCACCCCCAAGGAGCTGAGCGCTATTCTGGAGGGCGTGCGCGGCACTGCCTACGAGCAGATCATCAACACCGGTATGCTGCGCTGCATGTCCAAGGCTGTGTACGAGGAAAAGCCCAAGGGACACTATGGTCTGGTGCTGCAGGACTATGCCCACTTCACCAGCCCTATTCGCCGCTACCCGGATCTGGCCATCCACCGCATCATGACCGCTCAGCTCAAGGGCACGGACAAGGACACCATGATCCTGCGTTACAGCGAGTTTGCAGAGGACGTCAGCAAGCAGGCCAGTGAGCGCGAGGTGATCGCCATGCAGATCGAGCGCAAGGCCGAGGATTGCTATAAGGCCGAGTATGCACGCCGCCATCTGGGCGAGTGCTACGAGGGCCGCATCTCCGGCGTGACCCAGCGCGGCCTGTTCATCGAGTTGGAAAACGGCGTGGAGGGCTTTGTGCCCGCTTCCAGTCTGACCGCCACCGGCACTATGCTCACCGAGGGCGTCCGCCTTTCCGACCCTGTTTCCGGCAAGAACTGGAATCTGGGCGATACCATGATGATCACCATCGTGCGTGCAGACGTCAATCTGGGCAAGATCGACTTTGAGATCGCCCCGGAAAGCGCAAAGCAGTAACCTTATAATAAAGCAAAAACAGACTGCCCCCAAAGCAGATTGCGCAAGAGCGCGCTGCTTTGGGGGCAGTTTTATGTTTTCGCTGCCATAATACAGGAAGGCTTCATCAAGGAGAACATAGACACTCTGTTTAAACCATTTAAAGAGCGTAGTCAGGCTATCATTGCAAACCGCTATGATAGCTGTCTGGATGAAGTTCAGGATAAGGTTTATACGCGTGATTTGTTCCACAGAGATTAAGAAACCGTTCTAATAAGAACTGTGGGAATTTGCGGAAAGGCATGAAATAAGAAAGAGTATATAAAAGCATGAACCTGATATGATTCAGTTCCTCAAATGGACCGTTTATCTGGCAGAACATGGAATCTTCCTTAAATCAACGATGGATAGATACAATCATTGTGAAGACCAGAGAATGCAGGAGTGTTTTTTATTTTTATCCAATGCTCTGGGTAATCTGCGTGATATAGCTTATTATTTTCAAGCTTAATATATTGCGGACAAATGGTAATATGGTCGGGAGCATCTGTTAAATACGCGGGCCAAAAGCTGAAAGTGCTGTTTGGGATGATATGATGTTTGCATTGCTCCATCATGTAGAAATCCTGTTGATAATCATTCGGATCATGAGAAACGATAATCATATCTTCAGGCTGTTCTTTCCTGAAAAAATGTTCCCGGACATACGCTGCATCATCAGAAAAGAAATAGAATACACAGTTGCTCACTTTTTTACGGATCAAATCAATTGCAGTATGGTAATAACGGTCGTCACACATATCAAATTTCGTGCTGACATAATCACCCCTTCGGACATGAACGCTAACAGAATTTGTGCAATCCATTTTAGAAATAAGCTTGCGATCCTGATCGCTTAGTTCGGGCTGAAAAGTATAGACTCGCTTCAATTCCTCACGATTCCAGTCGAAATAGTGAAGATTCTGCCATCCACCGCTCAAATACCAATCTTTTTCTGGATTCAGATTAAAAACATCAGGATTGAAAATTGTGGGCTTATATCCGTAGATCATATGGGACGCATTTTTTTTGAAAGAAGGAAATTCACTCCATTTTTGGTATCCCCTTCGATAATAATTGCGGAATCGCTGAAAAGGGAGATTTTTTGCGTCAAATCCGGGATAATACCAGCTAAATGTACCGACCCGCTTACATTCATCTTTGAGAGCAATCGTTGAATGAAGCCCGAACATCTTATCAAGAATATATCCAGTATGAGAAAAATCACGGGTATAATCATTGATGTCGATTTTTATTTCTGTATCAGGATAGATTTTTTTCAAAGACAAAACCAGAGCATAATTGTATAGCTGGTTTCCCAAGCCACCGGTAAATCTTACAATAATCATTTTGATAGGCAGCCTCATTGGTCTTTTTTGCGGAGAACTTTATTCAATATCCAAGGAACTGCAATTTTAAATTCAGAGGTCTTTCGGTAGACGAGGTAATAAATCAGATTTGGAAGGATCACACAAATGACTCCTCGTACCAAAAAATCACCATAAAGACCATATGTTTTTAAGGAGCAGACCATGTAGGTGACGGCAGCAATACATCCTGTACAGAGCGCATATTTTCCATGGAGAAGGAAGTACTCACTTGCTTTTCCATTTTTGAAATAGAACTTAAAAACGATATTGGAACCCCAGAGAAAATTGATAAAAAAGAGCGAAAGCAAAGTTGCAAGAATAATGCCATAAATTCCAAGAAAGCGAACCAACGTGTAGTTTAAAATCAAGTTTACAACGCTTTCCAGAATTGCCCGATAGCGGTTTTCCCACCAGAGACCGGCAGCTTCAGAGTAAGTTCCCCGGATATCGCCCATCTTCAAAAGATAGAAATAAATGACAAACAGTATTACGGTTTTAAAGTCGAAGCAAAGTTCATCACCGACCCAGATCCGCATAAAGGGCTGATACAAACACAGCAGGCAAATAGCGCACCAACCCGCTAACCACATATAAATAAAATTGATTTTTTTCATCATTTGGTAGTTGGTTTCGCTGCTTTCAATGACGATGCTGTTGCCGATGCCGGCAAGGATCGAAGAGGAAATGATTCCCAAAAAAGAGGACAGAGAGCTTAAAATGTAATAGTAATTCGCATAGATCGCAGAAACAGTTAGCCCTAAATAAGCACTGATAAAAATATTATCAAACGAATTTCTGGAAATAAAACAGAGTTTGTTGATCAC
This sequence comes from uncultured Faecalibacterium sp., assembly GCA_934561555.1. Classification (GTDB taxonomy): domain Bacteria; phylum Bacillota; class Clostridia; order Oscillospirales; family Ruminococcaceae; genus Faecalibacterium. The sequence continues at coordinate 148,467 of CAKTGQ010000001.1, read as the reverse complement.
CAGCCCGGGAATGGAAAGACGAATTTTATGTAATAGTCCAGTGCTGATCTCCCCACGGCAGACATATTGAGGAAACATCCTGTCTACAAGCGCGGAGTTTGCAAAATTCTGTATTAAGGTCGTCAGAGGAACAAAAAACAGATAGGTGTAATAATTTTTGAATTTCAGCAATACAAAGATCTGGCAGCTATACATGAAGATGCGAGTCAGAATCTGATTGATGCTGAGAATATCGGTTCGCTGATAGGCATTTAATAGGGATTGTTTATAGGAAAAAAAGAAATATCCAATTACTGAATTTCCTAAATACACCAGAAAAACCAAATAAATATTTACGCCATCTGGTACAGTTCCGCTGATGATTTTAGGAATGAAAGGACAAATCAAAAGACCACTGGTCAGAATTAAAAGACCAATCCCGATATACACCTTTCGATAAAAATTTAAAAGCGCACAAATCGTGTCCGTGTCATCCTCTGCAATGGGCTGATACATACTATATGTGATAGCAGAACTTACGCCGAGTTCTGAAATGCTGAGAACCTGTAAAACGGACTGAAAAAGGCTGTTGATACCCAGATATTCTGCACCCAGAGAATGGATGGTGGCAGCACGAACAATAAAAGGGAATCCTACCAGAATAATTTGGCTGGCAATTCCCCACGTGATATTGCGCGTTGCATTGACAGTTCGATTGATCTTCATAGTTCATAATTCCTTTTCTTCAGGACATCGCAATACACCTGATGGATGTTGTCCGTGTTTTGTTTTAAAGAAAAATGGCTTTCAGCATATATTCTTGCACGGTTTCCCATTTGTTTGATTTGAGCGCGATGTTCCAACATAGTATTCATGCAGTTTGTCAGAGCGGCAATGTCATCTGGATCATAGAGCATTCCGACTTCATCCGTGACGAGCTCAGGAGTTCCGCCGGAACGAGAGCCGATGACAGGCATATAGTTTAACATGTACTCGACCGTGACTCTGCCAAATGCTTCTTTTTGAGAAAGCATCAAACCAACGTCCATCTTCTTTAATAATTCATTGACGTCGCTCTGATATCCCCAAAACACAACATGGTCTGTCAGATGATTGCTGATACAGTAGTCTTTTAAGGTTTCCATCAATGCGCCTGCACCGATCAAGTGTAACTTGAAGTCTGTACGATGATTCAAGAGTTCTTTCACAGCTTTCAAAGCGTCCATTTGGCGTTTTTGAGGAGATAGAAGCCCACACACACAGAAATTTACAACATTATCAGCAAAGTAAGATTTTGGATAGGGCAGGGGAATTTGAATACCATTGTAGATCAGGGTAGTGTTTTGTGAAGAACATAGTTGACGATCGTTGACATAGTAGTTTTGTAAAGATTTTGAAATGGTAATGACTTTTGCGGCATGGCGGTACGCTTTTTGGATGTAACTTCTGCGATGAATATAGTGCATATTATAATCGGCTTCTCCGTATTCCCGAATATGCCAAATATGCGGAACACCAAGTTTTTTAGATAGATAGTAACCTAAATCGGTTTCAGAAGAATTGGAATGGATCAGATCCGGCACATAGCCTTTGAGTTGTAACAGGATCTCAGGATAGCATATTTTGTTGGCTAGACAGGCGACAAAGTCTTTAGCAGAACGCACGAATGCATTGCCACAATAAAAACCGTTCCACCGATAATATTTTTTAACGATGAGATAGGAAATTGCGTTTTCTCTGCAAGCATCGAGGAAAGGCCCATCTTCTGTTGTGATTACGGTTGGTTCTATTCCAAACCGCTCTCTCAAATCGAGGATCAAATGGAATAAGGATCGATTTGCTCCATAGAGAGAAGATTGATAAATCACATATAAAATTTTCATAAAAACCTCTTAATGAATCTTCCTGAGTAACCTCAAAACCATTTCTGTTTTAGAAAACTATTTGATTCGTTTCTGTCCATGAATCCAATTGAAAAGAATCCAAAGACATTCTGGACACCGATCCCGGAGCTTGTCACGACGAGAATTTTTCCGTGCAGTTCTCAGGCTCGAATCATAATCAAATGGAAGATTATATTTTAGGGCGATGGCAGCATCTTCTTCCACTAATTGTTCACGCTGCGTGGAACTGATCCCGTCAAAGCTAAAGTCTGCAACAATGATATCAGCACGAGTGAACTTCTTTTTTTGCGCCCACATCGCTAGAACGAATTCATAATCAGCAGCAATTCGATATGTTGTATCATACGGATGCTGCTGTAACAATTCTTGCTTGATAAACATCGCCTGATGGCAGAATGGCATCCTTTTTTCAATCAAAGAAATTTCGCCAACTTCAAGCCTTGAATAATGTCGAACAATGCGTAGGATGTCACCATAGAGGATGTCTACATCACCGCTCTGCAAATAAGATGCCGCTTCCTGAAGTACAGTAGGTGTATGAAAGGCGTCTGCTGCATTCATGAAATTCAGATATTTTCCGGTTGACAATGCTACACCAATGTTCATCCCGAAGTAAATACCACCGTCTTTTTCTGAGTGAACCAGATAACGGATGCCTTTTTTCTTAAAAGCATCCTGATAAGATTCAATGATGTTCAGAGTATCATCTGTGCTTCCTCCATCGCAGATGATGTACTCATAATCGCTGAACGATTGGTTCAGAACGGATTCGATTGTTTTTCGGATGTTTTTTTCTTCATTGAAACAGACGGTAATGATAGAAAATAAAAAAGTATGTTTGTATTTCATAATTTTTAAGACTCCGTTATGAAATTTCCCTTGTTTGTAAGGTTAAATAGGAGGTAATAGATGAATTACCATTATTTTACCACAGACAGGTACAAACATCAATTCTGCCATAAGAATTGCACGAGACTTTGTTGAAGCCGTCTAACTGCCGCGATATGCTCTTGTTACAAGGGAGCATCAGGATGTACGAAAAACAGGGAACACCGCCGTGCGGCGCAGTTGGTGCGTTCGCCTCTCTGCGAGATGTACTTTTCCGTTGTAGTAAAATCACCGCAGGTGGTTTTACTGGTTGAAAATTTACGTTTTATATGCTGATCCTCAAAGAAAGGGCAAGAAGTTCTTTGAGGATTTTTATTGTCATTTTGCTGCGATTTTTCTTGGGTTATTCGGCAAAACGCAGAAAATGCGGAAACTGCTTGATTTAGCTCGGTTTCCGCACTAGAATGGAAACTGGAAAGACAAATACAGTTTCCGCAAGGAGGACGCTCATGCAGGAAAAGCTCGATGCGCTGGTGCGCACGCAGGCGATGCAGTTATTCCGTCAACAAGGGCTGCATTTCACCATGCAGCAGGTGGCAGAGCCGCTGCACATCAGCAAAAAGACCATCTATACTGTTTACCCCTCCAAGGAGGCGCTTTTGCTGGATATGATAGACCACGCCTTTGCCGACATCCACCGCTGCAAGCAGGAGATTCTGGCAGGCAGCGGTACTTTGCAGGAAAAGCTCCGGGCGGTCATCATTGCCATGCCGACAGAATACGCTGCGCTGGACCTGCGACAGATGAAGGAACTGGACGAGAAATACCCGGTGGTGGCGGCACAGGTGCGCAGTCAGCTGGAAAACGGGTGGGAGCCTACCATGGCGCTGCTGGAGCAGGCTGTGGCTGAAGGAGTTATGCGTCCGGTATCCCTGCCGGTGCTGCGGCAGATGATCACCGCATCCATCGAGAGTTTTCTGGCAGACCGCAGTTTGGCAGAAAGCGGGGTGCAGTATGTGGCTGTGCTGGAGGAAATGATCTCGATCTTACTGGAAGGAGTGCTGCCGCGATGAAACACAGTTTTTGCGATGGATGGGAGTTTACACGACACTGGACAGAAGCCTTTGGCAAGGGGCTGCCGGTGCCAAAACAGCAAGCTATCCGCCTGCCTCATACCTGCCGGGAGGTGCCGCTGCACTATGCCTCCCCGGCCGATTATGAGATGCTCTGCGGCTATCGCAAACGATTCCGGGTGCCGCCGGTACAGGCTGCGCCCCGGCTGTTCGTCCGCTTTGACGGAGCCGCCCATCAGGCGGTGGTGCGGGTCAACGGCAAAGTTGCCGGGCAGCACCGGGGCGGTTATACCGGCTTTACGGTGGAAATCACCGACCTTGTGGACCGGGAAGGTGAAAACCTGTTGACCGTGCAGCTGGACACCAGGGAAGACTCGGCTATCCCGCCCTTTGGCTTTGTCATTGATTACCTGACCTACGGCGGGTTGTACCGGGAGGTCTGGCTGGAAGCTACGGCAGAAAGCCGCCTGACCGACCTGTTCGTCTACACGCCCACCCTGCATGACGCTGTGGTGCAGTGGACAGCAGAGCTTACGCCCGCAGCCGTAGCCGTCCGCATCCGGCTGGAGACCGCAGACGGCACCCTGCTGGCAGAGCAGACCGCACAGGCGGCAGAAACCGGAAAGATCCAGCTTTCTGTGCAGGACGCACAGCCGTGGGATACAGGGCATCCGGTTTTGCATCATGCCGTGGCAGAGCTTTTGAACACAGCCGGACAGGCCATCGACCGCAAACAGGTGACGTTTGGCTTCCGCACGGCGGAGTTCCGGGCGGACGGCTTCTACCTCAACGGCAAAAAGACCTTTCTGCGGGGGCTGAACCGACACCAGAGTTATCCTTACATCGGCTACGCCGCACCGGAAAGCCTGCAGCGGGAGGATGCCCGCATTTTGCAGGAGGAGCTGCACTGCACCGCCGTGCGCACCAGCCACTATCCCCAAAGTCCATATTTTCTGGACGAGTGCGACCGGCGGGGTCTGCTGGTGTTCACAGAGCTGCCGGGCTGGCAGCACATCGGGGACGACAACTGGAAGGACGCTGCCTGTACGATGTTACAAGAGATGATCTTACAAAACCGCAATCACCCAAGCATCATCCTGTGGGGCGTGCGCATCAACGAGAGCGTGGATGACGATGCCTTCTATACCCGCACCAACAAGATCGCCCACCAGCTGGACCCCAGCCGTGCCACCTCTGGCGTGCGGTATCTGGAAAAGAGCCATCTGCTGGAGGATGTCTACGCCTACAACGATTTTTCCCACAATGGCGTAACGCCCGGCGCTAAGCCCAAAAAGGACGTGACCCCGGATATGGGCAAGGCATTGTTCATCTCGGAGTGCAACGGCCACATGTATCCCACCAAAGCCTTTGACGATGGCCCGCACCGGCAGGAACACGCTCTGCGGCATGTCCGGGTGCAGAACGCCGCCTATGCCAGCGGGGAACACGCCGGGTGCTTCGGCTGGTGTATGTTCGACTACCAGACCCACAAGGACTTTGGTTCCGGGGACCGCATCTGCTACCATGGCGTGCTGGACAGCTTCCGCAACCCCAAATTGGCGGCAGCGTTCTATGCCAGTCAGGGGGACGCTGACCCGGTGCTGGCGGTCAGCTCCTCCATGGACATCGGCGATAACCCCGCCGGGCAGCTGGGCACGGCCTACGTTTTCAGCAATGCCCAGCAGATCAAGCTTTACAAAAATGATGTGTTCGTCACCGCCCTGCGCCGTAGCCAGTGGACAGCGCTGCCCCACCCGCCCTTTGTGATGGACGATACCATCGGCGAGCTGCTGGAAACACAGGAGCACTTTTCTCCCACCAAGGCCGCCGCTGTGCGGGACTGCCTGCTGGCCGCCGGAAAATATGGCTTGGCGGGACTGCCGCTGGCTTACAAGGTCAAATTCGGCTGGTGTATGCTGCGCTACAAAATGAGCTTTGAAGATGGCGTGGCACTTTACGGCAAATATGTGGGCAACTGGGGCGGCGAAGCCACCCGCTGGCGGTTCGATGCCGTACAGGACGGCAACGTGGTGCGCAGCGTGACCCTTTGCCCCAGTGCAAAGCTGCACTTGGAAGTTAAGGTCAGCCGGACGACCCTGCGGGAGCAGGACACCTACGATATGTCCGCCGTCCGGGTGCGCATTCTGGACGAGAACGGCACCCCTGCCCCCTATGCACAGTTCCCGGTGCAGTTTACGGTGGAGGGCGGCGCCGCTCTTGTGGGCCCGCAGACCGCCGTTGCCGAGGGCGGCATGACCGGCACCTATCTGCGCACCACGGGCACTGCCGGAGAAGCTCTGCTGACCGTTTCTGCACCGCAGACCCAGCCCGTTGTGCTGCGGTTCACCATTGAAAAGGAGGATGCTGTATGGAACTGACCCTGAAACAGAAAACTGCGTTCGGCATTGGTGCCGTGGGCAAGGATATGGTATATGCCCTGTCGGCTTCTTATGTCATGTATTATTATCAGGATGTGCTGGGGCTTTCGGCAAGCTTTGTGGGCGTTGTTCTCATGGCAGCCCGGTTCTTTGATGCCTTCAACGACCCCTTTATGGGCGTTCTGGTGGCAAAGACCCGCACCCGCTGGGGACGTTTCCGTCCATGGATCTTTTCCGGCACGCTGCTCAATGCGCTGGTACTCTACGCCCTGTTTGCCGCCCCGGTGCTGGACGAAGCAGCGCTGATGGTCTATTTCAGCGTGGTGTACATCCTGTGGGGCGTCACCTACACCATGATGGATATCCCATACTGGTCTATGATCCCCGCCGTGACCCGCACCCCAAAAGACCGGGAAAACCTTTCCATGGTAGGGCGTACCTGTGCAGGCGTTGGTTCGGCACTCATTGCCATGTTCACCATGCTGCTGGTGGGCGTTCTTGGCGGCGACAGCGAGCGTACCGGCTTCCGCTGGGTGGCGCTGATCGTATCGGTGCTCTTTGTGGTGACGGAATTGGTCTGCTGCGCCGCCATGCGGGAGACCACCCCCAGCGAGATGAAAACCTCCACTGTGAAGGAAATGTTCTCCGCCCTGTTCCGCAACGATCAGGCCATGGTCGTGGTAGGCAGCATCGTGCTGATCAACTCGGCGCTGTACCTTACCTCCAACTTCATCATCTATTTCTTCAAGTACGACCTTGGCGGTGCAGGCTGGAAAGCCACCTACACCCTGTTTTCCACCGTGGGCGGTGCAGCGCAGATTCTTGGCATGATGGTGCTTTACCCCTTGCTGCGAAAAAAGTTCAGCAGCACGCAGGTATTTCACCTGAGCCTTGTACTGGCGCTGTGCGGCTACGGCACGCTGCTGGTGTTCTGCCTGACCGGGCTTTCCCATAGCCTTGCCCTGCTGTGCATCCCGGGCGTGGTGGTGTTTGCCTGCAACGGTATGCTGAGCGTGCTGACCACCTTGTTCCTCTCCAACAGCGTGGATTACGGCCAGCTCAAGACCGGACGCCGGGAGGAGAGCGTTATCTTTTCCATGCAGACCTTTGTGGTCAAGGCTGCCTCCGGTGTGGCGGTATTCCTGACCGGCATCGGGCTGGACCTGATCGGTCTTGTGGGCAACACGGAGGAGACCGGCCCGGTGGCGGTGCAGAGCGCCGGCACCCTGCTGGGTCTGCGTCTGATGATGACCGTTCTGCCCATGCTGGTGCTGGCGGGTGTGCTGGTGCTGTTCCGCCGCAAATTTGTTCTGACCGACGCCCGCGCTGCCGAGATCAGCGCACAGCTCCATGGGGAGGAAACGCACCATGACTGAAACCCTGCACTGGTATGCGGAAACCTCCGGCGGAAAACAAAAGGGCAGCTGCGCGGTCACGGAGAATGGCGGTGTGCTGCATCTTTCTGCTGACCTGCCTGCCGGGACGCTGAAAACGGTGCGCGCCGAGCTGCCGTGGACGATGGAAGCAGACGAGCGTCTGTTCATGAACGGGTACCAGACATGGACCTACAGCCCGGAGCTTGACCGGAACGGAAAGTTGCGCGGCACCGATCATATCCCCGGTTTTCTGCGCAAACAATATGCCTTTGACCGATACGGCGATTATCATTTTGTAACTTACGGGCATCATAACGGCCAGAGCCACGGCTTTTCCTACTGCTATTTCCGCAAGGGCGGGCAGTTCTGGCTGGTGGCATCGCTGGACGAGACTCCGGGCTACACCATCCTCCGCTACGACAGCGGCAAAGCTCTGCTGACACTGGAACGGGACTGCGCCGGGGTGGAGCATCCCGGCGGCAGCTTTGCCCTGTTCGACCTGTTTTTTGCCGAGGGCGGCGAGACTGAGGTATTCAACGGCTGGTTTCGGGCTATGGGCATACGCCCTCGAACCGAAAAGAAGCTGGCAGGCTATTCCAGTTGGTACAACCGCTATCAGGACATCACCGAGGACACCATCCGGGAGGATCTGACCGGATGCCGCAGCCTGCTTTGCCCGGGAGATCTGTTCCAGATCGACGATGGCTGGGAGCCGAAGGTGGGTGACTGGCTGGAAACGGATGCGCAGAAATTCCCCCACGGGTTGAAAGGCATGGTAGAAGAAATTCATGCCGCCGGCTTTCAGGCTGGGCTATGGCTTGCACCCTTTGTGTGCGAAAAGAACTCTGCCCTTTTCCGGCAGCACCCGGACTGGCTGCTGCAAGTAAACGGCAAACCATGGTGCTGCGGCGGCAATTGGAGCAGCTTCTATGCGCTGGATCTCGACAACCCGGTCGTGCTGGACTATCTGCGGCGGGTGTTCGACCGGGTGCTGAACGACTGGAACTTCGACCTTGTCAAGTTGGATTTTCTGTACGGCGCTGCCCCCTTTGGCAACGCCCGCGAGAGCCGGGCGGGCAAAATGTACCGTGCTATGGAGCTGCTGCGCAGCTGGTGCGGGCAAAAGCAGATCCTCGGCTGCGGCGTACCGGTGATGCCCGCCTTCGGGCTGGTGGATTACTGCCGTGTCAGCTGCGACGTGAGCTTAGACTGGGACGATGTGTGGTATATGCGCCTGTTCCACCGGGAGCGGGTTTCCACAAAGCAGGCTATCAACAACACGGTATTCCGGCGGCAGCTCAATGGCCGCGCCTATGGCAGCGACCCGGATGTGTTCTTTCTCCGGGAAGAAAACTGCAAGCTGACGGCAGAGCAAAAACGCACCCTTGCTACGGTCAATGCCCTGCTGGGCAATGTGTTCCTCACTTCGGATATGCCGTCCCGCTACACACAGGCGCAGCGGGCAGAGTACCGCCGTCTGCGCGATATATTTGAACATGCAGAACAAGTGAAGGTGAAAACGGAAGAGGGGGCGGTTTGTATTCAGTATCTGCTGGACGGCAGACCGCAAAAGTTGCTGTGCAGCCCTTTTTATAGCAATTTTCAATAATACAGCAGAGAGTACTTTGACTTTTGAGAAAAAGTAAGATAACAGGGTCAAAAAAGGTGAGTGCTATGCTGCATGATGTGGCACAGAAGAGAAAAGACTGGAACGGCCTTATATCTGGATTCAAGGCAGGTGACCTTGTGTTGCATGGGACGTCCTTTTCTGGCTCTCATAGAAGGTAACGCCGGTAACGTCGTCGTCCACGACCAAATCATCTTTAAAAAATACGGCATAAACCTGTTTTTAGAGCGAAGAATTGCACCATATTAACGGTTGCCATTACATCGGAGTGGTTGTCCCAATGGACTATACCTTTCAGCGCAATGGAAACATATTTTGTACCAAACAAACAGCCCCCAAAGCAGATTGCGCAAGACCGCGCTGCTTCGGGGGCATTTTCATGCATTGCGGGGGATGGGCGGGGCACTGTTGTCCGTCAGGCCAAGGATATAATCAGTACTGGTATGGTAGAGGCAGGCAAGCTGAATCAGCACCTCGGTGGGGATGTCCCGCTTGCCGGTCTCGTAATTGGAATAGCAGACCTGTGTACATTTTAGATACGCCGCAACATCCTTTTGCAGCAGATCACGATCCTCCCGCAGATCCCGGATACGTTGATACATGGTGTTTACCTCAAAGGATTTATTCAAGGTAAAGTATAGGCATAACGAAATGTTATATTGACATATAAAACAAAATGTTATATCATGGTATTGTGCCGGGCGCTACTGCGAATATCCGGCGCAAAAGGGGAGAGCATCATGAAACTGGAATTCTGGCAGACAGTATCCTGCAACCATCTTACGCTTGCAAGGGTCTGCAAAACCATCGACTGGCAGCAGCCGCTGCCCCGGTGCGGAGAATATGTGACCGGGCTGGATACGCTGGACGGCGAGCAGGAACTGCCGGTGCGCAAGCTGCTGCACCGGGCACAGGACGGCAGCTGCCTTGCGGAGCTGCCGAGCTTCAACATCGCGCAGCTGCGGCTTTCTTACCGGGAGCTGGAGCAGCTGGCAGCACAAAAGGGCTGGACGCTGCAAAAGCTGTAAAAAACTTAAAATTCCCTCTTGCATTCCGGCCGATTCGTGCTATAATAGTAGGGCAATCGTTTCCAAGGCCGCTCGACGGGGTAGCCGATATTGAAGGTTGTGATGGGCACATACATTAAATATGGCCCCAATACGTCAGAACCAGAATTGAGGTGAAAAGAATGAAACAGGGTATCCATCCGAACTACGTTGACTGCACCATTACCTGCGCTTGCGGTAATGTCATCAACACTCGTTCCACCAAGCCCGAGATCCACGTCGAAGTTTGCTCCAAGTGCCATCCTTTCTACACTGGCAAGCAGAAGCTGGTTGACACCGGCGGACGTGTTGAGCGCTTCAACAAGCGTTTCGGCCGTAAGTAATTATAGGCTATCTCATGCCGCTTCCTTCGGGAGGCGGCATTTTTGCGTTTTGCGCGGGCAAATATTTCGTTTTCCCACACAGGATTGTCTTAATTTAAACACATTTTCCATCTAAAATATAGCAGTTCCAAACCGGAAAGCGCTGCATCCATGCCGCTTTCCACAAAACAGCTTCTGAAACAAAGGAGAGTTTGCTGTGATCGAAGTTTCTCACCTGAGCAAGTCCTACGGCAGCCGCCCTGCCGTGCAGGATCTCTCGTTTACGGTGCCGGACGGCCAGATCTACGGCCTGCTGGGGCCAAACGGCGCGGGCAAATCCACCATTATGAATATCCTTACCGGCTATCTTGCCCCCACCGAGGGCGAGGTGAAGGTGGCCGGCTTCCGTCTGCCGGAGCAGGCACAGCAGGCCAAAGCCTGTGTGGGCTACCTGCCGGAGCAGCCGCCGCTCTACCCGGAAATGACTGTGCAGGAGTATCTGGATTTTGTGGCAGAGCTCAAGGGGGTCAAGCGTGCGCAGCGCAAGCAGCAGGTGCTGGCTGCTGCCCACCGCACCGGGCTGGAAGAAGTGCTGCCCCGGGTCATCCGCAGCCTGTCCAAGGGCTACCGTCAGCGGGTTGGCATCGCACAGGCGCTGCTGGGCAGCCCGCAGCTTATCATTCTGGATGAGCCCACCGTGGGTCTGGACCCCGCGCAGGTCATCGAGATCCGCAGCCTTATCCGGGAACTGGGCAAGGCGCACACGGTCATCCTGTCCAGCCACATCCTCAGCGAGGTGCAGGCGGTATGCCAGCAGGTGCTCATCCTCTCTAAGGGGCGTCTGGTGGCTGTGGGTAGCCCGGAGGAACTGGGAGAGACCCTGAACCCAGGCAGCCGTCTGCGCGCCACCGCGCAGGGCGAGACCGACGCCGTGCTGGCTGCGGTGCGCAGTGTGCCGGGCATCTGCAAGGTAGAACTGGAAAGCGCCGCAGATGGTCAGGTCACTTTTACCGCCGAGAGCGAGGACGCCGCCGACCGCCGCGCTGCCGTGTCCCGGGCACTGACCGAGGCCGGCTGCACCGTGCTGGCGCTTGCCGCCGAGAACCGCAGCCTTGAGGAGGTATTCCTTGCGCTGACCGAAAAAACGCCGGAGCAGGAAGCCCCGGCAGAAGGGGAGGGGAACTGAGATGCTTGCCATCTTTAAACGAGAACTCCGCAGCTGCTTTCACGGCATGATCGGTGCGGTGCTTACCGCCTTTATGCTGGCGGCTACGGCCGTCTACTTTGTGGCGCTGAATCTGGGCTACGGCCTGCCGGATTTTGGCTACTATACGTTGTACCGCACCATTTTTGTGCTGCTGCTCTATATCCCGGTGCTCACCATGCGCTCCTTCGCCGAGGAACGCCACAGCCGCACCGACCAGCTGCTGCTTACAAGCCCGGTGTCGGTGGGCGGCATCGTGCTGGGCAAATATTTTGCCCTTTGCGTCATTTTTGCGCTGCCCTGCCTTGTGGATGCGGGCATGATCCTTGTACTGAAGGTGCTGGGTGCTACCGGCACCAGCACACTGGCCAATTTTTCTGCGCTGCTGTGCTATTACCTCATGGGCTGCGCCGCCATTGCCATCGGGGTGTTTCTTTCCAGCCTGACCGAAAACCAGATCATCGCCGCTGTGTCCGGCGTGGCAGCGCTGCTGCTGGCCTATATGATGCCCAGCCTGCGCACCATGTTCACCACCGGCAGCGCGGTGGCGCTGGCACTGTTTACCGCCATTGCCGCTGTGCTCAGCGTGGTGGCGGGGCTGCGCAGCAAAAGCTTCACGCTGGGCTGCCTTTCCTTTGCGGGGTGCTGCGTGGCGCTTACAGCGCTGTTTCTGCTCAAGAGCAGCTGGCTGACCGAGGCCTTCAGCGCAGTGCTCAGCGCCCTGTGTCTGTTTACCCCCTTTGAAGAATTTGTCAACAGCAGCTTTTCCATCCCTACGCTGGTCTACTACCTGACCGTAGCGACGGTGTTCCTGTTTTTCACCGCGCAGGGGCTGGAAAAGCGCCGCTGGAACTGAGAGGAGGCCACAACGATGAAATGGAACAAGAACGCAGCCTCTCAGAAGGGCAGAGTGTTCCGCAGCGGTCTGCTGTCTACTGCCATGCTGGCGGCAGTGCTGGTGCTGGCGGTGCTGCTCAACCTGCTGGTGCGGGCCATCCCTGCAAAATATACGGAGTTTGACCTCTCCGAGGCCAAAATGTACACCCTGAGCGACAGCACCAAAGCACTGGTGGAGGGGCTGGAAAAGGATGTGCACATCTATTACCTCTGCGAAACCGGCAGCGAGGATGCCATCATCACAAAGCTGCTGGACCACTACGCCGCCGAGAGCGGGCATCTGAGCTGGGAGCAGAAGGACCCCACCCTGTACCCCACCTTTGCCGCAAAGTACGGCGCGGAGAATGTTTCCAGTGGCAGTCTGATCGTCACCTGCGGGGAGAACAGCACTGTGCTGGATGCCGCCGACCTGTACGAGTACGACTACACCGATTACTACACCACCGGCTCTGCCAGCGTGACCTTTGGCGGCGAAAAGCAGATCACCTCTGCCATTTATAAGCTTACCGCAGCCGGGCAGAGCCACGCCTACTATACCACCAACCACGGCGAGCAGACCCTGACCGACTCCCTGACCGATGCGCTGGACGCCCAGAATATCGACGCCCAGCCGCTGGATCTGCTTACAAGCACCATCCCGGAGGACTGCGACCTGCTCATCATCAACGCACCCACCACCGATTTTACCGCAGGGGACGGCCTTGTGGATGAGATCAGCCAGCTGCAGGAGTATCTTGCGGCGGGCGGCAAGCTGCTGCTGACCAGCAGTGTCTACGCCCAGACCCCGCAGCTGGACGCCGTGCTGGAGCAGTTCGGCCTTGCCCGCGCAGAGGGTATGGTGGTAGAGGGTGACAGCAGTAAGGCGCTGTATAACTCTGCATGGTCGCTGCTGCCGGACTACGGCACACCTGCCGAGAGCACCGCGCTGAACGGCGTGAATACCAGCACCCATGTCATGCTGTCGGTGGCGCAGGGCATCACGGTCACCGAGACCGAGGATGTCACTGCCGAGCCGCTGCTGAACAGTTCCGCCTCTGCCTACGCCAAGGCTGATATCAACGACCTTACCACCATGGAGCGGGAGGACGGAGATGCAGACGGCCCCTTTGCACTGGCTGTTTGGGCACGGAACGAGGACACCGGCACCGAAGTCCTCTGGATCGGCTGCCCCAATATGGATAACGAGCAGCTTTATCAGTCCATGCCCGGCAACCTGACCTTTTTGCAGGGCTGCGCGGCTTCGCTGGTAGGGCAGGATGTCCTTGTGGACACCAAGGCGCTGGAAGCCGAGCCCATCACGGTAACAGGCTCCACCGCCGCAGCACTGGGGCTGATCTTCGTGTTCGTGCTCCCGGCGGCGGTACTCATTGCCGGGGCAGTGGTGGTGCTGCTGCGCCGCCGCAGATAAGGAGACCGCCATGAAAACAAAACAGCGTATCCTGCTGGCATTGCTGGCAGCGGCAGTGCTGCTGGGCGCGGCGCTGTGGGCGGTGACCCGCAGCAACGCCAAGACTGAACAGGCCGCCAGCGCCGCCGCCGAGGGCAGCATCCCGCTTTCCAGCTTTGCTGCCGAGGACTTGGAGCAGATCGAGTACACCTATAACGGCGAGACCTACACCCTGCAATATTCCGGCGGCAGCTGGCAGCTGGCGCAGGACCCCGCCTATCATCTGGACGAGAGCGCCTGCAACACCATGCGCACTGCCCTGATGGCACTGAATGCCAAGCGCAGCCTGACACCGCAGGCAGGGGAGGACTACGGTCTGGATGCCCCGCAGCTCACCGTCACGGTGGCAGCGGCAGGGCAGAGCACTACCCTGACCTTCGGGGCAGAGAACCCGGTCACCGGGGACCTCTATGTGCAAAAAGCCGGGGACGATGCCATCTATACCGTCAGCGGCAACAAAGCCGCCTGCTTCCAGCTGGATAAGGCCGGGCTCTTCGGCAGTTTCTGCCCCACCGGGCTCACGGCTTCGGCCATTACGCAGGTGGCCTACACGCTGGCAGATGGCACCTCCGTCACCCTGAACGCTGTCAGCGAGCCGACCGACAGCACAGACGCAGGCAGCGCCTCTTCCGCTGCCTATGAGACGGTGTGGCGGCTGGCTTCTGACCCCGCCGCCAGCCTTGCACAGGATAAGGTGCAAAGCCTGTTGTCTGCTTTGTGCACCTATGCCACCGCCCAGACCACGGACGCCGACTTTGCCGCCTGCGGTTTTGATGCACCGGTGTTTACCGCCACGGTCACCAGCGAGGATGACTCCACCGTGCAGCTGGCTTACGCCTGCGGTACGGACGGGTGGTATCTGCAAGTTGGGGACGAACCTTCGGTATACACAGTGGATGCCAGCACTGTGCAGGCCCTTCTGCTGACGGAAAACGACCTGAAAACGCAGGAATAATTCCTTTTGTACGCTGCACCGAAACCAAGGTGCAGCGTATATTTTTGGGCATCTTTTTATAAAGTTTCGGCAAACATCGGCAGAGTGATTGACAATCCGACTGTGATTGTTTATTATAAACCGTGACAGGGTAAGTCCGCCGCGCAAAATCATGTTGCTGCGCGGGGCGGAGCACCCCTTATACGCAAAAAAGATGGGGCAGGTTCCCTGTCTTTTTTCGTATCTGAGAACAAGGAGGATAACATATAAAATGGACAACTCGGTGGTCGTTTCACTGCGGGATATCGTAGTGGAATTTGATGGACAGCGCATTCTGGATGGGCTGAATCTGGATATCCATGATAAGGAGTTCGTGACGCTGCTCGGCTCCTCCGGCTGCGGCAAAACTACCACCCTGCGCCTGATCGCAGGTTTTCTGGAGCCGAATGCTGGTAAGGTGCTGCTGAAAGGGGAGGACATTACCGGTGTGCCGCCCTACAAGCGCCCGGTGAATACCGTGTTCCAGAAATACGCGCTGTTCCCGCACCTGAATGTGTTCGAGAACGTGGCCTTTGGTCTGCGGCTCAAAAAGCTGGACGAGGACACCATCCGCCGCAAGGTGCGCAATATGCTGGAGGTCGTGGGCTTGAAGGGCTTCGAGCGCCGCAGCATCAGCCAGATGTCCGGCGGTCAGCAGCAGCGCGTGGCCATTGCCCGCAGTCTGGTCAACGAGCCGGAGATTTTGCTGCTGGACGAGCCGCTGGGCGCACTGGACCTGAAGCTGCGCAAGGAGATGCAGCTGGAGCTCAAGCGCCTGCAGCGCGAGATGAACATCACCTTTATCTACGTCACCCACGATCAGGAGGAAGCACTTACCATGTCCGATACCGTCGTGGTCATGAACGGCGGCAAGGTGCAGCAGATCGGCACCCCGGAGGATATCTATAACGAGCCGAAAAACGCTTTTGTGGCGGACTTTATCGGCGATTCCAACATCGTGGACGGCGTGATGCACAAGGACTTTCTGGTGTCCTTCTCCGGCGTGGACTTCCCCTGCGTGGACCGCGGCTTTGCCCGGGAGCAGAGCGTGCAGGTGGTGGTGCGCCCAGAGGATATTGAGGTGGTATCCCCCGTGGAGGGCCAGCTTGTGGGCGTGGTGAACGATGTCATCTTCAAGGGCGTGCACTTTGAGATGCACGTGGAGTGCGAAGGCCGCGAGTGGCTGATCCACTCCACCCGCGCCTGCACCCCCGGCGAGACCATTGGTATGCGCATCGGCCCCAACGAGATCCATATCATGGCGCGGAGCGAGAGGTGATGTGCCATGAAAATCTATGATAAAAAGCTGGCCTATCCGTACTTTGTATGGATGGTGCTGTTTACCGTTGTGCCCCTGTTCATTGTGGTGTACTACGCCATGACGGACGCCGAGGGCAACTTTACCCTGAATAACCTCACCTCTATCAGCGGCTACGGCTCAGTATTTGCCCGCAGCCTGCTGCTGGCGCTGATCGCTACGGTCATCTGCCTTGTCATCGCCTTCCCGGTGGGGTATTTCCTGTCCCGCCTGCGGGTGAACAAACAGCATATCATGCTCATGCTGGTCATGCTGCCCATGTGGATGAACTTTCTGCTGCGCACCTACGCATGGATGGGTCTGCTCAGCGTCAACGGCCCGGTGAACACCCTGCTGGGCTTTATCGGCCTTGGCCCCTATACCATGCTCAACACCTCCGGCGCGGTGGTGCTGGGTATGGTGTATAACTATGTGCCTTACATGATCCTGCCGCTGTACACCAGCATGACCAAGATCGACCAGAGCCTTGTGGAAGCTGCACAGGACCTTGGCGCCAACACCACCAAGACCCTTGTGCGGGTGCTTATCCCCATGAGCGTGCCGGGCATCAGCACCGGCATCACCATGGTGTTCGTGCCGGCGGTGTCTACCTTTGTCATCAGCCGTATGCTGGGCGGCGGCTCCAACCTGCTGATCGGTGACCTGATCGAGATGCAGTTTCTGGGCAACAGCTATAACCTGAACGTCGGCTCTGCCATGAGCCTGGTGCTGATGATCATCGTGCTGCTGTGCATGAGTTTTACGTCCAGCTTTGACGAGGATGAAATGGAGGGCGTATCCTGATGAAAACAAAACATCTGCGCCTGATGCAGCGGGTCTACATCATCCTGTTCTTCTGCTTCATGTATCTGCCCATTGCCTACATGATCGTGTTCAGCTTCAACCAGAGCAAGGGCTATTCGCTTTTCACCGGCTTCACCCTCAAGTGGTACCGCAGTCTGTTCACGAATGCGTCCATCCTCCATGCGCTGTGGGTGTCCGTTGAGGTAGCCATCCTGTCTGCCATCATCGCAACGGTGCTGGGCACGGCAGCCAGCCTTGGCATTGCCTCCATGAGCCGCAAAAGCCGTCTGGTGGTGACGAACATCACCTATATCCCGGTGGTCAACCCGGAGATCATCACCGGCATCTCCCTGATGCTGCTGTTCGTGGCCTACCAGCGCTTTGCCGCGCAGTCCGCGTGGCTGCCGGACAACATCATGGGTCTGCCTACGCTGCTCATTGCGCATATCGCGTTCAACGTGCCCTATGTTATCTTTAACGTAAGCCCCAAGCTCAAGCAGCTGGACATCAAGCTGTACGAGGCAGCGCTGGATCTGGGTTGCGACCCCCGGCAGGCCTTCTTCAAGGTCATTCTGCCGGAGATCAGCCCCGCCATCCTGTCGGCTTTCCTGATCTGCCTGACCTATTCCATTGACGACTTCATGATCTCCTACTTCAACTGCGGTACGGTGGAAACGTTACCCATTGCCATCTACTCCATGACCCGCAAAAAGGTCAGCCCGGAGATCTACGCTCTGTCCACCATCATGTTCGTGGTCATCCTCAGCGTCATTCTGGTGTCCAATGCCATGGAGAGCCGCAGCTACCGCAAAGATCAAAAAACGCTGCGAGAGGAGGGCGCATGATGAAACGCTTTGCTGCATTGCTGCTGACGCTGGCTGTGGCGCTGTGCGCTGCACTGCCGGTGTTTGCCGCCGGTACCATCGAGGTGACCGAGGATGTCTCGGTGTCGGATGCTTACGACTGGACCCGCTTCAAGGGACAGAACGTCACCCTGAACGTCTACAACTGGGGCGAGTACATCTCCAACGGCTCGGACGACAGCGTGGACGTGGTGGCCGCCTTTGAAAAGCTGACCGGCATCAAGGTGAACTACACCACCTTCGACTCCAACGAGTCCCTGTACGCCAAGCTCAAGTCCGGCGCAGCCAACTACGATGTGATCATCCCCTCCGACTATATGGTGGCAAAGATGATCAACGAGGGGATGTTTGCACCCCTTGACTATGACAATATCCCCAATTTCCAAAAGATCGATGCAGGCTACCGCAACCCGGACTACGACCCGCAGAACGCCTACACCGTGCCCTATATGCTGTGCACTACCGGCATCATCTACAACACCACTATGGTAGACGAAGCCCCTACCTGCTGGGCAGACCTGTGGGATGAACAGTATGCGGGCAATATCCTGATGTTCAACAACAGCCGCGACGCCTACGCCATTGCTGCATTCAAGAGCGGCCACAGCATCAACCCCGCCACCCCGGAAGAGGTGGACGAGGTGGTAGAGGAGCTCAAGGCGCAGAAGCCGCTGGTGCAGGCCTACGTCATGGACGAGATCTTTGATAAGATGATCGGCGGCGAGGCTGCCATCGGCGTGTACTACTCCGGCGACGCCATTACCATGATTGATGATAACCCGGATCTGGCTTGGGTGTTCCCGGAGGAGGGCAGTGTGCTTTCGGTGGACTGCATGGCTGTGCCCGCCGCCAGCGAGCACAAGGAAGCCGCCGAGATGTTCATCAACTTCATGTGCGAGACCGACATCGGCAAGGCCAACAGCGAGTATATCGGCTACACCACCCCCATGCACGATGTATGGGAGGTGCTGGACGAAGATCTGAAAACCAGCGAGATCGCCTATCCGTCTGAAGAGGATGCCGCCCGCGAAAAGGTGTTCACCGCCCTGAGCGACGAGGTGAACAGCGAGCTGGACCTGAAGTGGAGCGAGATGAAGAGCTACGATGAAGGCGGCGGCAGCTACCTGTTTTTGATGCTGCTGCTGGCTATGCTGGCACTTGCCTGCTTCAATATCTGGCGCAAAGTGCGCAGAAAGACCCGCAATCAGTATTGATCGTTTAACCAAGGCTGCTGTCCCGGACGTGGTGCGGCGGCCTTTTCCGATAGGAGGGAAAGACTATGGAACAGTTTTATTATCAAGGTACTGCCGTGGTAGAAAATGCCGATGCAGACTGCCACAGCCTGCTCAAGGCCAGTGCGCTGTTGCGTTATGTGGAGCAGGTTGCTTCCATGCACGCCCGGCAGTTTGGCATGGACGACCAGTTTTTTGAGGATCACGGTGTAGCGTTTCTGGTGGGCAAGCAGGCGCTGCGGTTCAGCCGCGTGCCCAGCCGTGGCGAGACTTTGAACCTCTGCTCTCGCTCAGAAAAGGCACTCCGCGGCTCTATCAAGCGCGTCACCACCCTTACGGACGAAGCCGGGCAGGAGGTTGCCATGGTGGACAGCCGCTGGATCATGTCTAGTCTTGAGGATGGGCACATCCTACGCCGGCCGGACTGGACGGTGGAGGGCTACTGGAACGAGACCGTGGAAGAGGAACTGCCCCTTTTGCTGCATAAGCGCCGGGACAGCCTGACCAGCGCCGGCCTGTTTACGGCGCGCTACTCCCAGTGCGACCTGCACTATCACATCAACAACGCCTTTTATCTGGATATCGTCTGCGACGCCCTGCCGCTGGAGATCATGCGCAATAATGTTGTAAAATTTGCTTCTATCAACTATCATCGTGAGGTCCCCATGGGGCAGCAGGTGGAGGTGTTCTACACCCCCTCGGATAATGGCTGGTACTTTATTGCCAAGCACGCGGACAAAACGGCTTTCGAGTGCTATCTGGAGCTGGAGCCGGTCAAGCAGTAAACGTTCAAAGGAGAAATGCCTATGTCCAAAACCGGAGAATTGTTCGGCACCTTTTTTAAGATCGGTGCCTTTACTTTTGGCGGCGGCTACGCCATGGTAGCGCTGCTGGAGCACGAATTTGTGGAAGAAAAGCGCTGGCTCACCCGGGAGGAATTTCTGGATATGGTCGCCATTGCCGAGTCCACCCCCGGCCCGGTGGCGGTGAACAGTGCCACCTACATCGGCTATAAGCTGGCAGGCGTGGCCGGTGCGGCGGCTTCCACTCTGGCGGTGTGCCTGCCGTCCTTTGCAGTTATTTACCTTATTTCTCTGTTTTTCGACCGCTTTTTGCAGCTGACCGTGGTGGCGAATGCCTTTAAGGGCATACAGGCCTGCGTCATCTATCTGATTTTATCCGCCGGGGTCAAGATGCTCAAAAACTTGCAGCGCACCCCCTTCAACACAGCAGTGGTGGCGGTGGTGCTGGCGGCTATGGTGGGCTGCTCTGTGCTGGCGGTAAAGTTTTCCTCCATCTGCTGCATCCTGCTTTGCGGCGCAGCCGGGGTGCTGGCCTACGCGGTAGGGCAGGGGAAGAAAGGCGGCACAAAATGATTCTATTGCAACTGTTTTGGAACTTTCTGGTCATCGGTGCGGTGTCCTTTGGCGGTGGCTACGGCATGATCTCGCTGGTACGGGAAACAGTGCTGGGGCACGGCTGGCTGACCGAGAGCGAATTTCTCAGCTTTATCGCGGTGTCAGAGTCCACGCCCGGCCCGCTGGCGGTGAATATGGCTACCTTTATCGGCGCTTCGCAGGCGGGGCTGGCAGGCTCCTTTGCGGCAACGGTGGGGGTGGTGCTGCCTTCCTTTGTCATCATCCTGCTGATTGCGGCGGCGTTGCACAGCCTGATGAAGTACGTCGGGGTCAATGCCTTTCTGGCCGGGGTGCGCCCCTGCGTGGTGGCTATGATCTTGGCTACCGCCTGCACCATGGGGCTTTCCACACTGGGGGGCTTTACCACCGTCTCCGGCGGCTTTGCCCCGGATGTGCGTGCGCTGGCGGTGTTTGCCCTGCTGGGCATCCTGCATTTTGCCTATAAAAAGAAAACGCAGAAAGCACCGTCCCCCATTGGGATGATCTTACTTTCTGCGGTGCTGGGCGCAGTGCTGTGGAGCATCTGACCCGGAAAGAGAGGTTGACACAATGAACATTACTGTGTATCTGGGAGCAAGCCTTGGCACCGACCCTGCATTGCCGCAGGCTGTGCAGCAGCTGGGGCGCTGGATCGGGGAAAGCGGCAATGCGCTGGTGTACGGCGGCAGCAAAAGCGGACTGATGGGGCTTTTGGCCGACAATGTGCTGGCCGCAGGTGGCAGGGTGACCGGCGTAGAACCCAAGTGCTTTCTGGACGCAGAGCTGCAGCACGAGGGACTGACCGAGTTGATCGTGACCGAGGACATCCCCGCCCGCAAGACCAAAATGATCGAGCTGGGGGATGCCTTTATCGCGTTCCCCGGCGGCACCGGCACGCTGGAGGAGATCACCGAGGTCATCAGCAAGCTGTCGTTAGGGCAGCTGGACGCACCCTGCATCCTCTACGACCTGAACGGCTACTACCAGCCCCTGCACCAGCTTTTGCAACAGATGATCGCCATGGGGCTTTCCACTCCGGCGCGGCAGCGGAATATCGCCTTTGCCGCCGACCTTGCCCAGATCCGCGCGATCCTTGAAAAATAGAAGTATTTGTTCCGCTTATATGCAAAAAGCCCGCTGCACATTGTTTTGTGCAACGGGCTTTCTGCTATCCTGTTATGTACGCTGTGCGCGCTAAACTTAGGCGGCAGTGGTGGAAGCAGCCTCAGAAGAAGCAGCCTCGCTGACAGCGGCCTCAGAGGAAGCAGCCTCAGAAGATGCAGCCTCAGAGGAAGCGGCCTCGCTGGAAGCAGCCTCAGAAGAAGCAGCCTCGGAAACAGCGGTGCTTGCAGAAGCAGCCTCAGAGGTGGAGGAAGCAGCGGCAGCAGTACCGCAAGCGGTCATGCCAGCAGCCAGAGCCAGAGCGACAACAGCGATGCAAATATTCTTGAGTTTCATATCAATGATCTCCTTGTTTTTCCTATGTGTGTTTCGCAGCGGGCCTTCGGTAGCACCTCACTGCGATGCTATATTCTAGTCCGTTTTTGAAAAAAATCAAGAGGATTTTGGTCGAAAGTTATAATCCGTGTAAAGAATCTGCATAGTTGTCATAAAGTTTCGCCAAAAGTCAAAGACTTTTTGGCAAAAATAAAGCCCGGGATAGAGCCTGTACCGCCGGGTGGGAAGCAAAAAAACAGAAAAATTGGAAAAAATTCATAAAATCCTTTTTATTGTACTGCAAATGTGGATAATAGAGTCATGGCGAGGGACGGACATCCCCCGGAAGGTTTGAACGACAAAAACATTTGTGGAGGATAATAAGATGAAAGACTTTGATTTTGGCTACTTTGGCACCGGCGACGAGGGCTACGCCCAGTACATGACCGCATTCGAGCGCAATTTCAGCACCGACAGCACCGACGGCTTTGCGTCCGATGACGCAGACTGCGATGGAGACAGCTGCGACAGCAGCGAGGACGATTTCTAAGTCCGCACCTTTTTGCCCGTTTGTGCATACAACGGGCAAAGGGGGAATGCGGTTTGAACCGGTTCGTTTTCACGCTTGGAATTTGGCTGTTCCCGGCGGCGTGTACCGCGCTGGGAGCGGCAGGGGTGTTTTTGCTGCGCAGGCAGACAAGGCCGGCTACCCGGCGCATTTTGTGCGGAATGGCGGCGGGCATCATGCTGGCAGCCAGCGTGTGGAGCCTGCTGCTGCCGGCCATTGCACGGTCGCAGGGCAAGGCGGCATGGGTGCCCCCGGCGCTGGGGCTTATTTTAGGCGCTGTGGGGCTTTTGCGGCTGGAGGATGCCGCCGGGCAGCTGCTGGCAGGCGGTCCCGGGCATTGCGGGCGCATGGTGCTGGCGGTCACCCTGCACAACCTGCCGGAGGGCATGGTGGTGGGGCTGGCTGCGGCACTGGCGCTGCACGGGGACGCGGATGCCGTAAGTGGGGCGCTGGCGCTGAGCTTGGGCATTGGCTTGCAGAACATTCCGGAGGGGGCGGCGGTCAGTCTGCCGCTGACCCAGAGCGGGCGCACCCGGGGGCAGTCCTTTGCCGCCGGGGCGGCCTCCGGGCTGGTGGAGCCCTTGGGTGCGGTGCTGGCCTTTGTGCTGGCCGAGTGGGTAGGCGCAGCGCTGCCGTGGCTTATGAGCGCGGCGGCGGGCTGTATGGTGTGTGTGACCGCACAGGAGATGATCCCTGAGGCGGTGGAACCGGATGAAGTGGCCGGTGTCATCAGCATTGTGCTGGGGTTTGCGCTGATGATGGCACTGGATGTGGCCCTGTGAAAAAAGGACTGCTGCATCGTTTGACGCAGCAGTCCTTTTTGGTGAGAAGATTTTAAATGCCCTCCGCTTTGCTTTGGGCAATGTCAGAGGAAAAAATATTTATTATTTGCAGTTCCGAAACGTCTGCGGGCGTTTCGGAACTGCTTTTTCACGGGAGGGGCTATAGCTTTTCCTGTGAAAATGGACTACCGGAGCGTCCGCAGACGCTCCGGTAGTCCGAAACTATAAAGATCTATTCCGCTAAATATGGCCAAAGCGCACGCGGCGGCCATTTTAAATCTGAAAAAGCTGTTGTGGCAGCCTTTATGCCGCCTGTGTCAGCTGCTGTTTCTGGCGCAGGTGCCGCCGCACCACCAGCAGGCAGGTCAGATGCACCAGCGCGGTCAGTGCCCAGCTGATGGGGTAGCTGATGTACAGCATAAAGGGGGTGCGGTTCAGCTGGAAAATGGTAGCGATCCACACCAGCCGCAGGGCGCACACGCCCACAAGGCTTACCACCATGGGCAGTACGCTGTAACCCAGCCCGCGCAGACTGCTGGCAAGCACGTCCATAATGCCGCACAGCAGATAGAAGCCGCAGATCAGCCGCAGCCGCTCAACGCCGGTGGCGATGACCGCAGTATCCGAGGAATAGAAGCGCAGCAGCTGGTTCCCCGCCAGCGCTGCGCCGCCGCCCAGTACAAGGCCGGTGACCACGACACACAGCAGACAGTTGCGGATCACCCGGTCAAGGTTGTGGTACTTACGTGCGCCGATGTTCTGGCTGGTAAAGGTAACAGCGGCCTGCGCAAAAGCGTTCATGGCGGTGTACACAAAGCCCTCCAGATTGGAGGAGGCAGAGTTGCCCGCCACCACCATGGAACCGAAGGAGTTGATGGAGGACTGGATGACCACATTGGAAAGGCTGAACACCGTGCTCTGCAGCCCGGCAGGCAGACCGATGAGCAAAATCTGTTTCAGCGTTCCGGCGTGGAAGGTAAGCCGCCGCAGGTCCAGCCGCAGTGCGCCCTCCTCCCGGACGAGCATTCCGGTCACCAGCAGCGCGGAAACGGTCTGACTGATGATGGTAGCCAGCGCCACGCCTGCCACGCTCATAGAAAAGCCGATGACAAAGACCAGATTCAGCACCACGTTGATGATACCGGCAGCGGCCAGACAGTACAGCGGGCGCTTGGTGTCACCCACGGCCCGCAGCAGCGCACTGCTGAAATTGTACAGCATGGTCATGGGCATTCCGATAAAATAGATCTTCAGGTACAGGGTGGAAAGGCCGATCACGTCCTCCGGGCAGCTCATCAGCTCCAGCAGGCCGCGCGCGGCGCAAAAGCCCACCACTGCCAGCAGCACGCCGCTGACCAAGCCCAGCGCTACGGCGGTGTGCACCGTATCCTGTACGCCCTTTTCGTCCCGGGCGCCAAAGCACCGGGCTGCCACCACGTTGGCACCCAGCGAAAGCCCGACGAACAGGTTGACCAGCAGGTTGATCAGTGCACCGTTGGAGCCAACAGCGGCCAGCGCCGTGCTGCCCGCAAAGCGCCCCACCACCACAACGTCGGCAGCGTTGAACAGCAATTGCAGAATGCTGGATGCCGCCAGCGGCACGGAAAACAAGATGATCTTTTGCAGCATGGGCCCGCTGGTCAGGTCTGCGGAACGGCTGGTCGTAGCCATGAGTTATCTACCTCCTATAATAAACCTGAATTGACATAGCAATTGACTATTATAGCGCGATATTAGGTAAAAAACAAGAGGTAAAGCCGCCCTTTTTGCCCCAAAAGCGGCAAATATCGCCCGCCGGGCGCAGCCTGCAATTGAAAAATGCTGCCCATACTGCTATAATAAGGCGGTAGACCCGTAGGAAACGGAGGAAGTTGGATTTATGTATCGAAATCGGATCAAACGGCTGCTGGATGTTTTGCTGTCGGCCTGCGGCATTCTGTGTCTTTCGTGGCTGCTGCTGCTTTTGGCTGTTGCCATCAAGCTGGACTCTCCCGGGCCGGTGTTTTTCCGGCAAAAGCGTGTGGGCATCGGCAAGCGGCATTTCCAGATCCTCAAGTTCCGCACTATGCGCATTGATACCCCGCACGATATGCCCACCCATCTGCTGCACGACCCGGAGCAGTATATCACCCGCATGGGGCACTTTTTGCGCAAGACCAGTCTGGACGAGCTGCCCCAGCTGTGGAATATCCTTGTGGGGGATATGGCGGTCATCGGCCCGCGCCCGGCGCTGTGGAACCAGTACGACTTGTTGTCCGAGCGGGACAAGTACGGCGCAAACGATGTGCGCCCGGGGCTGACCGGCTGGGCGCAGATCCATGGCCGGGACGAGTTGGAAATCGCCGAAAAGGCAAAGCTGGACGGCTGGTATGTGAAGCATATCAGCTTTGGACTGGATGTAAAGTGCTTCTTTGGCACCATTACCGCCGTGCTCAGGCATGACGGCGTGGTGGAGGGCGGCACCGGCACCCTGCACGATGAAAAATGATCTGTTATTTGGGAACACCGGAGTGTTGGCCGACGCGCCGGTGTCTCCATTTTTACAGAAAGCACAGCACAGACCGGCTGAAATTGGTATATCTCTTGATTTATCCCCTGAAAAGCGTATAATAAAACAGTACACAAGACGTTAAAGGAGGATTCCTGTATTATGGAACGCACCTATATCAATGAGGCTCAAAAGGCCATCGGCGGCACGGTGAAGGTGCAGGGCTTTATCGAGAACCTGCGCAACAGCAAGTATATGGCATTTATCGTGCTGAAGGATATTACCGGCAAGCTGCAGATCACGGTGGAAAAGGCCGACCACCCCGAGCTGGTGGATACCATCGACCAGCTCACCCCGGACTCTGTCATCACCGTCACCGGCAAGGTAATGGAGAACGACTACGTCAAGATGGGCGGCGTGGAGATGATCCCCGAGAGCATCGAGGTGGAGAGCACCGCCGATGCACTGCCCATCGTCCGCAAGGAGATCGCAGCCACCAAGAAAAAGAAGGCTGTGGAGCGCTCCAGCATCGACCAGCGTATCGACTACCGCTGGATCGACCTGCGCACCGACGAGAACCAGCTGATGTTCAAGGCACAGAGCTGCTTCGTCAACGCCATGCGCAAGTTCCTGCTGGACCGCAACTTCATCGAGATCCACACCCCCAAGCTGATCGCTGCTGCCAGCGAGAGCGGCTCTGAGGTGTTCAAGGTGGACTACTTCGACCGCAACGCCTATCTGGCACAGAGCCCCCAGTTCTATAAGCAGATGGCTATGGCTGCCGGCTTTGAGCGTATCTTCGAGACTGGCCCCGTGTTCCGTGCCGAGAAGAGCTACACCAACAAGCACGCTACCGAGTTCTCCGGCTTCGATCTGGAGTTCAGCTACATCACCTCCTTCAAGGACGTGATGAAGATGGAAGAGGAGCTGCTGACCGCCGGTCTGCAGGCCGTTAAAGAAAACTACGGCGACCAGATCAAGGAGCTGTTCGGGCAGGAAGTCATCGTACCCACTACCCCGTTCCCGGTGGTCAAGCTGGCAGACCTGTACAAGGCTCTGGAGGAAGAGTTCGGCTACACCGTAGACGAGAGCGAGAAGGGTGATCTGACCACCGAGGCCGAGCGCCTGAGCTACGACTGGGTCAAGAAGCACTACGGCCACGAGTTCCTGTTCATCACTGATTACTCTGCCGAGAAGCGCGCTTTCTACCACATGCGCGACGAGAACGGCGTGCCGCAGGGCTACGACCTGATCTGGCGCGGCGTGGAGATCACCACCGGTGCCCAGCGTGAGCACCGCTACGAGGTGCTGAAGAAGCAGGCTGAGGAAAAGGGTCTGGCCGAGGACGTCAAGTTCTATCTGGAGTTCTTCCAGTACGGCTGCCCGCCCCACGGCGGCTTTGGTCTGGGCATCGACCGCCTGACCATGCTGCTGTGCGGCCTGAGCATCAAGGACGCTGAGTTCCTGTTCCGCGGCCCCAACCGCCTGACTCCGTGATTTTATAAAACCTTTCCGAGAGCTGCTGTGCGTTTCGCACGGCAGCTCTTTTTGCTCTCTCAGTCAAATCCTTCGGACTTGCCAGCTCCCCCGAAAGGGGAGCTTCTGACGCCTCCGCAAGGCGTGCACCTTATCTGGAAACTGTGCCGTTACTGCAAAAAGCTCCCCCTTCGGGGGAGCTGGCGAACGAATGTGAGCCTGAGAGGGTTCGGCGCGCTGAAAGCAAGCAGAAAGTGGCGCTGTAAATGCTGTTTTCCGCTACGACCCCATCCGTGAAAAGGCAATTGAGGAAAATCCGCAGATTTTCCTCAATTGCAATTATAAAATAATTTTTCCGCTGACTATGCCCAGAGCAAAGCGGAGGGCATTTAAGATCATCCCGGCATAATAAGCCGCCCCTTTTCATACGATACAACGAGCACACCCACCCCTACGGGCGCGGTGCGCAGCGCAACAGGAAGGGGAGAAGGACCTTGGAGAAACAGGAACAGAACAGCATCTGTCGCGAGATCGGCGCACGCACCGGCGGGGATATCTACATCGGTGTGGTAGGCCCGGTGCGCAGCGGCAAATCCACCTTTATCAAGCGGTTCATGGAGCAGCTGGTGCTGCCCGCCATGTCCGGCTCAGCCGCCGCCCGGGAGCGTGCCCGGGACGAGCTGCCGCAGTCGGCAGCGGGGCGCACTATCATGACCACCGAGCCCAAATTCATCCCGGAGACCGCCGTGCCCTTGCAGCTGGAGGGCGGCGGGGCGTGCCGGGTGCGGCTGATCGATTGCGTGGGCTACATGGTGGAAGGTGCTATGGGGCACGAGGAGGACGCAAAGCCCCGCATGGTCAAAAGCCCGTGGTTTGAGCAGGAGGTGCCCTTTGATCTTGCCGCAGAGACCGGCACCCGCAAGGTGATCTGTGAGCACTCCACCATCGGGGTGGTGGTCACCACGGACGGTTCGGTCAGCGATATCCCCCGAGCGGGCTATGCTGAGGCTGAAAGGCGGGTCATCACGGAGCTGGAAACGCTGGGTAAGCCCTATATTATCCTGCTCAACAGCACCCACCCGGACGCGCCGGAGACCCGGCAGTTGGCCGAGGGCATGGCGCGGGACTACCACCGCACCGTGCTGCCGGTAAGCTGCGTGGACTTGGACGCTGCCATGCTGGGGGAGATCCTGCGGCGGGTGCTGTACGAGTTTCCGGTGCAGGAGCTGGATTTTGCGCTGCCCCGCTGGGTGACCATGCTGGAGCCTGGGCACTGGCTGCAAGCACAGGTGTATGCAGCTGCCATGCAGCTGGCCGAGCGGGTGTCCCGCATGAAGGATCTGCCCGCCGGAACGGACGCTCCTGCGCTGGAATGCGAGGCTGTGCAGCGCTCGGCGGTGGCGGGGGCCGACCTTGCCGCCGGTAGTGTGCGGGTGAGCGTGGAGCTGAAACCGGAGATCTTTTATCAGGTGCTCAGCGAGCAGACCGGGCTGGACATCGGGGACGAAGCGGGGCTGATGCCCTGCATCATGGAACTTGCCCGGGCAAAACGTGCCTACGAGAAGGTGCGCAGCGCCTTGGAACAGGTGGAAGCCACCGGCTACGGCATCGTGATGCCCTCCATCGACGAGCTGCATCTGGAACCGCCGGAGATCGTGCATCAGGACGGGCGCTGCGGGGTGCGGCTGCAAGCCTGTGCCCCTTCTATCCAGATGATGAAGGCCACCATCCACACCGAGCTGAGCCCCATCGTGGGCACCGAGAAGCAGAGCGAGGATCTGGTGCAGAGCCTGCTGGCCGACTTTGCGGACGACCCGGTGCAGCTGTGGGAGTCCAACATCTTCGGCAAAAGCCTGCACGAGCTGGTGAACGACGGCTTGCAGAACAAACTGCTTCACATCCCGCAGGAAGCCCGCACCCGCCTGCAGGAAACACTGGAGCGGGTCATCAACGAGGGCTGCACCGGACTGATCTGTATCCTGATCTAGGGTGTATCTTAAAAAATCCCCGCCCGCCGTAAGTTTTGCTTACAGCGGGCGGGGAACGTTCTGTCTTACTTTTCTTCCTCGGTCAGCTTATTGATGAGCAGCTGATAGATCTCGTTGCCCTTCAGGATGAACTGCTTTTTCACCAGTTCGGCGCTCAGCCGGTCGGGCGCGCCCAGTTCCAGACAGAACAGTTCGCTGTCCAGCCCCTTTACGGTGCAGCGCACGGTGCAGTGGCCGTCCGCCTTTTCGGTGATGCGGGCGCTGTACTTGGCCTCCTTGCGGGCCCATGTCTGGCAGCGCAGCACGGCAGCCACTGCCCGCTCCCGCACGGTGCGGGGCAGGTCATAGGCCAGCTCCTGCGCTACCTTGCGGCCCTTGTCGGTAATGGCATAGCTGTCGCCGGTCAGGGTGACCAGCGCCTGTTTTGTGATATCGTCCAGACAGGAGCCGATCTCAAAATAGTTGACAAGGGCTTCCTCCATCAGGGCGTTCTCGATCTCCTGCCGGGTAATGGGGCCGGCGTTTTTCACCAGATAGCACAGCAGCAGCCGGATCTCGGTGCTGCTGGTCAGGCCGCCGGGACGGACACCGGCGGTAAAAGCATCATTGGCGCTCATCGTTCCTTACATCCCCCTTGCACTTTCACATGGTATCAAAGGCCTGCGCCGCTGCGGAAAGGGCGGGCAGCGGGCAGACAAAAACTCTTTCTCTTAGTATAAAGGCTTTCAGCCCGGATTGCAAGCCGCAACGGCAAAATCTGTCTCAATGCGCTTGGGACATTCCGGTGTGGAGTACACCCACCGGTCCAGATGTCCCTCGGTGACAAAGTATCGCAGCTCAAACCGGTGGGGCTGGCTCAGGGCGTGGTTCACGATGACCAGCTTGATCTTCATCTTTTCCGGCAAAATGTTTTTGATGTAGACGCTTACTGCCTGCCCGGGCGCAAGGCCGGTGCAGCTTTCCGCAAGGCCCGCAAGGTTCGGCGCAATTTCCACAAAAGTGCCGTATTCCTCCACGCTGCGCACAATGCCCACCACCGTTTCGCCCACGGTGAACCGGGCGGCGTTCTCCGCCCATGTGCCCAGCAGCTCCCGGATGGTCAGCACAAAGCGCCCCTGTGCGTCCCGGTTTTTGATGGCGCACAAAATCTGCTGCCCTACGCTTACCCGGTCGGCAGGGGAGGAGATGCGGCTTACCGACATACAGTCGATGGGCAGTAGGGCACTGATGCCGCAGCCCACGTCACAAAACGCACCGAACGGCTCGATGTGGGTCACAGTACAGGGCAGGATGTCCCCGGGCGAAAGGGTATCCAGATACTCTGCCTTGCACAGCCGCTGCGCCTCGGCGCGGGAAAGCCGGTAGCAGGGCGCGCCGTCCTCGTCCGTGTCCAGTCCCTCAATAACAAAGCAGGTGGGGCGTCCCACCCGGGTCAGCACCGCAATATCCCGCACGGTGCCCGTCTCGGCACCATCTGCGCACTGGGCAAAGGGCATTACCGCCTTTACCCCGCCCAGCTCAAACCGCAGCTGCCGCCGGGTGTCAAAGGCAAGGGCGGTGGCCTGCAAAATCTCGCCGCTGGCCATGGCAGCCCGCAGCTCGGCAGGAGAAAGGCGGGCGGCAGAACGATAACTGTTTTCGGTACGATAAGCTTGCATCATGTTTCATTCCTCTTTCTATATGGTTTTCGGGTCTCTGTGCGATGCTACAACGATATGCAGCAGTGTGCGCAGATATTTGCATTTTGTGCGGCTTTGCATTATACTATATCTGTATGCGCAGCACCCGCTAGGCGGGCGGCGGCACACATTGGCTCTGCCGGGCGTCTGCGCGGCAGAAAAGAAGGGAGAGGTCGGAAAAATATGGACATCGCTGTGGGAGATACCATCCTCACCCGCAAAAAGCACCCCTGCGGAGCATCCAGCTTCGAGGTGCTGCGGGTGGGCATGGATTTTAAGATCCGCTGCACCGGCTGCGGACGCGAGGTCATGCTGCCCCGCGCCAAAATTGAAAAGAACATCAAAAAGGTGGTAAAGCCCGGCAGTGCGCAGTAGCGCGGCCAACGCACCCGAACCGGAACGAATTTGTAAGGAGAACTGCAAGGATGCAAGATATTTCTTCCCGGATGGATGCGGTCTGCCGCCGCTTTGAGGAACTTTCCATGCGGCTGAACCAGCCCGATACCGCCGCCGACCCGGCACTGTTCCGCAAGTTGATGCGGGAGTATCACGACACCGAGCCGGTGGTGGAGGCTTACCGGGACTGGCAGACCGCGCTGGATCATCTGGCGCAGGCCAAAGCGCTGCTGGAGGAGCCCGGTTCACTGGACCCGGACTTCAAGCAGATGATACAGCAGGAAATCAGCGAAAAAAGTCAAGATGTGGAAAAGCTGGAAAATAATCTCAAAATTCTGCTGCTGCCCAAGGACGTGAACGATGGCAAAAACGTCATCATGGAGATCCGCGGCGGCGCCGGCGGCGAGGAAGCCGCCCTGTTTGCCCACAGTTTGCTACGGATGTACACCATGTACGCCCAGAACCGTGGCTGGACACTGGAAGTGCTCAACCTGAACGAGACGGAGCTTGGCGGCGTAAAGGAAGCCATCGTCTCGGTGGATGGCGCGGGCGCGTATAACCGTCTCAAGTACGAGAGCGGGGTGCACCGGGTACAGCGCGTGCCGGAGACTGAAACACAAGGCCGCATCCACACCTCCACCGCCACCGTGGCGGTAATGCCGCAGGCAGAGGAGGTGGACTTTGCGCTGGACATGAAGGACCTGCGCATTGACACCTTCCGCTCCTCCGGTGCGGGCGGTCAGCACATCAACAAGACCTCCAGCGCCATCCGTGTGACCCATATCCCCACGGGTACGGTGGTGGAATGCCAGAACGAGCGCAGCCAGTTCCAGAACAAGGATAAGGCTTTGGAGATCCTGCGCAGCCGCCTGCTGGCGCAAAAGCAGAAGGAGCAGCAGGACGCCATCAACGCCCAGCGTCAGGGGCAGGTAGGCACCGGCGACCGCAGCGAGAAGATTCGCACCTACAACTTCCCGCAGGACCGCTGCACCGACCACCGCATCGGCCTGACCGTCCATAATCTGGAAAAAATCATGGACGGCAATCTGGACGAGGTGATCGACGCCCTTGCCACCCGCGAGCAGACCGAAAAGCTGCAAAAGCTGGGTGGGTAACCTCGGTTTTGCAGGTGTAAAATCACGCAAACAACTGCCAAGCAACTATACTTTACAGATAGAAAGAACGATGATTCGTATGGAAATCAAAACCAGAGTTTTGCCTGCCGATGAAGCAGGCGTAGCCGAAGCCGCACAGCTGCTGCAGCAGGGACAGCTTGTAGCCCTGCCCACCGAGACGGTCTACGGCATTGCCGCCGATGCCCGCAACGGCGAGGCGGTGCGCAATATCTTTGTAGCCAAGGGACGTCCGCAGGATAACCCCCTGATCGTCCACGTCACCGGGCCGGAGATGCTGCCGGGTCTTGTCAGCGAGGTGCCGGAGCGCGCCCAGCTGCTGATGGCAGCCTTCTGCCCCGGGCCGCTGACCATCATCATGCCGCGCGGGCCGGAGGTGGCCGATGAGTGCTGCGCCGGGCTGGATACCGTGGGCATCCGTATGCCCAGCCACCCGGTAGCGCGGGCGGTCATCCAGCAGAGCGGCTGTGCCTTTGCCGCCCCCAGCGCCAACCTTTCCGGTAAGCCCAGCCCCACCAACGCGCAGGATGTGTTCACCGATATGGACGGCCGCCTGCCGTTGATCCTTGACGGCGGCGAGTGCGATGTGGGTGTGGAGAGCACCGTGGTATCGGTGGTGGGGGAGAAGCCCACCCTGTTCCGCCCCGGCCATATTACGCTGGAGGACTTGGAGCGCGCCCTTGGTGAAGAAGTAGAGGTGTCCAAGGCCATTCTGGAAAAGCTGCCGGAGGGTGCCGTGGTGCGCAGCCCGGGCATGAAGTATAAGCACTACGCCCCCAAGGCGGATGTGACGTTGCTCAACGGCACCTTTGAGCAGTTCAAGGCCTATGTGGACGCCCATAAAAATGAGAACCCCAGCTGCCTGTGCTTTACCGGCGAAAGCGCAAAGCTGGATGTGCCCTGCGTGGAATACGGCCGCGAGGGGGACGGTGCCGATCAGGCAAAGCATATCTTCCGCTCCCTGCGGGCGCTGGATGAGCAGGGCGACGGCGTGGTCTACGCCCGCTGCCCGCAGAAGGACGGCCTGTCCATGGCGGTGTACAACCGCCTGATCCGCGCCGCCGCCTTCCGGGTGATCGACCTATGATCACCTTGGGCATCACGGGGCGCAGCGGCTGCGGCAAGTCCACGGTCACGGCGGTATTTGCCGCCCATGGCGTGCCGCTGGCGGACGCTGACCAGCTCAGCCGGGAGATTTTGCTGCCCGGCTCGCCGCTGCTGCCGCAGCTTGCAGCGCGGTTCGGCGGGGATATCCTTCGCCCTGACGGCACGCTGGACCGCCGCCTGCTGGCTGACCGCGCCTTTGCCACCCCGGAGGGCAAGGCCGCGCTGGACAGCCTGACCCACCCCGCCATCGTGGCACGCATCCGCGCTGCAAAGTGCGCGGCGCAGGCCGCCGGCGCGCCCCTTTTTGTGCTGGACGGTGCGGTCATCGTAGGCACGGCGGCGCAGGCCGAGTGCGACCGCCTGTGCGTGGTCACCGCGCCCTTTGAGACCAGCGTAGCGCGCATCGTGGCGCGGGACGGCATCTCGCCGGAGATGGCCGCCCGCCGCCTGAACGCTCAAACCCCGGAACAGACCCTGACCGCACAGGCGGACTACACCCTGCACAACGACGCCGGGCTGGAGGCGCTGCAAGCCGCAGCCGCCCGCCTGTGCGTGCAGCTGCAGGCAGAAGGGGGCGTGACGGCAGCGCTTTGAACGAACAAAATTATGAAAAAACCTACGACCCCATAGCCGCCCGGGAGCGCCGCGCGGCGCGGGAAAAGCTGCGCCGCCGCAAACAGCAGCGCCGCCGTCGGATGGTGCTGCGGCTGGCTGCGTTGTGCTTGGCTGTGGTGCTTACGGTGTGCGTGGTGCCGCCTTTGTGCAACCGGGCAGAGCAATTTTTGTATCCCCGCAAGTACGAGCAGCTGGTGGAAAAATGGGCAGCAGCCTACGAGCTGGACCCGCTGCTGGTCTACGCCTTTATCCGCACCGAAAGCGGCTTTGACCCGCAGGCTACCTCCAGCGTGGACGCCCGGGGTTTGATGCAGATGACCGAGGAGACCTTTCTCTGGATGCGCAGCAAGATCGCCCCGGAGGAGCAGCTGACCTTTGCCGACCTCTACAACCCCGACACCGCCATCCGCTTTGGGTGCTATTACCTGCACCTGTGCATGGAACGCTACAAAGGGGATGTATCCACGGCGGCAGCGGCCTACCACAGCGGCTGGGGCACGGTGGATCAGCTGCTGCAAATGGAGGAACATTCGGCAGACGGGGAGACCTTGCAGGGCTTCCCCTATAACCAGATGCACCACTACGTCAACAAGATCACCGCCTGCTACCAGACCTATCAGCGTCTGTACGCAGGTCAATGATAAAAAGTTAAGGAGCAAAAAATCATGAGTGAGAAACTTACTGCAAAAGAGTACGCCGAAAAGCTGCTCTACACCCCCGAATACGCTGCCGACAAGCAGGCAGATGTAAAGGAAAAGGCTGCTGCCTTTGCCGAGGGCTACAAGAAATTTATGGACAGCGCCAAGACCGAGCGCGAGGCTGCCGTTGTCAGCGAGCAGATGCTGCTGGCTGCCGGCTACAAGGCTTTTGAGCCCAAAAAGGCCTACGCCCCCGGCGAGAAGGTCTATTTCATTCAGGAGAACAAGGCTGTTGTGGCGGCTACCATCGGTCAGAAGCCCTATGAGGAGGGCTTCCGTCTGGTCATCGCCCACACCGACTGCCCCCGTCTGGACCTGCGTCCCAACCCCCTGTACGAGGCTGACCACATGAGCTACTTCCGCACCCACTACTACGGCGGCGTGCGCAAGTACCAGTGGGCTACCATCCCGCTGGCTATCCACGGCGTGTTCACCCGCGCCGACGGCTCCAGCGTCAACTTTGCCGTCGGTGAGGACGAGAACGATCCCGTGTTCTGCATCACCGACCTGCTGCCCCATCTGGGTGCCGAGCAGAACGAGCGCAAGCTCAGCGAGGGCATCAAGGGCGAAGAGCTGAACGTGCTCATCGGCTCTGACACCGTGGAGGAAGAGGACGTCAAGGAGGCTGTCAAGCTGAACACCCTCATCCTGCTGAACCAGAAGTACGGCATCACCGAGCGCGACTTCACCCGCGCCGAGATCGAGGTGGTGCCCGCTGCCAAGGCACGCGACGTGGGCTTTGACCGCTCCATGATCGGTGCCTACGGTCACGACGACCGCGTGGATGCTTACCCCGCACTGCTGGCCGAGATCGAGACCAAGGATCCCGTGCACACCACCATCTGCGTGCTGACCGATAAGGAAGAAATCGGCTCCGACGGCGTGACCGGCATGCAGAGCATGTATGTGTTCCACTTTATGCAGCTGCTCTGCCGCGCTGCCGGTCAGGACGACATTCTGGCCTTCCGCAACAGCGTGTGCCTGTCTGCGGACGTGACCGCCGCCTTCGACCCCTCCTGGGCAAGCGCCTTTGAGAAGCAGAACGGCACCTACGCAGGTCGTGGCATTGCCATCTTCAAGTACACCGGCAGCCGCGGCAAGAGCTCTGCCAGCGACGCCAACGCCGAGCTGGTGGGCGACATCACCCGGATGCTGGATGCCAACAACGTGGCATGGCAGATCGGCGAGATGGGTCGTCTGGATCTGGGCGGCGGCGGCACCATTGCCAAGTATGTGGCAAACCGCGGCATCAAGGTGCTGGACCTCGGCGTGCCCGTGCTGTCCATGCACTCTCCCTTCGAGGTCATCCATAAGACCGACCTGTACATGGCTTACCGCACCTTCAGCCTGTTCTGCCAGTCTGCGGACTAAAAAAATGCGTGCGCCGCAGCCTGCGGCATACACGCAATAAAAGCATCTTTTTACAGAGCCGCTGCACTTTTTTGTGCGGCGGCTCTGTTTTTTGCACAAATCCCTTGACCTTCAACCGGCTTTAAGGTGTAATGTAAGGGCGGAGGTGAAGCAAATGAACATCAAACAAGCTTCCGAACAAAGCGGTGTGTCCGCCCCGAACATCCGCTTTTATGAAAAAGAAGGGCTCCTTACGCCGGCACGCAGACAGGGCAATGACTACCGCGACTACACCACCGGGGACGTCCGCACCCTCAAGCTCATCCGTATGCTGCGGATGCTGGATGTGCCGCTGCCCACCATCAAGGCCGTGCTGCACGGGGAACAGCCCCTGCAGCAGGCGCTGCAAGCCCAGCAGACCGTACTGGAGCGGCAGGCGGCGCAGCTGGCAGCAGCCATACAGTTCTGTACCGACCTTGCCCGGCAGGCTCCGCAGACGGACACGCTGGACGTGGACGCCTGCCTGACCCGCATGGAAAGCCCCGCCCCGCAGCAGGGTTTCTTCTCCGGCTGGCTGCAGGATTACTGCACGCTGGCGCAGGTGCAGCATCAGAAGCACTTTTTCTTTATCCCGCAGGGCAGCATTAACACCCCGCAGGAGTTTACGGCGGCTTTGCAGGCCTATGCAGAGGAAAAGGAAATGATTTTCGCCCTGACCAAAGAGGGGATGTACCCGGAGTTTTCGCTGGACGGCATCGCGTATAAAGCCTACCGCAACCCGGGCAAGTACCGGGACGAAATCTGCTGCGATGCCGTGCACCCCGAGCAGCTGGACGCCGGACTGCCGCCCCGGCGGGAGAAGCTGCTACATATCCTGCGCATCGCTGTGCCGCCGGTATGTACCTTTGCCGCCATTCTGGCGGCAGGGTGGGTGGTCACCGGCGGCGCAGGCTGGCTTTGGCTGGCGGTGCTGGTCTCTGCCGGGGCGCTGCTTTGAAAAATGGCTGTAAGGCGCATTACCCCAGCGGCAGCGCCTCGGCTACGGTCAAAAAGGTGTAGCCGTTATCCGTATACCACCGGATGATATCCGGCAGCGCTTCGGCGGTGGTGCGGGTGGTGGCAGAGTCGTGCATCAGCACCACGCAATGGGTCTGCTCGCCGGTTTCCCGCACCACGTTGCGGTAGATGGTATCCGCGCTGGGGTGCCCGCCTACGGCGTCCTCGGCGCAGACGTTCCAGTCCACCCACTGCCAGCCGCGCTGCTCTACTTCGGCCTTCAGCTGCGACATCAGCCCCTTGCCGCCGTAGCGGCGGCTCACGGTGTTGGTGCTGCCGCCGGGGAAGCGCAGGTACCGGATGCTCTCGGCGTCCACATAGGGTGCAATGCGCTCCTTCAGCAGGGCGATATCCCGCCAGTAGGCGGCGCTGCTGCGGTAGATGTCGCTGTATTCGTGGGAGGCGGAGTGCAGCGCAATTTGATGCCCGGCGGCAGCAGCCTGCGTGAGCAGGGGCAGATATTTCTCGTTGTAGCCGGTGGCTACCACAAAAAAGGTGCCGTGAACCCCGGCGGCATCCAGCGCCGCCAGCACAGCCGGGGTGGTCTTGCTGGGACCGTCATCAAAGGTTAGGCAGACCCATTTTTCCGGCAGGGAAGGGGCAGCGGGCGTACCGGCATCGGATGCAGCCACTGCTGGCGCGGCAGGAGAAAAGGGCGAAAAGTCCGGCGCGGCGGTCAGTTCACTCAGCCTACAGCCCGCCGGTGCGCGTACCGGCACCAGCCAACCTGCCGCAAACGCTGCCAGTGCTGCCGCCAGCAGCCCGCCCCATAGCCCGATGCGCCCACCGGTGCGCCGCACAAAAAGCTTCATATACAAACCCCTCCTTTGCTCTGGGCGCAGCGCCGCAGGCAAGCTTTCCGTGCACAAATGACCTGTGCAATTGCCCGGAAGGCTGCTTTTGTGCGCACTGCGCTGCTATTATAGATATGAAGCTTAAAAAAACTTATGAGAAACAAAGAAACCCCTTGACGAATTGCCGGAAATGTGTTACTATATGCAAGCAGTCCGCACCAACGGTTTTCTACCTCAAAAACCGGAGAACTGTACAACAGGTATGCGAGGGTGGCGGAACTGGCAGACGCGCACGTTTGAGGTGCGTGTGGTTTATCCTTGGGGGTTCGAGTCCCCTCCCTCGCACCAGAAGGCAAGTCGGTTTTTGACTTGCCTTTTTTCTATGAGCAGAAGTGGTGGAATGGCAGACACGCTGGTTTTAGGCACCAGTTCCTTGTGAGTGAGGGTTCAAGTCCCTTCTTCTGCATAACGTGAAAATCCGCATGAATACTGGAAAATTCAGTGTTCATGCGGATTTTTTGTATTTGCGGCTTATCAAATACTATCGAATACTAACCGATATTTGCACTTAATTGCTATCCGAAAGTCTGCAAAAAGTCTGCAAGCTTTACAGGGCAAATCTGCGCGAATCGCCCTTAAAACGACACGAATCGCCCCGGGGATGTGTTGACAGGTTTTTTTGCGGGATGGTATAATATTATTAGGAATAGTGTCGGTTTATGCGGGAACTGACACGCGACGGTTGTGCGCTTTTTGCAAAAGCCTGTGCGCGGTGCTTCGGAACAAAGCCTTTGGAAGAACGTATTGTGAAGGGGTCTGACTGCGGGGCAATCGGGGGAAAACAGCCTTATGAAACAGAAACGAAAAAACATCCTGCTCATAGCAGGAATGCTGTTGGCGATGCTGGTAAGTATTTTTGCTTACCGCTTCTATACGCAGAAGCAGATCTATCAGGAAAGCACGACAAATCTGCTTTCCACCTATGGGCAGTCTGCTAAGACCTTTACCATGTTTGCCCAGCGCAACTGGAATATCCTGACCGACTGGGACAGCTATCTGTGCGCCCTTGCGGAGAAGGGGGAGCAGGAGGGGCAATGGCAGGAGTACATTGCCCAAAAGGCTACCTGGCAGTACACGGATTTTTACCTCTTCAACGAGCAGTGCGAGTTCTGGACCACCGCCGGGCGGCAGGGCACGGCGGAGCACATGAAGGACGCCTTTAAGGAGCTGTATGCTGCAAACAAGCCGGTGATCTCCAGCTATATCTCTAGTCAGGGCATCCGCAAGATCCTGTTTGCCATCCCTATGGAGCAGCCGCTGCAGCTGAATGGCACTACCTATACGGCGTTGGTGGTGAGCTACGACAACGCCGTGCTGGAAAAGCTGTTGAGTAGTATGGTCTATGAGGGGCAGAGCGATTGCTATGTCGTGCGCACCAACGGCGATGTGGTGCTCTCTACCGAGACAAAGACCGAGATCACAGAGCAGATGACCAACCTGTTTGATTATTTGCAGCAGAATGCCCGTGTGGAGCAGCCTTACTATGACACCATGGTGCAGACCCTGCCGCAGGGCGGCGAAGGCAGCGTGTTGTTCACCATGAACGGGCAGAAATATTACCTGATCTATCAGCCGCTGGGGATCATGGATTGGAGCATCATCGGCATCGTGCCCACCGGGGTGGTGGATGCCGGGATGCGCAAGGTGCAAAGCGCTACCATCCTAGTCATTGCACTGCTGGGGCTTCTGATCATAGCAGGCGTGGTAAAGATCCAGCGTGACGCCGAGCGTAACCGTCGCCGGGAACTGGAGCGCCGCCGGGAGACGAGCGATATGATGTTTGCGGGCATGGCACGCATCGTGGAGCGCTATTCAGTGTGCGATCTGGATCACGACCACTACCAGTACTATGAGCGGCGCGGGGAACCGCTGTACCCGCCGGAGGGCTCCTACCAGCAGCTGCTGGAACAGATGTCGCGGCAATATGTCATTCTGACCGACAGCGAAAACGCTAAGCTCACCCAGATGCTGGCATCGGAGAACCTGCGCAGGCTGATCAAAACGGACAACGACTCCCTCAAGTTGGAATATGCCGCCCGCGATAAGAGCGCATTTTATATGATGACAGTGGTTCCCATGGCGTGGAAGGGCGACCGCCTGACCCGTGTGATGATAATTACGCAGGATATGGGCAAGCAGCATCTGTTGCAAAGCCTTGCCAACACCGATGGTCTGACCGGGCTGCTGAACAAGCGCTATTTTGACCGGGTGCTGACAGTGCTGGAGCAGCATAGCCAGCCCTTTGCACTGTTCTATATGGACCTGGACCGCTTCAAGCCAGTCAACGATACCTACGGCCACGATGTGGGCGATAAACTGCTGAAGGGTGTTTCCCAGCGGCTGCAGGGCTGTATCCGCAGCCGGGACTACGCTTTCCGTCTGGGCGGCGACGAGTTCGCTCTGCTGCTGCTTGGCTCGATGGAGCAGGAGGTCTGCGTCCGCAAAAAGGACATGATCTGTGAGATGATCGCCGTGCCTTACGAGATCGACGGCAATACTGTGAGTGTGGGTGCCAGCTGCGGTTACGCCCTGTACCCTGCCGAAAGCATCGATGTACAGCAGGTGCGCTACATCGCCGATCAGCGGATGTATGAGAATAAGCAGAAAAACCACGCCAGACAGGACGGCGCGGAAAAGTAAAAGCGATTAAGACCCCTTCCGTGAAAAAAGCGTTTGAAGCGCTCCGCAAAGCGCTTCAAACGCGAACTATAAAGTAAAGCAAGGCCGCAGCACGGTATTTTGTGCTGCGGCCTTGCCCGTTATATTATGCTATTACAGATGCAGCATATCCCGCTGTGCGGCGGCGCGGTAGCGCAGCGCAGCGGCGATAAAACCCTTGAACAGGGGATGTGCGCGGTTGGGGCGGCTCTTGAACTCCGGGTGGAACTGTGCACCCAGATGGAAGTCGCGGCCGGGCAGCTCCACGGTCTCCACCAGATGGCCGTCCGGGCTTGTGCCGGAAATGACTAGCCCGGCGTCCTGCATCTCCTGCCGGAAGTCGTTGTTGAACTCGTACCGGTGGCGGTGGCGCTCCCAGATCTCGCTCTCGCCGTAGCACTCGGCCATCTTGGTGCCGGGCGCCACTGCGCAGGGGTACTTGCCCAGACGCATGGTGCCGCCCTTGGGGATGTTGCCCTGCTGGTCCGGCATCAGGGAGATGACGTTGTGGGCGCCGTCCGGGGTGAACTCGCTGGAATTGGCGTCCTTGTAGCCCAGCACGTTGCGGGCAAATTCAATCACCATGATCTGCATACCAAGGCAGATACCAAAGCAGGGAACATGGTTCTCGCGGGCGTACTGCTCGGCCTGGATCATGCCCTCGATGCCGCGGTCGCCAAAGCCGCCGGGCACGATGATGCCGTCCACGTCCGCAAAGGCTTCCTTGCAGGCGGCCTGATCGGTCAGATCCTCGCTTTCCACCCAGCGGATCTCCACCTGACTGTCGTTCTCAAATCCGGCATGATACAGGCTTTCCATCACCGAGAGGTAAGCGTCGTGCAGCTTGACGTACTTGCCCACCAGTGCGATGGTGCAGGTCTTGCTGCGGGTGGCAATGCGGGAGACCACCTGCTTCCACTCGGTCAGGTCGGCAGGGGGAACATCCAAGTGCAGCTGCTGCACCACCACATCGTCCAGACCGTTGGTGTGCAGCATCAGCGGGCACTGGTACAGGCTCGGCATGGTCAGGTTCTCAATGACGCACTCCGGCTTGACGTTGCAGAAAGTGCTGATCTTGCGGCGGATATCGCTGCCCACGCTGCCGTCTGCGCGCAGAATGATGATGTCGGGGCTTACGCCCATGCCCTGCAGCTCCTTGACCGAGTGCTGCGCAGGCTTGGATTTGTATTCGTCCGAGCCGGAGATGTAGGGCACCAGCACCACATGGATGAAGCAGCAGTTGTCCCGTCCCTGCTCCAGCCCAACCTGACGGATGGCCTCAAGGAAAGGCTGGCTCTCGATATCGCCGGTGGTGCCGCCGATCTCGGTAATGACCACATCCGCCTCGGTGGAGGAGGCCAGATTGTAGATGTAGCTCTTGATCTCGTTGGTGATGTGTGGGATGATCTGCACCGTCTGCCCCAGATACGCGCCCTGACGCTCCTTGTTCAGCACGTTCCAGTACACCTTGCCGGTGGTCAGGTTGGAGTACTTGTTCAGGTTTTCGTCGATGAAACGCTCGTAGTGGCCCAGATCCAGATCAGTCTCGGTGCCGTCATCGGTCACGAATACCTCACCGTGCTGCAAGGGGCTCATGGTGCCCGGGTCTACGTTCACATAGGGGTCCAGCTTCTGGCTGGCCACCTTCAGGCCGCGGCACTTCAAAAGCCGGCCCAGAGATGCAGCGGTAATGCCTTTGCCCAGACCGGAGACCACGCCGCCGGTCACAAAAATAAATTTTGCCATAAAAATATACCTTCCTCTGTCGTAAAATAAAACTCTACCATAAAAGGCTCGCTCCCGGCGCACCCCTTTCCCTGCGGGTGCGGGCGAAGCCCTGTGTCTCATTCGCTTCTGTCAGCGTATTCCTCCAGCACCTCCTGCGCCACCTCGGCGCGGTCGCGGCGGGTGTCCATGGCCTGCTTTTCAAGGTAGCGGTGCGCCTCGGCTTCGGTCATGTGGGCGTGCTCTACCAGACAGCACTTTGCCCGGCTGATCAGCCGCAGCTGCCCGATCTTGTCCTGCAGGCGGGCGTTCTCCTGCCGCAGACGCTGCAGGCGGTGGTTGCCGGCAGCCGCCATGTGCATGGCCTGCAAAAACAACGGGGTGGTGAAGGGTTTGCTCAGCAGAAGCACCCCCTGCTCGTTCAGGGGGGCAAGCAGCTGCTCGGCCTGTGCCGCCTTTACCAGAAAGACCACACCGGCATCGGTCTGCTCCACAGCGGTGATGCACAATTCGTGCCCGAACTCATCGGGCAGGGGAGCGTTGACCACGATCAACTCAAAATCAGATTCCGACATTCTGCGCCGCGCCTCGGCTCCGCTGGGAATGATCACCGGGCGGCTGTAACCCATCTCGGACAGCCGCGCGGCAATATATTCGTTGGAGTTGGCACCGGCGCTTACGATCAGTGCGCGTCCCATTTTCCGCACTCCTTTCTCCTGCGCAGGCAGGGATCAGATGGCGTTAAAATAGTAGACGCGCTCGTGCTCGGCCCGGTCAGGCGCATTCCGCAGTGCGGCGCAGCGCTTGAGCTCCTCCGAGAAATAGCGCTTGGAAAGCCCCTCCGGCAGCACCTTGCGCAAAAACTCGCTCTCCTCGGCAACCTGCACCGCTTCCTCAAGGGTGGCGGGCAGGGTCTCAAGCCCAAGTCCCTCGGCTTCAGCGGCATCGAACAGGTTGCGGTTCACCGGCGGCTGCAACACCATGCGCTTTTCAATGCCGTCCAGTCCGGCAGCCAGCACAAGACCAATGGCCAGATACGGGTTGCAGGCGGGGTCCGGGCTGCGCAGCTCCATGCGGCAACTGTCGCCCTTGACCATGGGAATGCGCACCAGCTGGCTGCGGTTCTGGCGGCTCCAGCTCACATAGCGGGGCGCTTCGTCACAGCCAAAGCGCTGGTAGCTGTTGGGCAGGGGATTGGTGAACACGGTCAGTTCCCGGCTGTGTGCCAGCACACCCGCCATAAAGCTGCCTGCTACGCTGTCCGGGGCAATATCGCCCTCAAACAGGTTTTTGCCGTCCATGTAAAGCGAGAGGTTGATGTGCAGCCCGCTGCCGGCCTGCTGGGGCAGGGGCTTGGGCAGAAAGCTGGCGTGCAGGCCGTTGCGCATGGCAATGGCACGGACGATCTGCTTAAAGGTCATCACGTTGTCGGCGGTTTTCAGCGGCCCTGCGTAGCGGCAGTCGATCTCGTTCTGGCCGTTGCCGCTTTCGTGGTGGCTGTGCTGGGGTGCCATGCCCATCTGCTCCATGGTCAGGCAGATATCCCGGCGCAGGTTTTCGCCTGCATCCAGCGGCGCAACGTCAAAATATCCGCCAAAGTCGATGGGAATGCAGGTGGGATGGCCCCGGTCGTCCTTTTCAAACAGATAAAACTCGCACTCGGTACCCACGTTGCAGGTAAGCCCCAGCTTTTTGAACTTGCGGTTCACATCCCGCAAAAAGCCACGGCAGTTGCCGCTAAAGGCTGCGCCGTCCGGCTTTTCCACATCGCAGAAGAACTGCATCACCCGCCCCTCGGTGGGACGCCACGGCAGGATGGTCACGGTGGAAAGAT
Source organism: uncultured Faecalibacterium sp. (assembly GCA_934561555.1). Lineage (GTDB taxonomy): Bacteria > Bacillota > Clostridia > Oscillospirales > Ruminococcaceae > Faecalibacterium. The sequence continues at coordinate 103,975 of CAKTGQ010000001.1, read as the reverse complement.
CTGGCCTCAGTACAAGGTCGCTTTCCTCAACGTGCATAAAGCCTGCAATGGAACTGCCGTCAAAGCACACGCCCTCTTCCAGCGCTTTGGACAGGTTGCTGGCTAGCACGGCAATGTTCTTCTGGGTGCCAAAGATATCGCAGAAAGCAAAACGCACAAATTTGACGTTGTTGTCCTCTACAAAATCCAGAATATCCTGTTGGGTGGAATAGCTCATAAATAACCCCCTTACAAAAACTGCATTTCAAATAAAACGCCCAAAGGCCTGCCCTCAAAAAGGGAGCAGGTCTTTGGGCTGGTGTAAGAAATAGGAAAAGGAGAATGGCTAATTGATCCGGCAGCCGGCGGATGCTTATTCTTTACGCTGTCAGGAGACTATCAGACGTAGTAAAGCATCTTGCTGTAGCTGGGCAGAGGCCAGTAATCCTCGCCGCAGATGGTCTCGGCATCGTCGGCAGCGGCACGCAGGGAGTCCATCACCGGGAGAACGTTATCGTGGAAGGCAACGGCCTTCTCGCTCTCGGTGGGCAGTGCCTTGGCGGCATTCACGGCATCCTGCAGGGTGTCGATGGCATCGCTCATGGCATCGGCGTCAGAAGAAAGCTTTTCCAAAGTCTTGGTCTCGCTGCGCACGCTGATGTGCTCGCTGACAGCCAGCTTGGAGGCGGCGGTGTTGGCAACCTCGCTCATGTAGGCGTTGATGGCGGGCAGCAGCTGCTTGCGGGCCATCTCCAGCATGGTCAGAGCCTCGATGTTGATGATCTTGGAGTAGTGCTCCATCTCCACCTCGTAGCGGCTCTCCATCTCCACCTTGGTCAGCACGCCGAACTCTTCCATCAGCTGGATGTTCTTGGGTGCGATCAGTGCGGGCAGAGCAGCGGGGGTATTCTTCTTGTTGGGCAGGCCGCGCTTGGCTGCCTCGGCCTCCCACTCGGCGGTGTAGCCGTTGCCGTTGAAGATAACGCGGCGATGGTCGCGGATGGTGCGCTTGACCAGAGCGATGGCTGCGCTGGTAAAGTCCTCAGCGCCCTCCAGCTCGTCGGCGTAGCCCTTCAGTTCCTTGGCGACAGCGGTGTTCAGGATGGTGTTGCAGTCGCTCAGGTTCTCAGCAGAGCCGGGCATACGGAACTCGAACTTGTTGCCGGTGAAGGCGAAGGGGGAGGTACGGTTGCGGTCGGTGGTGTCCTTGCTGAACTTGGGCAGAACGTCCACGCCCAGATCCATCTTCATCTTGACGGGGCCGGCATAGGGAGAATCGGATGCAATTGCATCGATAACGGCTTCCAGCTCCTCGCCCACGAAGATAGAGATGATGGCCGGAGGTGCCTCGTTGGCGCCCAGACGGTGATCGTTGCCCGGGGTAGCCACAGAGGTGCGCAGCAGGTCAGCGTACTCATCCACAGCCTTGATGACAGCGGCCAGGAAGATCAGGAACTGCAGGTTCTCCATGGGGGTGTCACCGGGATCCAGCAGGTTCTCGTGGGTGGTGCTCATGGACCAGTTGTTGTGCTTGCCGCTGCCGTTCACGCCTTCAAAGGGCTTCTCGTGCTGCAGGCAGACCAGACCGTACTTGGGGGCGATCTTCTTCATCATCTCCATGGTCAGCAGGTTGTGGTCGATGGCCACGTTGGTGGTATCGAAGATGGGAGCAAGCTCGTGCTGGCAGGGAGCAACCTCGTTGTGCTTGGTCTTGGCGGGCACGCCCAGCTTCCACAGCTCCTCGTCCAGTTCCTTCATGAACTCAGAAACCTCGGGACGGATGACGCCGAAGTAGTGCTCCTCCAGCTCCTGACCCTTGGCAGAGGGAGCACCGAACAGGGTGCGGCCGGTGAGGATCAGATCCTGACGTGCCTCGTAGTCCTCCTTCTTGACCAGGAAATACTCCTGCTCGGGGCCGACGGTGGTGGAGACGTAGTCCACATCCTTGCCGAACAGCTTCAGGATGCGGATAGCCTGACCGGACAGTGCATTCATGGAACGCAGCAGGGGAGTCTTTTTATCCAGAGCCTCGCCGGTGTAGCTGACGAATGCGGTGGGGATGCACAGCACGTCGTCCTTCACAAAGGCGTAGCTGGTGGGGTCCCATGCGGTGTAGCCGCGTGCTTCGCAGGTAGCGCGCAGACCGCCGGAGGGGAAGGAGGAAGCATCGGGCTCGCCGCGTACCAGCTCCTTGCCGGAGAACTCCATAATGGCGGTGCCGTCGCCCACGGGGCTGACGAAGCCATCGTGCTTCTCGCTGGTGATGCCGGTCAGGGGCTGGAACCAGTGGGTGTAATGGGTAGCACCCAGCTCCATAGCCCAGCGCTTCATTACGCTGGCGACAACGTTTGCCACCTCAATATCCAGCGGAGCACCCTTGTGCAGGGTGTTCTTCAGGCTCTTGTAAGTAGCGCTGGGCAGGCGCTCCTTCATAACGTGCTCGTTAAAGACCTTGCTGCCGTAGATCTCCATAACATTTGCTGCCATAAATCCTACTCCTTACTTGATCTTACTTTTTCTTTCGCCTTGGGTCTGCCGCAATGCAGAAACCCAAGGCTTGCTTACATCTTAACAAAAACGGCGCTGCGAGTCAGGAGGTGACCCACAGCGCCGTTGCTGTCTATGGCTAAGATTATAGTCTTTGCAGGCAAAAAAGGCAATTGACAAAACTGACGATTCTGCACAAACACGATCCCGTATTTTTGGAACAACCGCGATTGGTATGACTTTTGCACCGGAAAAGTCCCTTTCAGGACGGCCTTTTCCGGCTAAAAGGTGCGCACCGCGCGGCAACTGCCCTTATCATAAAGGCATCAGATGACCTGGAACAGGAAAAACTTGAGGTAATTCGTCTCCGGCACGCCCCACAGAATGGGGTGATCCGGTGCCTGCTGTTTTACCTCGATCTGCCGCAGCTGCCGGTGAGCGTCCTTGGCGGCAGCGCGCAGCATCTTGATGAACAGCTCCTCGGTGGCAAAGTGGGAGCAGCTGGCAGTGGCCAGATACCCGCCCCGGGGCAGCAGCTTCATGGCGCGGTAGTTGATCTCCTTGTAGCCGCGCATGGCGTTCTCCACCGTGCGGCGCGCCTTGGTGAAGGCCGGGGGGTCCAGAATGATAAAGTCGTAGGGGCTGCCCTCCTTTTCCAGCCGGGGCAGCAGAGCAAAGGTGTCCTCGCAGAGGAAGTCCATGTTGGTAAGGCCATTGCGGTCGGCATTGCGCTTAGCCATGGCAATGGCTTCGGCGCTGATGTCGGCGGCGGTCACTCGGGCAGCCCCGCCCTTGGCAGCGTTCAGGGCAAAGCTGCCGGTGTGGGTAAAGCAGTCCAGCACGGTGTGCCCGGCGGCAAGGCGTGCCACAGCCCGGCGGTTGTATTTCTGGTCAAGGAAAAAGCCGGTCTTCTGCCCGTTTTCAAAGTCTACATGGTAGTAGACGCCGTTTTCGCAGATCTCGGTCTGGGTGGTTTCCGGGTGGCTCTCGCCGGGCAGGGCAAACCAGCCCTTGTTCTGTTCCAGCCCTTCCTTGGCGCGCAGGGCTTCATCGTTGCGCTCGTAGATGCCATCAATGGTCTGTCCGTCTGCCCGCAGTACCTCAACCAGCAGCGGGAAGAGCACCGGCTTCAACTTTTCCATGCCCACGCTCAAAGTCTGGGTGACCAGAACATTGTTGAACCGGTCCACCGTCAGCCCGGGGAACTGGTCTGCCTCGCCAAAGATGAAGCGGCAGGCAGAAAGGTCGGCAGGCTCCAGCACGGTCTTGCGGTACGCCCATGCGTACTCCACCCGGCGGCGCCAGAAGGCAGTATCAAAGGTGTCGTTGGCATTGCGGGAGATCAGCCGCACCCGGATCTTGCTTTGCAACGAGAGAAAGCCGGTGCCGAGATAGGCGCCCTTGGGGCTGACTACATCCACCAGCGTACCGTTTTCTGGCTCGGTCTGGGGCGCTTCCAGAATATCGTTCTCGTACACCCAGGGGTGCCCGCCCACCAAAAGCCCTTCGGCGTGCTTGTTGACTTTATATACAGGATAAGTGCGTTCGCTTTTCATAAAATGCTCCTTCAACTAAGAATGCGCAAAATGATGCTTGTTCTACTCTTTATCATAACATAAAAATATGGTAGAATAAATACAAAATTTTGCGGAAGGAAGAGAACGCTATGGAGATCGAACGCAAATGGATGGTGACCGGCTGGCCGGAGGGGCTGCCCCTTGAGGAAGAATTCACCATGCGGCAGGGCTATATCAGCGTGCAGCCCACGGTGCGCATCCGGGAGGAAGCACTGACCGGCGGCAGCACCGACTATATCCTCTGCTTCAAGTCCGCAGGAGGCTTGGCACGGGAGGAGATCGAGCGCAGCATCGACAAAGACCTGTTTGCGCAGCTGGAAGAGAAGATCATCGGCAAGCCTCTGATCAAAAAGGTGCGCCGGAGCTACCGTCTGCCGGACGGCGCGGTGCTGGAAGTAAACCATGTGGATGAAGGGCTGCCCACAGCGTTCTGGTACGCCGAGGTGGAGTATCCCACGGTGGAAGCCGCGCTCAGCTGGCAGCCGGATGCCTGCGGCCTTGCGGCATACCTCAACGATGAAGTAACGAACCAACCCGGCCAGAGCATGGGCGCATACTGGGCACAAACCAGAGGGTAACGCCAACAATACTGTGAAGGGAATGACTGTTTACGAAAAAGAGCAAGCTGAAACTGGAGCTCCAGTATAACTCGCCGGTGATCCTTACCTTTTTTCTGCTGTCCATGCTGGTGCTGCTGGCAGACGGCTGGACGAACGGCTGGAGCACCATGAACCTCTTCTGCGTGTACCGCTCCTCGTGGCGGGACCCGCTGGGATATATCCGGCTGTTCGGCCATGTGCTGGGCCATGCAAACTGGGAGCATTTTCTCAATAATATGCTGCTGCTGTTGGTGGTGGGCCCGCCCATGGAGGAAAAATACGGCAGCATCCCGCTGCTCAAGGGCATTTTGTTCACCGCGCTGGTCACCGGCGTGCTGCAGTGCATCCTGTTCCCCCACACGGGGCTGCTGGGTGCGTCCGGCATCGTGTTCATGCTCATCATGCTGTCCTCGCTGGCGGGCTTCTCCGGCGGTATCCCGGTCACCATGCTGCTGGTGGCGGCGCTGTACTTCGGCCAGCAGGTGTATGATATCATCTTTGTGCACGATAACGTGGCAAACTTTATGCACATTGTGGGCGGTCTGTGCGGCACCGCCTTCGGCTATTACTGTGCCCTCCATCGCCGTTCGGCGCGGAGCCGCAGATAAAAAGAGAAGCATTATAGATAAAAACAGGATACCGGAGCGTCCGCGGACGCTCCGGTATCCCGTTTTTACAAGAAAGAAAAATAATGAGTACGACAAACTGGAACTTGTCGGGGCGAGGCCCCTCCATCTTGCTGCCGCAAGACCGTTCTGTCACTTAAAAGCCCCACTGGGGCTTTCATTGTTCCGCTTCGCTCCACAAACGCGAAGTTGTCAAACAGCGTTCGTTGTTTCGCTTTGTGGCATTTTTACACACTGCTGAATCACACCTGTAACATATGTAATGGAATCGGCGCAGTCATTCTTGAGCCATTCTGAGATAATTGCCATCAATCCCCGAATATAAAAGGCCATGATATAAGGTCGATCTTGCTGTAGTACACCGTAGCGGTCGAGAATCGGCGTAAACACATGACGGAACATCCTATCATAGCTTTTATCCATCCCCAACACCGCCGCATTTTCTGTTGCTGTGCGGAACAGTCGCTTGTTGTTCTTAATGTAGCTGAGGTAAGGTGTTAAATAATCCGGCGTAATTAGATATAATTCATCCCTCGGGCAATTCCGCAGCTTTGCAGAAAAGGCATCTGAATCTTTCTCCATGCAAGCAAGAAATTGCTCGTTCATACGACCGATACTCTCCGAGAGCAGGTCTGACATTGTTTCATAGTGCAGATAGAAGGTGGAACGATTGACCCCTGCTACTTCACAGATTTCTTTGACTGTAATATACTCAAAATCCTTTTTTGCCAGAAGTGTCAGAAAGGCTTCGTCCATTCTGGCTGCGGTAGCAAAATATCTGCTTTCCGATCTATTCAATCGTTCTCACCTTCTTTCGTGTTGTTGTTTACATCTCGCTGATTTCTTTTGCCAGTTCCATGATTTCAAAAGCGTATTTCTGCTTGCCCTGTGCCAGCAATTTTTTGTAGATGGGGTAATTAACGCCCATGCCCAGTAGCCCAATAATGCCGACAATCACGCCGAGGACAAACATAGTGGTGCTACCGCTGCCGATGACCTTCATGGAAAGGCACATTCCAACACCGGCTACCAGCGCAGTGATAATGCCGAAGGTATAGGTAAAAACGGTTGCGGGAAGCTTGGCTTTTGCATCCAGCTTGCGAAGAGCGATCACCTTGGAGGTGTCCTTGAGTGCATATTCGTTTGCGAGTTGTTCTGCATAGATTTTATCTGTATTCATGGCTTGTTGCCTCCTTCATTTGATGGTTCTATGATACCAGCAAAGAACGAGCAACGGAACAACACTGATGGCAGTTTGTGTTGAGTTCAAGAATTGTGCAACTTTCGATTTGTTGAACTAAGCCGAGTATACCATACCGGCCAATGAAAATATACCCCTCTAGGAGGGATTGACTGAAAAAAGCGTTTGAAACGCTCCGCAGAGCACTTCAAACGAGAACGATAAAAATATTATTTCCATCCCCGGTCGGTGGGGTCCAGCATCCCGGCGGCAGAATACACCAGCGCGTTGCAGATGGCGGCGGCAACGTTGCTGCCGCCCTTGCGCCCCATGGCGACGATAGCGGGCACACCGTGGGCGGTGCACACGGCAAACAGCCGCTCCTTGCTCTCCACCACGTTCACAAAGCCCACCGGCACCCCGATGACCAGCGCAGGGCGCAGCCCGGCGGTTTCAATCAGGTCGGCAATGGTCAATAGCGCCGTGGGTGCGTTGCCCACTGCAAGGATGGCACCGGGGTGCTCGGCGGCGGCTCTTTGCATGGACGCCACCGCCCGGGTAGTGCCGTTGGCTTTTGCCAGCGCAGCCACCTCCGGGTCTGCCATGTAGCACAGTGCTGTGCCGCCCAGCCGCGCAAGCCCGGGCTTTGTAATACCAGATAGCGCCATATTGGTGTCGGTAACGATGGGCGCAGCGGCTTGCAGCGCCGCCACGCCTGCCGCCACTGCACCGGGGGTAAAGCGCAGGTTGCGGGCGTAGTCGAAATCGGCAGTGGTGTGGATCACCCGCTTGACCACAGCGGCAGTCTCCGGCGGCGGAGTCAGCCCCATTGCGTCCAGCTCTACGGTGATGATGGAAAGGCTCGTCCGCTCGATATCGGCGGGCAGATGATGCTGTGGGGTCATACGGTGCTCCTCCTTTCCAGTCCCATGGCGGCGTACAGGGCGTTCATGTCCAGCGCCCGGCGCACGCCGTCGGCCAGCAGGTCGAACTGCTGCTGCCGGTACTCCTGCATGGAGAGCAGCGGTGCATCGGCAGGGGAGATGCCCTTGCGGCTACACAGCAGCTGCACCAGCTTTTCGGTCAGCTCCCCGGTATCGAACAGCCCGTGCAGATAGGTGCCCGCCACGTTGTCCTGCACGCAGCCCTCGGCGCTGCCGTCCGCAAGGCGGCAGAAGGGCACACCCTGCACGGCAGTGCGCCCGGTATGGATCTGGTAGCCGGTCAGCGCTGCCCCCGCCAGCTGCGGCGCGGTGACGGTGGCAGTGTCCTGCGTGCGGTGCTTTGCATCCGTAAACACAGTCTGGATGGGCAGCAGCCCCAGCCCGCGCACGGTCTGGCTGCGTCCGCTCTCAGTGCCCTCGGGGTCGGCAAGAGTATCGCCCAGCATTTGATAGCCGCCGCACACGCCCAGCACCGGCGTGTCGGCAGCTGCCAGCTTTTGCACGGCGCTTTCCAGACCGCACTGACGCAGCCAGAGCAGGTCATCGATGGTGTTTTTTGTGCCCGGCAGAATGACCACATCCGGTGCGCCCAGATGCCGGGGGCTTTGCACATACCGCACGCTCAGCAGCGGGTGCTGTTCCAGCGGCATGAAATCCGTAAAATTGGAGATATGCGGCAGCCGCAGAATGGCAGCATCCAGCGGCTTGACGGCGGTGCTGCTTTCCAGCCGGGAGGAGAGGGAGTCCTCGTCCTCAATATCCACCCGCAGGTAGGGCACAACGCCCAGCACCGGCAGATGGGTCTTTTCCTCCAGCATGGTAAGGCCGGGCTTCAGGATGGCGGCATCGCCCCGGAACTTGTTGATGACCAGCCCCTTGATGCGTGCCCGCTCGGCGGGTTCCAGCAGTTCTACCGTGCCGTACAGCTGCGCAAACACGCCGCCCCGGTCGATATCGCCCGCCAGCAGCACCGGTGCATCCACCAGCTTTGCCAGCCCCATGTTGACGATATCGTCCGCTTTTAAGTTGATCTCTGCCGGGCTGCCTGCGCCCTCAATAACGATGATGTCCACCTCTTCGGCCAGACTGTCGTAGGCGGCTAAAATGTCCGGGATCAGGCTCTTTTTCAGTTTGAAGTAGGCGGCTGCGGGCATCTGTCCGCGCACCTCGCCGTTCACGATGACCTGACTGCCTACATCGCTGCTGGGTTTGAGCAGAATGGGATTCATACGCACATCCGGCTCCATGCCGGCGGCCTGTGCCTGCACCACCTGTGCGCGGCCCATTTCCAGTCCGTCCCGGGTGACAAAGCTGTTCAGCGCCATGTTCTGGCTTTTAAAGGGGGCTACCCGGTAGCCGTCCTGTGCAAAAATACGGCACAGCGCGGTGCACAGCAGGCTTTTGCCCGCACCGCTCATCGTGCCCTGCACCATGATACATTTTGCCCGGCTCATGCAAGCACCTCCTGTAAGGCTTTTAAAAGCTGCTGGTTTTCCGGCGCGGTGCGCACGGCGGTGCGGTACCAGCTGCCGTCCAGCCCGGGGTAATTGCCGCAGCTGCGCAGCACGATGCCGCGCTGCCGCAACGCATCACCCATCGTCTCCGGTGCCTGAAACAGCAGATAATTCGCGCTGCCATCCAGCACCCGCAGTCCCAGCGCGCGCAGTCCGTCCCGCAAAATAGGACGCTGCTTCGCAATCAATTCTTGCACCCGCGCCACATAGGCAGTCTCATCCAGTGCCGCCAGCCCTGCCGCCTGTGCAAGGCTTGAAACTGCCCACGGCTGCCCGGCAGACTGCATTTTGTCCAGCAGAGCGGTGTTGCTGCACAGGCAGTAGCCCAGCCGCACCCCTGCCATGCCGTACAGCTTTGTAAAGGCTTTCAGGATGATGAGATTCTGGCTTGCCAGCAGCTTTTTAGCAGACAGCGTTTCGCTTTCCGCCCAAAAGTCCAGAAAGCACTCGTCCACCACCAGCAGCGCACCGCAAGCTTCGCACCGACGCAGCAGCGCCTCCACCAGCGGCAGCGGCGTCAGCTGCCCGGTGGGGTTATTGGGCTGGCAGAGGAATACCATGTCGGTGTCCTCATCCACAGCGGAAATAAAGGCTTCCGTCACTGCAAAATCTTCGTTTTCTCGCAGAAAATGCCGCCGAACGGTGCAGCCCGCCGTTTCCAGCGCGGCGGCATACTCCGCAAAGGTAGGGGCGGGCAGCAGTGCCGTGCGGGGCTTTGCTGCCCACACCAGTCGAAAAATCAGGTCTGCCGCGCCGTTGCCGCAGAGGATATGCTCTGCGGGCACCTTTTCGTGCACTGCCAGCTTTGCCCGCAGGGCGCGGCAGAGGGGGTCGGGGTAGCGGTCTGCGGTGGCAAGCGCGGCGGTGATGGCCCTTGCCACCCCCTCCGGCAGTCCCAGCGGGCTGACGTTTGCCGAAAGATCCAGCGCATCCTGTCCATACTGCGCCCGGTAACCTGCCCAGTCGCCGCCATGTACCAGCTGCATCATAAAATACCTCGTATCAATAGCCCAAGCGCCAGTGCCAGCAGGCTTTCGGCGTACATCATGCGGTTGGCGTGGCGGATATCCTCCGGCTCAATGGGACGCACGGCATCACCGATGGTGGGCTTAGGATAGTATTCACCAAAATAATAGGCGGGCCCGGCCAGCTGCACATTCAGTGCACCGGCACAGGCGCTCTCGGTCTGGGCACTGTTGGGACTGGCGTGGTTGCGCCTGTCCCGCCGCCAGATGCGCCACGCGCTGCGGGCATCGTTGCCGGTCAGAGCGGCAGCGGCTACCCACAGCAGGGCGGCAATGCGGCTGGGCAGGTAGTTCGCAATATCATCCAGCTTTGCCGCTGCACGGCCAAAATAGAGATACTGCGTGTTTTTGTAGCCCACCATGCTGTCCATGGTGTTGATGGCTTTATAGGTCAGCGCCAGCGGTGCGCCGCCCAGCAGCATATAGAACAGCGGCGCGATCACCCCGTCGCTGGCGTTTTCAGCAACCGTTTCCACAGCCGCCTTGGTCACGCCTTCCGCAGTCAGTGCCTGCGTATCCCGCCCCACGATGCGGCTTACGGCAGTGCGGGCGGCAGGCAGGTCGGGCTTTGTCAGTTCCCGGTAAACGTTCATGCTCTCCTGCACAAGTCCCTTTGCCGCCAGCGCCTGCCCGCACCAGAACATCTGCACCGCCAGCCCCAGCAGCGGGTGCAAGGCAGCAGCGCCCATGCAGACAAGGCTTGTAAGCGCAAAGGTGCCCACCGGCAGACAAAAGGCCAAGATGCGCCCGCCCCAAAGCTCGCCCTCCGGCGTTTTGGGCAGGCGGGCACGCAGCCCTTTTTCCAGCGCAGAGATGGCCTTGCCCATGTACACTACCGGGTGCGGCAGCCACGCCGGGTCGCCGAAAATGGCGTCCAGCACAAAGCCGCCCAGTACCGCGTAGCCGATCATGCCTGCGCCTCCTTTGTGTACTGCACGGTCTTAACCAGATGCAACACCCGCTTTGCCGCCCAGTCCTTGGCGTCCAGCACAAAGCCGCCGGCATTTGGGGCGCACCATTCGTAATAGTCCTTGTGGGGCAGGGCATAACGTTCCATCGCGGCCATCTGGGTGCCGCCGTGGGCTAAGATGACCAGCATCTCCTCGCCATCGGCAAGGCTTTTATCCACCAGTGCAGAAAAGGCCGCACAGATGCGCTCACAAAACGCGGCCTTGGTCTCGCCGTCCGGGCAGGGGCTTTCGCAGTTGGCAGCCACCCATGCAAGATAGTCCGGGTCGTGCTCCATCTCGATATAGTTTCTCCCCTCAAAGCTGCCAAAGCACATCTCCTTCAGCCCGTCTATTTCCACAAGCTTTGCACCCGGGAACAGCACCTCGGCGGTCTGCCGGGTGCGGCAAAGGGGAGTGATGTACACGGTCTTGGGGGCGATATCTGCCCGGCACAGCATGGCGCGCCCGGCGGCAGAAAGGGGGATGTCCCGCTGCCCCTGATAGCGCTTTTCGGCGTTGTATTCAGTCAGCCCATGACGTAATAAATAGATCAGCATTCCGGCAATTCTCCTTTCAAAACGGTGGGGATGCCGCAGAACATCTGCACCACGCACGCAGCACGCGCCGCCAGCAGACAGGCCAGCCGCCCGGCGTTTTCCCGCGCGGCACGCTCGGCCGGGTCTATGGGTACCACACCGCCGCCCACCTCGGTGGACAGTACGATATCATAAGCGGATAGTTTGTCCGCAAGTTTCTCAAGTTCAGCGTTATCCTTGCACCCGGCGGCAAGCTGCTGCGCATCTGTGATGTAGCGGCCGGGCAGGGTGCGGGCAAAGGTGCGCTTGCCGCTGTAAAGCGGCCCGGTGATAAAAATCATAACAGCCCTCCCCATTGGCAGGCGCACAGCGCTGCCAGCATCCAAAGCTCAGTCTTTTGTAAAAACCACCCGGCAAGATCTCCGGTAATGCCGCCCAGCTGCTGTACGGCTACATGGTGATACCACAAAAACAGCAAAATTGCAACAGCTGCCAGTGCCCCGCCGCCTAAAGCCAGCAGCGCGCCGCAAAGCAGCGCTGCCAGCACCGCCAGCACATTGCGCACAGCGGTGCGGTCGGCAGCAGAGGCAAAGGTGTGGGCAAGGCCGGTGTTTTTCGCCATGGGAAAGGCCGCCACTGCAAGGCCGGAAAGTGCTCTCTCCAAAACCAGCGCCAGCGTCCACAGCGCGCCTACCCGGGGGGTGAACTGCACGCAGGCGGCAAGGCAGAGGTAAGCCGCAAAATAGCTGCACAGCCGGATGACCGCAAAGGCACCGCAGTGCGGGTCCTTTAAAATTTCCAGCTTCTTTTCCCGGTCGCCGTAGCTGGCAAGGGCATCACAGGTGTCGGCATAGCCGTCCAGATGGATGCCGCCGGTCACCCACACCGGCACAAGGCAGAAGCCTGCCGCCTGCGCCGGGGCAGGCAGGGGCAGCACCCCGCACACGCACCACAGCGCCCCGCATAAAAGCCCCACCAGCGGGAAGGCGCACAGCGCGTACCGCATATTCTTTTCGTTCCACCCAAACTGCGGCACCGGCACCGCCGAAAACATGGCAAAGGCTACCGCAATGGTCTGCAAAACGATCATTTTTCCACTCCTTTATAATACACAGGAATGCCGCACACCACCCGTACCACGGCGTCTGCCCGGGCGGCAAGGGCGTTGTTCACCCGCGCCAGCGCCAGCAGATAGCGGTCTGTATCTCCGGCATAGTCTGCGCCGCCGCTGAACACCTCATTGGAGACAACAATTAAGTTTTCGCACTGCGCGGCAAGGGCGTCCAGCCCCTGCAAAATGTGCTCGGCGGCGGCATCGCCCGCTCCGGCGGGGTCGTACAGCTCGTTGGCGGTCAGGTTTCCTAGGTCCTCCAGCAGCGCCGTCCCCTTGCGGGGAAGACGCACCATCTCTAAATGCAGTGGGCATTCGATGGTCTCAAACTGCTTGGCGGCGCGCATTTTGCGGTGCTTATCCACCCGGGCGGCGCACTCGGCGTCCCACACCTGCATGGTGGCCAGATAATACCGCGGCAAAGCGCTGCGCAGCACAAGGGCTTCAGCGTATTCGCTTTTGCCGCTGGCAGCGCCGCCCAGCACCAGCGTCAGCATTGGGGCGTATACGGCGCAATGCCGCCCTCCGCAAAGGAATAGCACCCCTCGTACACCGCCAGCGCCATGTCCCACAGCGGGATGCTGGCCACTGCGCCGGTACCTTCGCCCAGATGCAGCCCGGCGGTGAGCAGGGGTGTTTTACCCAGCGCTTCCAGTACCAGCCGGGCGGCGGGCTCGGTGGAACAGTGGCTGGCAAACACGGCCTTTGCCGCTGCCGGGCACAGCCGCACGGCGCACAGCGCAGCTACCCCGCTTATGAAGCCGTCCATCAGCACGGGCACACCCGCCAGCGCCCCGCCCAGAAACATCCCGCACAGCCCGGCGATATCAAAACCGCCCAACTTGCTCAGTACGTCCAAGGCGTCAGCGGGGTTGGGGGCATTGCAGGCAATGCCCCGCCGGATGGCGTCCACCTTGCGGGCAAGCCCTGCGTCGGAAAGCCCCGCACCGCGCCCGGTCATGGTCTGCACCGGCTGTGCCAGCAGCACGGCAGCCACGGCGCTGGAAGTGGTGGTGTTGCCAATGCCCATTTCGCCGGTAGCCACCAGCCCGTAACCATCGGCGGCAAGCTGCCGGGTCAGGGCGATGCCCCGGCCAATGGCCTCCACCGCCTCGGCGCGGGTCATGGCGGGGCCTTTGGTAAAGTCCGCAGTTCCGGCGGCAATGCGGCAGTCCCGCACGCCGGGCACCGGTGCACCGGCAATGCCTATGTCCACCGGTAGCACATCGCAGTGCGCGGCCTGCGCCATTCGGCATACGCTGGTGCGTCGCGCGGCAAGATTCTCGGCTACGGTGCGGGTCACGCTCTGGTCAGTCTGGCTTACGCCCTGCGCCACCACGCCGTTGTCCGCGCAAAGCACCGCCACCGCCCGGCGGGAAAAATCAAACTGCGCCGTGCCGGTCAGCGCGGCGGCATCTTCCAGCAGAGTCTCCAGCGCGCCCAGCCCGCCCAAGGGCTTGGCAAGGCTGGCCCAGTGGGCGTGGGCGGCGGCGCGGGCGGCTTCGTCCGGCGGGGTGATGGCAGCAAGCAGCTGCATCAGTTCAGCTTCGGTCATTTTCGTCATCCTTTGTGTTTCAAAAAGTGCTGCGCCGCCTGCACAAAGCGGCGGGGCAGGACAGTGCCCGCCCAGTAAAGATGCGGGAAACCGGCATACAAATGCGCGTTGGCAAAGCCGCATTCCCACTGCCTTTTTTCGGTTTTGTACACAGAAAAGTCTGTGCCATTCTCAGAGGAATCCCAGTGGTGGAATTCGTGGATGGGCAGCGATTCTCCGGCGCGGAAAAGCATACTGTCGGCCTTTGCCGTCATGGCGGCATAGCCAAAGCGCACCAGCCGCCCGGCGTTGCACCCGCTGCCCGGCAGCACATCCGCCATGGGGTAAACCTTGCCGTCCGTGCCCTCCAACGACTGCCCTAAGTACAGAAAACCACCGCACTCGGCAGCGGTGGGCAGACCGTTCTGCACCGCCTCCCGGATAGCAGCACGCAGGGCGCAGTTCTCGCTCAGCTGCCGGGCGTACAGCTCCGGGTAGCCCCCGGGCAGGTACAGCCCGCCGATATTTTCCGGCAGGGCTGCGTCCCGCAGTGGACTGAAAAATACAAGTTCCGCACCCGCGTCACGCAAGGCGTCCAGCGTTTCGGCGTAGGCAAAGCAGAAGGCTTCGTCCCGCGCCACGGCAATGCGGATAGCTGGTGCGCACGGTATGTCAAGCTGCGGCGCAGCCGGAGCAGGACGGTCGGTCAACGCCGCCAGCTGTGCCCAGTCCAGCACAAGGGCATCGGCCAGTTGCCCCAGCTTTTGCTGTAAGGTAACGATCTCCCCGGCGGTTTTCAGCCCGAGGTGACGGCTCTCAATGGTACATCCCGGCAGATGGGGCAGATACCCCACTACCGGCAATCCGGTCTCGGCTTCCAGCATCGGGCGCAGCGTTTTGTACAAACTTTCAGAGCAATCGTTGAGCAGAATGCCCACGATATGGCTGGGCGTGCGGAACTGCAAAAGTCCCTGCAGTTCTGCGGCAAGGGTGATGCTTGCCCCTTTGGGCTGCACCACCAGCAGCACCGGCAGTGCCAGCGTATCGGCCAACTCCCATGCACTTGCGCGGGTAGTCAGCCCCTGCCCATCGTAAAAGCCCATGGCACCTTCGCATACGGCAGCGCCGTGCCCGGCGGCATACCGGGCGTAAAGCGTGCGCACTGTATCCGGGGAGGAAAGGTAGAGGTCTAAATTGTGGCTTTCCACCCCGAGCGTGCTGCGGTGGAACATGGGGTCGATATAGTCCGGCCCGCACTTGAAGGCGCAGGGGTCAGCCCCGCGCCGCTGCAAGGCAGTGAGTACTGCACAGGTAACGGTGGTCTTGCCGCTGCCGGAGCGCGTCGCGGCGATGAGAAACTGCATCATGTCCGTGCCCCCGTAATGAGAAATACCGGGTTGTTGGCCATCAGCAAATGCAGACTGCCCGCCGTTTTTGTACGACTGACGGCGATCTGTGTCACCTCGGCAGAAAATCCATGGGCGGTCAGAGCAGCCACAGCGGCGCTGAGCGTTTCCAGCGCAATGGCGGCAATGCACAGCCGTGCGGCTGGATTTTTGTGCAGCACAGCGTCTATAACGGCGTCCATGCTACCCTTTGTGCCGCCGATAAATACAGCATCCGGGGCGGGCAGGGCGTCCAGCGCTTCGGGTGCTTTGCCCTCGATCAGGGTCAGATTGTAAGCAGCAAATTTCTCCCGGTTTTTCTGGATCAGTGCACAGGCTTCCGGGTCACACTCTACGGCGAATACCCGTCCGGCAGGAGCGGCAAGTGCCAACTCTACGCTTACACTGCCGGTGCCAGCGCCCACGTCCCATAGGGTGTCTGTGGGGGCGACCGCCAGCTTTGCCAGCGCGGCGGCGCGCACCTCCTGCTTTGTCATGGGCACAGCACCCCGGATAAAAGCATCGTCCGGCAGGCCGGGCGTGCGGCGGGGCAGCAAGGCTTCCCGCTCGATGAGTAGTACGCTCAGCGGTGCAAAGCTCTGCGCTGCCAGCTCCCGGGCAAGGCCAAAGCGGATGGCTTCTGCCGGTGTGCCAAGGTTTTCGCCCACAAGGGCGTGGGCAGCGCCCAGCCCGGCGGCGGTCAGCTTCGCGCAGAGGGTGGCAGGGGTGTCCCCGCCGCCAGTGAGGAAAAATACTTGTGGATGCGCCAAAACCTCAGCTACCGGGTCGCAGGCACGGCCATGGGCAGATACCAGCTTCCAGTCCTGCCAAGGGCGTCCCACGGCGGCGGCTAAAAGCTGCACGCTGGAAAGTCCGGGCAGCACCCGAACGGAGTATCCCATAGCCCGCAGCAGGGGCAGCAGCTTTGCCGCACCGGAGTAAAAACCGGTGTCGCCGCTGTACAAAACAGCAGTGTCTGCATCCGGCTGCGCAGCGAGACTCGCAAGGATCTCCTCGGGTTTATACACGGCTTTGCAGTCATCAGTGCACCCCGCCGGTAAATGCTCCAACAGACGTTTTGCCCCAAGAATCAGCCCTGCGCCTTGCAGTGCGGCAAGCCCTTGTGCGGTCAGGCTTTCCGGGCAGCCGGAGCCCATTCCGATCAGAGAGATCATACCAGAACCTCCTTGCAGCGTGCCAGAATTTGTGCGGCAGTTTGTCCGTTTTCAGCCGGGCGGCGCACCACGATCAGCTGTGCGCCGGTATCCTGTGCGGCCTGTGCCTTTTCGGCAAAACCGCCCACAGCACCGCCGTCCTTGGTGACCAGATATCGGATGGAGAATTGCTTCATCAAGGCGCAGTTCAGCGCATAGCTGAATGGCCCCTGCATGGCAATGATGTTCCGGTGCGGGATACCGGCAGCCTCGCAGGCGGCAATGCCCTCCCGCGTGGGCAGCACCCGGGGGAACAGACGCTCCGGGCTGAGCGCCGCAAAAGCGGTAAGCTCTTTTGCACCGGTGGCCAGCAGTACATTGCCACTGCACCCGGCCAGAAATGCGGCGGCATGGGCTGCAGTAGCAAACACCATGCTTCCGGCGGGCAGCGGGCTTTCTGCCCGCAGCAACCGGTGGTACTCCACCCCGGCTGCATTACACGCCGCCCGGATGTTTTTGGTGGCGTCCACCGCGTAGGGGTGGGTGGCGTCCACGCACAGGGCAGCGCCCTGCAAAAGGGCGGTCATTTCTTCGGGGGTCAGCCGCCCGCAGTGCACGGTGATGCCGTCCGCTTCGCCCTGCTCCTCTGCGCCCAGCGGGGTGGCTACGCTGACCAGCACCTGTGCGCCCAGCGCCGCCAGCTGCCGGGAGAACACCCGCCCCTCGGTCGTGCCGCTGAAAACCACTGTCTTCATCTGCGGTACCCCCGTGGGGTGACCATTTTACCGCCCAGCTGCTTTGTGGCAGCGTTGCCGATGTACACGGTGGTGAACATATCTACCGCAGTGTTTTCCAGCTGCGCAAGGGACAGAACGCGGGCGGTCTGACCATCCCGGCCGATGTTGCGCACGATGCCGCAGACGGTATCGGCGCTTTTGCCGTTTTCCAGCAGGATGCGCACCGCCTTTGCCAGATAGTCCGGTCTGCCTTTGGAGGAGGGATTGTACAGTGCAACGCAGAAATCCCCCATGGCGGCGCAGGCCAGCCGTTTCTCGATGACTTCCCACGGGGTCAGCCGGTCGGAAAGGGAAATGACGCAGAAATCGTGCGCCAGCGGTGCGCCCAGCACTGCCCCGCCGCTGAGGGCAGCGGTCAGCCCGGGTACAATTTCCACGGCAACGTCCGGGTAGTCCGGGGCAAGTTCCAGCAGGGGGCTTGCCATGCCGTACACCCCGGCATCACCGGAGCAGACCAGTGCCACCCGCTTGCCGGTGTGTGCCTTTTCCAGCGCCCAGCGGCAGCGGTCAAGCTCCTGCGTCATGCCGGTGGCATAGTATTCTTCGCAGGGGAATTTATCGCGGATGAGGTCAAGATAAACCTTATACCCACAGATAGCGTCAACGCTTTCCAGCGTGTTCGCAGCCTGCTGGGTCATGTAAAAAGGCTCGCCGGGGCCAAGCCCCACGACATAAACCACCTTCTCGGGACGGTCAATGTCAATTTCCATCACGTCAAGCATTCTGCCACCTCCAATCCGGGGCAAAGGGCCTGCACGCCAGCGCAAAGGTCACGCCATTGCAGGCGAATTTCGGGTAAAATAAGCTGCCGTCTGCGTCCAGCACCGCCGCCCGTTCGCATACGTTATCCACCCCGGTCACGCTCTGTACAAAAGGGGAGGGGGTGAATTGCCCGGGCGCGCTGCGCAGCTGTGCGGCAGAGTAAAAACGCACCGGCCAGCCGTGCGCCTGACAAAAGGCCAGCAAGCCCGGCTCGTTTTGTTTCAGGTCGATGCTTGCAGCGGCGGTAACTGCCTGCGCAGCAAGGCCATGCCGAGCGCAGAAAGCGGCAAAAGCGGCTTCCAGCGTGTCGGCGCTTGTGCCCCGCTTGCAGCCGATGCCCAGCACCCCGATGCGCGGCACAAGATGCAGTGCCTGCCCGGTGGGGCAAAGGGTAAGGGTAAAGTCGGCTTTTCCCGGGGCTTCTGCGGAGCAAAGCCCTGCGGGCGCAGTGCCCGTTACCGGGAAATCAGCCCAATAATAGACCGGGTGACCAGCCAGTAATTTGCCGCTGACCTGCTTGATGCGCTCAGGCTCCAGCACCATGCAGTTTTGGTGCTTTGCCCACTCGTCCACTGCAAAAATGCCGTGGGCATCGGTGGCGGTGGTGATCACCGGCACAGCGCCGCATACAGCGGCAATGGCCCGCGCCAGATCGTTTGCGCCGCCCAGATGCCCGGACAAAACGGGCACGGCAAACCGCCCGCATTCATCCACCACCACCACAGCTGGGTCGGCGGTCTTGCTCTTGCAGTGGGGCGCGATAGCGCGCACCGCAATGCCAGCAGCGCCTACAAATATCAGCGCATCCGACTGCACAAACTGTGCGCTTGTCCATTCTGCAAGGGAAACGCCATCCTGCCCGCACCGGGCAACGCTGCCGGGCAAGGCATCAGCAAGACGCTTTGCCAGCGCAAGGCCGGCTTCCGTAAAGGCAAGGTAGGCGCGGGTCATACCGGCTCTCCTTTGCGGAACTCGGTGGTAAAGGCAGGGTCGTACAGCTTACTGCGCTCGTACTGCGTGCCGAGAAAATCTCCCACCACGATAAGTGCCGTCTTGGTAATGCCCGCTGCGCGGGTGCTCTCGGTCAGAGAACCAACTGTGCACCGCACGATTTTCTCTTCCGGCCAGCTGGCTTTGTACACCACAGCAGCGGGGGTGTCCGGCGTATATGCGCCCTGCAAAAGCGCTGCCTGTACCTTATCGATCAGCCCAATGGACAGAAAGATCACCATGGTCGCGCCGTGTGCGGCAAGGCTTGCCAGCCTTTCCCGCTCCGGCACCGGGGTGCGTCCCTCCATGCGGGTGATGATGACCGTCTGGCTGACCGTGGGCAGGGTATACTCGGCGTTCAGCGCAGCGGCAGCGCCGCAAAAGCTGGAAACACCGGGGGTATCATCGTAACAAATGCCGTCTGCATCCAGCGCATCCATCTGCTCCCGGATAGCACCGTACAGGCAGGGGTCGCCGGTGTGCAGACGCACGGTGGTCTTGCCTGCGGCCTCCATCCGGCGCATCACGTCCAGCACCTGCTCCAGCGTCATCTCGGCGCTGTTGTAGATGGTGCAGCCCGGTTTCGCCAGCCCCAGCAGCGCCGGGTTGACCAGACTGCCTGCATAAATAATGCAGTCTGCGGCTTGTAAAAATGCTGCACCACGCTGGGTGATCAGATCCGGCGCGCCGGGGCCGGCGCCCACAAAATGTACCATGTGCATTACTCCTTCCATTCGTCTAACAGGCGGGCGGCAGTCTCGGTCTGTCCCAGCGGACCGTGCTGGTTTGAAAACAGCACCGCGCCCACCCGGAACGCCCCGCCTGCGCGGCGGTCAAGATGCAGCTGGATGGCGGCAAGCAGGCTTTGCAGCACCGGCTCCCGCAGCCCGGCAACATCCAGAATTTCCAGACAGGCATCCGTGGTGGCGGCATTGTACAGCGCGGTACACACCTCCCGGGCGGCACCGCACAGGGCGGCGTGGGTGCAAAACAGCTCCGTGCGGCAGTCTGCCGTGTGGGAGTGGGTGTTCATAATGCCGCCCGCCAGCTTGCACAGCTTGCCAATGTGTCCCACCAGCAGCACCTGCTCAAAATGTGCCGCCGCTGCCATATCCAGCGTATCGCCGATAAAGTTGGACGTCTTGACCACCGGGATATCAGCAAACTGCGGGTAGGCTTCGTGCAGGTAATCCAGCCCGTAGTTGCCCGGGGCAAGGATGAGCCGCCGGTGGTCTTTTGCCCGCAGCGCCGCCTGATTCATCTCCAGTTGGATGGTGTCCAGAATGGCCTGCTGGCTCATAGGCTCTACGATACCGCTGGTGCCCAGCACCGACAGCCCGCCTTCCACCCCGATATGGGGGTTGAAGGTGCGCCGGGCTACCTCTTCGCCGCCGGGAATGGAGATGGTCACGGCAAAGCCGCCGGGGTAACAGGCGGCTTCCGCCTCCCGGCGCAGCGCATCGGTGATCATCTGCCGGGGCACATGGTTGATGGCGGCTTGCCCCACCGGCTGGTCCAGCCCGGGCTTCGTCACCCGGCCAACCCCCGCGCCGCCGGTAATGCGTACCTCCGGCGTGCCGGGCAGCAGCGTCACTGTGGCGGTCACCGGCAGACCAGTGGTCACGTCCACGTCGTCGCCGCCGTCCTTTTCAATGGCGCATTCCGCGCCCTCGGCAACGGTGCGGCAGAACAGGGAAGCTACCTCCACCACAATGCCTTTGGGCGTGCGCAGGGCGACCGTTTCCGGCGCAGTGCCGGTCAGCAGCAGACGAGCAGCCCCGGCAGCGGCCAGCGCTGCACAGGTGCCGGTGGTGTACCCGCAGCGCAGCAGCTTTTGCCCGCTGCGCACATAGTGCTCAAATTGAGGCTTTTCCGGTTTCGGCGGGTCAAAAACGGCGCTGTACTGTTCTTCCGTCAGGCTGTAGAGCGCCTTGATGTTTTCCCGGGCAAAGGCCTGCGCCGGGGGCAAAGGGGCAGAGATACCGTGCGGCGAAACGCAAACTACTGCGTCCGCGATCTTTTGCGCCATGTCCAGTTCGTGCAGGGTCACGATGACCGCAAGCTGCTGCTCGTGCGCCAGTTTTTGCAGGATGGTCAGCAGTTCGATCTTGCCCTTGATATCCAGAAAAGAGGTGGGCTCGTCCAGCAAAAGTACCTGCGGCTGCTGACAGACTGCCCGCGCCAGCAGAATGCGCTGCCGCTGCCCATCGCTGACGCAGTTGAAGTCCCGGTCAGCCAGATGCGCCGCGCCCACCAGTTCCAGCGCATTTTGTACCTGTTTTTTGTCCTCGGCAGAAAGGATGCCCAGCCGCCCGGTGTAGGGGATGCGCCCTGCCGCCGCAAACTCAAAGCAGGTGGTCAGCTCGGTGCGGCGGGTGTGGGGCAGCATCAGCGCCAACTTTTGCGCCCGGGCATTGCCGGGAATGCGGGCAAGCTCCTGTCCGTCCAGCAGCACCGCGCCGCCTAAGGGGGCAAGCTGCCCGGCCAAGGTTTTGAGCAGGGTGGATTTGCCTGCGCCGTTCGGGCCGATGAGCGCCAGCACCTGCCCCTTGGCAGCGCCAAGCGCGATATCCCGCGCAAGGGCAGCTTTGCCGTAGCCGATGGCAAGCGCTTTGGTTTCAACGGAGTTTTTCATCGCACATCCTCCCGGTTGCGGCGCAGCAGCAGCCCAATGACCACCGGTGCACCAAATACTGCGGTGACAGCGCTGATGGAAAGCTCCATGGGCGCAAACAGGCTGCGGGCAATTAAATCACACAGCAGGCAGAACGCTGCCCCGCCCAAGCAGCACCCAGGCAGCACATACAGCGGGCGGGCGCTGCCCAGCAGCTGCTTGACAAGGTGCGGCACCGCGATGCCCACAAAGGAGATGGGTCCCGCAAAGGCGGTAACGCAGGCGGCAAGCAGGCTGGAAAGCAGCATCAAAAGCCGGGAGAACCGCCGCACATCCACGCCCACGCTGCGGGCGTAGGCTTCGCCCATCTGGTAAGCTGCCATGGGCTTTGCAAGGCAGAAGGCTGCCGCCAGTGCGGGCAGCACCACCAGTGCCGCCGTGCGCACGTTGCCCCACGTCATGCCGGAAAAGCTGCCCTGCGACCAGTTGTGCAGGTTGACGATGCTGCTATCCTGCGCAAAGGCCACCACAAACTCGGTGATGGCAGAGCAGATGTAACCGATCATCACGCCGCAGATTACAAGGATGCTCATGCGCTGCACCCGGCGAGCAGCGGCCAGCACAAAGGCCATGGCCGCCATAGCGCCCGCAAAGGCCGCCAGAATGAGCACAGCAGAACTGGTCAGCAGACCGTAGTTTAAAAACAGCACCATCACCAGCGCCACTGCCAGCTTTGCTCCGCTGGAAATACCCATGACAAAGGGACCGGCAATGGGGTTGGCAAAAAAGGTCTGCAGCAGGTAGCCCGCCGCCGAGAGCGCAGCACCCAGCAACGCGGCCATCACCGCGCGGGGCAGGCGCAGCTGGGTAATGATGCCCACGCTCAGCGCGTCCTGTCCGCGGCCGGTCAGCGCAGCAAGCACAGCCTGCGGGGTAAGCGCAACGCTGCCCCAGAACAGGCTCACAGCAAACAGCACCGCCAGCAGCAGGGCAAGGCAGCAATAGGAAAAAACAAGGCGTTTGCGGCTGGTCATAAGCGGCTCCTCAGATGATCTTGGTCAAAAAATGCAGGGTATCGGGGCTGTCAGTTTCCCCGGTGAAAACAGCATGGAGATCCAGCATAAAATCTGCCAGCGCCATGCTCTGCTGGAAAAAGCTGGGCGTCGTGCACCAGATGTCACCGCTTTGCACCGCCTTGCACTCTGCCAGCAACGCGCAGCGGGCAAGCAGTTCTTCTTTTGTGGAGATAGTGCCCTCGATGGTGCCGTTATAAATGAGCACGTCGGCGTCCTTGACTCCGGCGTAAAGGTCCTCCAGCGGGATATTCATGGTGGAAAGGCTGTTGCCGCTGTCGGCAAGGTCTGCAAAAACATATTCGCCCCCGGCCATGCCGATCATCTGCGCCACATAGTCTCCGCTTTTGCGCACCGTGGCAAGGCCGCTGGAAGTAATGGAGAAAAACGCACAGCGCTTGCCGGTGGAGGGCTGCTCCAGCAGCGGCGCAATACGCTGCGCCTGCCGGGTGAATACCTCCTCGGCAAGGGCTTCTTTGCCCAGCAGAATGCCGTACAACTTGATCCATTCCATCCGCGCCAGCGGGCTGCTCTCGTAGCTGGAACGCTCCACCAGCACCGGAATGCCGAACCGCTCCAGCTGCTCCTTCACTTCCGGGGTGTGGTAGATCATGGTATTTTCCACCGCAAGGCCGCATTCTGCGGTCAGGATGCGCTCGTAGTCCGGGGCGCTGTACTTGCCCGCGTAGGCAATGCGCCCGGACTGCATGGCCTGTTTTGCCTCGTCCAGATACCAGCCCTCGGCGCGGGTGCCGGAAAGGGCAATGCTGTCCAGCGCATCCAGATGCAGGAACAAGTCCATGGCAGAGGTGGACACCAGATAGATGTTCTGCACCGGCTGCTGCAAAACAGTCACGCCCTCGGGCACGGTGCGCAGGGTGGCAGCGCCCTCCGGCCGGACAAGGAACTTTGCCTGCGCGTCCGGGATGGTCAGCAGGGTAGAGCCGTCTGCATAGCAGTCGGCGGTAAACTGGGTGGCGTAGTCCAGCGGGTAGGCGTGGTCAAATACCAGTTCGTCTGTATCGGCGGGTGCAGTGGGTGCAGCAGAGCAGCCTGCAAGCACCAGCGCGGCGGCGGGCAGAGCCTTTAAAAATTGAGCGCGGGTCAGCTTCATGGAAGGTTACTCCAAGGTAAAGGTCAGGGTGTATTCGATCTCGTGGGGCTTGCTCATGGCAACAGTGTCGGCGGTAACAGCCAGCGGGATGCCCAGTGCGGCTACGGGAATTTCAAAGGTGGAGTTGCCCTCGGTGTTGGTGGGCAGATACTTCTCGCCGTCCACGATCATGTAATCGTAGTTGGGGCTGCTCCACACGATGGTAGCGGTCATCTTGCCATCTGCCACAGTCAGGGCAGCAGGGCTTTCCACGGTGGCGCGGCCGGAGCCACCCTCCAGCACCACGGCAGCGGTG
Source organism: uncultured Faecalibacterium sp. (assembly GCA_934561555.1). GTDB lineage: Bacteria > Bacillota > Clostridia > Oscillospirales > Ruminococcaceae > Faecalibacterium. The sequence goes on along the minus strand of CAKTGQ010000001.1, from coordinate 79,729 downwards.
TATGCGCCGTCTGCGGGGGTCTCGGCGGCCTGCTCCGTCTTAGGCTCGGCGTTGCGCACGCTGACGATATGGTCGTACCACTTGCCCTTGGTGCCCAGCAATGCCAGCTGGAAGTCAGTGTCCAGTGCTTCCACCGGGATGTCGTAGCCATACACTTCCTCGGTGGTGCCGTCCGCGTAGGTGACCGTGTCCACGGTGGGGATGAGCCATGCGGTCTTGTTGGCCTCGGCATCGGCGGCAAGGCCGGGGTAGAGGTTCACGATCTTTTTGGACGCCAGACTGACGTGGAAGGTCATCACGCCGTTTTCCACGGTCAGGGTGCCCTTGCCGTTGCAGGCTTCGCTTGTGTGGAACATACTGCTGTCGGTCTCGAAGTCAGCGGTGTATACGCCGTCCGGCAGGGCAGCTTCGGCCACAGCAGAGGAAGCCACCACGGAAGAAGCAGCCAAAGAGCTTGCCGCAGCGGAGGAGGCAGGGACAGCCCCGCCGCAGCCTGCCAGAGAAGCAGCCAGCACCACACCGGCCAGAGAAACGGTAATAAACTGTTTGCAGCGCATAAATAAATACCTCAATATCAAAGATTTTTGCCCGGCGTCTAAGCTGCCGGGGTAGGGGGCGTTTTCTCCTCGTGCGGGGAATGCGCCCATAAAAGAAGCCCTCTCCGTGTGCTGGGCAGCGCCGGAGAGGGCTTCTGAATCCATTAGCCGTTCAGAAGATCCATAGCGGCCTTGGTATGTGCAATGTACAGCTGCTGGATATCCGCAATGCGGCCCAGACCCGAGATCTGGCAGTCCACGTCCTCAAAGCAGCCTGCGGCGGTAAACTGGCTCAGCCAGCTGTCAGCGTCCTCACCGGCCATATCGTTGTTGGCGTGGTCGCCTGCCACCACCATCAGCGGGCGCAGGATGACTTTGGTGTAACCGGCAGCCTTTACAGCCTCGATGACAGCCTCGCAGGAGGTCTCCTCCGGCTCGCCCTCCACCGTGCCGATGAACACATTGTCGTAGCCCAGGGTCTGCATGGTGGTCTGCATCTGGCTGTAGCTCACCTTGGCGGTGTGGGAGGTGCCGTGACCCATAAAGACGAAAGCAGTCTTGTCGGCGGCGGCAGCGGCGGCGCTGTCGTAACCGGCTTCCTTCACAGCGGCAGCGGTAACGGCCTTGGCAACAGCTTCCTTATCTGCATTGATGACGGTGGCATCTGCGCCGACCTCGCCCAGCAGGGGCTCGGCCACAGCAATGCTCTCAAACTTGTCGCGGTACTGATCCAGCATCTCGTTCATCTCATCGTACTCGGCACCGTGCATCAGATGGGTGGGCTGCACGATCAGGTTCTTCACGCCGTTTGCCACGGCGCGGTCCAGTGCCTGCTGCATATTGTCGATCTTCTCGCCATCGCGTGCCTGCACATGGTTGATGATGATCTGTGCGGTAAAGGCGCGGCGCACGCTCCAGTCGGGGTATGCGGCCTGCAAAGCGTCCTCAATGCCCTTGATGTCGGCAGCGCGGCTGTCGTTGAAGGAGGTGCCGAAGGACACCACCAGCAGCTCGTTCTCACCAATCTCATCGGCGTTGCGGGCATCGTCCTTGGAGGCATCGCCGGTGTCGCGGCCAAAGTAGTCGGGGTCGGCGTTCTCGCCCTCCACCAGCTCCTTCTGGGCATCGGTCAGGGCGTCCCAAGCGGCCTTTGCGGCCTCGCACTGGGCGTCGGTGTCGTCGGTGCGCTGCTGCACATAGATGGCATCGATCAAATCTGCCACGTTCTGTGCGGCCAGCGCGTCAGCGTCTGCACCGGAAGCCTCGCTGCTGGCGGCAGAGCTGGCAGCAACAGAGGAAGCAGTGCTGGAAGCAGCCCCGCCGCAGCCGGTCAGTACACCGGCGCACAGAGCCAGAGCGGTCAGAGCGGCCGCCGTTTTGCGGATGTTGCGTTTTCTCATCTTGTTTTCCTTTCCTGATATGGATAAAATACGGCGCCGAACAGAAGGGTACAGGAAAGAGAAGTTGCAAAAAACGGGGTCTTCTGCTTGCGAAATGGCAAAGCAAAAAGACCCCGTATCTTACAGGCTTTTTGGTACAACCAATTCCTCGTGATCTGGGGCGGCAAAGCCCCGGTACCAACAGCGGGCAGGTTTCCTGACTGAAAGCTCAACGCCCGCTGCCGCCTTCCCAAGCCGGATGGCTCAGTGACCGGTGCAAAAGCACCCTGACAGTGGACTCCCTTATCACAGTGACGAGATCGTGCGGGATTTGCACCCGCTTCCCTTTTAACGTTCCTGTCGCCGCCCGGTGGGGCAAAGTGACGGAACGCACCTGCTGTTTTCTGTTCAGTTCGTCAAAAAGTATAGCACAGCCCCATACAAAACGCAAGAAAAAACAGAGAAATGCTTGACCTTCCCCCCGCCGGAAGGTGTATACTTGGCTCAAACCTGAAAGCAAGGAGGCAGCCCATGTTAAAAATAGAGCATCTGACCAAAACCTACGGCGGCAAGCCCGCCGTGCAGGATCTTTGCCTGCACATCCGCCCGGGGGAGCTGTGCGCCTTTATCGGCCACAACGGCGCGGGCAAGACTACTACCTTAAAATGCTGCTGCGGCATCCAGCAGTTCGATGCCGGCGAAATTTATGTGGATGGCATTTCCGTGCGGGACGACCCGCTGGAATGCAAGCGCCGCTTGGCCTATCTGCCGGACGACCCGCAGCTTTACGATTATATGACCGGCATCCAGTACCTTGATTTTATTGCAGACATCTTCGGTGTAAGCGCCGAACAGCGGGCGCAGCGCATCCGGCAGTACGGCGATGCCTTTGGCCTGACGCAGGACTTGGCGCAGTCCATCGGGGCATACTCCCACGGCATGAAGCAGAAGCTGGCCATTATTGCGGCGCTGCTGCACGAGCCAAAGCTGATTTTAATGGACGAGCCTTTTGTCGGGCTGGACCCGCTGGCTTCCCATCAGCTCAAGACCCAGATGAAGGCCTTCTGTGCGCAGGGCGGCGCCATCTTTTTCTCCACCCATGTGCTGGAGGTGGCCGAAAAACTCTGTGACCGGGTGGCCATTCTGCGCAAGGGCCAGCTGGTGCGCGAGGGTGCCATGGAGCAGGTGCGCGGCGATGATACATTGGAAGAGGTCTTTCTGGAGCTGGAGGATACGGGGGAAGCATTATGATCCGTGCATTGCTCAAAAAACAGCTTCTGGAACTGGGCGCGGCCTTTGTGCGCAGCAGCAAAACGGGCAAGCGGCGCTCCCGGGCAGGGACGTTTGGCTACGCACTGCTGTTTGCGGTGCTGATGCTGCTGGTCATGCTCAGCTTTGGCTCAATGGCGCTGCCGCTGGCGGTAACACTGGTGCCGCAGGGGCTGGACTGGCTCTATTTTGTATTGATGGAGCTTTCGGCGCTGACGGTCAGCGTGCTGGCCAGCGCTTTCACCAGCTACGGGCATTTGTTCCGCTGCCGGGATAACCAGCAGCTGCTGGCGCTGCCTATCCCGCCGGGCGCTATATTTGCGGTGCGCTGCGGCGGGGTGTACCTGACCGGGCTGATTTATCTGTTGCTGGCGTGGGTGCCCTCGGTGGTGTGCTATGCGCTGGCAGCACCCCGCCCCGGCGGAGCTCTGCTGGCAGCGCTGCCGGTGGCACTGGCGCTGGCGGGAGTTTCCATGGTGCTGGCTGTTCTGCTGGGCTGGGCGGTGGCGCTGCTCAACCGCCGCGCACGGCACAAAAGCTTCGTCACCGTGGTGGGCACGCTGCTCTTTCTGGCAGTCTACTATGCAGTGTTCCAATGGGTGGGCAACGCTGTGAATGCCCTTGCGCTGGATGCCGTGCAGGCGGGCGCAGCAGCCAGCCGTGCCGCTGCACCGCTGCGCCTGCTGGGCTTCGCCGCAGTGGGCAATATTCCGGCACTACTGCTATTGCTGGCGCTGGCAGCGGCCTGTGTGCTGCTCTGCGGCAAGGTGCTGGCAAAGCCGTATCTGCGGCTTTTGACCCTCGAACCAGGCAGAGCTAAAGCGGAATACCGCGCAAAGGCACAAAAAAAGCAGCCCCCGCACTGGGCATTGCTGCGGCGGGAGCTGCTGCATTTGGGTGCTTGTCCCATGTGGCTACTCAACTGTGCACTGAGCAGTCTGCTGCTGCCGGTGCTGGGCGTGGCAGCGCTGTGGAAGGCCACAGACCTGCGCGCCTTTACCGCGGCTTACCCGCCCGAGAGCCTGCCCATGCTGGTATGCGGGATGGTGTGCACCGCAGCCGCCATGAACTTTATCACAGCGCCGTCGGTTTCGCTGGAGGGCAGTACCCTCTGGCTACTGCAAAGCCTGCCGGTGACCCCGCAGCAGGTGTTGCGGGCAAAGGTGGAACTGCAATTGCTGCTCACGCTGCCGGCGACGTGGCTGTGCGCCTGGTGCGCCATGGCGGCGCTGCGCATTCCGGCAGGGCAGGGCTTGCCGGTGCTGGCTATGCTGGCGGCCTTTGTGTGGCTGACAGCGCAGCTTGGGCTTGTTTTAGGGCTGTGCCTACCCAACCTCCACTGGGTCAGCGAGGCTGCCGTGGTCAAGCGGAGCGCCGCCAGTATGCTGGCGATGTTCGGCGGGTGGCTGCTGGCAGGCGGGGTACTGTTTTTACCCCTAACCTTACTGGACTACGCCGTGCCGCCGCTGGCAGCGCAGACTGTTTGTCTGGCGGTGCTGCTGGGGCTGGACCTATTGCTGCACCGCTGGCTGTGCACCCGCGGCGCAGCCCGGTTTGCCGCCCTGCACTGAGGCGGGAGGATTTGGAATGCCCTCCGCTTTGCTCTGGGCATACTCAGCGGAAAAATCATTTGAATAGAGCAAAATCGGGCAGCCTGCAGGCTGCCCGATTTTGCATTTTCACGGGAGAGGTCATAATAGAAAATAGCAGATGCAGTGCCTGTTACGTCGGAATAGGGTGTAAAAGTTTCGTTTGTCCGTTACAGCGCATCCAATGCTGTGCGGGCGGCGCGGATGTTTGCTTCGCTGGTCTGCCAGATCTCAAACTCCGAAAAGCCCGGCAGACCCATGGGCACACCCTCCCGCCGGAAGGTCATGCGGCTATCCAGCACCTGCTTGCCGGAAAGGTGGAACGCCCGGGCACCGGTCTGGGCAGCAAGGGCGGGGATGTTGGCGGCAGATACGCCTGCGCCCACCAATATCTCCACTTCCTGCCCGGCAGCATCCACCAGCTGCCGCAGCAGGGCAGCACCCTGCGGGGCGCTTGCGGCCTGACCGCTGGTCAGAATGGTAGCAAGTCCCAGCTGCTTTGCAGCTTCCAGTGCGGCAAAGGGGTCGCAGCAGACATCAAAGGCGCGGTGCAGGGTGCAGTCCACGGTGCGGTGTGCTTTTTCTGCCGCCTGCAGGGCTGCGGCGTAGATGGGGCGCAGGGCATCGGTGTCCAGCGCCCCCGCAGGGGTCAGCACGCCGGTCACGATGCCGTCTGCACCGGCAGCGACCAGCTCGGCGGCGCATTCAGCCATCTGTGCCAGCTCGTAGCGGTCGTAGCAGAAATCACCAAAGCGGGGACGCAGCAGCGCCCGCACCGGCAGACCGGTCTCGGCTTTGACCTGACGCAGCAGGGCAGGGGAAGGAGTGGTTCCACCGATAATTAGGTCAGCGCACAGCTCCAGCCGGTCAGCGCCGCCGCGTTTTGCCGCCAGTGCGCTGGCGGTGCTGTCTACGCATACTTCCAAGGTGTATTGCATAAGCGATACCTCCATCAAAATAACGATGCGGAATGAAAATTTTAATTTGTCAACCGGGAAAATCTGCGGATTTCCCAGTTGATTTCTTCACAGGGAGAGAGTAAAGAAAAGGTGCTTTTGCGCGATACTGTGCTCTAAAAAAGGCTGTTGCGCTCTGATAGGTGCAACAGCCTTGGGGAGTTATGGTTTATTTTACGCTTTCAAGGAAGCGGACAAAGCCGGCGCGGCCTGCTTCATCCAGTTTGTACACACCGGCATCGGCCAGCACCTGTGCGAACACATGACCTACCTCGTCCTGCAGAATGGTGTGGACATTATCGGCGTTCAGCTCCGGGTGCTTTGCAAGGATCTCTTCTGCCCATGCAGCGTGCTTTTGCAGGGCTTCAGGGTACTCTGCGGTGGGCAGGTGTGCCACCAGCACATCGGCAAGGTCGAGCAGCTCCTGCTTCAGGCGGCTGGGCAGCACGGCCAGACCCATCACCTCGATGAGGCCGATGTTCTCCTTTTTGATGTGGTGCAATTTGGCATGGGGGTGGTACACACCCAGCGGATGCTCCGGGGTGGTGATGTTGTTGCGCAGCACCAAGTCCAGCTGATATTTGCCATCCCGCATCCGGGCGATGGGGGTAATAGTGTTGTGGGGCTCGCCGTCAGTCTCGGCAAAGATAAAGCAGCTCTCGTCGGTGTAGCCGCGCCATGCAGCCAGCAGCTTATCGGCCAGCTCCACAAGGCGTGCGTCATCCGCACAGGTCAGACGGATGCAGCTCATGGGCCAGTGCACGATACCGGCCTCCACGTCCTCAAAGCCGGGGAACACCCAAGGCTTTTCAATGGGAGCCTTGGCCATGGCAAACTCGTAATGACCGCCCTGGAAGTGGTCATGGCTCAGGATGCTGCCGCCCACGATGGGCAGATCGGCATTGCTGCCCACAAAGTAGTGGGGGAACAGACCCACAAAATCCAGCAGCTTGCGGAAGGTCGCCCGCTCGATTTTCATGGGTGTGTGCTGGTTGTTGAACACGATGCAATGCTCGTTGTAGTAGACGTAGGGGCTGTACTGCAAATTCCACGCGCTGTCGTTGATGGTCAGCGGGATGATGCGGTGGTTCTCGCGGGCGGGGTGGTTCATGCGGCCTGCGTAGCCCTCGTTCTCCACACACAACTGGCACTTGGGGTAAGCGCTCTGGGGTGCAAGCTTTGCGGCGGCAATGGCCTTGGGGTCTTTTTCCGGCTTGGACAGGTTGATGGTGATATCCAAGTCGCCGTATTCGGTCTTGGTGACCCACTTCAGGTCGCGCTTGATGCGGTAGCGGCGGATGTAATCGGTATCCTGACTGAACTTGTAGAACCAGTCGGTGGCGGCCTGCGGGCCTTCGTTCTCGTACCGTTCCTCAAAGTTGGCGCGCACGATGCTGGGGCGCGGGGTCAGCACGCCCATCAGCTTGGTGTCGAACAGGTCGCGTGCGGTGGAGTTATCCGCGCACACGCCGCGGGCAACGGCATCGTCCACAAGGGTCTTGAGGATGCTTTCCAGATCGGTGTAGCACACCTCGCCGTCCGGGGCGGTAAAGTCGTCCAGCTGCATGGTCATCAGCAGCTGGTTGCGGATATAGATCTCGTCATCGGGCAAAATCAGCCCGGTGTCCAGCCCGTAGTTCACGAGCTGCTGGATGGCAGTGGAGATCACAGCACAGCACCTCCCTCGGGGCGGATGTTCAGCACATGGCAGCGGCCAGCGCCGAGGATCTTTTCCATGTTAGTCTTGAAGTCTGCCAGCATCTCCACCGGCACAAAAGCCTGCACCGTACCGGCAAAACCGCCGCCATGCACGCGCACAGCGCCCTTGCCGCCCAGATAATGCTTGGCAGCGGCGATGGTCACAGCCACCTCCTGATGTTCCTTGTACCCGGCGGGGATGACGTTCTGCAAGTACTCCCAGCTGCTGTCGCCGGAGGCGGTCACCATCTGCAAAAAGGCATCAAAGTCGCCCTCGCGCAGAGCAGCTACCTGCTGGGGCACGCGGTCGTTATCGGCGTAGAAATGGAAGGCGCGCAGCACAGCGCGGTCGCCGCACTGCTTGCGGCAGGCCGGGATGTTGGCAAGGAAAGTCTCAAACGGCACGTCCCGCAGCACCTCGCCGCCGCACACAGCGGCCACAGCGCGGCACTCGTTGGGAATGGCGGCGTACTCATCGGTCAGGTCGGCGTGGTCTGCACCGGAGTCCAGAATGCACAGCGCCAGACCGGCCTTGGAAAAGTCCACCTGCACCGGCTCCACGTCGGGGTTTGCCTTGTCGGCAAAGTCGATGGTGATAATGTTGCCCACGCTGGAAGCCATCTGATCCATCAGGCCGCAGGGCTTGCCAAAGTAGACATTTTCAGCCCACTGGCCGATCTGCGCAATGGCGATGGGGGAGACCTTTTCGGCCATGAAGCAGTCGTTCAGGATCACGCCGACCAGCACCTCAAAGGCGGCAGAGGAAGAAACGCCGCTGCCCTTGGGCACGTTAGAGGAAATGTATACGTCCAGACCGGACAGCTTTGCGCCGCGCTGACGGAAAGCTTCGCACTCGCCGCGCAGCAGGGAAGCGGTAGTGTTCTCTTCCTCCTTGCGGGCGGTCAGGTCGTCAAGGTCGATGACGCACAGGTCGTACCCCTCGCTCTGCACGCGCAGCTGGTTCAGGCTGTTGGGGGCAGCAGCAGCGATCATATCAATGTTCACGCTGCCTGCCAGCACACGGCCATGCTGGTGGTCGGTGTGGTTGCCGCCGATCTCGGTGCGGCCGGGGGCACTATACAGACCGGCCTCGGTATGTGCGCCGAAGGTGGTCTCTAACCCGTCTAGAACAGCCGCATAGCGGGCTGCCTGTGCAGGGGTCTCGTCGGGGGTGCAGCAGTACAGCGCAGCCAGACGCGCAGCGTGTGCGCCCTCGGTCAGCTCCTGCTTCCAGGTGGAAATGGACTTCATCATGGAAATTTCCTCCTACTATTATGATCGGAAAAGTCGATGCAGCCGTTCGCAGCTGCCGTAGCTGCTTCTATAATAGTCAAACACAACGCAAAAAACCATGTGTTATTGTTGCATCTCGATGAAAAGTTGCAAAAAACGCCGGTAAGAGCTGATTGGTCGATGGAGAACAAATAAAATAAAAGTTTTTCTGACAAAGTGAAATGCTTAGCATAAATGCACACAAATCCCGGAATTTTGAGCGCAGCGCCCAAAAAACACGGGATGGAAAATTGCACTTTGCACAAAAAAATACCCCCGCGCCGATGCAGTCATCGGGTGCGGGGGTGTGGTTCAGCGGGTGAATTCGCTGCCGGTCAGGCCGTCAAGGTTCAGCATTCCTTCCAGTGCGGCAATGTCGGCGTTCACGTCCAGCGCATCGGCTTGGAACAGCTTGTCCAGCTGGTTTTCAAAGGCGGTCACCAGCAGGTCCATGCTGCGCTCGATGCTGTGCTTGGCTTCGGTAATGTTTGTGCCCTCCACCGCCTGCCCGGAAAGGCTGGCGTAGGTGTTCAGCAGTTTGAGGGCGGTGGGCAGATAGTAGTTCATAAACTTTTGCAGCTGCGCTTTCTTGTCCGGGTCCTTCTGCGCCAGCGCAAAGATGCGCCCGCTGACTTCTTCCAGCCGGGAGATCTTCGCGCTCATCACCGGGTCGGGGATGGCATCGTTCACCTCCCGCAGCTGGCGCAGCAGGGCAGCGTACTCGTCCTCTGCGGCGGGCTGAGCTTTAGGTGCCGGAGAGGGTGCGGATTTTTTCGGCTGCGGTGCCGCGCCCCGCACCACCAGCGTGTCGGTGCGGTTGTCAATGTAGGCATCTGCGCCGAAGTATCCGTGCTCGATGGCGCTTTTCACCGCAGTGCGTCCCCGGGCAGCGTCCACCCCGGCAGCGGCAAATAATTCCGGCAGTGGGATGTTGTCCCGGTCGCCCACCACCTTGTCCAGCAGCCGCTCCAGCTTATGGGTACGACTCATCCGCAGGCCGGTCAGCAACGCGCCGCCGCCGCCAATGGCCATGGCAATATTGGAAAACAGCTCCCCGGGGTCGGGCCAAAACTTCCACACACTGATGACATCCACCGCGTCCGTCACGCCGGCAAGCAGAAAGACCGCACCCATGATGGTGCAGAGGGTGGCAATATTCTTGTGCCATTGCTTGGCGCTTTTCTGCGCCTCGGTAGGCACATCGTGTCCGTAAACAGGCTCACTCTTCCGGTCGGGCTCCGGCCCAAGGTCGGCGCGGTAGTCGCCCCGGGCAGCGGCGGCCTCCTGCTCCTCCTTCTGCACCTTTTGGTCGATGCCTTTCAGGATGAACAGCAGCACCCCCAACGGCCCGGACATCGCCATTACGATAAAAATGGCAATGGTGGGGATCTTTGCAAAATAATGTTTTCTCGGCTCCATGAAACAGGATTCCTTTCGCAGAAAGATAAAAATAAGACCGCGTTCCACTCTATTATAGCGGAGCGCGGCCTTTTTGTTAAGAGGGTATTTCTGTCCTATGCAAATGAGACTGGACAAAACGTTTTGAAATGGCTTCCGCTTCGCCCCTCCGTGAAAAAGCGCTTGGAGCGGTCCGCAGACCGCGACAAGCGCAAAATTAAAATATCTCTTCCGCTGAAGATGGCCAAAGCGCACGCGGAGGCCATTATAAATCGTCAACAACAAAAGAGGCCGCTGCGCAAATGCAACAGCGGCCTCTCCATAAAAGCTTACTTCATCAGGCTGCAAACGGCTTCAGCGTATGCGGCGGGGTCGTCCACGGGCAGACCTTCGATCAGCTGTGCCTGTGCGTACAGCAGGGCGCTGTACTTGTTCAGCTTCTCGGTGTCACCGGCTTCCTGTGCGGCCTTCAGGGCGGCAAACACAGGGTGGTTCACGTTCAGCTCCAGCACCTTGTCGCTCTTCACGCCCTCGCTGCCGGGCTGCTTGGACAGAACCTTCTCCATCTCGATGGACAGCGGGCCGTCAGCGCTCAGGCAGACAGGATGATCCTTCAGGCGGGTGGAGACCTTGACCTCCTTCACCTTGCCGTTCAGCGCATCCTTCATGGCGTCGAACAGTGCCTTGTTCTCAGCGGTGGCATCCTCGGCGGCCTTCTTCTCCTCTTCGGATTCCAGACCCAGATCGCCGCTGTTCACGTTCTTGAACTCCACAGTGCCGTCCTTGCCCTCGGCATCCTTGCGGGGGTAGCTGTGCAGGATCTGCAGGCAGAACTCGTCCACGTCCTCGGTCAGCAGCAGCACGTCAAAGCCCTTGTCCAGCACCAGCTCTGCGGAAGGCAGCTTTGCCAGACGGTCGGTGGAGTCGCCTGCGGCAAAGTAGATGTACTTCTGCTCGGCGGGCATCTTGTCGATGTACTCCTGCAGGGTGACCATCTTCTGCTCCTTGGCAGACCAGAACAGCAGCAGGTCGCGCAGCAGTTCGGCGTGCATCCCGTAGTCAGAGTAAGCACCAAACTTGATCTGACGGCCGAACTCCTTCCAGAACTCTTCGTACTTTGCACGGTCATTGTTCAGCATGGCGTGCAGCTCGTTCTTGATCTTCTTTTCCAGTGCGTTGTGGATCAGCTTCAACTGGCTGTCTTTCTGCAGCATCTCACGGCTGATGTTCAGGCTCAGGTCCTGACTATCCACGATGCCCTTTACAAAGCTGAAGTAATCCGGCAGCAGGTCAGCGCACTTTTCCATAATGAGCACGCCGGAAGCGTACAGGGCCAGACCCTTCTCGTAGTCCTTGGTGTAGAAATCGTAGGGGCGGTGGCTGGGCACGAACAGCAGGGCATTGTAGTTGGCAGTGCCCTCAGTGCGGCTTACGATGACCCGGGCGGGGTCGGCATAATCGCCGAACTTATCCTTGTAGAAGCTGTTGTACTCCTCATCGGTCACTTCGCTCTTCTGCTTCTTCCAGATGGGGATCATGCTGTTCAGGGTCTCCAGCTCGGTGTAGGTCTCCCACTCGGGCTTGTAGTCCTCGGGCTTGGGGTCCGGTTCGGGCTTCTGACGGCTCTTTTCGCGCTCCATCTGGATGGGGTAGCGCACATAGTCGCTATACTTCTTCACAATGGCGACGATGCCGTATTCATCCAGGAAGTTGTCGTATTTCTCAGTGTCGGTATCCGGCTTGATGTGCAGAATGATCTGGGTGCCCACAGTGTCCTTCTGGGCGGGGGTCATCTCGTAGCCGTCCACACCGGAGGACTCCCACTGCCAAGCCTCGTCCGAGCCATAAGCCTTGGAGATAACGGTCAGCTTATCGGCCACCATAAAGGCAGAGTAGAAGCCCACGCCGAACTGACCGATGATGTCAATGTTCTCGTCCTTGTTGTCCTTCTTGAAATCCAGAGAGCCGGAGTGTGCAATGGTGCCCAGATTCTGCTCCAGCTCTTCGCGGGTCATACCGATGCCGTTATCCTCCACGGTCAGGATGCGGTTTTCCTTATCGCGGGTGATGAGAATACGGAAATCACCCTTGTTCATGCCCACGGAGGTGTCGGTCAGGCTCTTATAGTACAGCTTGTCGATGGCGTCCGAAGCGTTGGAGATCAGCTCCCGCAGGAAGATCTCTTTATTGGTATAGATGGAGTTGATCATCATGTCCATCAGTTTTTTGCTCTCTGCCTGAAATTCTTTCTTGGCCATAATACAAAACCTCTTTTATCACATATTTGGTGCGCCGTGTCCAGCAAACTGCCGGAGTGCTTAGCACTCATAACTTCTGAGTGCTAATATACAACGACTTGCAGGGAAAATCAAGGCTTTTCATAAAAAGTTAAAAAAGTTAAAATTTGTTCTCCCGTGCACGAAACGGCGCGCCCGGATCGTTTCTTATATGAAGGACGAAATTTTTTCGGAAAAGCTTTCCCACTTTTGCGCAGACTGTGCTATAATGGAGCGAGTATGCCGGAAGGATGTGAGAAAATGTCAAAACAGGGCGATGCCGCCTACGCATGGTTCTTAAAGGGTTATAATTGCAGCCAGAGCGTGGTGGCGGCGTTTGCACCGCAGCTTGGCCTGACCGAGGAGATGGCGCTGCGCCTTTCCGCAGGGTTTGGCGCAGGCATTGGCCGGATGCGGGAGGTGTGTGGGGCGTTCTGCGGCGTGGTGACTGTGCTGAGCATGGTCTATGCCGACCCCGCCGACCCCAAAGATAAATCCCGGATGTACGCGCTGGTGCAGCAGGCGGCAGAGCAGTACCGCAGCCGCAACGGCGGCAGCATTATATGCCGGGAGCTGCTGGCAAAGGCGGGTGCTGCCCCTACGGGGGGCACGGCGGCAGAGGACCGCACCGCAGACTATTATAAAAAACGCCCCTGCCCGGAGCTGTGCCGTATTTGCGCCGACCTATGCGCAGAATTCATTGCAGCCCACCCGGAAGGGCGGCACGGCTTTTACAAGGAGGATGCCTGAATGCAGCTTGAGCAACTGGAACTGACCGGCGGCGGTACGCTGACGCTCTACCTGCGGGAGAGCGTGGAGGCCATGCCGCATTTCCGGCAGCGCCCGCTGGTGCTGGTGGTGCCCGGCGGCGGCTATAACCACGTCAGCCCCCGGGAGGGCGACCCCGTAGCGCTGCAATTTGCGGCAGCGGGGTACCACACGGCGGTGCTGCACTACGCAGTAGGGGACAGTGCCCGGGATGCGCTGCCCATGCGGCAGCTGGCACAGGCCATCGGCCTTGTGCGGCAGCACGCAGCGCAGTGGAATATTCTGCCGGATCAGATCGCCCTGTGCGGCTTTTCTGCCGGCGGGCATCTGGCACTTTCCGGTGCAGTGTGGGATATCCCCGGCATGGCAGACCAGCCGCGCCCAAATGCCCTGCTGCTGGCCTACCCGGTGGTCACCGCTGGGGAATATGCCCACCGCGGCAGCTTTGTGCAGCTGACTGGCACGCAGGATATTGCCGCCCACCAGCGCTTTACGCTGGAGGACAAAATTAAGCCAGACACACCGCCGGTGTTCGTCTGGCATACCATGGAGGACGAGACTGTCCCGGTGGAAAACACCCTGCTGCTGCTCAGTGCCCTGCACAAGGCGGGCGTACCGTGCGAAGCACACCTGTTTGAAAAGGGACGCCACGGCACCAGCATCTCCACCCCGGAAGTGGACGCCGACAGCACCCACCGTCACCGCTGGGTACAGCTTGCGGTGGAGTGGCTGAACGATACCTTTTCCTTCCACGCCTGAGATAACCGACTGAAACAGGAAAAGTGTGTGTAAATTTTAGTCATACCTACAAAAAATTCACAAATAAACCGTTGACTTGCACAGGCGTATGCCGTATACTGTCCAACGGGGATAAAACCACGAAAGAAGGAAACAAAAATGGTTATGGATCCCACACTGCCGCGCATCAAGGTGCGCGATCTGCTCATGCAGGCATTTCTCACCGGCTGGGAGCGCTCCGATAAGAGCACCTCGCAGGACGAGTACCTGCAAAGCTCCATTCAGGTCATTGAGATGCTGCAGGTAGAGCCGGAGAACCTCTACGCAGAGGAAGGCCTTGGCCTGCCGGACGGCGAAGAGGTGGATCATCTGGACGATCTGCTGCGCGCGGACGGCTTCTGGCTGTACTACGGAGTGGAAGCGGAGAACTTCTTCCTCATCCAGTGGTACCCGGACGAAGCCTCTGCCAATGCAAAGCTTGCCCAGCTGGAAGAACTGGGCGATGGCAAGCAGTATCTGGTAGACCTGACCCTCAAGCGGGCAAACCCTTCCAAGGCCGAAAACTTCGGTAATTCCAACCCGGTGCAGCTCCGCTCTTGAATCATGTTTTGAGTTGAAAGGAAATTTTGCTCATGCAGCTTTCTGTTACGGAACGTGAACAGCTTTATGCCATTCTGGAAAAATATGATCAGAACCCCAAGGTGCAGCAGATGCGGGAGTTTATCCAGCACGGGGATGTTACCACCTATCAGCACTGCAAGAATGTGGTGCTGGTCAGCTGCTGGCTGAACCACCGCCTGCATCTGGGCGCAGACGAGACCTCGCTGGCTGTCGGTGCTTTCCTGCACGATTTTTACCTGTATGACTGGCACAAAAAGGGCACTTTCCACGGCATCCGCCGCCTGTTCGAGATGCACGGCTTCTCCCACCCGGGTCGTGCCTGCGTCAATGCGGAACAGGTGTTCCATATCACCAAAAAGGAACAGAGCATCATTTCCAGCCACATGTGGCCGCTGACCTTCCGTCATGTGCCCAGCTGCCGCGAGGCGATTATCGTCTGCCTTGCCGATAAGTACTGCGCTGTGGTGGAGAGTATGTTCAAGCGCAGCCGTTTGGCTGCCGCCAAAAACGCCAACGGCGAATACGAAGAGTGGTAAAATTGAATCATCACAAATAACAGGAGCCGCTGCACCACAAAAAGTGCAGCGGCTCCTTCTGCTTTATGCTCCTACTTCGTGAAGAGGCAGACGGGCAAAATGCAGATTTTCCCGCTCTACAAATAAAAAATCTGCGCCAAGCGGCTGGTCACAGCTTTTTAAATCCCTCCGGTTCGTCTGCAGCGGCGCGGCGCTCCATCAGATAGGTGTCCAGCCAGCGGCCGTGGCAGTCCCGTGCAATGCGCTCCCGGCGTCCCACCAGCCGGAAACCGCACTTGGCGTGCAGCGCGCGGCTAGCGGCGTTATCCTGCAAAACGGTGGATTGCAGCGTCCAGTAGCCGGCCTTTTCGGCAGCGGCGCACAGGGCACTCAGCAGCCGAAAGCCCAGATCGTGCCCCCGGAACTGCTCGCCAACATAAATGCTCACCTCGGCCACGCCCCGGTAGCACCAGCGGGGGTCTACCCGGTGCAAAGCGCACCACCCCGCCAGCACTCCGCCGGAAAGAATGACCAAGCGGCACTCCTTTGTGTGGGAAGCGTCCCACGCGGTGTAGGGCGGGCATTCGGTCTGGAAGGTGGCATATTCCGTAGCAATGCCCTCAACATAGATTCTGGAGACCGCGCTCCAGTCCTCCGGCGTCATAGGCCGGATGATGATCTTATCCATACTTTCATCCTCGGCGGGCCGAAAAATGCCCGCATTCTCTTTCCACTCCCGGATAAGTTTCAGTATAGCAGAATTTGCCGGGCGGTACAAGAAGCGGACTGCACAGAAATTGCTTTGACATCCCATCTGTTTGTGATACAATAGGGGAACAAGAATACGGAGCGGGGCAGCGCAGGGGTGCGCTGCCTCCCAGGGAGGATATATGAGAAGAACTGTCCGGGTGCTGCTGTGTATGGTCTGGCTTGTGCTTTGCGCGGCGCTGCCTGCCTTTGGCGCAGAGATCGCACCCCATGTTACTGCGGAAACTACGATGGCACAGCTGCGCGCAAACCCGGCGATCCAAGGAACCGGCTATTATACATATTGCCGCGAAATGACACCGCTGATGGTGGCACGCTGGAAAAACAAG
The DNA here is from genome assembly GCA_934561555.1 of uncultured Faecalibacterium sp. Classification (GTDB taxonomy): domain Bacteria; phylum Bacillota; class Clostridia; order Oscillospirales; family Ruminococcaceae; genus Faecalibacterium. The sequence goes on along the minus strand of CAKTGQ010000001.1, from coordinate 63,617 downwards.
ACCCTGCACGATTATTTTGGCGACACCGACCGGGAATCCGGCATTGCTGCGCTGAACCTTATCATTGACAACTATAATAAGGGCGTCAAGGTGACCTATCAGGTCTACACCCCGGAGGAGATCGAACAGGATTCCAGTCTGGGCTGTGTGCAGCTGTTTTATTATCCGGCAGAGACGCCCGGTGCAAAAACTGCTATCGTGATCCCCGGCAATGCCCTGACTATGACCTCCGAGATGGGCGAGGGCGGCTCCACCGCCTACGAGCTGCATAAGCAGGGCTATGCCGTGTTCGTGCTGCGCTATCGCACCTTTTTGGATCTGGGCGATAACGCCCCGCTGGAGGATCTGGCACGGGCAGTGCAGCTGGTAACGAGCCTTGGCGAGGAGCTTTCTATCCAGACGCAGGACTATGCGCTGGTGGGTTACTCCTCCGGCGGTCAGCTTGCGGGCGTGTTTGCGAACAAGGAGCGCGGCTACGGTCATTACGGCGCGGCAAGACCCGGTGTGCTGCTGTTAGGCTATCCGGTGGTGAACTTTTCAGAGGTGAAAATCGCGTATCAGGCGTTTATGGATACTGGCAACTATGGATGGCACTATTACTGTTCCAGCATAGCGGATCTTGTCACGGATGATTATCCGCCGGTATTTTTCTGGTACGGGAAGGATGACAAGGTGCTGCCTTGGATGATCAATCAGGTGCAGGGTCCGGCGCTGCAAGCGGCGCTGGAAGCCCATAAGGTGCCTTATATTGTGAAGGTGTTTGAGTCTGCGCCCCATTGCATCGGGGTGGGCGATAACACTGATGCCGAGGGCTGGCTGATGGAAGCCGTAGCTTTCTGGGAGCAGCAGACCGCTGCCTGACTATAAACAAAAAAGGAGTAGAGCATGATGGATCAGAATACTTGTTTTGCATACCTGAACACGGAGCTGCCGGACGATATCCGCCGCCTGAAGGAGGCGGGCTACTACGATGCCGCCATTGCGCGCATCGACGCCTGTCTGGCTGAGGACTGGACTGCCAGCCAGAACCAGCCCCTGCACCCGCAGGGTGCGCTGCCGGTTAACCCCACCCCCCACGGTGTGGATGCATGGCGGCAGGGTCTGCTGGCGCACCGGGAAATTTTGCGCCGTCTGCCGCAGGATTACACCCTGACCGCCGAGCAGCTGTTGAACCAGCTGCAGGCCACCCTGCGGGACTTTACCGCCGAGGAGTTCGCCGCACTGGACGCTGCCGGGCAGATGGACTGGCGCTTTGTGGAAGGGCAGAAGCGCTATATCTACCGCGCCGCCGAAACGCTGGTAGCCACCCATCCCGACCTTGCCGCCCGCCAGCTGGACCCGCCTGTCCCGGAGCGCAGCTGGGACCGTTTTGAGCCCCAGCACGACCAGATGGTGCGCACCGGCGCAGTCAGCGCAGACATCACCCTGCGCACCAGCATCGGCATGACCGATGAAACCTTTGCCCGCGCCCTTGCCGTCGCAAAGGCCGAGGGCAGAAACACCGTGCATGTCAAGGTGTGGCTGCCGCTGCCCGCTGCCTGCCCGGCACAGAGCAACATCACGCTGGACAGCTTCACCGCGCAGCCGACCTATATCGCACCGGAGACCGCACCCCAGCGCACTGCATACTGGGAGGCAGACCTTGCCGAAAACTGCCGCTTTGGGGCACAGTACAGCTACCGCAGCACCGCGCACTACGCCGCTCCGCTGGAACTGCAGGCCGACCCCGTGCAGCCGGATTTTGACACCGCCGAGCAGCTGCCCCACATCGCCTTTACCCCCTATATGAAAGCACTGGCTGCGCAGCTGACCGAAGGCATCACCGACCCGGTGCAGAAGGCAAAGCGCATTTACGATTTTGTCACCCTGAATGTGCACTACCACTTCCAGCCCATGTATTTTGTGCACGAGAACATCACCGATAACTGCGCCCGTAGCCGCCGGGGCGATTGCGGTGTGATGGCTGCCACCTTCATCACCCTTTGCCGCATTGCAGGCATCCCGGCCAAGTGGCAGAGCGGCATGGTGGCACGGCCGGAGACGGCCGGCTGCCATGACTGGGCAATGTTCTATATTGCCCCCAAGGGCTGGATGTACGCCGATTGCTCCGCCGGTGCGTCCATGGCGCGTGCGGGCAACGAGAAGATGCGCCTGCACTACTTCGGCAATCTGGACACCGACCGTATGGTGGCCAACAGCGACATCTGCGCACCCTTCGACCCGCCCATGTGCGCCTTCCGCGCCGACCCCTGTGATAATCAGGTAGGCGAGATGGAGGTAGACGGTGTGGGTCTGTACGGCCAGCAGGTGGAGACCACGCAGGAAATCGTAAAGCATCAGGAAGTATAAACAGATCCGGGTCTGCCATTACCGCAAGACCCGGATTTTTGAGTTAAAAGGAGAATGTCTATGGAATTTTTGGCAGGACTGTATACGCTTCTGCTGGTGGCCATCTGTCTGCTGCAGGCGCTTTTGCTGTACCGCACCGGCAAGCCTGCAGCCCGGCAGGACGATGAAGCCCTGAAGGAGTGGCTGCGCCAGCAGCTGGAAGCGCAGGCGCGGGTGCTGGAAGAAAAGCAGGCGCAGCAGGCACAGCAGAATCTGGCCGCGATGGCACACATCAGCGATACCCTGCAAACCGCGGTGCAGGGCATGAGCAGCACCCTGACGGCTGGGCAGAACACCCAGCAGCAGACCATGGAGCAGCGCTTGCAGGGGCTGGAAGCCTCCAATGCCCGCAAGCTGGAGGAAATGCGCAAAGCGCTGGCAGACGGTCTTGCCGCCATGCAGGCACAGAACGCCCAGAAGCTGGACGAGATCCGCCATACCGTAGACGAGCAATTGCAGGACGCACTGCAAAAGCGGGTGACTGAAAGCTTTAAGGCGGTCAACGACCAGCTGGAACAGGTGTACAAGGGGCTGGGTGAGATGCAGAGCCTTGCCGCGGATGTGGGCGGGCTGAAGCAGGTGCTCTCCGGCGTTAAGACCCGTGGCATTCTGGGCGAGATCCAGCTGGGCGCAATTCTGGAAGAGATCCTTGCACCGGAGCAGTACGACACCAACGTGGCCACCATCCCCGGCAGCACCCAGCGGGTGGAGTACGCCATCCGGATGCCCGGCGTGGACGGCAACAGCGTCTGGCTGCCCATCGACTCCAAATTCCCCGGCGATACCTACGCCCACTTGCAGGACGCACAGGCCTCCGGCGACGCGCAGGCAGTGGAAAACGCCCGTCACGCGCTGGAACTGGTGCTGCGCAGCGAGGCAAAGGATATTCGGGAAAAATATGTGGAGCCACCCTATACCACAGCTTTCGGCATCCTGTTTCTGCCCTTTGAGGGACTGTACGCCGAGGTAGTGAACGCTGGGCTACTGGAAGTTTTGCAGCGGGATTATCAGGTGAATGTGGCCGGCCCCAGCACCATGGCGGCGCTGCTCAACAGCCTGCAAATGGGCTTCAAGACCCTTGCCATCCAGAAGCGCTCCGGCGAGGTATGGCAACTGCTGGGCGCGGTCAAGACCGAGTTTGATAAATTCGGGCAGGGGCTTTCCAAGATGCAGCAGCGCCTGCGCCAGACCGATGAAGAACTGGATAACCTCATCGGGGTGCGCAGCCGCGCCATTAGCCGCAAGCTGCGTGCGGTGCAGACGCTGGACGAGAACACCGCAGCCACCCTGCTGGAACTGGACACCGAGCCGGGTAGACCGGTAACAGCGCGTCTGCCGGAGGGCGGGGAAGAGCCTTGACGCGAAAACTATCCCTGCGCTATCCCTTGCGAAATTTCTGACGATGTGCTATAATAGGAACTGTTCTCAGAAATATTTGCCAATTCACGGCACAACATAAACCCAAAAGGAGTCTGAACGGTATGAGCATGAAAAAAATCAGCGAAGCCATCCTTGGTGTCGGCGTGGACGATACCACTATCGACCTGTTCGAGAGCCAGTATCCGGTGCCCACCGGGGTCAGCTATAATTCCTATGTCATTTTGGACGAAAAGACCACCATTCTGGATACGGTGGACGCCCGCGCCACCGAGCCTTGGCTGGAAAACCTTGCCGAGGCACTGGGCGGCTGCAAGCCCGCTTATCTGGTGGTTTCTCACATGGAGCCGGACCACGGTGCCAACGTGGCAAAGCTGACTGCCCTTTACCCGGAGATGCAGGTGGTAGGCAACGCCAAGACCTTCCAGTATATGGAGCAGTTCTTTGGCGCAGATGCCATTGCCCCGGAGCGCCGCGTGGTGGTGAAGGACGGCGAGAGCCTGAGCCTTGGCACCCACACCCTGACCTTTGTGTTTGCCCCCATGGTGCACTGGCCGGAGGTCATGGTCAGCTACGAGAGCAGCGAGAAGGTGCTGTTCTCTGCCGATGGTTTTGGCCGCTTTGGTGCGGTGGCAAAGTTTGACGAAAACGCCGACTGGGCCAGCGAAGCCCGCCGCTACTACCTGAACATTGTGGGCAAGTACGGCCCACAGGTGCAGGCACTGCTCAAAAAGGCTGCGGCACTGGACATCAAGACCATCTGCCCGCTGCACGGCCCGGTGCTTACCGGTGATCTGGGCAAGTACCTGAACTACTACGATCTCTGGTCCAGCTACAAGGCCGAGGAGCCGGAAAAGATCCTGGTGGCCAGCGCCTCCATCCACGGCCACACCCGCGCCGCTGCCCACACCATGGCCGAAAAGCTGCGCGCACAGGGCGCAAAGGTGGTGGAGATGGACCTGACCCGCACCGATGTGTCTTACGCTATCACCGAGGCTTTCCGCTGCGGCAAGATCGTGCTGGCTTGCGCCACCTATGACGGTTTCCTCTTCCCGCCGATGGAAAACCTGCTGGCTCACCTCAAGACCAAGAGCTTCCAGAACCGCACCATTGGCCTGATGGAAAACGGCACTTGGGCACCCATGGCTGCAAAGCTCATGCGTGCAGAGCTGGAGAGCATGAAGAACATCACCCTCTGCGAGAACGTGGTCACCATCCGTTCTGCCGCCAACGCCGCCGCCGAAGCACAGATGGACGCTCTTGCCGCAGAGCTTGTGGCAAAGTAACACGATATAAAATCAAGTAAACGCAAACACTCCCGAACTTTCTGCAAAAGCCCGGGAGTGTTTTTTGTTCCTTTGTTTGTTCCTTTATCTGCTAGATTACGAGCGGAAAATACGAATTTTTACGTCATTTTTTGAAAAGAACACAAACAAAAAAGCGGTGAAACGAACAAATTTTGAACGTTTCGCCGCTATATTTTGGAGCAGGATACGGGACTCGAACCCGCCGCCTACTGCTTGGGAAGCAGTCGCTCTACCGGATGAGCTAACCCTGCAAGTGCTCCATTATTGTAACAAAGCAGGGCGGGAATGTCAAGGCTTTTCCGCACGAAATTTGCGGTCAGCTCATTTTTGCCCAAGTCAGGTCCAGCACCGGGAAAAACGGGTCGAATACTAAGTCGCGCACGCCGTTTGCCAGCAGCAGACGCTTCTGCTGTGCCATCAGGGGCACTACGGTGCAGCTTTCCAGCAGCTGCTGCTCGCACTGCGCCAGCAGGGCACAGCGGGCTTTGCCGGTCTGCTGTGCGCTCAAAGCCAGCCGATCAGCATAAACAGTATCGGCGTAACCGGTCAGACTGCCGCCCTCAGTGGTGAACTGCTGCAGCATCTGGTATACGCTGCCGCCCTCGGCACGGATAGGCGCAAGGGCAATGGTGTATTTCCCGGCGGCAATGCGGGCGTCAAACTCGTCCTGTTCCACCTCTTCTACCGAGAAGAACAGGGAACACTCCTTCTGCCATGCGCTGTTGATCTGGTCGGCCAACTCGCTCAGCCCGGCGTTCTTGGGCAGCAGCAGGGTCACGCCGGAAAAATCCGATGTCGCCATGCCCTGCCGGGCAGCCAGATAGAGGGCCTTCGGCTCCGGGATGGCGGGCAGGGGATTCCCGGCAGTCTCGCGGTAGTCCAGCCCGTCCACGGTCAGTCCCTCCGGCACAAGCCCCTTTGCGGCGGCGTACAGCCCGCTGGAGGGCACATCGGCGTTTTCCCGGGCAATGCCGGCCAGCGCCTGCCGCAGCTGCTGGTTCTGGAACACCGACCCCTCCGCCGCGTTGAACAGCAGCGCCCATGTGGTGTCGGAATAGCTCACCGTCTGTAAGCTGGTGGCTTCGCCGCTCTCGTCCAGCGCGGCGGAACATTTGCCATCGGCGAGAAGCTGGGCTGCGCTCTTGCCGCTGCCGCTGGTGTCCTGCACCAGACGCAGACTGCCGACCAGCGGGCTCTCCACAGTGCGCCTCAAAAACAGGCCGTTCGTCGTCCAGTTGTACAGGTAAAAGCTACCGCTGGAAAGCGTGGTCTTGGCGGTCAGCCCGTAGGTGCCCCGGGTGCTCTCAAAAAAAGCCTCGTCACAGGGGGCGGCACCGGGCATGGCCAGCTTTGCTAAAAAGTTATCATCCCGCTCGCTTAGCCGGAATACCAATGTCAGTGCCCCATTGGCCGAAACCCCCAGACTGCTTTCGTCCGCCAGCCCCGCTTGCACGGCGGCGCTGTTCTGGATGGCCGAAAACTCCACTGCATAGGGCGAGGCGGTATCGGCACGGAAAATGCGCCGGAACGCAAACACAAAATCTTCGGCGGTAATGTCGTACTCTGTGGCAGCACCCTTGGCGGCTGCGTAGGTCAGGCCGTCCTTCAGGGTAAAGGTGTAGGTCAGCCCGTCCGGGGAGACCGTCCATTTTTCGCACAGCCCCGGCACAAGTTCACCGTCCGGGTTCTTGCGTACCAGCGTGCCGTACAGGTTTTCACAGGCGATGACATCCGACGCAGCGGAAGCCACCTGCGGGTCCAGATTTGCGGGGATGCTGTCCACGAACCATGTAAAGCTGGCAGAGTTTGTGGAGCTGCCGCAGCCGGTCAGGGCAAAAAGAAACGCAGCAGCCAGCACCGCTGCGGTAAAACGCAACCATCGTTTCAAAAAGAATAACCTCATTCCGTTCATCTTCGCGCAGAAACGGCAAAAAACGCTCTGCAACGACAAGTGTAGCAGAAAGCAGCAGAAAAAACAATTGCCTTTTTGTGAATTTACCGGGCTTTTTGAAGCAGACTGTGCGGTTTTCCGTTGCCAATTGCGCGCAAATGGACTATAATGGTACAGCAAAGTGATTCCCGCGCTGCCCGTGCGGCGCGGTGCTATACCATGATCCTATTAGAGGAGGAACTGTTTTTATGCAGAAAGATCAGCAGAAGCTTGCCCAGCTTATTCAGGGCAAAAAGGTTGCCTTTATCGGCGCAGGCGTCAGCCACAAGACCCTCATCAAGGAGTTTGTGGAGCTGGGCGCTCATGTGACCCTGTGCGACCAGAAAAAGAGCGTAGAGGACTTTGGCGATTACGCCGCCACCATCCGGGAGCTGGGCATCGACCTGAGCCTTGGCGAAAACTATCTGGACGGCTTCAAGGGACAGGACATCATCATGCGCACCCCGGGCTTTGTGGGCTACTTTGAAAAGCCCCTGCAGGACGCTATGGCTGCCGGTACCATGGTCACCAGCGAGGTGGAGCTGTTCTTCGACTTCTGCCCCTGCGAGATCGTAGCGGTGACCGGCTCGGACGGCAAGACCACCACCACCACCCTCATCTCCAAGTTCTACGAGGCCGCAGGCCGCAAGGTGCATCTGGGCGGTAACATCGGCGCAGCGCTGTTGCCCATGCTGCCGGAGGTTTCCCCGGAGGATGTGGCTGTGGTGGAGCTTTCCAGCTTCCAGCTGATCAGCATGCACGCAAGCCCCAACATTGCGGTGGTCACCAACGTGACCCCGAACCATCTGGATCACCACAAGGATATGCAGGAATACATCGATGCCAAGCGTAATATCCTGCTGTACCAGAAGCAGCCCTGCCGCGCCGTGCTGGGCTATGAGAACGAGATCAGCCGCTCCATGCAGGCAGACTGCAAGGGTAAGCAGGTGTGGTTCACCCGCCTGCACGATACCGACAACGGTGCCTTCCTGCGCAAGGAGGACGGCATGCTCTGCATGGCCGAGGATGGCGTTGTGACCCCCTTCCTTGCCCAGAAGGACATCAAGCTGCGCGGCCTGCACAACATCGAGAACCTGCTGGCTGCCGCCGCTGCCGTGTGGGGCGAGGTGCCCGTAGAGGCCATCCGTCAGGTGGGCAGCACCTTCACCGGCGTGGAGCACCGCATCGAGCCGGTGCGTACTTTGGACGGCGTGCTGTACTATAACGATTCCATCGGCACCAGCCCCACCCGCACCATTGCCGGTCTGCGCAGCTTTGACCGGAAGGTCATCCTCATCGCGGGCGGCTACGATAAGCACATCCCCTACGAGCCGCTGGCACCGGAGATCATCGCCCATGTCAAGAACTTGGTTCTGATGGGCGCTACCGGCCCCCGCATCGAGCAGGCTGTGCGGGAGTGCCCCGGCTTTGACGAGGCTGCGCTGCCCATTCAGCACGCAGGCAACATGCAGCACGCCGTAGAGCTGGCACGCGCCGCCGCAAAGCCCGGCGATATCATCATCCTGTCCCCGGCAAGTGCTTCTTTTGACCTGTACCCCAACTTTGAGGTGCGCGGCCGCGAGTTCAAAAAGATCGTCAACGCGCTCAAGTGATCGCACAGGTAAAGGATGCAAAGCGCCGCACCCGGTTTGCAAATGCCTGCCGGGGTCTGCCGGTGCTGGACGCTGTGCTGCCGCTGGACAGCGCTCTCTTCAGCAAAAGCCAGCCATGGCGATTCTACGCCGGCCCTACGCTGGCGCTGGAACTTTCCGGCAGCACGGCGTGGCTGGCCGGGCACGCAAACCCCGCAGAGCTGGCAAGCTTTTTGTCCTTCTGCGGGTGCGAAAGCGCCATTCTGGACGAGACTGTCTGCCCGCCGCCGGACGGCTGGCACAAGGCAGAAACGCTGACCGTGTTCGGTCTGCCGCAGGGCGGGCTGCTGCCCCTGCCCGCCGTGGACGAGGCTTTGTGGGCGCAGCTGAAACTCTGCCGGGAAGCGTCCGCCGCCCGGGTGGCACAGGCACTTTACCCCGCAGACCCCGCCCGGCAGGCTGACTTTTACTCGGAGCTGTGCACCAAACGCAGCCGGGGCAGGGCAGTGGCGTGGACGCTGGAGCAGGGAAGTGCAGTCGTCTGCACCGTGGGGGCTTATGCCCTGTGCAATGGGCAGGCGTATATGGCCTGCGGGCAGACCGCAGAGCCGCTGCGGGGCAGGGGCATCGGCGGACGGCTCATTGTGGAAATGGCAAACAGCTTTGCCGCCGAGGGTCTGCGCCCGGTGTTCCTTTGTGCACCGGAGCGTGTGCGGTTTTATAACCGCCTCGGCTTTGCAAAGCTGGCCGAGTACGCCCGCTATGTGCCTGAGAAATGACAAAGCTTTTGCGCAAAGAACCCAAAAATAACAGGAAGGAACTATCACGTTATAATGTCGATTCTGAACCACTTTTTTGATTACAAGCCCGAGGTGCTGGCGCTGGACGAAAAGGCTATGGAGCTGTGCCAGCCCTATTTTCGTCAGATGGAGGAGATCCGGGATTTCAACCAGCTGAAGATGCTCAAGGCTTTTGCCGATACCCAGATGTCCTCCACCGATATGCTGGGCACCACCGGTTACGGCCTGTGGGATACCGGCCGCGCCAAGCTGGAGCAGATCTTTGCACAGGTCATGGGCGCAGAGGATGCGCTGGTGCGCAGCCAGTTCCAGAGCGGCACCCACACGCTGGCGGTGGCGCTGTTTGGCTTGCTGCGGGCAGGGGACACTCTGCTGGCCGCTACCGGCCGTCCCTACGATACGCTGGAGGGCGTCATCGGTCTGGACGGCAAGGGCAAGGGCACCGGCACCCTGATGGACTACGGCGTAAACTACGACGAAGCTCCCCTCAAGCCTGACTTCACCCCGGACTACGACCTGATCGCCCAGAAAGCCCCCGGCGCAAAGGTGTGCCACATCCAGCGCAGCCGCGGTTATTTACAGCGCAACGCCTTTGATCTGGCTACCATCCGCAAGATCGCCGATACCGCCCGCGCCGCAAACCCGGAGATCATCATCTTTGTGGACAACTGCTACGGCGAGTTCACCCAGACGCAGGAGCCCTGTCAGGTGGGCGCGGATATCGCAGTGGGCAGCCTGATCAAAAACCCCGGCGGCGGCATTGCACCCACCGGCGGCTACATCGTGGGACGCAGGGATCTGGTGGAGCTGTGTGCCTACCGCCTGAACGCCCCCGGCCTTGGCAAGGAGCTGGGCTGCACGCTGGAGACCCCCCGGGATATGTATCTGGGCTTCTACTACGCCCCCGGCGTGGTGTGCGAGGCCATCAAGACCGCCATCTACGCCCAGTGTATGCTGGAGCTGCTGGGCAAAAAGCCCATCCCGCGCTACTGTGAGGATCACAACGATATCGTCACCTGCTTTGATGCCGGTACGGCAGAAGCGCTCATCGGCTTCTGTCAGGGTATTCAGGCCGCCAGCCCCGTGGACAGCTACGCCGCTCCGGAACCCAGCCCGGAACCGGGCTACACCGATGAGGTGGTCATGGCAAGCGGCAGCTTTACGCAGGGCAGCACCATCGAGCTTTCCTGCGATGGCCCTCTGCGCGCCCCCTATACCTGCTATCTGCAGGGCGGCTTGAACTTTGCCGCCAGCCGCGCCGGTGTGCTGCTGGCTGTCCAGAAAGCATATTTTAAAGAATGATACTTGTCCCGCGGGCAAGTTACAGTATTATAACAAGAAAAGGAGCTATCGCACAACACGCTGCGATAGCTCCTTTTTTCCCTCTATACACAAAGTAACACACAAAATAAACGCTTACACGGCACGGGCCTGCATAGCGGGGATCGGCTCGATCAAGGCCGGGTGCATCCCCTCACGGTAGTCCAGATCTCCCTGATCCAGACCGCGCAGCAGCACCTCTGCGGTAGCAATGTTGGTAGCAATGGGTACGCTGTGCATATCGCACAGGCGCAGCAGATTCTGCTCGGTCAGGCTGGCGGCATCGGCCTTCAGCGGGTCGCGGAAGAACAGCACCAGATCCACCTCATCGCAGGCAACGCGGGAAGTGATCTGCTGCACACCGCCCAGCTTGCCGGAGAGGTAGCAGTGCACCGGCAGACCGGTGGTCTGCGCAAGCATCCGGCCGGTGGTACCGGTGGCGATAACATTATTGCGGGAAAGGATGGCACTGTAAGCGGTACAGAATTGCAGAGCCAGTTCTTTGCGGGAATCGTGGGCAAGAATTGCGATCGTCATAAGATGCTCTCTCCTTTACTTATTTTTACATAGTACCAGTTGTGATGTACAAATTTTGAAATCCTGTGAAACGAGAGTGAAATCGATATCAAATCTTACAATATAGTTTTACCGCATAGAAAACGCTCTGTCAAGAGAAAATTTTGCTTTTTTAACCTATAAAAACATAAAAGTAATACTTTAACATTGTGGGAAACAGCAAAATCTTGGATACATACCGCTATCCAAGAACATCCATTTTCTGGGAAAAGTGAAATTTTTTTCAGTTTTCATATTCGGTTTGAAATACAGTCCATCCCGGTAAAACAAAAATACAGGCCGAAGCAGCTTGCATCGGCCTGTACAGGAAATTTTTTTCAACTATGAAAAACTTGCTCTGCCGCGCCCGTAGGCCGGACAGAATTGTAAAAAAATTATGAAGAAGCCGGGGCAGGGAAACTCACCGGATCTGTCCGTCACCGTGGATGACGTACTTATAGCTGCAAAGTTCCTCCAAGCCCATGGGGCCACGGGCGTGCAGCTTCTGGGTAGAGATGCCCATCTCGCAGCCCAGACCAAACTCGCCGCCGTCCGTAAAGCGGGTGGAGCAGTTCACATAAACGGCGGCGCTGTCCACCGCAGCGGTAAAGCGGTCGGCGTCTGCCTGCGTCCGGGTCAGAATGGCCTCGCTGTGGCCGGTGGAGTGCTGCGCAATGTGGGCGATGGCCTCGTCCACGCTGTCCACCACCTTAACGGCAAGGATGTAGTCCAGAAACTCAGTGTCAAAGTCCGCAGGGCCGGCAGGCGTGCCGGGAATGATGGCGGCGGCGCGTGCGTCCAGCCGCAGCTCTACCGGCAGCTTGCCCGCAGCTACGCGGTCAGGGCCAAGACGCTGCGCGAGCTTGGGCAGAAACTCCTGCGCAATGGCAGAGTGCACTAGACACACCTCCTCGGCGTTGCACACGCTGGGGCGGCTGGCCTTTGCATTTTCAATAATGTCTAGCGCCTTGGCCTGATCGGCGGTGTCGTCCACAAAAATGTGGCAGATACCGGTACCGGTCTGGATGCAGGGCACCTTGGCGTTCTCCACGCAGGCACGAATCAGCCCTGCGCCGCCCCGGGGGATCAGCAGATCCACATAGCCCACGGCAGTCATCAGGGCGTTGGCAGAGGCGTGGGTGGTGTCCTCGATCAGGCAGACCGCATTTTCCGGCAGGCCGTTCTCCCGCAGCCCCTGCCGCAGTGCCTGCACGATGGCGTTGGCGCTGCGCCATGCCTCTTTGCCGCAGCGCAGGATGCAGGCGTTGCCGCTCTTGATGGCAAGGGCGGCGGCATCGCTGGTCACGTTGGGACGGCTCTCGTAGATGATGGCGATCACGCCCATGGGCACGGCGGTCTTTTCAATCACCAGCCCGTTGGGGCGTTCCACCCGCTTCAGCACCCGGCCCACCGGGTCGGGCAGGGCGGCAACCTCTTCAATGCCCTTTGCCATGGCGCGGATGCGCTCCTCGGTCAGGGCAAGACGATCCAGCATCACCTCGCTGATATGTCCCTTTGCGGCGGCCATATCGTCGGCGTTGGCGGCTAGGATGGCCGCCATGCTAGCCGGGCTGCACAGCTGCGCAGCCATACTGCGCAGTGCCTGTGCGCGGACAGCACCATCGGCCAGTGCCAGCGCAGCCTTTGCCCCGCGGGCAGCTTCCAGAATTTCCTGTGTTGTCATAGCTCAAACCTCCTGTGTAGACAGTGCGGGCTGCTTGTGCCCGGCAAAGCGGGTGCCGATGGGCTTGCCCGCAGCGATATCATACAGCAGCTCCGGGTGTGCGCCGTTGGCAATGACCATATCCGCGCCGCTGCCGGTCACCATGCGGGCAGCGCGCAGCTTGGTGGCCATGCCGCCGGTACCCAGTGCCGAGCCTGCACCGTCTGCCAGTGCCATCACCTCGGAGGTGATCTCCTCCACCAGCGGGATAAGTGCCGCATCCGGGTGGGTGTGGGGGTTCGCGGTGTACAGACCGTCAATGTCGCTCAGCAACACCAGCAGGTCGGCCTTGCAGCAGCAGGCTACAATAGCAGCCAGCGTGTCGTTGTCGCCAATGGAGGTGATCTCATCGGTGGCAACGCTGTCGTTTTCATTGATGATGGGCAGTGCACCCAGCTCCAGCAGGCGGGACAGGGTATTCTGAATGTTCACCCGGCGCTCGGTGTGCTCCACGTCCACGCCGGTAAGCAAGATCTGCGCTACCGTGTGATCGTAGGCACTGAACAGCCGGTCGTAGGTGTACATCAGCTCGCACTGCCCCACGGCGGCGCAGGCCTGCTTGGTGGTGGTATCCTTTGGGCGTGCAGGCAGCGAAAGCTTGCCTACGCCCATACCGATAGCGCCGGAGGACACCAGAATCACCTCGTGCCCTTCGTTCTTTAAATCGCTCAATACCTTGACCAGTTCCTCTGCATGGCGGATGTTCAGCCGCCCGGTGGGGTATGCCAATGTGGAGGTGCCCACTTTCACAACGATGCGCATGATTCCATTAACCCTTTCCCATTTCCTTTGTTTTGTCGTATGCAGCCAGCACGGCATCCATCACCGCACCGCGCAGCCCGTGTTCTTCCAGTACCCGCACGCCCTGAATGGTGCTGCCGCCGGGGCTGCACACAGCGTCCTTCAGCGCACCGGGGTGCTTGCCGCTTTCCAGCACCAGCTTTGCGCTGCCCAGCACCATCTGTGCGGCGTACTCCTGCGCCTTTGCCCGGGGCAGACCACAGGCTACGCCGCCGTCTGCCAGCGCTTCAATAAACTGGTACACCCATGCCGGACCGCAGCCGGAAACGCAGCTTGCGGCATCGATCATGCCCTCGGCTACGGCGTCCAGACGCCCGGCGGGAGCCATCAGCTGACAGAAAGCAGCCTCTTCCTCGGCAGTTACGTTGACGGAGCAATACTGGATCATGCCTTCACCCACCGATGCCGGGGTGTTGGGCATGATGCGGATGACAGGGTAGTCGCCGCCCGCCATCTCCTGAATGCGTGCCACCGGTAAGCCGGCTGCCATGGTGCACAGCACGAACCGCTTGGTGCGCTCGGCAAGGGTGAACCGCAGCGGCTCCAGCATGGCTTCCATCATCTGGGGTTTTACCGCCAGAAAGATCAGATCACAGTTCCCGGCGACCTCGGCATTGGTAGCCGTCTGACAGCCCAGTTCAGCAGCTAGCGCCTCGGCTTTCGCCGCCGTGCGGTTGGCCAGAAATACATTCTCAGGCTCGGTAGCCTTGCACACGGCGCGGGCAATGGCACCGCCCATGTTTCCACAGCCTAAAAACCCGATGGTTTTCATCATAATAATAACCCTCCCTCGGCAGGTATGCACTGCATAAAATTCTGCTTCTTATCCATTCTAAGCATAGGACGGGAGAAAATCAAGACTTTTGTCTTATTTTTGGCGGTTATCTTGAAAAAACAGCATCTTCGGGGCGGGCAGCACACACACAAACTTCATAAAAAGATAAGAATCCTTACTTGCAATAAGGTCACATTATGCGGTAAAATAAACCATAGGCTATCATTCACGGAAACGGCAGCGGCGTCTGCCGGGAAAGGATGGGTTTTTGTGTCACAAACGACAAAACGGGCACTGGAGGCATCTCTGAAGAAGCTGCTGCTGGAAAAGCCCCTGAACAAGATTACGATCAACGATATCACCGAGGACTGCGGTGTCAACCGCATGACCTTTTATTACCATTTCAAGGACATTTACGATCTGGTGGACTGGATCTTAGCAGAGGATGCCGCCAAGGCGATGGAAGGCCGCCGGGGCTTTGGTACATGGAGCGAGGCCTATCTGGACGTTCTGCACCAGCTGCAGGACAACAAGACCCTTGTGCTGAACGTTTACCGCTCGGTGGGCAGGGAACAGGTGGAGCAGTACCTTTATAGGCTGCTGGACCCCATCCTGAAGGACTTTGCAGACCGTGAATGCCACGATATCACCGTGCAGGATGCGGACAAACAGTTCGTTGTCGATTTTTACAAGTATGCGCTGGTGGGCATGACGCTGGAATGGATTCGTCGGGATATGAAAGGCGACCCCAAGCAGATGGTGGAGAGGGTGAGCACCATGATTCACGGAGATTTTCGCCGGGCGCTGTGCCGCCTGAGCACCGGCAGCCTGAAAATAGAGGAATGAAGTGCTATTTGTCCGTGCGACTTCAATAAAATTTTATCAAAGGGTACGCCGTGATGGGTTTTCCATCACGGCGTATTTTCTGTTTATGGTACAAAAACACGCAAAGTAGTAAGATGTGGTCAAGCAAAATAAGGATTTCCAAAGGAATCATTTCGGGAGGAAAAAGCTATGAATACATCTCTTGAGAATCTGACCCACAAGATGCAGCGTGCTGCGATTGGTAAAATAGTGGACGTGGCGCTTTCCCGCGCCGAGCACGACCATGAAAAAACAATGTGCCAGCTGGTAGATGTTGCAAAGCAGTTCTACGGCAGCGGCTTCAGCGATGAGACCTACGAGAACGCCAAAAAGGTGCTGACCGACCCCGACAGCAAGTGGACAAAGCTCATCAACTGCGTGCTGGACCAGACCGACCCCCATGTGGCGCGCACTACCGCGCTGAATCTGGGCTACGAAGCCTTCTTCCGCGGCACCAAGACCATCCGCGAGAACCGCGTCAAGTACCAGTGCAACATCCCTTGGCTGATCCTGTTCGACCCCACCTCTGCCTGCAATATGCACTGCGTGGGCTGCTGGGCAGGCGAGTACGGCCACAAGAACAACCTGAGCTTTGAGGATATGGATAAAATCGTCACGCAGGGCAAGGAGCTGGGCGTCTACCTGTATATGCTGACCGGCGGCGAGCCGCTGGTGCGCAAGAAGGACGTGCTCAAGTTGGCAGAAAAGCACAACGATGTGCAGTTTGCCATCTACACCAACTCCACCCTCATCGACGAGCCCTTCTGTGAAGAGGTGCAGCGTCTGGGCAATATCGCCTTTATGCTGTCCATCGAGGGCACCCCGGAGACCAACGACGCCCGCCGTGGCGAGGGCCATTATGCCGCTGTGATGCACGCTATGGACCTTCTCAAGAAGTACGGCATTCTCTTCGGCACCTCTATCTGCTACACCAGCCAGAACATTGAAGCCGTCACCAATGACGAGTTTATGCGTTTCCTGTGCGAGAAGGGTGCACATTTCGGCTTCTACTTCCACTATATGCCGGTGGGCAACGAGGCCGCCCCGGAGTTGATGCCCACCCCGGAGCAGCGCAAGTATATGATCGACCGCATCCGCTATCTGCGCTCTTCCGAGTGTGATATCCCGTTCTACCCCATGGACTTCCAGAACGATGGCGAGTTCGTGGGCGGCTGCATCGCCGGCGGCCGCAACTACTTCCACATCAACTCTGCCGGTGACGCCGAGCCCTGCGTGTTCATCCACTACTCCAACGCCAACATCCACGACCAGTCTATTCTGGAAATTCTGCACAGCCCGCTGTTCATGGCTTACCACAACGGTCAGCCCTTCAACAAGAACCATCTGCGTCCCTGCCCGATGCTGGAAAACCCCGAGCTGCTGGAAAAGATGGTGCACGAGACCGGTGCCCACAGCACCGACCTGCAGTCCCCGGAAAGTGTCGAGCACCTGTGCGAGAAGTGCAAGAGCTACGCCGCCAACTGGCAGCCTACCGCTGACGAAGTGTGGTCTCACCACAAGATCCGCGAGAGCCGGTACGAGAACTATAAGGACTGGAAGCCCTCTCAGCCGCTGGACTGAGCTGAAACCTGAAAGAAAGCAATAAAATGCCCCCGCCCTGTGTTCTGATGAATGCAGGGTGGGGGTCTTGCTGTATAAACTGGAATTTACAAACTACTTTTTAACAAGTTTTAGCTTTATATTTCTTCTATCAGCAATTTTTTGAAGTATATCAACTATATATGAACATTGTTCTTTGACGGACAAGACAGATAATTCATCATTTTGTTTTATTTGCTTCATAGCTTCTTGTAGTTCTGAAAGCTCTAATAAATTGACTGCTACACAGAAGAAATTTTTTCTGCGACCGTCATTATAGTTAGCAAGTAAATGAGAAAGAATTTGTATTTTTTCTTGTTGTTCAAGATTATACTGTTTAATACCTATGTTCTGCACTCTTTCCAAATCTGCTTTCTGACGTTTATGAGTAATAAAAGAGTCATATTCATCAATGTGAGAATACTTTTCACATGGATAGTTTTTACATTCAAAACAGTATTCCATTTTTCCATGCTCAAGACTACACTTAGCAATTTTGCACGATTGATTACCGTTACCACAACCACCACAATGATTTCCTAAAAACATAGGACATAACCCACAATTCAATCCACAAAGGGAAAATAGTTGATTTTTTCGTTCAAATCCTTTCAAAATATCAACTCCTTACAACTTCCAATTTATAATATGATTAAAAATACCCCGCATCGGAAAGGCTCTGATGCGGGGCAGGGAAGGGTTTACTGGTTTTCAGCAGGCTGCGATGCAGCGGGCTGTGCTGCTGCATCGTCTGCGGGGTCGCCGAACTGGTCGTGATAGCTGTTCAGCAGGGTCAGCTCCTGATGGCGCTGCAAGCCGTAGATGACCAACTTTTTGATGACATCGTAGATCACGGCGAACAGCGGCACACCCACGATCATGCCCACAAAGCCCCACAGGCCGCCAAACAGCAGGATGGCGAACAGCACCCAGAAGCTGGAAAGGCCGGTGGTGTTGCCAAGGATCTTGGGTCCGATGATGTTGCCGTCCAGCTGCTGCAAAACCAGCACGAACAGCACGAACCACAGCGCCTTGATGGGGTTCTGGATCAGGATGAGCAGGGTGGCAGGGATAGCACCGATGAAGGGGCCGAAGAAGGGGATCACGTTGGTCACACCGATGATCACCGACACCAGCAGCGCACTGGGGAACTTAAAGATCAGACAGCCGATATAGCACAGCACGCCAATGATGGCGGAGTCCATGATCTTGCCGTTGATAAAGCCGCCGAACATCCGGTCTGCGTACTTCACTTCCTCGGTGATTAGCTGCGCCCAGCGGGGACGGACGATGCTGTGCAGTACCAGCTTGCCCTGCTGCACGAACCGCTTGCGGCTGGCCAGCATATACACGGCTACGATGATGCCGATGATCAGGTTCTTGGCTACCGTCACCACGTTCAGCACACCAATGGCTGCACCGCTTACGATGTTCTGCATGGAGGGCAGCAGGGTGTTCTTGATCCATGTGTCCAGATTGGTATTCAGGGCAGCGTAGGCCGAATTGAGCAGTTCCATGATCTGTTCGTTGTTTTCAATAAACTCCAGATGGTTTGCCCAGTACATGAACCTTGTAATGTTGGCCTGCGCGGTGTAGTACAGGGTAGTCACGCTGGTAATCAGCTGCGGCACGATCATCATGACCAGCGCATACACCAGCAAAAGCCCGAACAGGATGGTGAGCGCCACGGACAGCGCGTTGATCAGACCGTTCATCTTTTCCGGGATGAAGCGGCGCAGAAAGCTTTCGATGCTGTTGCACACCGGCTTGAGCAGGTAGGCAATAACAGCACCGTAGATAAAGGGCATCAGGATGCCGGTCAGGGTAGAGATAGCCGAGCCGAAGCCGTCAAAGCGGTAAATAAGGAAAAAGAAGATGATGCTCAGTGCAATGGCACCAAACCCTGCGAGCATCCCATAGAGATACGGTTTGATGTGCGGCTTTTTGTCCATCATGACAAACTCCATTCCTGCTGCGGGCAGCGGGAATGCCCACAGCGCTTATTAAATTTTGTTGCTTCTGCGCCAGATGTGCAGCTTTTCGGCTTCGCGGATCAGCTCCTCGCGGAAATCCGGGTGTGCCACGCTGATCAGAGCCTCGGCCTTTTCCCAAGAAGTCAGACCCTTCAGGTTCACGCAGCCATACTCGGTGCACAGGTAGTGCACATTGGCGCGGGTATCGGTGATAATGCTGCCGTTCTCCAGCGTGGGACGGATACGGCTTTCCAGCTTGCCGGTCTTTTTATTAAAGAAGGTGGAGGACAGGCAGATAAAGCTCTTGCCGCCCTTGGAAAGGTATGCGCCCAGCACAAAGTCCAGCTGACCGCCTGCACCGGAAATGTGCTTCACACCGGCGCTCTCGGCGTTCACCTGACCAAACAGGTCGATATCCACGGCATTGTTGATGGAGATAAAGTTATCCAGTGCGGAAATGCTGCGGATGTCGTTGGTGTAGTCCACCGGGGCAGACATACACTCCGGGTTATCGTTCAGGTAATCGTACATCTTCTGGGTGCCGGCACCAAAGGCATAGACCTGACGGCCCTTATCCAGCTGCTTGCGGCTGCCGTTGATCTTGCCGGCCTTGGCAATATCCACAAAGGCATCCACATACATTTCGGTGTGCACGCCCAGATCCTTCAGGTCGCTCTGCGCGATCAGCCCGCCGATGGCGTTGGGCATACCGCCGATGCCCAGCTGCAGGCAGGCACCGTTGGGGATCTGCGGCACGATGAGGTTGGCTACCTTCAGGTCTACCTCGGTAGCGGCACCGGCAGCGGCCATCTGGCCGATGGGGGGATTTGCGCCCTCCACAATGCCGCTCACCTGAGAAACGTGTACGCAGTTCTCCATGCCGCCAAGGCAGCGCGGCATATTGGTGTTGACCTCCACGATGATCTTCTTGGCCTTTTCACACACGGCACCCAGATGCGAAGCGCTGGGGCCAAAGTTGAAGTAGCCGTGCTCATCCATGGGGGTCACCTGAAATACTGCCACATCCACGGGGTCACTGCTCTCGCGGTAGTAGCGGGGCAGTTCAGAGTAGCGGATGGGGGAGTAGAAGGAGAAGCCCTGCGCAATGGCCTTGCGCTCAATGCCGCCCATGTGCCAGCTGTTCCAGGTCATATGAGCAGCAGGGTCGTCGATCTGGAAGATCTCCGGCACCCACATCAGGATGCCGCCCCGGAAGTTGACCCCTTCCAGCTCCGGCAGACGCTTTGCCAGCTCGGCATCCACGGCCACAGGGGTGTTCACAGCCCAGCCGTAGTCCACCCAGTCGCCGCTTTTGACCAGAGCGGCAGCCTGCGCAGCAGTCATAAGCTTCTGTGCGTACAGTTCCTTGCAATCCATTATAAACCATCCTCTCTTAAAAACCATAAAAGAATTGTAAACAATTCTGTGCGGACAAATTATGCAGCCGTTTTACGCCTGTTTTGCGGAATGCACACCATTTTGCCACATCTTCGTAGTAACCTTATTAAAGAGGGTGATAAACGTGTGCGCCGCCCTGCACAAAACAGCTCAACTTAGTTATAACATTAACAAAGTGTAGAATCAATAGTTTTGGCTAAAAAACAGCCGGTATAGCAGAATAAACAGTTTTCAAGGCTTTCTGTGGGGATTGTTTGGTATGCAAAAAACAAAAAAGTTGAGAAAAAGACTTGATAAAATTTTGACGATGTGCTTTACTAATAGCGTGGGAAGCAACTGCGGAGCAGTGCGAGATGGTTCGTTTAAAATTTAACGATAAAACGCACCGCAGCAGTTTCAGGTTGCACCCAAGGCTGGAAAGTGCTATCATGGCAGAACCACATCGCGCTTAGTAATTACAGCGCACAAGGAGGACACTGACCGATGGCAACAGCAGTTTATCCCGGGTCGTTCGATCCGGTCACCAAGGGACACCTTGATATCATCAAACGTGCAGCAAAGATCAACGACCACCTCATCGTGGCGGTGCTGATCAACAGCGCAAAGCATCCGCTGTTCACAGTGGAGGAGCGGGTGGCTATGCTGCAGGAGTGCTGCAAGAACATCCCCAACGTGACCGTGGAAAGCTTCGACGGCCTGACCGTGGAGTTCGCAAAAAAGCGCCACGCATCCGTAATGGTGCGCGGGCTGCGGGCGGTAACGGACTTTGAAAACGAGATCCAGCTCGCGCAGACCAACCACGCACTGATGCCCGGCATCGAGACCATGTTTCTTGCCACCAGCATCAAGTGGAGTTATCTTTCCTCTACCATTGTAAAGGAAGCAGCGTATTACGGCAGTGACATCAGCAAGTTCGTCACACCCAATGTGGAAAAGGCCGTGAACGAAAAATACGCAAAGCTCCGGGAGAGGGAAGAGACCTGATACCGCAAAAATGCCGCAGGGCGTTTTGATAACTGGGTAACCGATAAGTAACACACATACACAATTCAGGAGGCTATTCACATGAAGAAGATCGTTATCGCATCTGCATGCCGCACCGCTATCGGCAAGTTCGGTGGCACTCTGGCCAACGTTCCCGCTGCTGAGCTGGGCTCCATCGTCATCAAGGAAGCTCTGGACCGTGCAAACGTCAAGCCCGAGCAGGTCGATCATGTTTACATGGGCTGCGTCATTCAGGCTGGTCTGGGCCAGAACGTCGCTCGTCAGGCTGCCCTGAAGGCTGGCCTGCCCATCGAGACCCCCGCCGTCACCGTCAACGTGGTCTGCGGCTCCGGTCTGAACTGCGTGAACATGGCTGCTCAGATGATCGAGGCAGGCGATGCTGATATCGTGGTTGCAGGCGGCATGGAGAACATGGACATGGCTCCCTTCGCACTGCAGAAGGCTCGCTACGGCTACCGCATGGGCGCTCCCATGGGCAAGAGCGAGATCGTGGATACCATGGTCAACGATGCACTGTGGGATGCCTGCGGCTTCAACAAGCACATGGGCATGACCGCTGAGAACGTCTGCACCAACGAGACCTACCAGAAGAAGTACGGCTACAGCCCCATCACCCGCGAGATGCTGGACGAGTTCGCATACAACAGCCAGCTGAAGGCTGACAAGGCCATCAAGGACGGCGCTTTCAAGGACGAGATCGTTCCTGTTGTCATCAAGGGCAAGAAGGGCGACACCGTGTTTGATACCGATGAGGGCCCCCGTCTGAGCGCTCCCGAGGTTCTGGCAAAGCTGAAGCCCGCCTTCACCAAGGACGGCATCGTCACCGCTGCGAACTCTTCCGCCATCAACGACGGCGCTGCTGCTCTGGTCGTCATGAGCGAGGAGAAGGCTAAGGAACTGGGCGTGAAGCCTCTGGCAACTTGGGTCGCCGGTGCTCTGGCAGGCGTTGAGCCCGAGGTCATGGGTCTGGGCCCCATCGCTGCTACCAAGAAGGTCATGGCCAAGACCGGCATGACCGTTGCCGATATGGATCTGGTCGAGGCCAACGAGGCATTCGCAGCACAGTCCATCGCTGTCGGCGAGGCTCTGGGCTTCGATAAGGACAAGCTGAACGTCAACGGCGGCGCAATCGCTCTGGGCCACCCGGTCGGCGCTTCCGGCGCTCGTATCCTGGTCACCCTGCTGTACGCTATGAAGCACCGTGGTGCTCACAAGGGTCTGGCTACCCTGTGCATCGGCGGCGGCATGGGCTGCGCTACCATCGTTGAGATGGACTAAGCACATCTTCTCTGAATCCTGACTGAATCACAGACCCGGAGCGCCGGAGGGAACCGGAGAGCCCTCCTGCGTTCCGGGGGCTGTTTTGAAAAAAAACTGAACTGTATGAAATGGAGGTTTTCACAATGGCATTTGTAAAAACCGAGGTGCAGGGCGCTGTTGAGATCATTACCATCGACCGTCCCAAGGCACTGAACGCCCTGAACCCCGAGGTTCTGGCTGACCTGAAGGCTGCTTTTGAGGCAGTCGATCAGGAGAATATCCGCTGCATCGTTCTGACCGGCGAAGGCGACAAGAGCTTCGTTGCCGGTGCCGATATCGGCTCCATGAGCACTATGACCAAGGCAGAGGGCGAAGCCTTCGGCAAGCTGGGCAATGATGTGTTCCTGATGATCGAGCATTTCCCCATCCCCGTCATTGCAGCCGTCAACGGCTTTGCACTGGGCGGCGGCAACGAGCTGGCTATGAGCTGCGATTTCCGCATCTGCTCTGACAACGCTGTGTTCGGTCAGCCGGAAGTCGGTCTGGGCATCACCCCGGGCTTCGGCGGCACCCAGCGTCTGGCTCGTCTGGTCGGCATGGGCATGGCAAAGCAGCTGGTCTACTCTGCTCTGAACATCAAGGCTGACGAGGCTTACCGCATCGGTCTGGTCAACGCTGTGTATCCGCAGGCTGAGCTGATGGAGAACGTCCTGAAGTTGGCCGGCAAGATCGCAAAGAACGCTCCCATTGCTGTGCGCAACTGCAAGAAGGCAATGAACGACGGCATCAGCCTGCCCATCGAGAAGGCTGTTGAGGTCGAGGAGAAGCTGTTCGGCGATTGCTTCGAGACCCACGACCAGCAGGAGGGCATGGCTTGCTTCCTGTCCCGTGAGAAACCGAAGCCCAAGGCAGTGTTCACCAACAACTAATCCATTACATAATTTTTGATATTAAAGGAGAGATTTCCTATGAAGATCGGTGTTATCGGCGCTGGCACTATGGGTCAGGGCATCGCAAAGGCATTTGCACAGGTTGAGGGCAACACCGTTGCTCTGTGCGACATCAAGCAGGAGTGGGCCGAGAATGGTCTGGCAAAGATCAAGAAGGGCTACGAGAAGCTGGTTGCTAAGGGAAAGATGACCCAGGAGAAGGCAGACGCGATCGTTGCAGCCATCACCCCGGGCCTGAAGGAAGATCTGTGCGCAGACTGCGATCTGGTCGTTGAGGCTGCTTTCGAGGATATGAAGGTCAAGCAGACCACCTTCGGCGAGCTGGATAAGATCTGCAAGCCCGAGTGCATCTTCGCTTCCAACACTTCTTCTCTGTCCATCACCGAGATCGGCAAGGGCCTGTCCCGTCCCCTGATCGGTATGCACTTCTTCAACCCCGCAGACCGCATGAAGCTGATCGAGGTCATCGCCGGCTGCAACACCCCCGCCGAGACCGTTGAGAAGATCAAGGAGATCTCCGTTGCCATCGGCAAGAGCCCCGTTCAGGTCAACGAGGCTGCCGGCTTTGTGGTCAACCGCATCCTGATCCCCATGATCAACGAGGCTGCCTTCATTAAGATGGAGGGCGTTTCCGATATCGCTGGCATCGACACCGCTATGAAGCTGGGCGCTAATCACCCCATGGGACCCCTGGAACTGGGCGACTTCATCGGTCTGGACATCTGCCTGGCCATCATGGACGTGCTGTACAACGAGACCGGCGACAGCAAGTATCGTGCCTGCCCGCTGATTCGCAAGATGGTGCGCGGCGGCAATCTGGGCTGCAAGACCGGTAAGGGCTTCTACGTTTACAACGCAGACCGCACCAAGACCCCTGTTGACCAGCTGTAAGTTCTGATAAACATTTCTCCCGGCTGCGGGGAAAGCAGTCGGGAGGAATTTGTTTGCACCGGGCTATTCCGGTAAATGAAAAAAGACCTGTTAGGAGGATATAGCGATGGATTTTACTCTGTCCAAGCAGCAGCAGATGGTGCAGAAAATGTACCGCGAGTTTGCTGAGAACGAAGTCAAGCCTCTGGCAAAGAAGGTTGACGCAGAGGAATACTTCCCCAAGGAGACCGTCGAAAAGATGGGCAAGCTGGGCATGATGGGCATCTATTTCCCGACTGAGGTCGGCGGTGCAGGCGGCGATGTGCTGTCCTACGTCATGGCCGTGGAGGAACTGAGCAAGGTCTGCGGCACCACCGGTGTCATCGTCTCTGCTCACACCAGCCTGTGCGCTGCCCCCATTTACGAGAACGGCACCCCCGAGCAGAAGGCTAAGTACCTGCCGAAGCTCTGCAGCGGCGAGTGGCTGGGTGCTTTCGGCCTGACCGAGCCGGGCGCAGGTACCGATGCGCAGGGTCAGCAGACCATTGCCAAGGAAGAGGATGACTGCTGGGTGCTGAACGGCTCCAAGATCTTCATCACCAACGCCGGCTTTGCTGATGTGTTCATCGTCATCGCCGTCACCGATACCGTGCTGGACAAGCGCGGCCGTCCCACGAAGCTCTGCTCCGCTTTCATCGTGGAGCGCACCGACCCGGGCTTCTCTGTTGGTAAGGCAGAGGACAAGATGGGTATCCGCGGTTCTTCTACCTGCGAGCTGATCTTTGAGGATTGCCGTATCCCGAAGGACCGTATGCTGGGCGTGCGCGGCAAGGGCTTCCAGCTGGCTATGGCTACGCTGGACGGCGGCCGTATCGGCATCGCTTCTCAGGCTCTGGGCATTGCTGAGGGCGCTCTGGAGGAGACCATTGCTTACGTCAAGGAGCGCAAGCAGTTCGGTCGAGCGATCGCTGCTTTCCAGAACACCCAGTTCGAGCTGGCTGAGATGAAGGCTCGCGTTGAGGCTGCTAAGTATCTGGTTTATGCTGCCGCTCTGAAGAAGCAGCAGGCGATGGATGGCGCAAAGGTTCGTTACAGCGTCGAGGCTGCACAGGCTAAGCTGATCGCAGCCCGCACCGCAAGCGATGTGACCCGCCGCTGCCTGCAACTGTTCGGTGGTTACGGCTACACCCGTGACTACCCCATCGAGCGCATGATGCGTGATGCCAAGATCACCGAGATCTACGAGGGCACCAGCGAAGTGCAGATGATGGTCATTTCCGGCGCGCTGCTGAAGTAAGGGAGGCAAGAGTTACAATGAAAGCAATTGTTTGTGTAAAGCAGGTTCCTGATACCTCCGGCAAGGTGTCCGTCAAGCCCGATGGCACTCTGGATCGTGCATCTATGGCAACCATCACCAACCCCGATGACCTGAACGCTCTGGAGGCCGCCCTGAAGCTGAAGGACGCCACCGGCTGCGAGGTCGTTGTTGTCACCATGGGCCCCCCGCCGGCAGAGGGCATGCTGCGTGAGCTGCTGGCCCGCGGCGCTGATAAGGCTGTTCTGGTTTCCGGCCGTGAGTTCGGCGGTTCCGATACCTTTGCAACCAGCCAGATCCTGGCTGCTGCCGTCAACAAGATTGGCGTCGGCCCCGAGGACGTTGTGTTCTGCGGCCGTCAGGCAATCGATGGCGATACCGCACAGGTCGGCCCCCAGATCGCTGAAAAGCTGCATCTGCCGCAGGTCACCTATGTTGCCGACATCCAGAAGGACGGCAACACCCTGACCGTGAAGCGTATGCTGGAGGACGGCTACATGATGGTCAAGGTGCAGACTCCCTGCCTGCTGACCTGCATCAAGGAGCTGAACGACCCCCGCTACATGAGCGTGAACGGCATCTTTACCTGCTACGACAAGCCCATGGAAGTGTTCGATTACAACGCACTGAAGGACGATCCGCTGATCGAGGTGGACACCATTGGCCTGAAGGGTTCTCCGACGAACGTCTTTAAGTCCTTCACTCCTCCGCAGAAGGGCGCAGGCACCATGCTGCAGGGCGACGATGTTGCTGCCCAGCTGGCTGGCATCCTGGCCAAGAAGCACCTGATCTGATGAAAGGAGCATAGGATTACAATGGCTGATTTTAACGAATACAAGGGCGTATGGGTCTTTTGCGAGCAGCGCCAGGGCGCACTGATGTCCACTGACTTCGAGCTGGTAAGCGAGGCCCGTAAGCTGGCCGACGAGCTGGGCTGCGAGGTCACCGGCCTGCTGCTGGGCGACAACGTGGAGGGCATTGCCAAGGAGCTGGGCGGCTATGGTGCCGACAAGGTTCTGGTGTGCGACAGCCCCCTGCTGAAGGATTACACCACCGACGCATACGCTAAGGTCGTGTGCGATATGGTCAACGAGTACAAGCCTGAGGTGCTGCTGATCGGCGCTACCAACATCGGCCGCGACCTCGGCCCCCGCTGCGCAGCCCGTCTGCACACCGGCCTGACCGCTGACGCCACCCATCTGGATATCGACACTGCAAAGTACATCGACTTCCTGAAGGAGAGCTCCACCATCGACCTGTCCAAGCAGAAGTTCGATATGGAAGACCGCAACCTGAAGATGACCCGTCCCGCATTCGGCGGCCATCTGATGGCTACCATCATCTGCCCCCGCTTCCGTCCTCAGATGTCCACCGTGCGTCCCGGCGTTATGAAGAAGGCTCCCTTCGATCAGGCCAAGGCTGATGCCTGCCAGATCGTCAAGCCCGCCTTCAGCCTGACCGCTGAGGACATCAAGACCGAAGTGCTGAGCGTGGAGAAGGCCGCTGAGAAGCTGGTCGATCTGATCGGCGCAGACGTCATCGTCTCCGTTGGCCGTGGTATCAGCAAGGATGTCAACAAGGGCATCGAGCTGGCCGAGCAGCTGGCAGCCGCTCTGGGCGGCGGTGTCGTGGGCGCATCCCGTGCCGTCACCGATGCAGGCTGGATGACCGCTGACCATCAGGTCGGTCAGACCGGCAAGACTGTGCACCCCAAGATTTATGTGGCTCTGGGCATTTCCGGTGCCATCCAGCACACCGCTGGTATGCAGGATTCTGAGTGCATCATCGCTGTCAACAAGAACGAGGGTGCTCCCATCTTCGGTGTTGCTGACTACGGCATCGTGGGCGACCTGTTCAAGGTCGTGCCCGAGCTCATCAAGCAGATCGAGGCAGCAAAGGCTGCTCTGTGATCGCCTGTCCCTGAGTATAGTTCAATAGCATAGCCTGAATTGTGAGAGACCGCTGCACAAACTTGTGCAGCGGTCTCTTTTTGCGTGAAACATCTTTCGTTTTTTGCTGTGACCACTTTGTTTTAAGCTGCATAGCGCAAATAGGTCAGTTTAATAGGTGCCTTTGGCAAAATTGCAAGATTCTGTCAGTCTTTTTATTTGTGCCCGTTTGTGTTATACTTATTCTGAGTTATTATCAGGAGGATCTAACGTGGAGGATTACCGCACCGTCCGGGGCACGGCCACCGGCGAATATGAAGAAAAAAAGAGCCGTTTTATCGCGCAGCTCTCCTTTGCTGACAGCGAGGAAGCCGCCGTTGCCTTTCTGGAGCAGGTGCGGGCGGCTAACCGCACCGCGCGGCACAATGTTTATGCTTACCGTCTGCGGGCGGGCAACCGCGAGCGCTATTCCGATGATGGCGAGCCGGCCAAGACCGCCGGTACGCCTGCGCTGGAGGTGTTGCAGCACAGCGGCCTGACCGACCTGATCGTGGTGGTCACCCGCTACTTTGGCGGGGTGCTGCTGGGTACCGGCGGCTTGGTGCGTGCCTACACCACCGCCACCGCCCGCGCGCTGGAAAACGCCGAGGTGGTCACGGTGCGCAGCGTGGTGGAACTGCGGGTAACGGTGGACTATTCGCTCTATGAACGTGCGTCCCTGCTCATTGATGCCGCCGGGGCAAAGCAGGCACCGCCGGAGTTTGCAGACCGGGTCACTCTGCGCTGGCAGATGCCGGAGCACACCGAATTCCCGCTGCTGGAGCAGCTGCGGGAATTGACCCGTGGCAGCGCTCAGGTAACGGTGTCCGACCCGTTCTACGCACCATTTTAAAAAACAAAGTCTTTTTTGCAAACCGACACCGAACTTCCCCCTTCGACACGGTCGATGTGCTACAATTGCCGCAGCGCAGCAATTGGGATCGGCTGCGCGCAGAGGGGAGGGGAGAAGTCCAAAAAACAAAAGGAGGATCTGTATGGATGTGCGCCGGAGAACCGAAGAGATCGAGCATCTTACCTTTGCACCGTGGGCGACCTTCAGCGATGCAAGCCGCGGCAGAGCCGTGCCGGAGCCGCAGGACCCGCTGCGCCCGGTGTTCCAGCGGGACCGCGACCGGGTGCTGCACTGCAAGGCTTTCCGGCGTCTCAAGCAGAAAACACAGGTGTTCCTTTCGCCGGAAGGAGATCTGTATCGCACCCGGCTGACCCATACGCTGGAAGTCTCGCAGATCGCCCGCACCATCGCCCGGGGCCTGCGCCTGAACGAGGATCTGACCGAGGCTATCAGTCTTGCGCATGATCTGGGACACACTCCCTTTGGCCACGCGGGAGAAAAGGCACTGAACGCCCTCTGCCCGGACGGCTTCCATCATTATATGCAAAGTCTGCGTGTGGTAGACCGGCTGGAAAAAGATGGCGCTGGACTTAACTTGACGTGGGAAGTGCGCAACGGCATCGTCACCCACACCAAGGGCACATGGGCAGCCACCCCGGAAGGGCGCATCGTGCGTCTGGCAGATCAGATTGCCTTTGTCAACCACGATATCGAGGATGCCGTGCGCGCCGGTGTGCTGGACGCTGCCACCCTGCCAAAGGACTGCACAGCAGTGCTGGGGCAGACCAAATCCGCCCGCATCACCACCATGATCAATAGCATCCTCACCCACAGCGAGGGGGATGTCCGCATGGGCACGGAGGAATACGAGGCGTTTCTCGCTTTGCGGGACTTCATGTACGCCACCGTGTATGTGGATAAAAACGCCAAGCGCGAGGAACAAAAGGTGGACAAGCTTATCGCGGAGCTGTACGAATACTACCTGACCCATGTGGATCAGATGTCCAACTTTTATGTGCAGCTGGCCTATCAGGAGGGACGGGAGCGCGCCGTCACCGACTACATCAGCGGTATGAGCGACGAGTTTGCCATCCGCACCTTTGAAGAACTGTTCGTGCCCCAAAAATGGCACGTCCTTTAAAACTGGAGAGGTCGTTTAAATCAACATGATCCCACACGAATACATCGAGGAGCTTACCCGCCGCACCGACATCGTGGAGCTGGTGGGCAGCTATGTGCAGCTCAAGCGCAAGGGACGGCTGTACGGCGGTCTGTGCCCCTTTCACAGTGAAAAGACGCCGTCCTTCTATGTGTACCCGGACACCCAAAGCTTTTACTGCTTCGGCTGTCAGGCAGCCGGAGATGCCATCAGCTTTGTCAAAAAGATCAACAATATCAGCAGCGGCGAGGCTATCAAGATGCTGGCTTCCCGCGCCGGTATGCCGGAGCCGCAGGAGGACGATAAGACCGGTCGCCTGCGCAGCCGGGTGCTTTCCATGAACAAGGAAGCCGCCCGCTTCTTCCACGCCTGCCTGAACTCTACCGTGGAGGAAGCGCGACAGGCGCGTGCTTACTGGCGGCGGCGCGGACTGGACGATAAGACCATCGTCCGGTTCGGGCTGGGCTATGCCCCCAATGATGGGCAGGCGCTGTACCAGTACCTGCGGGATAAGGGCTATAACCAGCAGGAGCTGGACGCCAGCGGTCTGTTCAAGCGCAGCCCCTCCGGGCGCATCTACTGCCTGTTCTGGAAGCGTGTCATGACCCCCATCTTTGACCTGCGCGGCAACATCATTGCCTTTGGCGGGCGCGTGATGGACGATTCCAAGCCTAAATACGTCAACAGCCCGGAAACGCTGGTCTACCACAAATCCGAGACGGTGTTTGCCATGCAGATCGCAAAGCGCAGCGCCTCCCGGCGGTTCGTGCTGTGCGAGGGCTACATGGATGTCATCAGTATGCAGCAGGCGGGCATCGACACTGCCGTCTGCGCTTGCGGCACCGCCCTGACCCCCGGGCAGGTGCGTATCATCAGCGAGTATGCCGACGAGGTCATTCTGAGCTACGACTCGGACGAAGCCGGCCAGAAAGCCACCCTGCGCTCGCTGGAGCTGTTCCGCAACAGTCCGGTAAAGGTGGGCGTTTTGCAGATCCCCGGTGCAAAGGACCCGGACGAGTATATCAAAAAATACGGCCCGGAGCGTTTTCAGGCACTTCTGGACGGGGTGGGCAACGCGCTGGATTTCCGACTCAAGCGTCTGCGGGATCAGTATGATCTCTCGCAGGACGCGCAGCGTCTGCAGTATATAAAGGATGCTGTGGAGATGCTGGCTGAGCGCTCCAACCCCACCGAGCAGGAGGTGTATGCCGGGCGGCTGGCAGAGGAGACCAACATCTCCAAAACCGCCATTCTGGCGCAGCTGGGCACCGCAGCAAAGCGGGCGGGCGGCAAGTACCGCCGGGAGAAAAACCGCGAGCTGCTGCGCTCCGGCGAGATGGATCAGATCAAGGTGCCTTACAGCGCAGGCGGCAGTCAGGCGCTGGGCATTGCCAGCGCCCAGCAGCGGCTGCTGGCAGCCATCCTGCGGGAGCCGCGCTATCTGGAACTGGCCAAACAGCAGCTGACGGCGGAGCAATTCATCCAGCCGCAGCAGAAGGAACTATACGAAGCAATGCTCAATTGCAGCCGGGAGGGCGTGGAGCTCAGCCTGACTACACTGCGGGCATTTGCAAGCGAAGAAGCATTGAATGAACTGAGCCGACTTGCGGCACAATACAGCGATGTGAACTGCACCCCGGAGGATATCCATCTGTATCTGGACAGGATCGCCCGGGGAATGCCGGTTGCAAGCAAAGCTGCTGCAATGTCCGGCGATGAGATCACACAGTATCTTCAGTCGATGCGCGAAAAAAAGCAGGGGACGCTGCCCGAACAAGACTGATCCCTGTTTTCCCTCCGGCTGGAGCTGGAGAGAAAAGGAGCAGGAATCATGCAGAAATTGTCGCAAACGGAAGAACTTGCCCGCAGCCTTACCGCAAAGGCTCACCGTCACACCCTGACCCCGGAGCAGATCAGCCGCGCCATGGAGGAAACGGATTTCGATGTTGCTCAGCTGGATGAACTCTATGCTGCGCTGGAGCAGCGGGGCGTCCATCTGGCAGAGGAAGAGTCTGCCGAGCTGCCTGTATTGGATGATGCCCAGATTGGCAGGCTGGAGAATGAGCTTTCCTCCGAGGGTGTGGCGCTGGATGACCCGGTCAAGACCTATTTAAAGGAGATCGGCCGGGTGCCGCTGCTGACCGCCGGGCAGGAGATGGCACTGGCAAAGGCTGCCCGGGCAGGGGATGCAGATGCGCGCCGCTCCCTGAGCGAAGCAAATCTGCGGCTGGTGGTTTCGGTCGCCAAGCGCTACGCCGGGCGGGGACTGCCTTTTCTGGATCTCATTCAGGAGGGCAACCTCGGCCTGATGAAGGCGGCGGAAAAGTTTGAGCCGGAGCGTGGCTTCAAGTTCTCTACCTACGCGACCTGGTGGATCCGGCAGTCCATCACCCGCGCCATTGCGGATCAGGGGCGCACCATCCGCATTCCGGTGCATCTGGTGGAGAGCATCAACCGGGTCAAGAAAACGGCGGGCGACCTGCTGCACAAAAATGGGCGGGAGCCCACCGTGGAGGAGATCGCCGCCGCACTGGAACTGGAGCCGGACAAGGTGCGGGAGCTGCTGCAATTGTCGCAGGAGCCCATCAGTCTGGAAACGCCGGTGGGGGAGGAAGAGGACGCCCATCTGGAGGACTTTATTCAGGACGAGGATGCCGGTGTCCCGGTGGACGAAGCCGGGCGTCAGCTGTTGCGGCGGGAGTTGTTGCATGTCCTCAAAAGCCTGACACCCCGGGAGGAGCGGGTCATCACCCTGCGTTTTGGGCTGGAGGATGGCCGTGCCCGCACGCTGGAAGAACTGGGCAAGGAGTTCAACGTGACCCGGGAGCGGGTGCGTCAGATCGAAGCAAAGGCGCTGCGCAAGCTGCGCCACCCCAGCCGCGCAAAGCTGCTGCGGGATTATCTGGACGAGTGAGCATTCTATAAGGTTATAGGATAAGGCTGCTGCACGGTATTCTGTGCGGCGGCCTTTTTTGCAGCAGGGAAGTGCAAAAGTCACACTTCCGGGCGCAAGAGCAAAGATAGACAAATTGCACAAGGGGTTTATGAACAGGAACGTGCAAAATAAAAAAATCAAGTACTTGGAAAGTAAACAGTTACACGCTGCCGGGCGTTCTAAAACAAAACGAAAATTAAATTTATTTCGGCAAAAAACTGAAAAATGGCTTGACAACAGGGGTTTTCGGGTGTATACTGCATTAGTATCACATAATGGACTAGTGCGCCAAAAAAGGAACTGCGATGGCTGCCGCTTGAGGGGTTGCCTCCGAAAGTTTGTGCAAAACGCTGGAACGTTCCACGAGACGCGGGTCGAATTATGTGTGTCTGCTCAAATTTGACCCGTGTATACGACATCCCGTAGAATATAAAAGTAAGGAGTGGTTGATTTTATGATGAAAGTCAAGCCCGTTAAGCTCGGCAAAACCGAGCGCATGAGCTTCTCCCACATCGACGAAGTCATCAGTATGCCGAACCTGATCGAGGTGCAGAAGAACTCGTATCAGTGGTTTCTGGATGAAGGCCTGAAGGAGGTCTTCCACGATATCGGCACCATTGAGGACTACACCGGCAATCTGGCACTGAGCTTTGTGGACTTCCGGCTGGATAAGGAGCCGAAGTACAGCATCAAGGAGTGCAAGGAGCGCGACGTTACCTATGCAGCCCCCCTGCGCGTCACCGCCCGTCTGCTGAACAAGGAGACCGGCGAGGTGAAGGATCAGGAGATCTTCATGGGCGACTTCCCCCTGATGACCGACGCAGGCACCTTTGTCATCAACGGTGCCGAGCGTGCGATCGTCAGCCAGTTGGTCCGCTCTCCCGGCGTGTTCTACGGCCATGCCAAGGATAAGGTCGGCAACGACCTGTACAGCGCCACCATGAACCCCAACCGCGGTGCATGGCTGGAGTACGAGACCGATGCCGCCAACGTGTTCTACGTTCGTATCGATAAGAACCGGAAGCTGCCCGTCACGGTGCTGTGCCGTGCACTGGGCCTGTCCTCCAACGAAGATATCCTGAACTACTTCGGCGAGGACGAGCGCATTCTGGCCACGCTGGAAAAGGATACCACCAAGAACCGTGAGGAAGGCCTGCTGGAAGTTTACCGCAAGCTGCGCCCCGGCGAGCCTCCCACGGTGGAGTCCGCTACCAGCCAGATCGATATGCTGTTCTTCGATCCGCGCCGGTACGACCTGTCCCGTTTCGGCCGCTATAAGATGAACAAGAAGCTGTCTCTGGCACGCCGCATCATGAACCATGTGGCTGCGGAGAACGTGGTGGACCCCTTCACCGGCGAGATCCTGATCGAAGCTGACAAGAAGATCGAGCGCAAGGTAGCCGAGCAGATCGATGCCGCCGGTGTGGATCTGGTGGTGCTGAAGATCGATGATCCCATGCAGGATAAGCCCCACAAGGTCAAGGTCATCACCAACGGCTGCGTGGACGCACAGGCTATCATTGACAACTACTACCCCGCATTCAAGGGCGTAGATGTCAAGGAGTGCGGCATCAACGAGCGCTGCAACCTCAAGGAGCTGCGCAAGATCCTCGATAACGCTTCCAGCGCCGAGGAGGTCATGGAGAGCCTGAAGAAGGATCACGACCTGCTCATCGGCCGTACCGTCACCATCGACGATATCCTGTCCTCCATCAACTACCTGAACGATCTGGGCTACGGCATCGGCACCACCGATGATATCGACCATCTGGGCAACCGCCGTATCCGCAGCGTGGGTGAGCTGCTGCAGAACCAGTTCCGCATCGGCTTCTCCCGTATGGAGCGCGTCATCCGTGAGCGCATGACCCTGCAGAGTCAGGATCAGAGCGTCATCACTCCGCAGGCACTGATCAACATCCGTCCTGTGGTGGCAGCCATCAAGGAGTTCTTTGGCTCCTCTCCGCTGTCTCAGTTCATGGATCAGAATAACCCTCTGGCTGAGCTGACCCATAAGCGTCGTCTGTCTGCTCTGGGCCCCGGCGGTCTGAGCCGTGACCGCGCAGGCTTCGAAGTCCGCGACGTTCATTACAGCCACTACGGCCGTATGTGCCCTATCGAGACCCCTGAAGGCCCCAACATCGGTCTGATCTCCTATCTGGCATCCTACGCCAAGATCAACGAGTACGGCTTCGTGGAGGCCCCCTACCGCAAGGTCAAGAAGGTCTACGACGAGAACAACAACCTTATCGAGCAGGTCGTCACCGACGAGGTGGAGTATATGACCGCTGATGTGGAGGACGAGTACGTTGTGGCACAGGCCAACGAGCCGCTGGACGAAGGCAAGCACTTCGTCCGTCCCCGCGTGTCTGCCCGCCGCCGCGATGAGATCCTGGAAATCGACGCAGAGAAGGTCGATTACATGGACGTTTCTCCGCGAATGATGGTCTCTGTTGCTACCGCCTGCATCCCCTTCCTGGAGAACGATGACTGTAACCGTGCACTGATGGGCTCTAACATGCAGCGTCAGGCAGTGCCTCTGATGGTCACTCAGCAGCCCATTGTTGCTACCGGTATGGAGTACAAGGCTGCTACCGACTCCGGCACCGCTGTGCTGGCTAAGAGCAACGGTGTTGTGGAGAAGGTCGATGCCGACCACATTATTGTACGCAATGAGCAGGGCGCTCTGGAGGATTACTCTCTGATCAAGTTTGCCCGCTCCAACGCAGGCACCTGCATCAACCAGCGTCCCATCGTGGAAGTCGGCGAGACTGTTACCGCCGGTCAGGTGCTGGCCGATGGCCCCGCAATGCGCAACGGTGAGATCTCTCTGGGTAAGAACGCCCTGATCGGCTTCATGACCTGGGAGGGCTACAACTACGAGGACGCCGTTCTGCTGAACGAGAAGATCGTGCGCGAGGACGTGTACACCTCCATCCACATCGAGGAGTACGAGACCGAGAGCCGCGATACCAAGCTGGGACCCGAGGAGATCACCCGCGACATCCCCAACGTTTCTGAGGATGCCCTGAAGGATCTGGACGAGCGCGGCATCATCCGCATCGGCGCCGAGGTCAAGAGCGGTGATATTCTGGTCGGTAAGGTCACCCCGAAGGGCGAGACCGAGCTGACCGCCGAGGAGCGCCTGCTGCGCGCCATCTTCGGCGAGAAGGCCCGCGAGGTGCGCGACACCTCCCTGCGTGTGCCCCACGGCGCATACGGCATCATTGTGGATGTCAAGGTCTTTACCCCGGAGAACAGCGATGAGCTGCAGCCCGGTGTGCGCGAGGTCGTCCGCTGCTATATCGCCCAGAAGCGTAAGATCAGCGTCGGCGATAAGATGGCAGGCCGTCACGGTAACAAGGGTGTCGTTTCCCGCATCCTGCCGCAGGAAGATATGCCCTACCTGCCCGACGGCACTCCGCTGGACATCGTGCTGAACCCGCTGGGCGTGCCTTCCCGTATGAACATCGGTCAGGTGCTGGAAGTCAACCTCGGCTACGCTGCCAAGGCCTGCGGCATCAAGGTCATGACCCCCGTCTTTGACTCTGCTCGCGAGAACGACATCGGCGATACCTTTGATACCGCCCGCGAGATGTGGCATGGCGAGAATGCTCCCGCATATCCCACCAAGCTCCCCAAGATCATGGGCGAGAAGGGCCACATCATCGACTTCTCCAAGATCGAGCTGGATCGTGACGGCAAGACCACCGTTTACGATGGCCGTACCGGTGAAAAGTTCGATAACCGCGTTACCGTTGGTTATATGTACTACCTCAAGTTGCATCACCTGGTCGATGATAAGATCCACGCCCGCTCCACCGGCCCCTACTCTCTGGTCACCCAGCAGCCTCTGGGCGGCAAGGCTCAGTTCGGCGGTCAGCGCTTCGGCGAGATGGAGGTCTGGGCACTGGAAGCTTACGGTGCCGCTTACACCCTGCAGGAGATCCTGACTGTCAAGTCCGATGACGTGGAGGGCCGTGTCAAGACCTACGAAGCCATCGTCAAGGGTGAGCCCATCCCGCAGCCCGGCATCCCTGAGTCCTTCCGCGTTATGCTGAAGGAACTGCAGTCTTTGGGTATGGACGTGATCGTGCAGGATAAGGACGGCAACGAGATCGACATGCGCCAGAACTTCGACGACGAAGAGACCGGCTTTGATATGCGTGATGTTGCCGGCACCGAGACTGTGGTGCAGGAGAGCGAGCTGACTGACTACAACATCAAGGACGCCGATGCAGGTTTCGATGATCCTTCTGTGCTGGAGGACGATAACTCTGCCTCTGCAGAGTCCGCATCCTCCGATGAAGTGGATTTTGACGAATAAACCCTTTGAAAGGCTGTTTTCCCGCTGCGGTGTGCGTGCTGCCACCGCAGGCAGGGGAGAGCAGCGGGTTTTATAAGTCGCCTGTCATCATCGAAACAACTAGAGATTAAGAAAGGGTTCGTTTCATGGAAAACAACGTTTTCGATTCCATTAAAATCGGCCTTGCCTCCCCGGAGCAGATCCGCGCTTGGAGCTACGGCGAGGTCAAAAAGCCCGAAACCATCAACTACCGCACCCTGAAGCCGGAGCGTGACGGCCTGTACTGCGAGCGCATTTTTGGACCTACCAAGGACTGGGAGTGCCACTGCGGCAAGTACAAGCGCATCCGTTACAAGGGCAAGGTGTGTGATCGCTGCGGCGTCGAGGTCACCAAGGCCAAGGTCCGCCGCGAGCGTATGGGCCACATTGAGCTGGCCGCTCCTGTGAGCCACATCTGGTACTTCAAGGGCATCCCCAGCCGCATCGGCCTGATGCTGGACATCAGCCCCCGCCTGCTGGAAAAGGTGCTGTACTTTGCAAGCTATATCGTTACCGATCCCGGTCTGACCCCGCTGGACAAGAAGCAGCTGCTGACCGAGAAGGAATACCGCGAAATGTGCGATCGCTACGGCGATGAGTTCGAGGCTGCCATGGGCGCCGAGGCTGTTCAGGCTCTGCTGAAGGAGATCGATCTGGATCAGCTGAGTGCTGAGCTGACCGCTGAGGTGGAGAAGTCCTCCGGCCAGAAGCGCGTGCGCATCCTCAAGCGTCTGGAAGTTGTCGAGGCTTTCCGTATCTCCGGCAACCGCCCCGAGTGGATGGTCATGGACGTGCTGCCCGTGCTGCCGCCTGACCTGCGCCCCATGGTCCAGCTGGACGGCGGCCGCTTCGCCACCTCCGACCTGAACGACCTGTACCGCCGCGTCATCAACCGCAACAACCGTCTGCGCCGTCTGCTGGAGCTGGGCGCTCCCGATATCATCGTACGCAACGAGAAGCGTATGCTGCAGGAGGCTGTGGACAGCCTGATCGACAACGGCCGCCGCGGCCGTCCGGTCACCGGCCCCAACAACCGCGCACTGAAGAGCCTTTCCGATCTGCTGAAGGGCAAGCAGGGCCGCTTCCGTCAGAACCTGCTGGGCAAGCGTGTTGACTACTCCGGCCGTTCCGTTATCGTCGTCGGCCCTGAGCTGAAGATGGATCAGTGCGGTCTGCCCAAGGAGATGGCTCTGGAGCTGTTCAAGCCCTTTGTCATGAAGGATCTGGTGGAGAAGGGCATTGCCAACAACATCAAGTCCGCCCGTAAGATGGTCGAGCGCGCCAAGCCCGAAGTCTGGGACAGCCTCGAGACCGTCATCAAGGGTCACCCCGTGCTGCTGAACCGTGCACCTACCCTGCACCGTCTGGGCATTCAGGCCTTCAACCCCGTGCTGGTGGAGGGCCGTGCAGTCAAGCTGCACCCGCTGGCCTGTACCGCATTCAACGCCGACTTCGACGGCGACCAGATGGCAGTCCATCTGCCCCTGAGCGAGGATGCCTGCCGTGAGGCTAAGATGCTGATGCTGGCTTCCGGCAACCTGCTGAAGCCCTCTGACGGTGCACCTGTTACCGTGCCTACGCAGGATATGATCCTGGGCAGCTACTACCTGACCACCGTTCGTGAGAACGACGAGGGCGCAGGCAAGGTGTTCCGTGATGAGAACGAGGCTCTGATGGCTTACGCCGAGCACGTCATCACCCTGCACGCACCCATCAAGGTGCGCCGCACTATGACCATTGACGGCGTGGAGCGCACCGGTCTGGTGGATGCCACCGCCGGCCGCATCATCTTCAACAATCCCATCCCCCAGAATCTGGGCTATGTGGATCGTACCGACCCCGAGCACTGGCTGGAGTACGAGGTCAGCTTCCGCGTGACCAAAAAGACCCTGCCCGAGATCATCTCCCGCTGCATGACCCGCAATGGCACCCGCAAGTGTGCTAAGATGCTGGATGCCATCAAGGCACAGGGCTACAAGTACTCCACCCTGTCCGCTATCTCCGTGGCTGTGTGCGACGCTGTGATCCCGCCCCAGAAGCAGGAACTGATCGCCGAGGCCGATAAGGAGATCGCCAAGGTCGGCAAGCTGTTCAACCGTGGTCTGATCTCGGATAACGAGCGCTACAACAAGACCATTGATATCTGGCAGAAGACCACCGATAAGGTTTCCAAGGCTCTGGCAGACAACCTGCCCAAGGACAACGAGATCTATATGATGGCAGACTCCGGTGCTCGTGGTTCTATGAACCAGATCAAGCAGCTGGCCGGTATGCGCGGCCTGCTGGCAAACACCGCCGGTCACACCATCGAGATGCCCATTCGTGCAAACTACCGCGAAGGTCTGAACATTCTGGAATATTTCGTTTCTGCCCGTGGTGCTCGTAAGGGTCTGGCCGATACCGCTCTGCGTACCGCCGACTCCGGTTACCTGACCCGCCGCATGGTTGACGTTTCTCAGGATGTCATCGTCCGCGAGATCGACTGCGGCACCACCGATGGCCTGTGGGTCTCTGAGATCCACGAGGGCAAGGAGAAGATCGAGAGCTTCCGCGAGCGTCTGATCGGCCGTTTTGCCGTAGGCGATGTGGTCAACCCCATCACCGGCAAGGTCATCGTGCCCGAGGGTAAGATGATCGACCTGTACGATGCCAACGAGATCGAGGCCGCCGGTATCACCCGTCTGAAGATCCGCAGCCTGCTGACCTGCCGTGCAAAGACCGGCGTCTGCGCACGCTGCTACGGCTCCGATATGGCCAACGGCGAGCCGGTCCGTCTGGGCGAGTCTGTCGGTGTTATCGCCGCAGAGTCCATCGGCGAGCCCGGTACTCAGCTGACCATGCGTACCTTCCATACCGGTGGTATTGCATCTGCCGAGGATATTACACAGGGTCTGCCCCGTGTTGAGGAGCTGTTCGAGAGCCGCCGTCCCAAGAGCATGGCCATCATGAGCGAGATCTCCGGTGTGGTCTCTCAGGACGACACCAAGAAGAACGTGGTCATCAAGGTCACCGGCAAGGACGAGAACGGTGCAGAGGAAGTCAAGAGCTATTCCATCCCGTTCACTCAGCATTCCCGCGTGATGCCCGGTGACCGCGTGGAGAAGGGCGACATCATCACCCGCGAGGGCGTGCTGTACCCGCAGGATATTCTGGCCATCAAGGGTCTGGAGGACGTGCAGAACTATCTGATCAACGAGGTTCAGAAGGTCTACCGTCTGCAGGGCGTTGAGATCAACGATAAGCATATCGAGGTCATTGTCCGTCAGATGTGCCGCAAGGTGCGCGTGACTGACTCCGGCTCCTCCAACCTGATCGGCGGTGCTCTGGCAAGCCGTCTGGAGGTGGAGAACATCAATGCTGATCTGCAGAAGCGCATTGATGCAGGCGAAGAGGGCCTGAAGCTGGTGGAGTACCAGCAGGTGCTGCTGGGCATCACCAAGGCTGCTCTGGCCAACGACTCCTTCCTGTCTGCCGCATCCTTCCAGGAGACCACCCGCGTGCTGACCGAAGCTGCCATCAAGGGCAAGGTCGACCCGCTGTCCGGTCTGAAGGAGAACGTCATCATCGGTAAGCTGATCCCTGCTGGTACCGGTCTGCCGGAGGTGCGTGAGGATCTGAAGAACCGTGAGGCTGAGCGCGACGCCGAGGTCGCAGCTGAGCTGGCTGCCGCTGCACAGTAAGCGCAGCATCCGTCAGGATCTGATAAACTAAACAAAACCGCTCCGTGGGCAAAAGCCTGCGGGGCGGTTTTTGCGTGCAAAAAGCAGCACGGCAGGGGAGGGAAAAGGCACTTTTTCTGTCGAAAACTGCCCAAAAGAAAAAATCTGGAATAAATACAAAAAAATTTGCAAAAACTGTTGACATCCGGCTGCAAAGCGGGTATTATATAACTGTTGCGCGTCCCTCATGGGGATAGTGCGGCAAAAAAGTCGGAAAATACTTCCGATGTTCATCATTAAGAAAGGAGAAACAAAATGCCTACTTTTAACCAGCTTGTACGCAAAGGCCGTGAGGTCCTGACTACCAAGAGCACCGCTCCCGCTCTGCAGAAGACTTATAACTCTCAGAAGAAGCAGTACTCTGATCTGAGCAGCCCCCAGAAGCGTGGTGTCTGCACTGCAGTTCGTACCATGACCCCCAAGAAGCCTAACTCTGCTCTGCGTAAGGTTGCTCGTGTCCGCCTCACGAATGGTATCGAGGTCACCTCTTACATTCCCGGTATCGGCCATAACCTGCAGGAGCACTCCGTCGTGCTGATCCGTGGCGGCCGTGTTAAGGACCTGCCCGGTGTGCGTTACCACATCATCCGTGGTACCCTGGATACTCAGGGTGTGGCAGGCCGTAATCAGGCCCGCTCCAAGTACGGCGCAAAGCGTCCTAAGGCCGGTGCTGCAAAGAAGTAATTGAGGACAACCGCCATAAACGGCTTTCCTTTATATAAATAACAAGTCCGCTTAAAAGCGGAGGGTAACGGTTTATGTAAGGTCAGCTCTTTGTGACACAACGGGAGTTTTATTACTTTCGAGTACCGATGATATCATTCTGTGAAGGAGGGAAGAAAGATGCCTAGAAGAGGTAACATTGCTAAGCGCGATGTCTTAGCTGATCCTATTTACAATTCCAAGATGGTCACTCGTCTGGTCAACAGCGTCATGCTGGATGGCAAGAAGGGCGTCGCTCAGAAGATCGTTTACGAGGCTTTCTCCATGATTCAGGAGAAGACCGGCAACGATCCTCTGGAGACTTTCGAGAAGGCGATGGAGAACATCATGCCCAGCCTCGAGTGCAAGACCCGCCGTGTTGGCGGTGCTAACTACCAGGTTCCTCTGGAAGTCAGCCCTGCCCGCCGCGAGACTCTGGGCCTGCGCTGGCTGACTGCCTACAGCCGCAGCCGTGGTGAGAAGACCATGGCACAGCGTCTGGCTGCTGAGATCATGGATGCTGCCAACAACACTGGTAACGCCGTGAAGAAGCGTGAGGACACTCACAAGATGGCAGAAGCTAACAAGGCTTTCGCACATTTCCGTTATTGATCTGTTCTGTAGGAGGTTAATTTCATGGCTACACCCAGAGAAGTTTCTCTTCAGATGACGAGAAATATCGGCATTATGGCCCATATCGATGCTGGTAAGACTACGACTACCGAGC
Organism: uncultured Faecalibacterium sp.; assembly: GCA_934561555.1. GTDB lineage: Bacteria > Bacillota > Clostridia > Oscillospirales > Ruminococcaceae > Faecalibacterium. The sequence goes on along the minus strand of CAKTGQ010000001.1, from coordinate 21,450 downwards.
GTATTCTGTACTACACCGGCATCAACCACAAGATCGGCGAAGTTCATGATGGCGGCGCTACCATGGACTGGATGGTTCAGGAGCAGGAGCGTGGTATCACCATCACTTCCGCTGCTACCACCTGCTACTGGAGCCACTCTGAGACCCAGAAGGATCCGGTCGCATTCAAGAAGAACCGTCACCGCATCAACATCATCGACACCCCGGGCCACGTGGACTTCACTGTTGAGGTTCAGCGTTCTCTGCGCGTGCTGGACGGTTCTGTGACCGTTCTGGCTGCTAAGGGCGGTGTCGAGCCTCAGTCTGAGACCGTTTGGCGTCAGGCTGACGAGTACAAGGTTCCCCGTATGGTCTACGTCAACAAGATGGATACCATGGGTGCCGACTTCTTCCGCTGCATCAAGATGCTGCACGATCGTCTGCACGCTAACGGCGTAGCGATCCAGCTGCCTATCGGTCAGGAGGATACCTTCCGTGGTATCGTTGACCTGGTCGATATGAACGCTGAGGTCTACTACGACGATATGGGCAACGACATGCGCACCGAGCCTATCCCCGAGGATATGGTCGAGCAGGCTGAAGAGTACCGTAACATTCTGGTCGAGGCTGTTGCCGAGAACGACGAAGAGCTGATGGAGAAGTACCTCGAGGGTGAGGAAATCACCCGTGAGGAACTGAAGGCTGCTATCCGCAAGGAGACCATTGCAAATACTCTGGTTCCCGTTGTCTGTGGTTCTTCTTACAAGAACCGCGGCGTGCAGAAGCTGCTGGACGCTATCGTTGACTATATGCCCGCACCCACCGATGTCGAGGACATCAAGGGTGTGAATCCTGAGACCGAAGAGCAGGAGACCCGTCCTTCTTCTGACGATGCTCCGTTTGCTGCTCTGGCCTTCAAGATCGCTACCGACCCGTTCGTTGGTAAGCTGGCATACTTCCGTGTGTACTCCGGTAAGGTTGAGGCAGGTACTACTGTCTACAACTCCGTGAAGGACAACAAGGAGCGTATGGGCCGCATCCTGCAGATGCACTCCAACCACCGCAAGGATATCGACTGCTGCTATGCAGGTGATATCGCTGCTGTTGTCGGTCTGAAGAACACCACCACTGGTGATACTCTGTGTGATGAGAATCATCCCATCATTCTGGAGTCCATGAAGTTCCCCGAGCCCGTTATCCGCGTTGCTATCGAGCCTAAGACCAAGGCTGGTAACGAGAAGATGGGCATCGCGCTGGCAAAGCTGGCCGAAGAGGACCCGACCTTCAAGACCTACACCGATGAAGAGACCGGCCAGACTATCATTGCTGGTATGGGCGAGCTGCATCTGGAGATTATCGTTGACCGTCTGCTGCGTGAGTTCAAGGTTGAGGCAAACGTGGGTGCACCCCAGGTTGCTTACCGTGAGACCATCCGCAAGGAGGCCAACCAGGAGACCAAGTATGCACGTCAGTCCGGTGGTAAGGGCCAGTACGGTCACGTTAAGATCAAGATCGAGCCCAACGAGGCCGGCAAGGGTTACGAGTTCGTCAACGCTATCGTTGGCGGCGCTATCCCGAAGGAATACATCCCTGCTATCGACAACGGTATTCAGGGTGCTATGAAGGCTGGCGTTCTGGCAGGCTATCCTGTTGTTGATGTCAAGGTCACCCTGTGGGATGGCTCTTATCATGAGGTCGACTCCTCTGAAATGGCCTTCTCCATCGCTGGTTCTATGGCATTCAAGGATGCTATGCGCAAGGCTGATCCTATCATCACCGAGCCCATCATGAAGGTTGCTGTTATCGTTCCTGATGAGTATCTGGGCGATGTTATCGGCGACCTGAACGCTCGCCGTGGTCAGATTCAGGGCATGGAAGCTATGGCTGGTACCCAGCGTGTCAACGCATTTGTGCCTCTGGCTCAGATGTTCGGCTACGCTACCGACCTGCGTTCCAAGACTCAGGGTCGTGGCCAGTATGTTATGGAGCCCTCTCACTACGAGCCGGTTCCCAAGAACATTGCTGACCAGATCATTGCTGGCCGTACCAAGGGCTAAGCGCTGTAAAGCATAAGAATTTTGCCGGGGTAGTGTAACTCCGGCAAAATTTCCTGTAAAAGCACTTGATTTTACAGGACAAATTTAGTAGAATAGCCTTGCAGTGCAATGTCTGCATTTTGCAGGGTTGTTGTAACCAATATCAAAACCTAAATTAAGGGAGGATATTCCAATGGCTGAAAAGGCAAAGTTCGACCGTTCTAAGCCGCATGTTAACATCGGCACCATCGGTCACGTTGACCACGGCAAGACCACTCTGACCGCTGCTATCACCAAGTACCTGGCTCTGAAGGGTGATGCAGAGTTCATGGACTACGCTAACATCGATAAGGCTCCCGAGGAGCGCGCTCGTGGTATCACGATCAACTCCGCTCACGTCGAGTACCAGACCGAGGCTCGTCACTACGCTCACGTTGACTGCCCGGGCCATGCTGACTACGTTAAGAACATGATCACTGGTGCTGCTCAGATGGACGGCGCTATTCTGGTCGTTGCTGCTACCGATGGTCCCATGCCCCAGACCCGTGAGCACATCCTGCTGGCTCGTCAGGTCGGCGTGCCCTATATCGTTGTGTTCATGAACAAGTGCGATATGGTCGACGACGAAGAGCTGCTGGATCTGGTCGAGATGGAGATCCGTGAGCTGCTGAGCGAGTACGACTTCCCGGGCGACGACACCCCGATCATTCGTGGTTCCGCTCTGAAGGCTCTGGAGGCTCCCAACGATCCCGAGGATCCCGCTTACGCTTGCATCAAGGAGCTGATGGACGCTGTTGACTCCTACATCCCCAACCCGGATCGTGAGGAGGACAAGCCCTTCCTGATGCCCATCGAGGATGTCATGACCATTTCTGGCCGTGGTACCGTTGCTACCGGTCGTGTTGAGCGTGGTGTTGCCAAGGTTGGCGACGCTATGGAGATCGTCGGCATTAAGCCCGACCGTCTGAACACCACCATCACCGGTCTGGAGATGTTCCGTAAGTCTCTGGACTTCGCTGAGGCTGGCGATAACATCGGCGCTCTGCTGCGTGGTGTTGATCGTACCCAGATCGAGCGTGGCCAGGTTCTGGCTAAGCCCGGTTCTGTGCACCCCCACAAGGTCTTCGAGTCTCAGGTCTACGTTCTGACCAAGGACGAAGGCGGCCGTCACACCCCCTTCTTCTCCAACTATCGTCCTCAGTTCTACTTCCGTACCACCGACGTGACCGGCATCATCACCCTGCCGGAAGGCACCGAGATGTGCATGCCCGGCGATAACGTCATGATGCACGTTGAGCTGCTGACCCCCGTTGCTATGGAAGAGGGCCTGCGTTTCGCTATCCGTGAGGGTGGCCGTACCGTTGGTTCCGGCGTTGTTGGCAAGATCGTTGAGTGATTTTGTCCTTGAACGTAAGTTCCAAGGCTAACTAGCAATTTATAAAGACCTTCCCGTTCCGGAGAGCGGGAAGGTCTTTTTTGTTTGTTTATGTCAGTTGTAAGCATTTCTGTTTAGCTGCTCTTTTACCGGGTCAGAGTGCTGTAACAGTCTGCAAAGGCGTGCAGAAAGGTGGTCACTTCTTCCTCTGTGGTAAGGTGGCTCAGGCTGATGCGCCAAGAGGAAAGGGCGTTGCGCCGGTCCTGACTGACTGCCAGCACCGCCCGGGAGGGTAGTCCATCGGACGAACAGGCAGATTTGACCGAGACGCACACCCCGCGTGCGTCCAGCTCCCGCTGGAACACGGTACCCTTTACGCCCTGCACGCTCAGGTTCAGGATATGCGGCACAGCGTTTGCGGGGCTGTTGATGCGTACCTTTGGATAGTTGGCCAGTTCTGTGCGCAGATGGTCATTCAGGCTGCGCACAGCTGCGGCGCGGGCGGGCAGTTCCGCAGTGGCTTTTTCCAAGGCCAGCGCCAGCGAGCAGGCCAGTGCTACGGTAGGTGTGCCACTGCGGTAGGGGGTAGTGCTCTCTCCGCCGTGGATGAGGGGCGACAGTGCCAGCCCCAGTCGTTTGACCAGCACACCGATGCCGTTGAGCCCGTAAAACTTATGGGCTGTCAGGCTCATGGTGTCCATGCCCTCAAACTGCACAGGAATTTTCCCCACAGCCTGCGTGGCGTCCACATGAAAATGGCAGTTAGGATACGCCTTTAAAAGCTCTGCAATTTCCGCAATAGGCTGCACCACGCCCAGCTCGCTGTCCACAGCAGTCACAGCCACCAGTACGGTGTCCGGGCGCAGCCGGTTTTTCAGGTCAGCAAGGTCCACCGTGCCGTCCGGCAGGATGTCTAGCAGCTCCACCTCGTACCCCTGCTTTTGCAGCGCCTCCAGACTGCCGCTGACGGACGAATGCTCCAGCGGGGTAGAGAGGATGTGCCTGCCCGCTGCACCTCCCAGCGCCGCCAGCCCCTTCATGGCAAGGTTGTTGGCTTCGCTTGCACCGGAGGTATAGATAATGCCCGCAGGCGGTGCTCCCAGACAGCGGGCGATGCTGCGGGTCGCCTCGTTTATAGCAGCCTTTGCTGCAGCGCCTGCCTGATGGTGGGCGTTGGCATTGCCCGGGTAGCGCCGCTCTGCTTCGCAGAAGCATTGCAGCACTGCCTCGTCCACGGGGGTGTTGGCAGAATAATCCAGATAGAGCATAGAGCCTCCTGTAATATCAACGCATTATGATAGTAGGAAATAAGAACAGGCTCTATTATAGGCGATTCCGCCCCAAAGCGCAACCCCCGCAGCCCACGGCGCGGCGTAACAGGCAAGAAAAAGCTGTCAACACCTTGCTGGAAAGCCCAAAATCTGCTATACTTATCAAAAAGGCTGCAGCGCTGCTGCTGCCTTGCCGGAGCGGTTCCGGTTGTTGGAAGGAACACAAAAAGAAGGGGAGGAGCACAATGTTCAAGCGTGAGCGACTGCATAGCGGCTTCTTTCCCATTTTTGTGTGGAGGTCTTGTTCCTGAAATTCAGAGGCACTGCTGTTTCAACGGCAATGCCTCTTTTTTTGGGAATAACAGTACAGGAGGTTTTCTATGAGCGAAAAGATCGATTACTCCAAGGGCGTATACGACGCCAAAAAGCTGGGCACAGGCCGGATGTTTATTCTGGGTGTGCAGCATATGTTTGCCATGTTCGGTGCAACGGTGCTGGTGCCGCTGCTTACCGGTCTGAGCGTTTCCACCACGCTGCTGTGTGCCGGTCTGGGCACGCTGCTGTTCCACCTCATCACCAAAAAGAAGGTCCCGGCATTCCTCGGCTCCTCCTTTGCGTATCTGGGCGGCTTCTCCATCGTGGCTCCCATGCTGGCTGATGCCGACGGCAACCTGACCATTGCCAACACCAAGATGCTGCCCTATGCCTGCGCTGCCATTGCGTTCTCGGGTCTGGTCTATCTGGTGGCCAGCCTGCTGATCTCCACCTTTGGCATCCGCCGCATCATGAAGTTCTTCCCGCCGGTGGTTACCGGCCCCATCATCATCTCCATCGGCCTGATCCTTGCACCCTCTGCCATCACCAACTGCCAGTCCAACTGGCTGCTGGCCTTTGTGGCACTGGGCACTGTCATCGTGTGCAACATCTGGGGCAAGGGCATGGTCAAGATCCTGCCCATCCTCATCGGCGTGCTGGTCTCCTACGCTGTGGCACTGGTCACCGGAGCAGTGGACTTCCAGAAGATCTCCGAGGCCGCTTGGCTGGGCATCCCCCTGCACAAGGAAGCTATGGGTCTGTTCGCCATTGACGGCAGCCCGGAGTTCATCAGTGCTCTGTTCACCATTATCCCCATCGCACTGGCTACTATGATGGAGCACGTTGGCGATATCGCCGCCATCAGCGCTACCGTCGGCCACAACTATATCAATGACCCCGGCCTGAACCGCACCCTGATGGGCGATGGTCTGGCCACCACCATGGCCGGTCTGCTGGGCGGCCCCGCTAACACCACCTACGGCGAGAACACCGGTGTGCTGGCGCTGAGCAAAATCTACGACCCGCTGGTCATCCGCATTGCCGCTGTGTTGGCCATCATCCTGAGCTTCAGCCCCAAGTTTGAGGCTGTCATCAACACCATCCCCACCGGCATCATCGGCGGTATCAGCTTCGTGCTGTACGGCATGATCTCTGCCATCGGTGTGCGCAACGTGGTGGAGAACCGCGTGGACTTCACCAACAGCCGCAACCTGATCGTTGCCGCCGTCATTCTGGTGTGCGCACTGGGCTTCAACTCTGTGGGTGGCGTTGGCTTTACCGTTGGCAGCGTCACCATCAACCTGTCCGGTCTGGCTGTGGCTGCGATTGCAGGCATCCTGCTCAACGCCATCCTGCCTGGCAACGACTACGAGTTTGACGCTACTGCCGGTTCCGATGCTGCTACCAGCGGCAACCTGCAGGTCTGAGCCTCGGTAATGCGCCCAGTTTTCCGCAAGGGAATTTGGGCATCCTGCCAGATTTCAATAAATAGGAATAATTCTTAAAAATATACTTGACTAACTAGGAATTATTCGCTATAATAGAGCCATGGAAAGGGAAGTGCACAAAGCACAAGGCTCCTTTCCATGGCTCTTTCTATACCCGGCAGCGCAGCTGCCCTGCATAGAAGCAACAGGCGGGTGGTTTCCGTCCTGTATTGTTTTTAACAGATCGAATGGAGGTAAATTCTTATGAAGAAATACGTTTGCACCGTTTGTGGTTATATCGCTGAGGGTGAGATCCCCGCTCAGTGCCCCGTTTGCAAGGCTCCCGCTTCCGCTTTTGTGGAAAAGACCGGCAACACCTACGTCACCGAGCACGTTGTTGGCATCGGCAAGGCAGAGGGCGTGCCGCAGGAGATCGTTGACGGTCTGCGCGCAAACTTCGAGGGCGAGTGCAGCGAGGTCGGTATGTATCTGGCTATGGCTCGCGTGGCAGAGCGTGAGGGCTACCCCGAGATCGCCGAGGCTTACAAGCGCTATGCTTACGAGGAAGCTGACCACGCATCCCGCTTTGCAGAGCTGCTGGGCGAGGTCGTGACCGACAGCACCAAGAAGAACCTGATGATGCGTGCCGAGGCCGAGTGCGGTGCCTGCGCCGGCAAGATGGATCTGGCCAAGAAGGCTAAGGAGCTGAATCTGGACGCTATCCACGACACCGTCCATGAGATGGCAAAGGACGAAGCCCGCCATGGCCGCGGCTTCGAGGGCCTGCTGAAGCGCTACTTCAACACTGAAGTCTGATAAGGATTCCCCGGTTATCTATGCTGCCCGCTGCAAGGACATTCTGCCTTGCAGCGGGCTTTTTGCGTTCTAACCGGGGACAACTTCTTCCGTACAAATGGAGCACCGGAGCGTCCGCAGACGCTCCGGTGCTCCAAAATAAAAAAGAATCCTTCCACTGAAGATGCGCAAAGCGAACGCGGCGCGCATTCAAAACCGTCCCGTTACAAAAGAGGCAGCTGCGCAGAAATCCGCGCAGCTGCCTTTTGCATTTTGTGATGGCTGAATCTTACTGGATGCCGGTAACGGGGTAATCCTGCGCCTCCACAGCCTTCTTCAATACCTCATCGTCCACCTCTGCATTCAGGGTAACGATGGCAGTACCGGCTTCGTGGCTGACAACAGCCTCGTTCACCTGCGGCAGAGCCTCCAGCGCCTTCTTGACGCGGGCTTCACAGTGGGGGCACATCATGCCTTCTACGGTCAGGGTCTTTTTCATAGCGGTTTCCTCCTTAATTGTATCTTCCTCCGCTGCGGGCTGCACAAGGGCAGCGGGCAGGGCAGGGACGTGTTTGGGCGGGTGGTCACGCTTTGCGCTGTGCAGGTCGAACAGGTTCAGCCGCAAGGCGTTGCTCACCACGCAGAAGCTGGAAAGGCTCATGGCAGCTGCGCCGAACATGGGATTCAGTGTCAGCCCCAAGGGAATGAACACACCGGCTGCCAGCGGGATACCGATGATGTTATAGATAAACGCCCAGAACAGGTTTTCGTGGATGTTGCGCAGGGAAGCGCGGCTCAGCCGGATGGCGGCGGGCACGTCCGACAGCTTGGAGTTCATCAGTACTACGTCGGCGGCGTCAATGGCTACATCTGTGCCTGCGCCGATGGCAATGCCGGTGTCAGCGCGGGTCAGGGCAGGGGCGTCGTTGATGCCGTCGCCTACCATGGCTACCTTGCCGTATTTTTGCAGCTGCCGGATAACGGCCTCCTTGCCCTCCGGCAGCACCCCAGCGATCACCTCGTCCACCCCGGCCTGTCGGCCAATGGCCTCGGCAGTGCGCTGATTGTCGCCGGTCAGCATCACTACCCGGATGCCCATATTCCGTAGCTCCCGGATGGCCTGCGGGCTGTCCTCCTTGATGGTATCAGCCACCGCGATAATGCCCAGCAGGCGGCCTGCGCCGCCAAAGAAGAGGGGAGTCTTACCCTGCGCAGCCAGCGCAGCAGCCTGTGTTTGCAGCGCAGCGGGGATAGCAAACTTTGCACCGATAAAAGCAGCATTGCCGCCAAAGATCTCCTTGCCTTCCAGCTTGGCGGTAAGGCCGTTGCCCGGCAGGGCGGTAAAATCAGTGACAGAGGGCAGCTCCAGCTGCTTTTCCTCCGCATAGGCCAGCACTGCCCGCGCCAGCGGGTGCTCGCTGCGGCCCTCCAGCGCGGCTGCCAGCGTGAGCAGCTCGGTCTCGGTCACGCCCGCAGCGGGCAGAAGGTCGGTGACGGTAGGCTCGCCGCAGGTGATGGTGCCGGTCTTGTCCAGCGCCACGATGCGGGTGCGGCCGGCTTCTTCCAGCGCCGCAGCGGTCTTGAACAGGATACCGTTCTTTGCACCCAAGCCGTTGCCCACCATAATGGCCACCGGCGTTGCCAGACCCAGCGCACAAGGGCAGCTGATGACCAGCACCGAGATGCCACGCGCCAGCGCGTAGCCTACGTCCCGTCCCAGCAGCAGCCAGACAAGGGTGGTGACCACCGCAATGCTGATGACCGCAGGCACGAAAAAGCCGGATACGGTATCCGCAATCTTTGCGATGGGGGCCTTGGTGGCGGCGGCATCGCTGACCATGCGGATGATCTGTGCCAGCGTGGTGTCCTCGCCCACGCGGGTAGCGCGGCACTGCAAATAACCGGACTGGTTGGTGGTGGCGGCGCTTACCTTATCGCCCACGGCCTTGTCCACCGGGATGCTCTCGCCGGTCAGGGCGCTCTCGTTTACGGCGCTGCTGCCCTCCAGCACAATGCCGTCCACCGGGATGTTCTCACCCGGGCGCACCACAAAGATATCCTCTTTCTGCACCTGCTCAATGGGCACGGTCACCTCGGCACCGTCCCGCAGCAGGGTAGCAGTCTTGGGGGCAAGCTTCATCAGGCTCTTGAGCGCATCGGTGGTCTTGCCCTTGGAGCGTGCTTCCAGCATCTTGCCCACGGTGATAAGGGTCAAAATCATGGCGGCAGACTCAAAATAGAACTCCATCATGTAGTGCATGACCAGTTCCTCGTTGCCGTGCAGCTGTGCATCGGTCATGGCAAACAGGGCGTAGGTGCTCCATACAAAGCTTGCCATGGAGCCCATAGCCACCAGCGTATCCATGTTGGGGGAGCGGTGCACCAGCCCCTTGAAGCCGTTGATGAAAAACTTCTGGTTGATTACCATCACGATGCCCGCCAGTAGCAGCTGTACCAGCCCCATGGCAATGTGGTTGCCGTCAAACCAGCGGGGCAGCGGCCAGCCCCACATCATGTGCCCCATGGAAAAGTACATCAATACCAGCAAAAAGCCCATCGAGGCGATAAGCCGCCGTTTCAGCTTGGGTGTTTCATGGTCAGCCAATGCGTCCAGCTCTGCGCTGGTGCTGGCCGCTGCGGCGGCCTTTTTAGGGCTTGCACCGTAACCAGCCTGCTCCACAGCACGGATAATGGCGGCATCCTCAGCGGTGCCCTCCACCCCCATGGAGTTGGTCAGCAGGCTTACCGAACAACCGGTGACGCCCGGCACGCTCTTTACGGCCTTTTCTACCCGGGCAGAGCAGGCCGCGCAGCTCATGCCGGTAACGTTGAATTGTTCCATTGCTATTTCTCCTTGTGGTCAGTTTGCCCGGCGGGCGGTCATTTCATCAGCTTGGGCAGCAGCCGGAGCAGTTCTTCCAGCTTTTCGTCGCTGCCGGCACGCAGGTCGTCCGCCACGCAGCTGCCGATGTGCTGCGCCAGTAATTCCCGGGAAAAGCTGTTCAGCGCCGCGTTGGCTGCGGCCACCTGCACCAGAATGTCCACACAGTAGGCGTCCTTTTCCAGCATCCCGCGGATGCCGCGCACCTGCCCTTCAATGCGGTTCAGCCGGTTGAGCAGGGCTTTGTATTCCTCCGGGCTGCGCTCTTTGTGGCGGCAGCAGCAGGGGACAGCGGTATCTGCCGCAGTGTCCGCTTCCGGTGCATTGTCACAGCAGCAGTGCTTTTTGGTCTCTTCCATCTCGGAATTGCTCCTTTCATAAACCCCCATGGGGTATATTTTCTTGCAACAGCAGTATAGCACACAATATCCGACAATTCAAGTAGGAAATCGAGAAAAAGAAAACGAGGGAAAGCCCGCAGGCTTTCCCCCGTTAAAAATTCTTACTTTACTTCCAGAATGCGCGGTGCAAACAAGCTCCACATCTTGCACCACCAGTACCAGTCGTGGGAAACGTCACCGCCCCAGATCTCCAGATGCGCGGGCATGCCCTGGTCCTTCAGCAGGTCGGCCAGTGCCTGTGTGTCGTCCAGTGCATCGCCCTCGTAGGCACCCTGACCGGCGCAGAGGATCAGGCTGTTCTCTTCTGCCTTGGTCAGAGCCAGCTTGTTGGCGATGCCGTTCTCCTGCAGGTAAGCAAGGGGAGCGCAGCGCAGCACCATGTCGTCGCTGTCGGTGCCCCAGAAGCGGGTCAGGTCATAGATACCGCCCATGCCCACAGCGCCGGCAAACAGGGTGGGACGGCGCAGACGGCAGTGGACGGCGTGGTAAGCGCCCAAGTCCACACCGGCAGTCCAGATCCGGGTGCCCTTTTTGGCGTTGTTCAAGGTCAGAATGCGGGGAGCCAACTCAGCGCTCAGGTAGACGAAATACTTCTCCTGCAGCTCAGCGCGGCGGCGCTGGGGCAGATCACCATTCAACAGGCCCTCGCCGTCCACGGCATCTGCGCAGAACAGCTGAACCTTGCCCTCGTTCAGCAGCTGGGCAATGGCGTCGGGCATCCCGTTGTTCTCCCAGTCGTAAAAACGGCCGCCGCGGGCGGGCAATGCCAGCACCGGCACACCGGCATGGCCGTACACCTTAAACTCCATCTCACGGCCAAGAACCGTGCTCCACTCTTTGTAATAGGTACCCTGGATCATAAATCAAGCACTCCTTATTTTATCATTCACCGGCCCGGGCACAGTCGCTGCGCACCGGTGCCGGATTTGGAAGCTATAATCAGACAAACTGGTTGCGTTGCGGGTCGTAATCGTACCCCACAGCGTGCAGCTTTGCGCACAGACCGGCCTTATCGGCCTCCAGATCTTCGCACAGCGCATCGAGATCCTTATACTGATCCCGCAGTTTCAGGTTCACCACGCTCAGCAGCATGATGGGATCAACAGGCAAAGACATTTTATTCCTCTCCTTGCGGCAAATAAAAAAGCCGGCCACTCGACAAAGTGACCGGCCACATACACCAAATTAGACAGCGCGGGTAACTTTGCCAGCGCGCAGGCAACGGGAGCATGCGTAGACATACTTGGGAGAGCCCTCCACGACCGCCTTGACACGACGGACATTCGGCTTCCAGGTACGGTTGGAACGGCGATGAGAGTGAGAGACCTTGATACCAAAGGTAACACCCTTGCCGCAGCATTCACACTTAGCCATGGTAATTGCACCTCCTACAGTGAAGTATGGAATCAAAATAATCAGCTTGACTATTTTACCAGAGATGCAGAGAAAAAGCAAGCCTTTTTTTAAATTTTCTGTAGCTTTTTGCATTCCCGGCGCAGTGGGGCTTGTGCAGGGCACAAAAAAATAGTATTATAAAGGAAGAAATTCGTTTTGACAGGAGATTTACATGACCGCACAGGCAACCTATTACATCATCCGCGCACTGGTAGCGCTGGTAGCTATTCCGTTCCATGAGGCCGGCCATGCGCTGGCAGCGTGGCTGCTGGGCGATGCCACCGCCAAACGCGAGGGACGTCTTTCGCTGAATCCCTTTGCCCACTTTGACCTGTTGGGCACGCTGTGCATGGTGTTTGCAGGCGTGGGCTGGGCAAAGCCTGTGTCCACCAACCCCCGCAACTTCAAAAATCCCAAGTGGGGTATGGCGCTTACGGCGCTGGCAGGCCCTGTGGCAAACCTTGTGTTGGCCTACCTTGGTATGGTGGCATGGAAGGTGATGTACTACTGGGCACCGGTCAATAATGCAGCCATTTATATTGCCATGTTTTTGCGGTATCTGGTGCTGATGAACGTAAGCCTTGCGGTGTTCAATCTCATCCCGGTGCCGCCGCTGGACGGCAGCCGCATTCTGCTGGTGGTGCTGCCGCAGCGCATCTACTTTGGTCTGATGCGGTACGAAAAATATATCATGATCGTCATGCTGGCAGCGGTGTGGGGCGGCTTTCTGGATGTGCCGCTGTACTACCTGAACAACGTGGTGTGGTCGCTTTTGGGCGCAGGCACCGGGTATATCGATAAGATCGCCTACGCCGTTTATGCCAGCAGCCTTGGGGCGGTGATCTAAGTGGCAGAGGAATTGACCTTCCATTTAGAGGATTTTGACGGTCCGCTGGAATTACTGCTGGCGCTGGTGGCAAAACATAAGATGGATCTGCACAATATCCCCATTTTGCGGCTCATCGACCAGTACACCCGCACCGTGGAGCAGGCAGACCCCGACCCCGAGACCGCCAGCGCCTTCATTGAGATGGCGGCGCATCTGGTGGAGATGAAAAGCTTTCTGCTGCTGCCCCGCAGCGAAGAGGGCGAGCGCATGAAGCAGGAGTTCACCGGCCAGCTCATTGAGTACGACCAGTGCCGCCGCATGGCAGAGCTGCTGCGCGCAAAAGGGGAGGCCGCCCCGGTATTCGTGCGCCGTCCCATGGAGATGGAGTTGGACAACACCTACGCGCTGCACCACGCCCCGCAGATACTGGCCGACTACTGGCAGGCGCTGGCGGGCCGCACCAAGACCCGCCGCGTGCCCACTCAGCAGCAGTTCGAGCCGCTGGTCACCGCGCCCATGGTATCGGTCACCAGCCGGGTGGTGTACATCCTGCGCCGGATGCTGGGCGGAACCGTGGCAAGGATGGAGCAGCTCTTTTCCCGCAGCCAGAGCCGCAGCACCAACGTAGCTACCTTTCTGGCGCTGCTGGAACTGGTGCGAGGCGGACGCATCGCGTTGGACGACCGGGGAGCGCTGACCATGCGCCGCACCCGCCCGGAACGCAATAAGGAGAACCCATGAACCAGAAACAAATCCTTGCCGCCGTGGAAGCCATGCTTTTTGCCTGCGGCGACCCCATAGGTGCCGATAAGCTGGCACAGGCGGTGCAACTGCCCCAGTCCAGCGTGGATGCCGCACTGGAGACCCTGCACACCCGCTACCAGCGGGAGGACAGCGGCCTGTGTCTGCTGCATCTGAACACCCGGTGGCAGCTGGCCACCAAGACCCAGTGGGCAGACTGCGTGCGCCGCGTGCTGGACAGCCGCCGCGCCGTACCGCTTGGTCCTGCGGCCATGGAGACTTTGACCGTTATCGCCTACAACCAGCCGGTGTCCCGCGCCTTTATTGAGCAGGTGCGCGGCGTGGATTCCTCCTCCAGCGTGTCCGGTCTGCTGGAAAAGGGACTCATCGAGGAAGCCGGACGTCTGGATCTGCCGGGTCGCCCGGTCAGTTTCCGCACCACCGATACATTTTTGCGTGTGTTCGGTCTGTCCAGTCTGGCAGACCTGCCGCCGGTGCACAGCGACGCGCCGACAGATGATCCGACCGAAAGTGAGGGTTGACCCATGGGCATGGTTCTTTCCGCAGTGGGCGCTTGTCTGCTGTTCATCCTCAAGGTGGCGGGCATCCTGCTGCTGATTTTGTTGGTGCTGGCGGCGCTGTTGCTGCTGTGCCCCTTCTGCGCGGATGTCTGCTGGCAAAACGATACGCTTACCGTAAAGGCCGGGGCTCTGGGCATCACCTTCCCGGTGTTCCAATACCCAAAGCCTGAACCGCCTGCCCAGCCGGAGGAACCCAAGGGCTTTACCGGCAGTCTGAAAGCAAAATTCCGCGCATGGCGTGCGGAGTGTAAGCGCAAAAAGGCTGAAAAAAAGGCCGCGCAGCCCGCAAAGCCCAAAGCTGAAAAGCCGCCCCGCCAAAAGGCAAAGATCACGCTGGATGCGCTTTGCACCATGCTGCGGGGCGCAGGAACGCTGCTGCGGGCGGTGTTTGGCGCCATCCGCTTTACAAAGATCTCAATCTGCCTTGGCGTGCGCGGGGACGACCCCGCCGCAGCTGCCCGCAGCTACGGCAAGCTGCAGGCGTGGCTCTACCCGACTCTTGGCGTGTTGGATCACTTTTTCTTTCTGGAATTTGACCAGCTGCGCGTTCTGCCGGACTTCGGCAGCGCCCAGCCCACTGTGCAGGATAGGGTATCCTTCCGGGTCAGTGCGCAGGCACTGTTCATCGTCATTGCCGCTGTGCGGGTGCTGTACGAGTTCTGGCGCAAAAAAGTATTGGACATCTTTATATAAAGTGTGGTACACTAAATCTATATCAGAATGCTTTCCGGCGGGCTGCTGCCTGCACGGATGAATAAAGGAGAGTTGTTTTATGGCAGAGCATCCTATTCAGGGCCTGATGAACGTTACGATGGAAAAGATCCACCAGATGGTGGACTCCAACACCATTATCGGCAAGCCCATCACCACCGAGGATGGCATCACCATCCTGCCGGTGTCCAAGGTGAGCTTCGGTTTCGCCTCCGGCGGCACCGACTTTAACGGCAAGAACGCTGCCAACAAGGATCTGTTCGGCGGCGGCTCCGGTGCCGGTGTCAACATCCAGCCGGTGGCATTTCTGGTCATCAAGGATGGCTGTGTGCGTACCATCCAGCTGTCGGACAGCTCCAACAGCATCGACCGCGCCCTGACTATGCTGCCCGAGCTGGTGGAAAAGCTCACCACGCTGGTCAAAAAGGACGCCAAGGCACCCGCAGAGGAGCCCAAGGCAGAGTAACCCTTTACACAAATCAAGCCGCAGCCGCAGGCCTTTTTGGTCTGCGGTTTATATAGCCGCGCACCGTGCCCCGCAAAAGCAGGGAAGCGGTGCGCGTTTTGAGCGCCGTGAGGCGCACAAGGAGTAATATTATGGCAGAAGAACGTATTCAGAAGATCATGGCTGAGCAGGGTCTGTGCTCCCGCCGCGCCGCCGAGCAGATCATTGCCGAGGGTCGCGTCAAGGTGAATGGCCACCCGGTAAAGGTGGGCGACAAGATGGACCCCAACCGTGACGTGCTCCATGTGGATGACGAGCGTATCTACATCCAGAAAAACCAGCAGCTGTATTATCTGGCGCTGTACAAGCCCCGTGGCTATGTGACCACCGCCAGCGATGAACTGGGCCGCAAGACTGTGATGGACTTGGTCAGCGACATCCCCGCCCGTCTGTACCCGGTGGGTCGTTTGGATAAGGACAGCGAGGGTCTGCTGTTGATGACCAACGATGGTGCCTTTGCGCAGGCTGTCACCCATCCGTCCGGCGGCATCTCCAAGCTGTACCGCGTTACCGTGCAGCCCCGCGCCGACGAGGCCACCATCCTCAAGCTGAGCAGCGGCGTTGTGCTGGATGACGGCACCAAGACCATGCCCTGCGCCATCAACGTAGTTACTGACGAGCCCGGCCGCACCGTGATGGAAATGACCCTGAAAGAGGGCAAGAACCGCGAGATTCGCCGGATGTGCGAGAGCGTGGGGCTTGAGGTGGTGCGCCTGAAGCGCAACGCTGAGGGCGTGGTCAAGCTGGGAATGCTCAAGCCCGGCACCTACCGCGAGCTGACCAAGGCCGAGGTGAACGGTCTGCGCGCCGCAGCCGTCAAGGGCCGTGCACAGACCCGCAGTGCTGCCCAGCAGTCCAAGGCTGCCGAGCGCCGTCCCCGCGGCCCTGTGGGTAAAAACGCACCCCGGAAGCAGAAGTAAGGAGTTATCGGATCATGGAACGAGAAACTCTGAAATCCCGGCTGGGCTTTATTCTGCTCTCTGCGGGCTGTGCCATCGGCATCGGCAACGTATGGAAGTTCCCGTATATTGCGGGTCAGGGCGGCGGCGGTGCTTTTGTGCTGTTTTACCTGATCTTTCTGGTCATTCTGGGTCTGCCCATCATGACCATGGAGTTCGCCGTGGGGCGTGCCTCCCGCAAAAGCCCGGTGCGGGCGTATCAGGCGCTGGAAAAGCCGGGGCAGAAGTGGCACATCCACGGCTACTTCACCCTCATCGGCTGCTACCTGCTGATGATGTTTTACACCACCGTGGCGGGCTGGATGCTGCACTATTTCTACATGACCGCCGCCGGTAAGCTGGCAGGGCTCAACGCAGAGCAGGTGGCCGGTAAGTTTACCGAAATGCTGGCCAGCCCTGCCACCATGACCTTCTGGATGGTATTTGTGGTGGTGGTGGGCATTCTGGTGTGCGCCAAGGGTCTGCAAAGCGGTCTGGAGCGTGTGACCAAGGGTATGATGATTGCCCTGCTCCTCATTATGGTGGTGCTGGCTGTCAACAGCCTGTTTATGCCCGGGGCAAAGGAGGGCCTTTCCTTCTTCCTTGTGCCGGACTTTGCCCGCATGCAGGAGGTGGGCGTGGTCAACACGCTGGTCTCCGCCATGAATCAGGCCTTCTTCACCCTGAGCCTTGGCATCGGTGCTATGTCCATTTTTGGCAGCTATATCGGCAAGGAGCACTCCCTGCTGGGCGAGTCTGTCCGCATCGTGGTGCTGGATACCTTTGTGGCCATCACCGCCGGTCTGATCATCTTCCCGGCCTGCTTCACCTACCATGTAGACCAGACCAGCGGCCCCAGTCTGATCTTCATCACCCTGCCCAACATCTTTGCCAATATGTCCATGGGGCGGCTGTGGGGCAGCCTGTTCTTTTTGTTCATGGCCTTTGCAGCGATGTCCACCGTGTTGGCAGTGTTCGAGAACATCATCTGCTGCGGCATGGAGCTGACCGGTTGCAGCCGTAAAAAGTCCAGTCTTGTGAACCTTGTGCTCATCATCCTTCTGTCCATGCCCTGTGTGCTGGGCTATAACCTGTGGGCATGGGATGGCTTTGCGGTGTTCGGCGGTGCTGTGCTGGATGTAGAGGATTTTCTGGTCAGCAACCTCTTCCTGCCGCTGGGTAGCTTGGTGTATCTGCTGTTCTGCGTTACCCGCTACGGCTGGGGCTGGCAGAATTACAAAAAAGAGGTCAATACCGGCGAGGGGCTCAAGGTGCAAGACTGGATGCGCGGCTACCTGACCTATGTACTGCCGCTCATCGTGGTGTTCATCTTTGCGTTTGGTCTCTACGACAAATTCCTTGCATAAGAGATCCCGGCGTCTGCTCCGTCTTTGATTGACGAGCGGACGGGACAAGTGTAATATAAAAGCATATAGGGTGCTTCTCCCGGCGGGGGACACCGCTATATGCTTTTTTGTGTTCAAAAGGAGGAAACGGACCCATGCACATTCTGGTCTGTGACGATGACGCGGCCTTCGCTGCGCAGATGGACGAGTATATCTCGGAGTGGTTCCGCGCCCGGGAGATCCAGGTGCAGAGCACCGTCTGCACCAGCGGCGAGCAGCTGCTTGCCACCCCGGAACTGGAACGCTATCAGCTGGCGTTTTTGGATGTAGACCTGAAAACCACCGATGGCATTGCGCTGGGGCGCAAATTGCGGCAGGTCGCCCCGGATATCGTGCTGGTGTACATCTCGGCTTATCTGGAGTTTGCGCCGCAGGGCTACACGGTCAATGCCTACCGCTATCTGCTCAAGCGGGATATTGCCGCCCAGCTGCCCAGCTGTCTGGAGGATATCTTCTCCGGCATGACCGACCCCCAAAAGACGCTGGAGGTGCACCATAACCGCACTACCAGTGAGATCCCGCTGGATCAGATCTATTATCTGGAAAGCGATCTGCGGCAGATCAATGTCTACGGCGACATCCCGCACCAGCCTATCTGCACCTTTTACGGCAAGATCGCAGATCTGCCCGCCATGTTGTACGAGAACGGCTTTTTGCAGGTGGGGCGCAGCGATGTGGTCAACTTACAATATGTGCGCTCTATCCGCAACTATAAGGTGGAGCTGCGCAGCGGGGTGGAGCTGAACGCAAGCCGACAGGATTTTGCAGCTATCCGCAGCGCATGGCTGGAATGGAAGGGGCAGTTCGGCGATGAATGAAGAATTCTGGCGCTGGTATGTGTACGGTCACTGGGTCTGCCTGACCCAATGGATCGGCTTTATCATGGTGGAGTATGCCTACCTTGGCAAGGGCAAGGTAAAGCACCCGCTGGTGTGGTCCGGCGTTATAACCATGCTCACGATGATCCGCTCGGTCGTGCGCAGCTATGGCTTTTTTACGCCGATGGCAGTGGTTTACACGCTTCTTTTTCTGTTCATCACAGTTATGCTGTTTGGCGGTACGCCGGGGCAAAAGTTTACCGCCTGTCTGATCAACGGTACCATGTGCCTGCTGGTCGAAAACAGTGCACGGTATGTCATATCGTGGATGCTGAAGTGTGAGCTGCAGCAGGTCATCCGGCGTGCAGATTGCCTGATCATCATGGCAGTCGCAAATCTGGTAGTCGGCGCGGGCGTTTCCTTCTTTGTAGGAAAGTGGCGCCGACATAATGCACTGGAGCCCTTGCAGGCGCTGACCATGAGCTTTTTCCCGGGCGTGGTCGTGGTGCTGAACATTCTGCTCATGCTCACGGATAACAACAAAAGGGCCACCATGGCCACAATGGGGATGACGGTGGGGCTTACGGTGGCTGTCATGGTGCATCTGTGCATCGTAGTCATGTTCAACGATCAGGTCATGCAGCGGCGCAGCCTGTATTTTCAGGCCGAGCTGGAGCAGCAGCGGGCTTCGGCTCTGCTGGATTCCTACACTGCCCAGCGCCGCCTGACCCACGAGTTCACCAACCATATCAGTGCACTGCGCACCCTGCTGGCACAGGGAGATGTGGCCGGTGCACAGGATTATATTGCCGGTGTAGATAAGGCTGTGGCTGCCAGCACCACCATTATGGACACCCATAACCCGCTGCTGGATTCCATCCTGACCCGCAAGTATGAGGAAGCCGCCCGGCAGGGTGTAAGCGTGTATTTTGACCTTTGCGACCTGCGGGATTTTCCCTTAAGCGGGGTGGATATGGTCACCGTGCTGGCAAATCTGCTGGATAATGCCATCTGTGCCGCAGCGCAGGCGTACCCGCCGGAGGTCTATGTGCGGGTGCGAAAAACGGGGGAGGAATACCTTCTCTCGGTGCGCAACCGGGTGCAGCGGAATGTGGAGCTGCCGCCGGATGGGCAGCTGCCCCGCACCACCCGCAAGGAGCCCGGCCACGGCATGGGGCTTTCCAACGTGCGAGACGTTCTGCTGCGCCACGGCGCGGAGTATACCCTGAGCTGCCGGGACAATTGGTTCCGCTTTACCTGTGCAGTGCCCACCGACAATTCATGACATCTGCACCGTCAGAATATGACAATTTTTGTGCAACAGAAACGTAACTCTGCTATACTGAAGCCAGTAAAGGAAACCTTCCGTGCGGACATGGTCACGTTGCGGTGGGGGGGGGGTAATACTCTCCTTTTTAAAAGCTTTGTTGCTGGATGGAAAAACAGCCTGCGGTGCGTGTAAGCAGGCTGTCTACCTTTGCTTTTTGGGCTGTGCAGGAATGCGCAGCGCCTTGCTGACGGGACTTTTTGCGGCGGGCCTTTTTGGGGGTTGCAGTCGATAAAGTTTCTCGATGCGTCGCAATTCCGGCTCTGTCTGCTGTACGGGAATGGCATGGGCAGGCCGGGGTATCGTGCGCTGCAAAGAGTCCTGTCAGTTTTTTTGTGCAAAAAAGGACTGCTCTACATGGGTTTTACCCAGTAGAACAGTCCTTTTTATATTTAAGTTGTGAAAATGGAATATCGGAACGCCCATGGGCGTTCCGATATTCCAAACTTTAAAATTTATTCCGGCTTTACCTGCAACTCCTGCTCGCAGTAGATGCAGCGGTATTTGCCGTTAGAGCTCAGCTCAAAGATCTGGTCGCACTCCTCTTCAATGCTGGAGATGCAGCGCGGGTTCTTGCACCGCACAATGTTCACCAGACGCTTGGGGGGCTTGGGCTGCTCCTTGCGGACAGCCTTGCCGTTCTCAATAATGGTCACGCTGATGTTCGGGTCAAGATAAGCCAGCACATCCAGGTTCAGCCAGGAGGCATCGCCCTCTACCTTGATGATGTCCTTTCGGCCGCTTGCGGTCTTTTTGCTGCGGGCGTTCTGAATCAGTGCTACGCTGGCAGTGCGGTTGCCCGCAATGCCCAGCAGGTCCATCAGGCCAACGGCAGTGCCTGCCTTGATGTGGTCAATGACAATTCCGTTCTGGATCTCGTCAATATTCAACATATCAGTTCTCCTCCTTCGGTGCTTTGGGGTCTGCAAGCCCCAGCAGGGTCATGATCAGCGCCATGCGGACGTAAACGCCGTTCTGCACCTGCTCAAAATAGGCGGCGCGGGGGTCATCGTCCACGTCCAACGCAATCTCGTTCACGCGGGGCAGGGGATGCAGTACCGCCATGGTGGGCTTGGCCTGCGACATTTTTTCGCGGGTCAGCACATAGCTGTTCTTCAGACGGATGTAGTCCTCCTCGTTGAAGAAGCGCTCCTTCTGCACGCGGGTCATATACAGGATGTCCAGTTCCGGCATGGATTCCTCCAGACTGCGGGTCTCCTTGTAGGGGATGCCGTTGGCTTCCAGCACATCGTTGATGATATAATCCGGCACCCGCAGCTCCTCCGGGCTGATCAGCACAAAGCGCACGTTCTTGCAGCGTGCCATGGTCTTGAGCAGGGAGTGGACGGTGCGGCCGAACTTCAGATCACCGCACAGACCGATGGTCAGATCATCCAGTTTGCCCATGCGGCGGCGGATGGTCATCAGGTCGGTCAGGGTCTGGGTGGGGTGCTGGTGGCCGCCGTCACCGGCGTTGATCACCGGAATGCGGGAGTAGCGGGAGGCGCGCAGCGGTGCGCCCTCCTTGGGGTGGCGCATGGCAACGATATCGGCATAGCAGGACACCACCCGGATGGTGTCGGCTACGCTCTCGCCCTTGGTGGCGCTGGACACGTTCTCGCTGGGGAAGCCCAGCACATGACCGCCCAGGTTCAGCATAGCCGCCTCAAAGGACAGGCGGGTGCGGGTGGAGGGCTCGTAGAACAAAGTAGCCAGCTT